>NZ_FMXA01000022.1 GCF_900103425.1 Dialister histaminiformans | reverse complement strand
TTTCCCTCTCTGGAGAGAAAGGGGGACCATTCGCTTTAGCGGATGGTGGAAAGTAGAATGCTGTATGTTGGGATATAGGAAAGCGTGCTATTGTACGTTTGGCTCTTATTCCGCTTTAAAGCAGACCATAAGGCCGCAAGAATGGTTATGCCATTCTCGGCTCAGGATGGTGCAATCCTTGCAGATTACAGGAATGAAGCAGAATGTTCTCTTCTTGCAAAGGGCAAGAATGCAAAAGCTGATTAACGGAAGCATGCGAAACGTTTCCCTCCCTGGAATGAAGAGAATACTTTCGCGTTAAGTTGAGATGAGTAGGGCATACCAGATAAAAAATCGTCCCTGGACGTACTATTATGTACAGTCCAGGGACGATTTTTTAATCTGAGATAGGTTAATCTCCCGAATTAATCGAAATTTATTTTCCTACGCAGAAGTTCTGGAATATGGAATTAATCAGCTCATCATCCACATTTTCACCGGTGATTTCTCCCAGTTTGTGGAAGGCTTCGGTAAGATCTACCACGATGAAGTCGGCTGGCAGTTTATCAGCACAGGATTTCTGAGCCTGGTGAATCAGTTCCAGTGATTTTTCTGCCAGATCCATGTGGCGCAGGTTGGTGAGGAAGAGCTGTCTTCCTGCATCCAGGTCTTCCGTATGCATAAGTTTCTGAATCAGTTCTTCCAGCCGGTCAATGCCGCTTACGTATTGTGCAGACAGGTGGATAATTGGCGTTTCTTCAGAAATCAGGGAGCGGATTTCCGCTTCTCCTGCCTTCTGTTCCAAGTCGTACTTGTTCAGAATGACGATGGCCTTTTTTCCTTCCAGAGAGGAAAGGATGCGGCGGTCTTCATCGGTAAGGGGGACAGAGCCATCGATGACCATGAGAATTAAATCCGCTTCTTCCATGGATTTTCTGGCCCGTTCAATACCGATGGCTTCTACCTGGTTTTCTGCATCCCGGATGCCGGCTGTATCCATGAGAATGAGCGGAATGCCTCCGATACGGATGGATTCTTCAATGGTATCCCTTGTGGTACCTGGCATATCCGTGACGATGGCCCGGTCTTCCTGAAGGAGTGCATTAAGGAGACTGGATTTCCCCGCATTGGGTCGGCCGGCCAGAACAGTCTTGAATCCGTCCTGAATGAACCGACCCCGGTGGGAGCGGGTAATCAGCTGGGTAAGGGACTGATTGATTTCCTCCAGTGCTTTGCTGATTTCATCTACCGTAAGATCCTCCAGATCCTCTTCCGGATAATCAATGGTTACTTCCAGCTTGGTGATGAACTCTTTCAGCTTTTCCCGGGTTTCATGTACATATTGAGACAGGGCGCCGGAGAGGTGGCTTTCTGCCTGTACCAGGGCGGCCTGTCCTCTGGCGGTGATGATATCCATGACCGATTCGGCCTGTGCCAGGTCGATACGTCCGTTCAGAAAAGCGCGTTTGGTGAATTCGCCCTTGTCGGCGGGAACGGCGCCATGGCGGAGAGCCAGGGAAAGTACGGAGCGCAGGGCTTCTACAGAGCCGTGCATCTGGAATTCCACTACATCTTCTCCTGTATAGGAATGCGGAGCTTTCATGTACACAGCCAGTCCCCGGTCTACGATACGGTCATTATCCATGACCTTGCCGTAATACATCATATAGGGGACGGCATCGTGAAAATTATGAAGTTTCTTTGTTTCAAACATCCGGTTGGCGATTTCCGCAGCGTCAATACCGCTTAAACGGATAATGCCAATGCCACCTTCTCCGGGAGGTGTGGCAATAGCTGCAATGGTTGTCTGTTCGTACATAATGGACTCCTTTGTTTACAAACATATAGCTTATTATACCATGATTGGGCGTCTTTCACGGTTCCATGGTACACTGTAAGGCAGAGGATTAAGACAGAGGATGACAGATATGCAAACCATACAGAATCAGCTGATAAGGGAAATCCGCCGGCTCGGTCTTCCTGTGGAGTTTGCCCTGGTACTTGCCGGGGAGCTGAAGACAGAGAAAATGATACGACGCATGGTGGGGTATCTCCGCCATATGGAGGAAGCATCTCCTGAGGAAATTGCCGATGAAATGCTGGCCATACTGGCCGACAGGGATACATGGCGGGAAAAGAAAATTAATGAGTATTACAATGCCAGGTACAACAGGTACCTTAATGAAAAATAACGAAACGGCATACCCGGCAGCAGGAAGCCGGATGCAGGAAGAGAAGAGGAGAAGCAGATGAATAAACAGGGAAAATGCCCGGTAGTGCAGGGGCAGGATTACGAAGTTTCCATTACCGATCTGGGAATTCATGGAGAAGGTATAGGCAAAGTGAACGGATTTACCGTATTTGTACCGGGGGCATTGCCAGGGGAAAGGGCGGAAGTGAGAATCATCCGGGTAAAGAAGTCCTATGCTACAGGAAAGCTGGTAACCCTTAAGGAACAGACCCCGCACCGGGTGAAGCCGGAGTGTCCGGTATATGATCAGTGCGGAGGATGCCAGATTTCCCATATATCCTATGAGGAACAGCTGGCCATCAAGCATCATAGCGTAGTGAGCGTTATTGAGCGCATCGCCGGGGAGGATGGTTCTCTGGTGGAACCGGTGATTCCGGCAGCGCATCCGTTTGGGTACCGTAACAAGATGGCCATTCCGGCTGGTTTTGTGAAAGGCGTTCCTTCCCTGGGGTACTATCGCCAGGGAACTCATGATATTGTCCCCACGGCGTTCTGCAATATACAGAAAGAAGAAAATAACGAGCTGCTCCGTTTTGCCGCTGAATTTATACGCAAGCACTCCATTTCCTGTTACAACGAGAAGACTGGGAAAGGAAGCCTTCGTCATGTTATGGGCCGGGTTGGCGATGACGGAAAACTTATGGTGGTGCTCATTACTGCCACACGTGACCTGCCCTGTGAGGAAGAATGGGTCAGGGAAATGACCGAAGCTCTACCGTTTGTGGTGTCCATTTATCACAATGTGCAGGATCGGAAAGGAAATGTGATTCTCGGGAAAACCATACGGAAGCTTTATGGAAGCGATACGCTGAAAGCATCCATCGGAGCGCTCCAGTTTGAAGTGTCACCCTATTCTTTTTTCCAGGTACACAAGGAACAGGCAGAAGTGCTGTACAGCAAGGCGCTGGAATTTGCGCAGCTCACCGGAAAGGAAACGGTGATTGATGCCTACTGCGGTACCGGCACTATTTCCCTCTACCTGGCCCAGAAGGCAAAACACGTACTGGGAATAGAGATTGTGCCGGCAGCCATTGAAGATGCGAAGAAGAATGCTATAAGAAATCACGTGGAGAATGCAGATTTCATCGCTGCCGATGCCGGAGTCATTATGCCAAAGCTGTACAAACAGGGAACCCGTCCTGACGTTATCGTCATGGATCCCATCCGCGCCGGTTGCAGTGAAGAGGTACTGAAGGCGGCAGCAGGTATGGAACCAAAACGCATAGTCTACGTATCCTGCGGCCCCTCCACTTTTGCCAGAGACGCAAAGATTCTCGCACAGATGGGCTACCAGCTGAAAAAAGTCCAGCCTGTAGACATGTTCCCCCAGACTATGCACGTAGAACTGGTGGCACTGCTGGAAAGAAGGTAGAAAAGCAGATAAAAGCATAAACTCTATATAAGTAGCTTTATATAATCTGTTCATACAATTATGGTAAGGAGTGTGCAGGCCATGCGGGGCCTTAGAATTTATTTAGCTGATGGAACTTATAATGGTACCGTTACGATGAGCAGTGACTCATCCAAAATATCAGCTATCCGGGTAACCAGAGAAAATATATCGAATTATGAAAATGAATTGGGTGGGCCCGGGGTGTATCTGCTCCTCGTTGGTTCTAATGCGATATATGTAGGACAGACGGGACTGGATACGATTCAAAAAAGAATCCAGAATACTCATTCCGGGGATATCGATTCGCTGTGGCACACCGTGCTGGGGTTTAAATTTACAGATTTCACTATCAGCAGCAATGAACTGCTCTTTATTGAAAATGCCATGTGCGAATATGTATATGCGCACGGGAACCGGTGTCTGACGACTAGTCCGAAAAAAGAAAATTGTACCAGAGCGTTCAGAAAGAAACATTATCATCTCAGCGGGGTACAGATACATACCTGCGAAAATTATATTGAGGACATAAAGGCTTATATAGCTATGTTTCCAGCAGGAATATTTCCTTCTTTGCCTGAGCTGGAAGAAATATTGCACATTTCTGGGAAAAAGGTAGAAGCTACCGCGTATATATCCGGAAATCAGTTTGTAGTGTGCAAAGGCTCAGAATTCAGCATTACAGAAATGCCATCATGTTCTGTACACATCCGTAAGCACCGGAAGGAATTGATGGATGAAGGAAAAGTGCAGGCTGGACGATTTACAGAAGATGTACCTTTTAGCAGCCCCTCCGCAGCGGCAGCCTGTGTAATCGGGGGTTCAGCCAATGGATTGAAGATGTGGTTGTATCCCGATGGAAAGAGCATTAAAGAAAGAGAAGAATCCACAGGGATAAAGCAAAGGTATTGAAAAAGAGAAAATCAATAACTTAGTCAGGGGAGTGATTAAGAAAAGCGACCAGGATGGCGACTAAGTTATTGAAGGGGAAGCACAGTAACAGATTTTTCACAATCCCCCCTCAATGAGGGGAGAGCTGGTGAATCTGCTGGAACAGGAAGGGGGAATTCAGACGGGAGTATCTGTTCGAAGCAGTAATGTTTCACGTGGCGCAAATCGATAATGAGATGGCGTGTAATCATGTTCTGAAAAGAGTTCTGATTTTATGTAAAGGGCATATGTGTAATCGCTGCTTGCTCAAATCTGTTACGATAAGAGTATAGTCAGCGATTATTTTTATTGGTGGACCATAGTGGACAGCTGGAGGAGGAACCATGCCGTTTTTTATTGTCAGCGAGGATATTACGGAAATGGACGTGGATGCGGTGGTAAATGCGGCGAACACGGATCTGCGTATGGGAAGTGGGGTATGCGGGGCCATATTCCGTGCAGCCGGCAGGGAAGCAATGGAAGAGGCCTGCAGCCGGTTTCGCCCTGTGAATACCGGGGAGGCGGTGATTACTCCGGGGTTCGAGCTGCCGGCCCGGTATGTCATACACACGCCGGGGCCGGTGTATCATGAACAGAAGGCCGCCTGGTGTGAAGAGCGGCTGCGGGCTTCGTATCGGAATGCGCTGGAGCTGGCAGTGGTGCATCATTTTGAAAGTGTGGCTTTTCCGCTGATTTCCTCGGGTGCCTGCGGGTATCCGAAAGAAGAAGCCCTGCAGGTGGCGATTTCTGAAATCCGTAAATTTCTTGAAACCCATGAACTGGCAGTGTATCTGACGCTCTTTACCGAGGTGGAGATAATGCCTCTCCGGGAACAGAGGGATATGGAATGGTATCTGGCAGAGCAGTATACAGGAGATGAACCGGTATTTCATCACGGTGCGGTATATGGAGCTTTACCAGACATAGATTTTTCAGAAGGGAAATGTATCCTTCCGGAAATCGGGGCTCCGGCTGCAGGTATACCTGAGGCGTTGAGTGAACAGCTGGATGAACCGTTTAACAAAGCACTGCTGCATCTTATTGACGCTAAGGGGAAAACGGATGTGGAAGTATATAAGAAGGCCAATATCAGCCGCAAACTGTTTTCCAAAATCCGGACAGGCCGTGGATATATGCCGGGAAAGCGAACCATACTGGCACTGGCCATCGGGTTGGAATTGAACATGGAAGAAACTGAGAATCTGCTGGAACATGCCGGATTCGCACTGTCCCAGAGTATTCTGTCAGACGTCATCGTAAAATATTTCATTAGCCATAAGAAGTATGACATTTACGAAATCAATGATGCTCTGTTCCATTATCAGCAGCCACTCCTCGGTTCTGCATGAATCAGTCCTCTGCCTGAGCCGGCCTGGCTTTCATTTGTCGCCTGGAAAGCGACCCGGAGGGGCTTTCTATTCTGTATGATGAAGATAACAAGACAGGATAGGAGGTCCTTACAGATGAAAAACAACAGAACTGAACTCGTATTTATTCTTGACCGGAGTGGTTCCATGGGAGGATTGGAAACGGATACTATCGGCGGTTTCAATGCCGTGCTGAAGAAACAGCAGGCCGTGGAGGGCGACTGTCAGGTTACGACGGTCCTTTTCGATGATGAATATGAATTGCTTCATAATCAGATGGATATCCACGAAGTAAAACCCATGACCGACAAAGAGTACTACGTCCGCGGATGTACCGCACTCTATGATGCCGTGGGCCGGACCATCCATTCCATAGCCGCGGAACAGAGACCAGGTGACAAGGTACTCTTTGTCATTATTACCGATGGTTACGAAAACGCCAGTACAGAATACACAGGAAGCCAGATAAAGGCAGTCATAGAGAAAATGAAAACAGAACGAAACGGGCAGTTCGTTTTCCTGGGTGCCAACATCGACGCCGCAGAAGTGGCAGAGGAAATCGGTATCGACAGAGAAATGGCGGCTGAGTATGCAGCCGATGAGGAAGGCACCGGACTCAATTACGAGGTATTAAGTGATATGGCCATGGACCTCCGGATGTCCAAAGGATATACCGTAGGATCCGCCCCTCTTGAACGCATACGCAGGTATAAGGAAAGAAAGGAAGGATGAGCTAAAGCGCAAAGGCTGCAAAGCCTTAGACGGTTAGACAAGCAGACTTCAGACCGGGAACCGTTCCGGTTCTCTAAACTTTGTTTGCTGTCTGTGCGAATCAGAAGATTCGCAGGGTGGTATGAGCCAAGGCTCATAGGTCGGCAAGAATCCAGGTTGGATTCTCGAGACCTTGTAAAACATGCTGTTTTACAAGGGGGAGCGGAATGTTTTATTGTATAAAGGTAAGAATTCAAAAGCTCTGCAAATGGAAAGCATGCAAAACGAAGCTCCTTTCTTGAAAGAAAGGGTGGACCGACGAATGTCGGTGGATAGTTGATTCCACCTTGTTTGGCTACAGGAAAGCATGCTGATGTTCTCCCTCTGAAGTCTGAAAGGAAGCCCCACAGGTTTCCGGTCTGACGTCTGATCGTCTGGCTTGCCAGATGGTGGATAGTTGATTGCTATATGTTAGAGCATAGGGAAGAACAAAAATGTTCGATATAACCATTTCATAAAAATTTTCCGTTTCCCGACTCAAATCTCAATTCTCGTATCTCGTACCTGCCTTTTATAGCTGACTGTCTGAATCATCTGATGTCTATTTTCCTCTATGTGATGTTCTTAGTCGTGACAAGAAAGGAGAAAAAGCCGGATATGAATAGTCAGTTTATACAGGGAATACAATTCGACTGGAATAATCTGGATGAAGACAGCTATGTGAGGGACATTCAGGCATTTCAGGGACTGGAAACCCTGAAATTCAGCAAACCGGTCACTTTCTTTGTAGGAGAAAATGGAAGCGGAAAATCCACACTGCTGGAAGCCATTGCGGTGGCACATGGATTTAATCCCGAAGGCGGTACAAAGAATTATGTCTTTTCCACCTATGATGAATACCCTGAATTATGCGATGCCATACGGCTGAGTAAAGGATATCGCAAGGAAAAATGGGGAAATTTCCTTCGGGCTGAAAGTTTCTATAACGTAGCTACCCAGGAAGAATAATATGCCGATGTCGCGCATCCTTCGGCTGAATATCACAAACAGTCACATGGGGAGAGTTTTCTTGCTCTGGTACATGACAATTTCGGTGCGAATGGCCTGTATCTTCTGGACGAACCCGAAGCGGCCCTGTCGCCTCAGCGACAGCTGACACTGCTCTGGGAAATTGTCCGGTGTGTGAAGCAGGGGGCACAGTTTATCATTGCTACCCATTCCCCCCCATTCTGCTGGGAATTCCCGATGCGGATATCCTCTGTTTTGACAAGGGACCAGTTCATCGCTGCTCTTACGAAGAAACAGAGTGCGTAAAGATAATGAAATTATTCGTCAATAATCGGGAGACCGTACTGGCTAGATTGCTGTAGGGATAGTCGGGACGATGTAAAGGCGCAGAGAAGAGTCATTTCTCTGTGCTTTTATGATGCATGAGCAGTTGCAGGTCGGAGGAGGCCGACAAAAAAGTTGAAATTGTCAGCTGAAAGAGTGGCTGGCAGGTATATATCCAGGATACCTGTTTTATACGGATTTAGGATAAGACGGGAATATGATGTAGATTTAATGCGCAGAATAGTGATAAAATAAATAGATTATGTGTGTAATGTGTTTATGGTATACAGGCAAAAAATACTGTGGGCATATGTCTGGATATAGCGATTGGAGGGATATGCGTTTGAAAAAGACATACTGGAAAATTGCTTTTGCATACATAGGGGTCATTGTAGGGGCAGGGCTGTCCAGCGGGCAGGATATACTGCAATATTTTCTTAGCTTCGGAAAGAAAGGATTGCTGGGGGTGGCTTTGCTTGGCCTGCTAAATGCACTATTCGGAAAAATCATGGTAACTTTTGGGTGTTATTACAGAGAAGATTCATATGAAGGGATATTTTCCCGTATTGCACATCCAATAATAACCAGGGCGTTGGATTATGTGCTGATTGCAGGAAATTTTGTCATGGGCTTTGTCATGGTGGCGGGAGCAGGGTCAAACCTGGATCAGCAGTTTGGCATAGCTCCATGGGCTGGCGCTCTGCTCTGTTCCGTGCTTATAGTTCTGGTGGCTTTTCTGGATATAGATAAGATTACCGGGGTGCTTGGGATATTTACTCCGATTATGGCAGGAATGATTTTACTGATTACGCTGTATACTTTCTGGGGGAAAACCTATGATTTTACAGCACTGGATATGGAGGCCAGAACCATTACCCCGGTAATGAGTAATTTATGGCTTTCAACTATTAATTATTATGCTTTATGCGCAATGACCGGAGTGTCTATGGCCTTCATACTGGGCGGTTCTCTGGTGCAGTTGGGAAATGCGGAAAAGGGAGGACTCTACGGCGGGATATGTATTGGAGTTATTGTTATGGTCGCGGCTCTATCCCTCTTTGCCAATATCGATAAGGTAAAGGATGCAGATATGCCCATGCTGGCGATAGTTAATCATATTCATCCGGCACTGGCTGTTATCTATGCCGTTACCGTGTTTGCTCTGATATTCAATACGGCATTTTCCCTATTTTATTCTATTGCGGTCCGGTTTGCCGGAGGGGATACGCTGAAACTGAGAAAGTGCCTGATAGGGATTGTGATTGTCGGCTACGTATGCAGTTTCGGTGGCTTCAAACGGTTGATAGGACTTTTGTATCCTGTGCTGGGGTATATGGGGATAGTGCTGCTTGTTGTGTTGCTTATGGCCTGGATTCGGGAACGGGAAAAGATTATCTTTGAAAAAAATTCACGGAGAAAGATGATTCGAATTTCACTGAAGAAACATGATCCGGAAAAAGAAGTGTCGCCAGAGGAAAAGAAGCTGTTTCATACACTGGTGGATATAAGTCCGGCAGATTCCGAGACCCTTAAATCAGATATAGGAAAAGCGGCCAGGAGAATTCTGGATGGCACGGATGATACTAAAACGTATGCGGAGAATAATCTGCCTGTGGACCAGGATTTGCTGAAACGAAAGTTCCAAAAATAAGATAGGGTTGTTGCAGGGCATGGAGTGCAGAACTGCGCAGGAAACGGGGCAGAGCAACAGATTTGTAATTATGCCGAAAAAGCATGCTGGATCTATCAATAGAAGCATTTTCCAGGGTATAAAAGGCGACATATAATGAAAGTACAGAGGCATAAAGCGTCCATCTGTGCTTTTTTATTTTATAGTGATATCGGGGGATGGTGGCAGGGAATGAACAGAATGAACAGCCTGGAATTTTTTCACCGGAGTTTGGACGACTGAATGATGATGTGCTTTTTGGGGAAGTGTGGGCAAGGGAGGGAAAGTTATCCCTGAAACTAAGAAGCAGTGTTACCATAAGTGTGCTGATTGGCAAGAGAATCCCAGCGGATTTTTCGGACGGTGACAGCCTGACGATGCCTATGCGAAGTATTTTATCGGTAAGTCCTATTTGAATGTACTGACCAGACCGGGAGAGGCACTCACAATCTGCAATGTCACCTTTGAACCGGGATGCCGGAATAACTGGCATATTCATCATGCAACCAAAGGCGGTGGACAGATTCTTATCTGCGTAGACGGAGAAGGCTGGTATCAGGAAGAAGGAAAACCGGCACAGGCGATGAAGCCTGGTGACATTGTAGAGATTCCGGCCGGGGTAAAACACTGGCATGGGGCTAAGAAGAACAGCGGGTTCTCTCATCTGGCCTTTGAAGTTCCTGGGGAAAATACCAGTAACGAATGGCTTGAACCGGTGTCGGACGAACAGTATAACGGGTTATGATACCGACAGCTTCTGTATTCATGGTGGCCGTACACGGTTTGCTTTTTTTCAGAAAATCACATAGAATAAGGCTAATTTAATGGCGGGGCACCCGTGAATGGGGCCTGCAGCCGACGAGAATTGAATGCCGCAGACATCCTATGGTGAGTCTGCGGTTCTTTTTTTCCTGAAACAGGAGGAATTATGGTGAATCGTAAAAAAGCAGCACTGAGTCTGGCCCTTATGGCGGCGGTGGCCTTGACAGGCAGCCTGTCAGTTTATGCGTCCGAGGCGAATGCGCAGGGCAACACACCGGTCGTCACAGCGGTGGCCCAGATTCCTGAAGCATCACCATCGCTTCATGTGGACAATACGAAGTGGAATTATGATGAAACCAACGACATTTATTACCAGATTGGGCTGGTATACTGCGCAAAGCCGCAGGCCACAGAGTATGAATCATTGGCTGTGTATGTACCGGGGGTTTACATGCAGGGCGTGAAGAATCCGGACGGAACCTATACCTGCCAGATAAATCCTAAGGCAAAGGTTGGAAACTATACGGCGGTAACCGCCCCGGTGGTTATGCCGGTCAATACCGGTGGCTATGCGGCGCAGAAGGCACCATCCTCCTATGATGGCACCGGCCTTTCTACGTATCTGTCCCAGGGCTTTGTCTACGTATATGCCGGATGCCGTGGCAGAAGTAATGGCACGAATCCAGATGGGACAGCCTATGACGGCGGAGCTCTCTGGGGTGTAACGGATTTGAAGGCCGCTGTAAGATATCTGCGCTACAATGACAGTCTCGTTCCAGGAAACAAGAACCGGATTTTCACGTTCGGACACAGTGGCGGCGGTGCACAGAGCGCCCTTATGGGAGCGACCGGAGACAGCGAAATGTATATGCCTTATCTGTCTTCCATTGGCGCACTGATGAAGGATAGTCAGGGAAAACCGCTTAGCGATGCCATTGATGGGGCTATGTGCTGGTGCCCGATTACCAATCTGACGCAGGCCGATCTGTCCTATGAATGGATGATGGGGCAGTTCAGCAGTGAAGGGACCAGGGCTTATGGGACATGGACCCGGTCTTTGTCCAGGGATATGGCCAGAGCGTATGCCGACTCTCTCAACCGTATGGGACTTCGGGATGAACAGGGAAATGTCCTTACACTGACCCAGTCTGAATCAGGGATTTATATGGCCGGTCCTTACTATGATTATCTGAAGACGACCATTGAAACCTCACTGAATAATTTCCTGAAGGATAATCAGTTCCCGTTAACTACAGGGCAGAGGGATTTCCAGGTGGACGGCGCATTCCCCGGACAGGGGGCGCAGGAATCTATGGGAGGATGGACACCGCCTAAGGGGGCGCCTGTGATGTCTATGGCACAGGAAGAACCTCATACCTATAACAGTGAAAAGGAATATATTGATGCGCTGAATGGGGATAATCCATGGATTACTTACGATGAAAAGACCAATACAGCAACGATTTCTTCTGTAGAGGCTTTTGTGGAACATATGAAGCAGGCAACCAAGAGTGTAGGAGCTTTTGATGATTTGCAGAAAGCGCAGGCTGAAAATCTGCTCTTTGGAAATGGACAGAATGATGCCCTTCATTTTGATGGAAATATGACCTATTTCATGGAAAAGAGACAGAATACGTACAAGAATTACAGCGATTACGATGATTCTATCCGTCAGGCTTATGAAGGGGATATGAATAACGTGGATGCGCTGCATGTGGATACCCTGACACGTCAGCTTATGTACGATCCCATGACATTCATCCTGGTTCCTGCGGGAGAAAAGAAGCCATCTACTCTGGCTAAGCACTGGAGAATCCATACTGGGATTTCTCAGGGAGATACCGCACTGACCACAGAAGTCAACCTAGCTCTGGCACTTAAGCAGAGAAAAGACGTGGAAGATGTGGATTTTGCTACGGTGTGGGAGAAGAAACATACTATGGCCGAACGAACGGGGAGCAGTACAGGAAACTTTATCCAGTGGGTAAAAGATTCTGTAGCCAGTGAAAAATAACGAGCTTGCCTGACCGGGAAAGACAAATGAAAACAGCGGAAACAGAACTATCTTTGTAAAATGGTTCTGTTTCCGCTGTTTTGCTTTTGTAACGGTGTGTACGGTCTTCTTATCTTTTTAGCCCATGCCGTATCCAGGAGGAAAAAGCTTTCCAGTGGAAGAATACATGGCCGGCAATAAGCAGGAGCAGGATTTTAGCAAATAGTTTGTGGAGTCTTGAAATCAGGTGGGCATTGTAGGGAAGCGTGCTGCCATAGGAGGTGGTCATATAATCTGAACACAAAAAGCCGGTGAATACCGTAAAGAGAACTCCCACCAGAAGGGCCAGGTTGGCTGTGGTCCAAAGACGGCGTTTTCTGTTCCAGCGACCGCGCTTCAGAGCAGAAAACCAGCGCCGGTTGTTTATTGCGTGAATTAACACGGGAAGGAGCACCAGCACCCCGGCTATCTGGTGCCATGGACGCGGGAACAGCTTAAATCCAAAGAGGAAGAGAAACAGGCCCAGAAGTATAGTGTTAAGCAGCATACGTCGGTTCATACAGGCCTCCTTTCAAGGGGTAAGACTCCAAATAATACAAAATTTTCTATACATATTGTATCACAAGGGCGGAGGAGAGGCGTCAGTAGATAAAAGGGGAGAGGCAACGATTTTCGCCCTACATGTAATTAATGAGTTGACATGATGTAAAATGCGTGATATTATACTTGTAACATTAAGAATTACATTAAGTGGTACATAACGTACAGGAGGAAATCATCATGAAAATTGCAGTAGTAGCAGGCAACGGAAGAGCAGCACGTAAGATTATATCTGAAGCAGTAAGCAGAGGTCTGGAAGTCACCGCCTTCGGCAGAAGAGACAACAACACCGATGCACAGCATTATGTGAAGAAAGATATCTTTGATCTGACCAGAGAAGACCTGGCAGGCTTTGATGCGGTAGTGGATGCTTTCGGTGCATGGACCGAAGAAACACTTCCTATGCATAGCACATCTCTGGCTCATCTTAGCGATATCCTGTCCGGAAGTGACACCCGCCTTCTGGTGGTAGGCGGAGCAGGATCCCTCTACACGGACGCCTCCCATAAGCTGATGATTTCCGAGGCGCCGGATTTTCCGGATGATTATAAGCCGGTAGCCAACGCTATGGCTAAATCCCTGAAAGAACTCCGCCAGCGCAGCGATGTAAAATGGACTTACGTAAGCCCGGCAGCGGAGTTTGAAGCTGATGGGAAACGCACTGGCGAATATATCCTGGCTGGTGAAGAATTTACTGTGAACAGCAAGGGCGTAAGTGTTATCAGCTATGCAGATTATGCGATGGCCATGGTGGATGAAATCGTAAAGGGAAATCATATCCGCCAGCGCATCAGCGTTCTTGGAAAGTAATAAACATGACCTTGCCCATGTAATCTGCATATTGACAGGATGAACTCTGAAAGATATAGTACAGAAGACGGAGGGGATATTATGCAGATTACCAGTAGATTTACCATAGCGGTGCACATGCTTACCGCCATTGATTGTTTTAAAGAACCAGAGAAGAGAACCAGCAGCTTTCTGGCTGGAAGCATCGGGGTAAACCCGGTCATTGTCCGCAATGTGATGGGACAACTCAAGGAAGCGGGGCTTATCAGTTCCAGCCAGGGCCGAAGTGGCATGAGTCTTAAAAAGGATTTGAAGGATATAACTTTCTATGATGTCTATAAGGCCATTGATGGCATAGGCAAGGAGGGCCTGTTTCATTTCCATGAACATCCTAATATAAAGTGCTATGTAGGAAGAAATATCCACAAGGCACTGGATGGCCGGCTCAGACAGGTGCAGAAGGCCATGGAGGATGAGATGAAATCCATTACTGTGGCTGATGTAGTGAACGATGTGAAAAATCTGGCTGAACATGAAAAATAAATGAAAACGGGGAATATCAGATGGTGTTTCTCGTTTTTATGTATCCGGTATTGACCGGACAGGACGGGGTATGTACTTTTATGGCTACGGGTGAATTCTTCTGTTTGCTCCATATGCGGAAGGATTATTATCTTATTTTTGAAAGGAGAATATATATGGATTTTCTTTTTTCCCCTTATACTCTGCCCAATGGGGTAGAAATAAAAAACAGACTGGTGGTGGCCCCCATGACACACTGGGGTGCTGATGTGCACACCGGAGTCATAACCGATGCAGAACGGAATTTTCTGAAAGGCCGGGCCGAAGGTTTTGGCATGTTTATTCTGGCAGCTACACTGGTGGCCAGAGGTGGCAAGAGTTTTGCCGGGGAACCGCATGCCATATGCGAAACCGATTTGCCGAGTCTCAAAGAACGTGCCCGGATTATTCACGCACAGGGTGCGAAAGCGGTTCTTCAGATTCATCATGGCGGTTACACGGCACTGAATGATCTGCTGGATGGCATGGACAAAATTGCTCCTTCCGATGCCCGGGATATGACTATCCCGGAACAGGCACCTCAGGGGAACAAGGCGGGAACCAGAGCGGCTACAGAAGAAGAAATTGAAGGGCTGATTCATGCTTTTGCTCATGCGGCATCATTGGCCATTGAGGCTGGGTTTGATGGCGTGGAAATTCATGGAGCCAATGGTTATCTGCTGCAGCAGTTTTATTCCGGAGCATCCAACCGCCGCACCGATAAGTGGGGAGGTACCAGGGAAAAACGTATGCGTTTCCCTCTGGCCGTACTGGATGCGGTACTGGAAGCAAGAAAGGAAAGCGGACGCAATGACTTTATCGTAGGATATCGTTTCAGTCCGGAAGAACCATGGGATGATGGGCTCACCATGGAGGATACACTGGCGCTTATTGATGAACTGAAAAAGAGAAATCTGGATTATCTCCATGTATCTCTTCATGATTTCTTCGCCATGGCTCGCCGCGGTGGTAAACCTGGCGTTGAAAGAATCCGTCAGATTCATGAACGCATTGATGGAACCGTGCCTCTTATCGGGGTTGGCGGTTTAGTGACCGGGGAAAAGATTGAACAGGCAGCCACATCTGGCTGGGCGGAATTTATTGCGGTAGGTAAGGCCGTTATGGCCAATAAGAATCTGGCCATTCTGCTGAAGGAAGGTCGTCTGGATCAGATTCGGACTGAGATTGATCCGAATAACAAAGAGTACTATGGATTCCCGGCCTATCTCTGGGAGCTGGAAGGAAAGGGACTCGCATTTCTCCCGCCCCTGAAGAAAGGCAAGAAGAACTAAAGTGCAGTCCCAAAGTATGCCAGGCAAGTAAACAACAAAGAAATGAAAAAGCGACAGGGAAAATCCTGCCGCTTTTTTATTATCTGAAAGTGAAACATGTGAAAAGAATACAAAAGAATACAACACCACAAACTCCAGAGTAAGGACATCCAGACGATTTTCCATCGGCTTGTCCGCTGTGCAGGATTGCGGATTATGAGCTTTAGAGCATCTATTCATGTACTTTTACTTATCTGTGGTTTATAATAAGGTAGACAATAAAGACTGCAGTGATATATGGGATGGAGGGCGAAACCACCCTGTCAGCATGATGTTGGTATGGCGTTTTTCGGGGACCTCTTTTCTTTGCATAAGTATGCATATTGTCTCTTTGGTAAACCGGGGGGGATAGACAATGGAAAATTATATTCTGGAGCATTTTGACGAAGCTTTAAAAAATAAATGGATAGAGGTCTATTATCAGCCAGTAGTAAGAACCATTACAGGCGCTTTTTGTGGTGCCGAAGCCTTGGCGCGTTGGAATGATCCGGAAAAAGGTCTACTGTCCCCGGCGGAATTTATTCCGGTATTGGAAAATACGGGAAGAATTACGGAGCTGGATCTCTATATGCTGGAACAGATATGTCAGGATTATCAGATGGTTTCCAAAAGAGGCAATCGTGTGGTTCCGGTATCCTTTAATCTGTCCCGCAAAGATTTGCTTCATAATGATATTATCGAGCGTATAGAGGCCATCATGGCCAGATATAATGTGCCACGGGAACTCGTTAATGTGGAAATCACAGAAAGTGCATTTGTAGAGGATGTGGAACGAATCGGTCCGGTTCTGAAAAAGCTCCATGAGCTGGGATATCAGGTATGGATGGATGATTTTGGCTCCGGGTATTCTTCTCTTGGCATACTGAAAGACTATTCCTTTGATGAAATAAAAATCGATATGAGCTTTCTTTCAAAATTTGATAAGAAAGCCAGAAATATCATCCGTTCTGTAGTGACCATGGCCAAACGAATCGGTGTGCAGACCCTGGCAGAAGGGGTGGAAACTAAAGAACAGTATGTTTTTCTCTATACGATTGGTTGTGAAAAGATTCAGGGCTATTATTTTGGCCGGCCCATGCCGGGGGATGTGCTGGAGCAGCATGTAAAGGATACACAGCAGACGGTGGAATCTCTGGCCCTGCAGAACTACTATAATAAAATAAGCGCAGTTGATTATCAGACCGATGCTCCGCTTATGATTATTGAAAAGAGTAAGAAGAAATTTCATATCCTGTACAGCAATAAAAAGTATACGGATGTACTTCGCCGGGATGGCATAGACAGTCTGCAGCAGTGGGAAGCTATACTGAATGACCCAAAAGATTCGATGAACCATTTCCATACCATGTTTGTGGAGCATAAGCTTCAGCAGATAGGAGAAGAACAGGTCATTACCTATCCACGGGGCGACCATTACATGGAACTCAAGGGCAAGGCTATCGCCTCCTGTGAGGGGCATACGGCATACCAGGCAGAGCTCCGGTATGTGGCCATTCATGTAAGGCCCAGTGAAAATGACCAGCTCGATGAGTATCTCCGGGATACGTATTATATGTACAGTGATATGGCTTTACTGGATTTGGATAAGGATGAGGTTGTCAGCATAAAATCCTCCATAGCAGAGCAGCCCATAGGCAGGCATAAGGTGATTTATGGAATCCAGAATGTGATGGACACCTACAGAAATCATTTTGTTTATCCGGCGGATCAGGAGGCATATGATGCCTTTTATCAGATGTCTACTATGGAACAGCGGCTGCGTCAAAATAAGAATGGGATAATTTCCTGTTATTTCCGCAGTAAAAAGAACGGGGAATATCAGTGGGCATATAATATCGCTATGGCGCTGCCCCAGTCAGATTTCCGAAAAGTATTGCTCATGGTTATGCATCCCGGGTTCAATTCGGAAAAACTGCTGGATATGCTCAGCCGTCGGAAAGACTGGATGAACCGGGGGGAAATCAAAACGCTGAAAGGAAAAGATTCCACCGCTGACGTATTGTGGGCCAATCTGTGCATGAATTCTCCGCTCATGTGCTTCTGGAAGGATAAAAACCGCCGGTTTGCCGGGGCGAGCCAGAGCTTTCTGCGATATTACGGGTTATCTTCTGTGGATGAACTGGTAGGAAAAACCGATGAAGATATGCACTGGCATATTGCGAACGGCCCGTTTCATGACGATGAGGTGGAGGTACTCACGCAGGGGAAATCGATTATTGGAGCCAGAGGAACCTGTATCGTGGGTGGGAAACTCCATCATATTCTGGCTAATAAGATGCCGGTATACGAGGATGGCAAGATTGTCGGTCTTCTGGGATTCTTTGTGGATTTGGAACAGCAGCTTGCAGATGAGAAAAATTATACAAAGGGTCGATTGGAAGATCCGATAACCGGGCTGAATAACCTTTGCGGGCTGGCAGAAAATATGAATCACTACCTGGAAGAATTCTGGCATCATGGCAGGAAATTCTGCGTTATGGGATTCTATATTAAGGAGTATGAACCATTCCGCAGAACGTTTGGGGATACGGCAGGCAATGCGTATCTTAAGGCAATCGGTCAGGTGTTGCAGGATGTGTTTGATCACAGGGCTATTCTTGCCTATGTAATTGATGGACAGTTCTATGTGATTATGCAGTATGAGAACCCGGCGGATATGCAGCAGATTCAGCAGGAAGCTATCCAGCATATAGAATCCATTCATCATGTAGGAGAGTGGCGCTGTACCTGTACGGCAAAACCTACCTTGTCCTATGTGAATGAAAAAAATGCCGGAGTGTTCAGGTATGAACAGCTGATGTACCAGTTTATGCAGGAGCTGGGAAAGGCAGATGGAGAAATGGAACCGGAGGGCAGATAAGCGGTGAAAAAGGCCAGAATCTGAGTAAGGCAGATATTGAACAGCATAAAGGTTTCAGAGTATGAGCCAGCGGGTTATCACTGGCTCATATTTTTTGCGGTCATAGCCGGCAGGAACCTGGCCTTTCTGAGAAAAGTGCTCTGTCACAGATTCAGACGGAAGTGGATCCGGTCAGAAAAGAATACTATGGTTTCACGGATAAAATCCGGGAACTGGAAGAAAGCGGCCTATCCTGGGTACTACCGCTGAAAAAATAAGAAGAGCAGGACGACCGTAAGGCCTCAGGAAATCAGATCGTTCTAAGAAAAAATAAGTGGAGCCTATAGACCGAAAGCCTTAGGGATTTGCGTATAGCAGGCGTAACCTTGCGAGGGTTCCGTTCATGAGAAAGCCTGGCATGAAATTTTCATGCCAGGCTTTTTATTGTGCTTATACCCAGGAGGCTATTTGCAGAATCCCCTTACGAAAGTCGAAGACTCCCATACCGCCCTGGACATTTGACGTCAGACCATAGCCCTGATACAGCTTACAGCCCATTAGTCAAAATAAAAACCGCATGGGGATTCCATGCGGTTTTTGTGTTAGCTCATCAGAATGCCGGTACCAGGGTATCTGCGTAATTATCTTCAATGTACTTCTTGGTTTCCGGGCTCTGGAAAATCTTTACAAACTTCTTGTAGGTCGGATTATCCTTATCCTTAGCGCGGGTAGCGATAATGTTGATGTATGGGCTGGTGTCATCTTCCGTAGCGATGGCTGTCTTTGGATCCAGCTTAGCGGATACAGCATAGCCGCCGTTGATTACGGATGCATCGCAGTCATCCAGTGCACGTGGGAGCTGTGGGGCTTCCAGTTCTACAATCTTGATGTTCTTCGGATTGGTTGCGATATCTGCCGTGGTAGCCTTGGTCGGGTCGGTCCCGTTCTTCAGGGTGATCAGCCCCTGCTTGGACAGAAGAAGCAGCGCACGTCCTTCATTGGACGGATCGTTTGGAACCGCAATGGATGCTCCGTTTGGAAGTTCAGCGAGAGACTTGTGCTTCTTGGAATATACGCGGAGTGGAGCCAGGTAAGTGTTGCCGATGGATACCAGGTCGGTGCCATTCTTTTGATTGAATGCATCGAGGAATGGACCGTGCTGGAAGGAGTTGACATCAATGTCGCCCTGAGCCAGTGCCTGGTCTGGTGTTACATAATCGCCAAAGGATACGACCTTGACGTGGAGGCCCTGTTTTTCTGCCTGCTTAGCTACGAATTCAACTACATCTTCGCTGTATCCGGCGGTGGTACCTACGGAAATGGTATCCGATTCGCCGGAAGCGGAGCTTGCTGCATCGTTGCCTCCGCAGCCATAAAGGAAAAGGGCAGCGCCGACTGCTGCGGCGGAAATAATTAAAGTTTTCTTCAGATTCATAATGAGCCTCCTCAATGTATTTCAATAGGAATTGTTTTATAGGGAATGTCGGGAAATCCTTCCATGCCTGAAAGAGGAGCATCTGGGGGATTTCCCTCTCAACGTGAAGTTGATGGGTAAATAGTATCATCGGCCCTGTAGCCAGTCAATGAAGAAATAAACAATGAATTGATATGTCGTAAAGCTATATCAGGAGAGGAGCATGGGAAAATAAGAGAAACAGCCATGATACAATAGCAATAGTTAAGGTGAAATGATATGAGGGAGGATAAGCTATGGGAAAACTGTGGCAATGGGGGATATATTGGCTTGGCAGGGCAAAGCAGGGGGTGGTGCGTTTTCGCTCGGCTTCTCTCTGGGGGTTCCTGCTTTTTCTCTGCTGGTCCGGTATGTCTGTCTGGCATAAAGAGGATATCCTGTATCTCAGCCTGTTCTTTTCCCTGGCAGCGACTATGCTGTTGGCTGCCGGGTGGGAATTTATGCAGGAGGAGCGGGCCGGCGGAAGAAATGAAATTATCAGATATATTCCGCCGGCCCTGCTGTGTATACTGCTCTGGGGAGGTCTTAACGTCCTTGAGGTGAAAGAATATGTCATTATGGCCGGGCTGGGGCTGATTACCGCTTTTATGAGCATGAATCTGTATGTGGTGTCGCGAAATCACCGCGCTGGCCTGTTTCCTATCCTGTTCCTGGGGGCTCTTCAGGCCGCCGGGGTCAGTATCCTGTCCATGGCGGCACTTTCCCTCTGTCTGGCTGCGGTGGATGCTATGC
The DNA here is from genome assembly GCF_900103425.1 of Dialister histaminiformans. Lineage (GTDB taxonomy): Bacteria > Bacillota > Negativicutes > Veillonellales > Dialisteraceae > Allisonella > Allisonella histaminiformans. The sequence continues at coordinate 5,443 of NZ_FMXA01000022.1, read as the reverse complement.
TGGTTTCCCTTCCCTGGTACTGGTGGAGTATGGCGGCCGCCTGTTCTATCTGTATTGTCGGATGGAACTGGTTTCTTGCGTCCATTCCGGAGGAGAATGCGCCTCTGAGGGTTCCTTCGTCGCTTAAGAAGCTGTGTCAACGGGTTCTTTTTCCGGTGTATGGGCTGTATCTGCTTATACTTTATGTCTATATCGGGAAAATTCTGTGGCTTGGCACAATGCCTTCCGGGACTATGAACTGGTTCGGTACACTGGCACTTCTAGGATATGTGCTTTTCTATTTCCTTCTGGGAGAAACAGAAGAAGTAAAAGGAAAATCCTTTTTTCTGTATATTGGAATGACACTTCTTCCCATAGTGACTGTGCAGCTGCTGGGGGTGTATATCCGTTATGAGGCGTATGGGCTTACTACGCTGCGATATCTCTCCATGGCATGTACCGTCTTTGGTCTGGCTTCCCTTTTTCAGGGCATGCGGAGAAAACCTATCCGGAATCTGTGGCTGCTGGCCTCTGCACTGGCTCTGCTGGTGACGGTTACGCCGGCTAATGCCATTGATGTACCGGTGCAGAATCAGAAGGGACGCCTGTATGGAGCACTGAAATATGCAAATATGGTTCAGGATGGCCGCATTGTAGAGGGAAAGCCGGAAGAACATACGAGGCAGCAAATACGATCCGCCTGGCAGTATATCCGGCGAAGCCCTGCCGTATATGCGGACAGGGAAGTGAAGGCGCTGGCAGACTCTCCGGTATTGGCCCGGCTGGGGGCGGAAGATTCAGCGGAACAAATCCGGGTGGTACATGCGGATTCAGTGACCATAAAGGCCAAAGGGGCATCGGCGGTGACCTGGTTTGAGGAACCCGTGGCTTCAGATGGCACATTGACTGTGCAGGGGGCCAAAGGGAAGGAAACGTTTTCTGTTTCTCCCTTTACCAAACAGGTTCTGCAGGAGGTATACGACGGCCGCCGGCCGAACATGGAATACAGTCCCCGTCCGGGCTGCCGGCTGTTATTCCTTGAGATTACCTTTCAGGAGGGCCGGGCGGTTCTGGTACAGGGGATGTTGGCAGAGTAAGGAAATCTGTGGATTGTACGCGGTATAATGAGTAAAGAAATATGTTTACAGAAAAGAGATGCACTGGATAATGAAGCAGTATAAAGTACAGGTATATCTTCCACCGGAAGCGTTATATGATATCCGGGATGCCGTGGTGAAGGCCGGCGGTGGAGTGATTGGTAATTACAGCGGATGCATGAGCTGGTGGGAAGTACAGTCCTGCTGGCGGTCGGAGGAAGGGGCGGTTCCCTACAACGGAGAGGTGGGGGAACTGACGGAAGGTACCGAATTTCTTCTCGAATTCCGATGCGATGAAGCGCATATCCGGGCTGCCGTAAACCGCATTAAGGAAGTACATCCTTATGAACGCCCGGTTATCAACGTATTCCTTCTGGATGACTTATCGTTCTGACAAGGGAGAAATACAAGGCGGGAGAAACTATGGAAAACACAAGAGTACAGCCAGTACATGGCGAAATATGGAAACATTTCAAGGGTAATTTTTATGAGATACTGGAGTGTCCGGTGGTGCACACAGAAACCCGGGAAGCCTATGTGGTATACCGCGCCCTGTATGGGGATTTTGGAGTTTTCTGCAGACCGCTTACTATGTTTATGTCCCCGGTGGATCATGAAAAATATCCGGAAGCACAGCAGACCTGGCGTTTTGAAAAATATAAGTGAGGCAGCTATTGAAAAACAGAAATATAACGTTGCGGATGGCCGTACCAGACGATGCAAAGGCCCTGGTGGCTGTTTATGCTCCTTATGTGCTGCATACCGCAGTGACATATGAATATGAGGTTCCTTCCGCAGACGAGTTCAGGCAGCGCATTGCTCACACGCTGGAGAACTATCCCTATGTGGTGGCAGAAGTGGATGGGGAAATAGCCGGATATGCTTATACCGGTCGTCTCGGAGTACGTGCCGCTTTTGCCTGGGCGGCGGAGACATCCATCTATATCCGGGAAGATATGCATGGTCTGGGGATAGGCAGGAAACTGTATGATGCATTGGAGAAATTTTCTCAGGTGCAGCATATTGTAACGCTCCATTCCGCCATTGCCTGGTCGGACGATGTGGATGATCCGTGGCTTACCCGGGGAAGCCCGGCCTTTCACCGTCATCTGGGCTTTACGGAAACCGCACATTTCAGGCATTGTGGTTATAAATTTGATCGCTGGTACGATTTGCTGTGGATGGAAAAGACATTGGGGACACTGCCGGAAAAGCCGAAACCCTTCCGGCCGCTTCCCGTGCTTACCAAAGAGGAATGCAGCGCCTGTCTTGACAGAAAATAAAGCAGAATAAGGACACAGGAGGAAATGCAATGGCCAATATTGTATGGGGAAATACGAAAGCCAGCCGATGGGTTATCCAGTTGGGTGATTCCCATGACAGGGATGTCCTGGAAGCTGAATATGAGCAGATAAAGCAGCAGATACCTGCTGAGGAATGGTGTTTTGTCTTTATTCCGGTAAAAGACTGGTTTTCCGATCTTACACCATGGGCAGTGCCTCCCGTATGGGGAAAGCAGGCGTTTGGAGACGGAGCGGCACAGACCCTGAAAATTCTTCTGGAAGAGGAGATTCCCTGCCTGGAAGATGAGTATGGTAAACAGGAAAGGCGGCAGTATATCTTAAGCGGTTACTCTCTGGCGGGGCTTTTTGCTCTCTGGGTCGGTATGGAAACGAACTTTTTCCGTGGCATTGCCGCCGTATCGCCTTCCCTCTGGTATCCTGGCTGGAAGAAATATATGGAAAGCCACACACCAAAAGCTAGGGCCATCTATTTGAGCCTTGGGAAAAAAGAAGAAAAAGTAAGAAATCAGATTATGAAACAGGTGGGCGACGTGGTCAGGATGCAGCATGAGCAGCTGGAAAAGGCAGGTATAGCAACTGCCTTGGAGTGGAATGAGGGCAATCATTTCCAGGACAGTGAAAAACGACTCGCTAAGGGGATAGCCTGGGTTTTAAAACAAAAGGCGCTCTGAGAGCCGGATGTCAGGCAATGCCTGCAAGAAAAACGTATCGGCCTTTAGACAACAAAAAAGCGGCAGGAATTTTCCTGTCGCTTTTTGATATTGTTGGGGAATAAAGGAAAGAGTGACTGTGCGAGCCGATGGCTCGCAGGGCTGTATGGGATTGCAGGAGTGAAGAAGAGTGTCTTCTTAAAAACTTTCCGATGCCTCCCTTAAACCTTCTGACTCTAACCTGTTTTTACTTCAGCAGATTATCATTGGTGAAATAATCAATGCGCATAGATGCCTTGACTTCGTCCAGTGTCTGCTGAGCTTTGGCTGCCGCCTTAGCGCTGCCTTCTTTCAGAATTTCATATACTTCCGGCAGGCGTTCTTCCCAGTATGCACGGCGTTCACGGATAGGACGGAGTTCTTCCTGCAGCACCTTGTTGAGGAATTTCTTAATCTTTACATCTCCCAGTCCACCGCGCTGATAATGGGCTTTCAGTTCATCCAGATTCTTGTATTCCGGCCAGTATTTTTCAAAGGAATCCGGCTTGATGAATGCGTCCAGATAAGTGAAGACGGTGTTTCCTTCAATATGGCCCGGATCGCTGACTTTGAGGTGTGTCGGATCGGTATACATGGACATAACCTTCTGCTGTACTGTCTTTTCATCATCAGCCAGGTAAATGCAGTTGCCCAGAGATTTGGACATCTTGGCCTTGCCGTCCAGACCTGGAAGGCGGAGGCGGGCTGCATTTTTGGACAGATAGATTTCCGGCATGGTCAGCGTTTCGCCATACACTTCATTGAACTTATGAACTATTTCACGGCACTGTTCCAGCATCGGTTCCTGGTCTTCGCCTACCGGTACGGATGTAGCATGGAATGCGGTAATATCTGCGGCCTGGCTGATTGGATAGCAGAAGAAACCAACCGGTACACTGGCTTCAAAATTCTTCTGCTGGATTTCCGCTTTAACGGTAGGATTGCGCTGTACGCGGGATACGGTAACCAGGTTCATGTAGTATACCGTCAGTTCAGCCAGAGCAGGAACCTGAGACTGAATGAAAATGGTGGCTTTGGATGGGTCAATGCCTACTGCCAGATAGTCCAGAGCTACCTGCATAATGTTCTGGCGTACCTTTTCTGGGTTGTCCGCATTGTCGGTGAGTGCCTGTGCGTCGGCAATCATGAAATAAATTTCATCAAATGCGCCGGTATTCTGCAGCTTCACACGTTCAGAAAGAGAGCCTACATAATGGCCGATATGAAGGCGTCCTGTCGGGCGGTCGCCTGTGAGGATAATTTTTTTCATAAATATTCTGACTCCTTTAGGTTTATCAACAAGTATTGAATCTATTATAACACGCCGGCAGGAAAACACGGGAGACTGCAGCGATGACAGACGCTGAAAAATCAGTGCATTCATGAAATGTCAACCTCAATTTGCCATAATAGGTAAACTATAGCAGAATACAGATATAAACGCATCGTTGAGTCAAATGAGGGAGGAACTATGCAGACGGTTTATCTGGCGGGAGGCTGTCTCTGGAGTGTACAGTATTTTATGAATACAATTCCGGGGGTTGTTGCCACGGAAGCAGGGCGCGCCAATGGGAAGACCGATTCCCTGTCTTCGCCCTATGACGGGTATGTGGAATGTGTCAAGGTGACGTATGATGAGAAACAGATTTCCGCCAGAGAGCTGACGGGACATCTGTTTGAAATCATCGACCCGTACAGTATCAATCATCAGGGAATGGACTACGGAGAAAAATACCGCACCGGGGTGTATAGCACAGATGAAAATGTACTGAAAGAGGCCAGGCAGTTTATAGCGGAGAGACCAGATGCCGACCGCATTCAGGTAGAGGTCAGGCCACTTACCCAATACGTCCCCAGTGCGCCTGAACACCAGAACCATCTGGAAAGGCATCCGGAAGATCACTACCTGTGCAGTATCCCCTGGAGCCTGCTTAGAAAGTACCGAAGATAAGCGAAGATAAACTTCGCTGAAAGCCGGTGTAAAGCCCGGAAAGCTGACAAAAGAAAAGCTTGCAAAACAAAGCTCCTTTTTTAAAAGAGTAGTATCATGACTATGTTTGGTCGTTATTGGATGTAAATCCATATTTCCTGTAGTTTCATATAAAGGAAAGCAGAAGGATATTACAAATTTTTCCTTTCTGGAGAGAGAAGGGAATCGAAGGGGTGCGAACTTTGTCTGCTGTCGGCAAATTCCTATGGAATTCGGGATGGTGTGAAGCGGAATGTTCTATTCTTGCAAAGGGCAAGAATGCAAAAGCTGATTAACGGAAGCATGCAAAACGTTTTCCTCTCTGGAGAGAGAGGAGGGCCATCGTAGATGGCGGAGAGTTGATTCCTGTATGTGCATCGTAAGGAATTATAGGTAAAGCTCCTG
>NZ_FMXA01000021.1 GCF_900103425.1 Dialister histaminiformans | reverse complement strand
ACCCCTTGTAAAACGCAGACATAAAGGCCTCCTTTCGGGGAAAACCTGGATAAGAGTCAAACGTACAACAGCACGCTTTCCTATGCTTCAACATAGTGGAATCAACTATCCACCATTCGCTGAAGCGAATAGTCCCCCTTTCTCTCCAGAACGGGAAACCTTCGAGCCCCTGCTCCTATCCATTCAAATTCATTCTGTGAGATAAGGGAACTTTTCAAGTTCCCGGTCTGTTTTCTCTTTCACAGTATGTTTACATACAGATTTTCCTCAAATCCCTGCTCTCGTACCTGTCTTTTCCTTATAAAGATTTTTTGTACTATGTACTAAAAATCTTGGATAAACCTCGATAAAATCACACTTTTTTACAGAAATATCCCCATATTTTTCCATTTTGGGGGCATATGAGCCCCTGTGGGGCCATATGAGGTAATATGGCTGTTTAGGAATATAAACTGAAATCTGGTCTTATGTTATTTATCCGTACCATATATGGTACATAAGTGCCCCAAAACGCCCAAAATAGGCTAAATTAATAAAACTAATGTCAACAGAAATTATATATATGCCAATATTATAGGTTCTGATAGATATGAGCCGGCAGGAAATTCACCGGTATTTCCTCCTGTTTTCTCTATTTTCTTCCATTTTTCATCAAAGTTCACTATACTTCATCGAAAAAAGTGAAAGAAAAAAATATTTTTTACCCTATTGCCAAATGACTTTTCAGACTTTATAATGTGTTCACAAATCAAAAACCAACAGCTATTTAAGAAAGCGGGGGATCGATCATGATGAAGAACATTGTAGCACTGTTCAGAAGAATTTCATTCGGTATGGGGTACAGAGGTACTTACGCAGGAGAATTTCTGTGCATGACCGATTACGTTTCTTCTGTAGTAGAATAAGATAAAAATAAACAACAAAAAATGCAGCATTCGCTGCATTTTTTTATTGCCTGATAACGGTAAAGCTCCAGCTCAGAACCAAAAAGATTATCATATTTACAGAATCTACTTTCCAGTGTTAATACCAGATGAAAGATAATTCCATAAGAGAGGTAACTCATGAGCCTGCAATCGGCCCCCAGGAAGATTACCGGGAAAACTTCTTTCTCTTTCAGGAGACAGGACATCGGGCTGACACGCTGTCCTCAATAGAAACAAGAAGTGTATGTCCATGCAAATCAGATCTACCGCTTACTTCGTTTCCGCATTTTTCTTTTTCATCCATTCCAGAAGGAACTCTCGGAAGAGATGGCCTGCCTTTGTCATGCGGATCTGGGAATTAGATACGAGGTAAATCATCTGACCGCTGATTTCTGCCTTTAGTGTCCTGCTGATGATATCCGGATGCGGATAGAGACCATCCGCATAGTCATAACCTATATTGATAGCCCGGTTTTCCAGAAGAAGCTCCCGGATAATGCTTTCATCAGCCGTCTCGGCGAGTATATGAATTTTCCGTCCGGGAACGAGGATGTGCTGATCAATATTGCGACGGAAACAGTCATAGGCACGGCCTTTGCTGATAATGGTCTGTCCATCCAGGTCGTCATAGGTCAGAAAGGATTTCTTCGCCAGGGGATGAGCACGGTTCATCCGTACGCTGTAACTGCTGAAAAAGAGGGGCGTTCCTTCAAAACGTGTTTCATCCAACGGCCCCGTTACCATAGCAAAGCTGCACTGCTGCGCTGACAGCGCAGTCAGAGCCATGGCATCTGTCGTATCCACTACGCTGAGAATGATAGAGGGGTGCGCTTTATGGAAATCTTCAATCAGGGACGCTCCAAGATAGGCAAGCACATGGTCCAGTGAATAAATAGTGACCACGCTTTTCGCCTGTGCCGCAAGCGTGTGGAGCCCGCGGATGGCGTCATATTCTTCCAGCAGCTGTCTGGCATGAGGCAGAAGAATCGTTGCATAATCCGTTGGAATGACACCTCTGACACTCCGGATGAAAAGCTTCTGACCCAGTTCTTCCTCAAGTAGACGGATGACCTTGCTCACCCCCTGACGCGAAACAAACAGCCGGTCTGCGGCTGTTTGTATATTTTTCGTCTGGTAAACTGTGACAAAATACTGTAGCTGTTTCTGATTCATAGGGCACCTCCTGCTTCTATTTTAGAGCAACCATACAGTTGCTTCAATCACCGTTTTCTCTTCTTTTCCTCGCTACGCATCTCCTCTATAATGAAACCATCAGAAATAAAGGGTACAACAAAAGGAGATACCACATATTATGAAAATAACACAAATAAGAAACGCAACCAACCGCCTGGAATATGCGGGAAAAACATTCCTCATCGACCCTTGGCTCATGCCACGCCACACCTTCTGCTTCGTCGATATACCAGGCCTCCCCTACCATACACCTGACCCGTTTAAAGAGCACCTTCCAATGCCTTTCTATGACCTTCCCATGTCAAAAGAAGAAATCTTAAAAGACGTCGACTTCATCGTCCTCACCCACATTCATCCGGACCACATCGATATTTCCATCGAAGATGGCACGGTAGGCGCCCCACTGAACAAGACCATCCCCATCTTCTGCCAGAACGAAGGAGATGCGGCTATACTGAAGAAATCCGGGTTTCAGAACATCACCATCCTTTCAGAAAAAAGCATAACAGCAGGAGGCGTCACTCTCCGCAAGATTCCGGCCCGCCACGGCACCTTCATCCCCTGCGGGGATGCCATGGGCGTCCTCTTCGAAGCAGAAAACGAGAAAACTTTTTACCTCGCTGGTGACACTATCTGGTATGATGGTGTAAAAAATGCCATTGAAACCTACCATCCGGAAGTCATCGCCCTTAACGCCTGCGCCGCTGAAACAAAAGAAAACGGCCGCCTTATCATGGACGACCAGGATGTATGGAACGTCGCCCAGACCGCCCCATATGCCCGTCTCTATCTCACCCACTTCAACAACGTAGCCCATGCCACCATCACCCGTCACAGTATGCGAGGAAAGCTACTGAACTATGGCGTAACCAACTATGACATTCCGGAAGACGGCGAAACCATAAACTATTAATAAATCGAAAAAGCCAGAAGCTTACATACTTCTGGCTTTTTTCTATTTTGCAAATCAGAGATATAGGACAAAATGTATTTCTCCGTCAATTTACAATGAATTGTATGCAATCCTCGGCTTATACAGCCCTGTTGCTTTTTATCTCTCAACTATCAAATTTCAAACCTGTCTTTCCGCTTATCCCTGCTGCTCCTCTTCCTTCAGCCGGTCGTCGTAAGAGAAAACCTTTTCTTTCATAATGGCTTCTACACTGCCTTCCGTATAGGATTTGGGGAGGGTAATACCGAAGTTTCTTGATTGGATATCCAGGAATGCACGGGCAGCATTGACGTGAAGAAGTTCTTTTCCGTCCTTATCGTAGTAATACACCGGACCAGCGATGCGGCATCCTTTTTCCCCGAAATCCACCACGTAGAGGGAATAGGATACCTCAGAAGCGTTAAGACGTCCCTTACTGCTTTCTGCCAGCGCTTTGGCTCCTTCCTGGGTGAATGTATCCTTTACCGTAGCATACACATGACGTCCATCCGCTTCTTTTGTTTCCTTCAGCGTATCCTGATCAAAGTACATATCTCCGCCGGAGCTTTTAGCTACGCCGACCCAGTTCATGTTTTCCAGTACATGCATGGCATCCTTATATTTCTGCTGATTTTTCCTGTGAATCCCCGGAGACCTTCCCCCGGTGTGATTCGTATGAAATATAGTGCCCAGCACACTGCCCGCCCAGATGCCAGCGGCCAGATTCGCATGTACCGGCACCGCACAGGCAGAAGTCATAAGACAAAGCGCCAATACACACGCTATACGCTTCTGTCGATTATGCATATACACTCCCCCTTCCAAGGATATAAAAAACGGAAATCAAGATCAGTTCCATATAGAGGAAGATGAGCTCTGTTCATCTCTTAATTTTTATTATACGCCTTTTATCCATACAAAAAGGAGTCCCGAACTTCCTGTTCAGAACTCCTTCCTGTTCTTCTTATTCGCCGTTTATTCAGCCGTCGGCTGTGCTGCAGGCTCTCTTTACCTGAGAATTCATTACCGTGTTCTTCAGGAACAGGGCCAGGCATACGGCACCGAACGCCAGACCGGCCGGATAGGTGATGGATGGATCCATCTGGAAACCTTCCTTAGCCTGAAGAATATAAGTAAATGTCACTACGGACATGAATGTGGCCGGAACGCAGGGGATAACCCAGGCGAGTCTCTTTTCACACTTCTTGTAAAGATAAACTGCACCGGTCCAGAGAACAATCATAGCCAGAACCTGGTTTGACCAGGAGAAATACCGCCATACAATATTGAAATCCATCTGAGACAGACCACCGCCGATAGCCAGCAGCGGAATAGCCAGCATGAGACGCTTGCCAATTCCCATCTGATCAATCTTAAACCAGTCAGCCATTGTCAGACGGGCAGAGCGGAATGCCGTATCCCCGGAAGTAATCGGGCAGGCAATAACCCCAAGCATAGCCAGTACATCACCGATGCCTGTACCCATATAGCCTGTGCAGATTTCATATACCGCACCGCCAGGGCCACCGGCCTTGAGCGCTGCCTGGAGGCCTGCTGTACCATCAAAGAACGTAATGCCGGCAGCAGCCCAGATGAGCGCAATGACGCCTTCTGCTACCATGGCGCCATAGAATACCGGACGTCCCGAACGTTCATCCTTAAGGCAGCGTGCCATAAGCGGAGACTGGGTGGAATGGAAACCGGATACCGCACCACAGGCTACGGTAATGAACATAAGCGGCCAGATCGGCAGCTGATGTTCTCCTGGATACAGGTTGGCCATAACCATTTCCGGCATCACATGACCGCCTACCCCCAGGAGCATGCCCCCGGCAATACCTACGGCCATGATAATCAGGCAGATACCGAAAATCGGATACAGACGGGCAATAATCTTATCAATCGGAAGAATGGTAGCCAGGAAATAATATCCCAGTACTACGATAAGCCACGGCATAACGGCCCAGCCAGTGAGCTTGGAAAGAAGCATGGCCGGTCCAGTCATGAACACCGTACCTACCAGGACAAGCAGGATAACCGAGAATATACGCATCACCGTAAGCATGGTCTTTCCCATGTCATTGCCAACGATTTCAGAAATGGAATGTCCATCTTCACGCATGGACATCATACCGGACAGGTAGTCATGTACACCACCGGCGAAAATAGTTCCCAGTACAATCCAGAAATATATGGAAGGGCCCCAGAGAGCACCGCCCAGTGCGCCGAAAATCGGCCCCAGTCCTGCAATATTGAGCAGCTGGATAAGGAATACCTTCCAGGTGGGAAGAGGAATATAATCCACCCCATCATTATGAAGTACCGCCGGAGTCTTGCGATCCGACGGACCAAACACACGGTCAACCAATGTGCCGTATACCATATAGCCCACAATCAATGCGGCCAGTGCTACTAAAAAGGAAATCACAATAATGCCCCCTCAGAATAAAATAATCGATTCCCATTACGAACCGGGAATCCGGAACCGTTTTCAGTTCTCTGTCAGACGTAATGCATGCGTTTAAGGCATTATCGTTTGCGTTTTATAAATGTATTTATTAGTGTACTCATCAAGTGTACTCTGGTCAATACTTTATACTATATTTATATATATTAATTGTGCATAAAGGAATACATCTATCTAAAAAAGAGATACTAAAGATGAGACTTCGGCTCATAGTCCGCAGAAATCCTTCCCAGATTTCCGGGCTGGCAAGCCTTCGGCTCAGGGCGGTGCAATCCTTCCGGGATGGCCAGTGTAATACAGAAAAAATTTTATACAATACAATACAGAAAAGCAGAACGAATCGAATTCTCCTTACATTCGTTCTGCTTTTCTGCTGTTACATTATAGTATACAATCTACGTTTTACGAAAAAGCTATGTGCAACATCCACCCCTCAAAAGCCTCTAAGAGACTTTTGAGGATCTGCCTGTAGCTTGTTAACGCACTGACCTATGTGCCTGTAAGGCTCAACCCGCCCAGAATCCTGAAAGGATTTGCAATCTTTGATTTGTATCAGACCTTTCCTTCCTTCATTATCTCCATCACCAGTATATAGATGACTTTTCCGTAGAAATTATTGAACACAATCCGGCTGTTGCCACGGCAGTAGCGGGGACTTCCGTTTTGGGTGATCATGCGGAATGGATGCCCCTGTTCCCGGCCTATAAAGAGTTCCTGTCTGTCATCAGTGTGTACCAGTTCTTCAAAACGTCCTTCATGCGTATGGGACATCAGTTCCCTGAGCGATGGATATCCGGCCAGACGTACCGCTTCTTTATTGGCATAGAGAATGCGATGTTCCCTGTTGCTGGTACAGATGAATACGCCGCCTGGAATATGAAGGGTATATCTGTATTTTTTCCCTTCCAGGGTAAGTACATGAGAAGCCTGGGAGAAATCCATGAGCCTCTTTTCCAGTTCCCGTATAGATGTTCCGCCCATGAACAGGAGAAATTCGTCGCCTCCATTTCTTTCCATATACGTATCCCTGTTAATTTTGAATATATCGTACATGGATCCAGCCAGATGCATAAGCACCTGATCCCCCAGCAGGTGGCCGTACCGGTCATTGAATGTCTTAAAGTCATCAATATCAAGAATGGCCAGCAGGAAGATTTTATCTCCATTAGCCTTTTTCCATTGCCGGACTTTCTTTTCAAAACCTATGCGGTTATACAGCCCAGTAAGCGGATCATGAACCGCTGCATACTGAGCAATGCGCTTATTTCCGTAAATCGAAAGCAGTGCAGCAAACAGACCCGCTGCCATAAAGATAGCAAGAAGGCCCATGCCGGCCTTCATCTTCAATTTATTTACCACATGCCATCCGTGATGAGGCATAACTGAAAGCTTCCATAGGCCTCCATCCCATACAAAAGCATACGATACAGCATAGTCATCCACCATGCCGTACTGACTTACCACCTGCCCGGCAGGGAAGTAGGAAACACTCTGCCGGGTAAGTACATATCTGTACCTTTAGCATGAAGGGCGGCAATGGTAGTAGCAAACAGTTTATCCTTATTAATCACTACCGATGCCAGTCCAATATAGCGCCGCGCTCCAGAGGAATCTTTCTGAAAAACCGGTGTATTGATAATAAGGCCGGCCTTTCTATTCGCCTTTCCCAACGGAACGTCCACCATACTATGTTCATCATTTTGGATATAGGAAGATGCCACTGCCTTATCCACAGCCTGTTCTATCGCCGGTGACACCAGTGCCCCTCAGGATACATCTGCCTCTCCCCGTCGGCGGGGGTCCAGACGATGGCGTGCATATACGGCCGCATCAGATCTGAGGCAGCCAGATGAAAATTATGAATAACCCCCTCATGATTTCTGGCTATATAATCCAGTGTATCCGATGCGTTCTGACTCACCATGAGATCCTTAATCAGAAATTCCGAATAAATCTGCGCGTCCAGACCGGCCTTATACCGTTCATTTTCCAGCTGCCGTTCATACTCTGTCATCATTTCCAGCGAAAACAGGAACAAAAGACATAGCAGAAATCCGATACTGAGAACAAAGGTGCGTTTCTTCAGCCTTTTCCTCATATCCTCTACGTTCAGTTTTAAGTTTTTTCTTCAAAATCGTCTTACCGCCATAACTGACTCCCTGATAACGCATCCGTAATAACCGATGCTCCTGCAGAGGACTCTTATTCCCGGTATCCTGTCTGCCCACTATTTCACTGATTACTGATTTCCAGGCCCTCACTATGCCTCATATGCTGCAGCATATGGTTCATTAAACTCTTATCCATAAAAGTAAACTGCAATAGTACAATGTCCCGATGTTTATGTTCTAAATAATCCACCACACAAGTCTGCACAAAACAGAATGAATGGTTATAAGGAACCATACTCCGCACCAGGCTTCCCTTTTTCCTGGCCTTTCGGGATACCTCCATAATCGGCGTATCCTTAAACCGGGAAAGCAATGTCTGCATGTCCCCTTCCTGATCCTGCTGCATGCACCGAAGTGTTCTTTCCAGTTCATCATTGAACCGCAGAAGGCGCAGCTGATCGCCATCCCTTTCAAACAGAAGGGAACAAAGCTGCCCGATGGAACATCCCTGTGAACCCTCTCCCTGTTGGAAGAATCGTTCCAGATCGATGGTCCCAATTCGATGATAAATCTTCCCATCCTCCTTTGGGGCGATGGAATCCCAGAACCACTGATGCCGGATAACATCCAGGGACTGAGGAGCACTGTAAATGAACCCCTGTATCAAGTCGCCGCCGCACTTCTGCACAAAATCCAGCTGCTTCTGATTTTCCACCCCTTCTACGACTACTTCCAGATCCAGTACATGGCAGAGATGAATAATATTCTGAATAATCAGCGGAGACTTCTTACTGCTTTCAAAATCCTCAAGGAATTTCATATCCAGCTTGGCTCCGTCCACATCATATTGCCGAAGGACATTGAGGGAAGATACACCGGAACCAAAGTCATCCACCCATACCTTGTATCCCTTCTTGCGCAGGCGGGACACATCCCTGCGAATATTATCATCATCTGCCAGAGCGGATTCTGTCACTTCCACCCGGAAAATCGACTTGGGAATCGGATAGGAAGAAACAATACGGTCTACTTCCTCTGGAATATCTATAGCCTGGAAATCATGGCGGGACAAATTAAAGGATACGAACAGATTTTTCTTCTGCTCTTCATCCAGCTTCTGGACAAATTCACAGGCCTTCCGGAGTACATACAGATCCAGCTTGTAAATATCATAGGACTTTTCCAGTACCGGAATATACTCGCCGGGAGAAAATACCCCCTTCCCCGGCACAACCCAGCGGGACAACACTTCATAGCCCCGGCATTTCTTACTCATCGTACCGATAATCGGCTGGAAATACACTTCTATCTGTTCCTTATCCAGTGCTTCCCTGAAATAATTCAGCACAAAAGCTGACTTCTTTCGTTCTTCTTCCACCTGAGGACTATAGAAACACATAGAGTGCACTGACTGATTTCTCAAGGTATCGCAGGCATATTTCGCATTGTCCAGAATGGCATCCAGATCAGGAACTGTCTTCATCACGTCATGGCTCCATATGCCGGCGCGGAAGAAAATATAACAATGCTCACGGCAGATGGCCACTTCTGACTGCACCCGGCGGATTCGCCTTTCTATGCCGCTGCATCGGGTAAATACATAGAAATGATCGCTTTCATGACGGCTGATAATACTTTCCGGAAAATACCGGCTCAGCCACCCCGCCGCCTTCACCAGGACTTCATTGCCTCCGGCATACCCCACCGCACGGTTGATTTCCTGGAACCGGTCAATATTAAAACAGATAACCGCCCAGCTTCCTTCATTGAGATTTTCCCTTTCCAGCCGCTTGCGAAATCCTTCCCGGTTTAAAAGGCCGGTAAGCTTGTCCATATAATTGACAGATGCCAGATTGGAAAGAATCTGATCGTCCTTCTTATTCTGCATGGACGCATCCACTTTCTGACTGCTGATCTGATTCTTGCCTCCCACCTTGGATGCATACAGATTCTCATCGGCCAACGACAGTGCCGTCCTCAACATAGACTCATTTTCCGCGCGTCCATAACTGTATCCGATACTCAGCGTATGCGGCTGTCCATCAGAAAACAGGGACATATACCCGGTACGCAGAAGCTCCAGCTCCTTATCCAGCAGATGGGTAGACACATCCTGGAGGATAATCAGAAATTCATCGCCACCATAGCGATAACATTTTCCGCCCAATGGATGAAATACTTTCCGGATATACTGTCCGGTCTTGCGCAGCACCTGATCACCAAACCGATGTCCATACCGGTCATTATAGATTTTAAAATTATCCAGGTCTATCATAATCATGATAACATGCTCTCCGGCAAAGGACGGAAAATCCTCCCGCAGGCCGGTACGGTTTTCCAGGCCGGTCAGTTCATCGGTACGGCTTTTCTTTTCCAGCGTTTTGTTTTCCAGCTCCGTACGGTGCATAAGCCAGAAATTCTGCTCCAGCCAGTGACGGCGCAGAGTCATGATAAACAGACAGAGAATATAGAAAATAACGATATCATACCAGTCCTGCCACGGTACCAGTATATGATATCGGACGATAGCAATTCCTATAGGAAGCATGCTGGTAAGAGCCACCACATACCCGCGGATACGACGCCAGTAGGGAAGACTGGACAAAGTCAGCATAATCAATACGGTTTCAAAAAAATAGCTGCTTCCCTTCTGGGTACTGAACACAGCAAATCCGGCCATAAATGCATTGATGAGCTGATTCAGGTAATTTATATTTAATACCTTTTCCGAATCCGATTCCCCGCTCTGCGCCATCTCCACCACCGCAAAGAGAATCTGCGGTACATTCAACAGAATCATCAGCGTATAAACAAGGCGGGAGGGAATCTCCGGAATCAATTCCGGTATTCCGGGATTATATGAACACCCCATAAGTCCGGCCAGACCGACACTGAAAACAACCAGCGAAACCGCCAGCCCGAACTGCATATTATTATCCGCAATAACCTGAAAAAACTCACGGCTATGTAAAAAGCTCTTTCGTTCCTCACTGAATTTCCAACGCAAAAACAGGAAGGATATAAATGTTTTAACACTTAGCTTTGGACCATTCATACAAGAATCCCTCTGTACATTATGAATGCACAATATTTCCCATAACATGTAACATAAACAGTTATTTATATAATATACCAGGTAAAGCCTGTACCTCAAGGGCGGAAAGAGTCGAAATCACAGGCCCTGAAGCTCGAGGACAGATGCTATATATAACGGCCGCTATGAAATTTCAGAGAAGGAAACGGTGGTATGCATCTCTTTGTACAGCTTTGAGAATCTTATCTTTTACCCAAAGGAAGACGTGACACATCATATCATCACCCCTTTTGCGTCACATATAGAGATAGGGCAGCGACTCATTTTTGCTTTTTACACAAAACGCCGGAAGCATATGATGTTTACATGTGCTTCCGGCGTTTTCTAAGGTAAGGAACGAAAATTATTTACTTGTATTTTCCCGGTTCGATATGGCCGGGGATTTTTTCTTTTTACTTATGCCTGTCCTGCCCGTTCGTTTTCTCTGAGCATGCGGATCCGATTCGCCTTGAGAACGCGTACTCTTCTGTTTCTTTCCTTTACATGGTTCAGGTACGCCTTGGTTTCACGTACTACGGTACCGGAGAGGAGAAGAAGGGCAATCAGGTTCGGGAATGCCATGAGGCCATTTACGATATCTGCCAGTGCCCAGATTTCTTCGAGCTTGAGGAATGCCGCGGTGGCAATGATGGCGATGTATACTACGCGATATGGCTTGATAGCCTTAGTACCAAAGAGATATACAAGGCAGCGTTCACCGTAATAGTTCCATCCCAGGATGGTGGTGAAGGCAAACAGGGCCAAACAGATGGTTACCAGATAGTTACCAAAAGAAGGGAATGCCTGAGCAAAGGCTCCGTTGGTAAGGGATGCGCCGTTGAGGTCGCCATTCCACAGACCAGAGGATACAACCGCCAGACCAGTCATTGTACAAATGATGATGGTATCGATAAAGGTACCGGTCATGGAAATGAGACCCTGTTCTGCCGGCCACTTGGTCTTAGCTGCAGCAGCAACGATTGGTGCAGAACCTAAGCCGGATTCATTGGAGAAGATACCACGGGCAATACCACTGCGGATAGTGGTCATTACCGTGGCACCGAGGAATCCGCCAACTGCAGCCGTAGGATTGAATGCGTCGTGAATAATGAGAGCTACCGCATCCGGTACTCTGTCAGCATATACTACCAGCAGCGCTACCACAGAGACGATGTAAAGAACAGCCATACCAGGAACAATCTTTTCTGCTGCCTTAGCGATAGACTGGAGGCCGCCGAGAATGATGACTGCTACCAGAATAGTAAGCACGGCATCGGTGATAATCGGCTGTACACCAAA
The DNA here is from genome assembly GCF_900103425.1 of Dialister histaminiformans. Classification (GTDB taxonomy): domain Bacteria; phylum Bacillota; class Negativicutes; order Veillonellales; family Dialisteraceae; genus Allisonella; species Allisonella histaminiformans. Next base: position 15,528 of record NZ_FMXA01000021.1, on the reverse strand, counting down.
GGTTACCTCAATGGAGGACATAATCGCATTGGCCTGGGTATAGGTACCCGATCCAAGACATGCGGTCATGACACCGAAAATGGAGAATAACACAGCCAGCGGCTTCCACTTCTTGCCAAGCCCCTGTTCAATGTAATACATCGGACCACCGGAAATATCGCCGTTAGCATCTACCTGGCGGTATCTTACAGCCAGACAACCTTCTGCGTACTTAGTCGCCATACCAAAGAAAGCGGCAATCCACATCCAGAGAAGAGCACCCGGACCACCCGCCTTGATAGCCGTAGCTACCCCTACAATGTTACCGGTGCCGACCGTAGCAGCCAGTGCAGTACAGAGAGCCTTGAAACTATCAATATCACCATCCCCGCGGTTTCTTGCGAAGAAAATCAGCTTCAACGCCCGTGGCAGGCTGGTTATCTGAATTAATCCCAGACGGATGGTGAATAATACACCTACACCGAGGAGCAGAATTAATAGCCATGGCCCCCACACGGCACTGTCAATCGTGTTTAAAATTTCCAACAGCATAATTTTTCATCCCTTCATCCATTAACGAAAATCAAAAGCCGACCTTGTATTCAGGAATACAGGGCCGGCTAAAATCCATTTCATTAAGCTGAAAAGAATTCACTGCTTTCACAGTGATGCCGCCCTGTCCTTTTGCCTGAGAGATCGGGGTCTTAAGTAAGACCTTTACACCTTCGGCGTCCAATTGAATGGAACTCTCCAGAGTTGTGTCCGCATACAGTTTCGTGTCTTTCGACGCCTGATAGTGTTACTCCTTCGGCAGACTTCCTATTAATGGTATACTCATTAATAAGTTAATCTTTTTCTGCATACATCATCCACTTATTTTGATTGAACGTATTATACACTCAATCTTTCTATTATGCAATATACTTTTTTAATTATCTAAATTTAGCATATCCTTTTCTGACTATGCGTAAAAAATATCGCTTCTCCTTTTTCTCCTATACTCCTATGCTCCCAATAAAAAACCGCCAGCTCCTTAACGAAAAAGAAAAGGAGGCCGGCGGAATAAAAAATTCATCATCCACTACGCATGGCGTTACCATGTCGGCCCCCTGTCCTTTTGCCTGAGAGATTAGAGCCTGGAAATCCAGACCTTTACACCTTCGGCGTCCGATTAAACGGAACTCTCCAGAGTTGTGTCCACATACAGTTTCGTGTCTTTCGACGCCTGATAGTGTTACTCCTTCGGCAGAATAAGCATATACTTATTCGTTTTTCTGTATGCATCATTCACGATTTGTGACCTTATTATATGTCTGTCATGAGTAAATTGCAATACGTAATATTAAACTTTTTCTATATTTATCATATAGTTTATTTTTCATTTATATAATCAGGAGCATCATGAAAAAATTAATTACGTTATTTTCTTTTCTCAAGAAACTTAAAAAGAGAGACCCTATTTTTATCGAGTCTCTCTTCCCAGAGAAAAACTTCTATCTATAAAAGAGAGTTTTTCGTCTTCATTTCCATATTTTATATGTTAATAAACAATAGCTGTCCTATTATCCATACAGCCTAATCATCCTATAATTTTTGGTACTAATATAATTGGTTTCCATTCATTGTTAAATGTTCAGCAGTATATCCATCATTAGTAGCTTTTAGCTGCACCTTGAATGAATTACGAATTGATGCACCAAAACTATTCTGTGCATCAACAGTACCAAAGAATATAACTCCATCCGGATTCTTAATATATCTATAACTTCCTGAATCAAAGTCTGCACTGTCAGGTGACTTTAATACCGCTTTAACTGCTTTTTCACTGGCCTCAGTTGCTTTCCGGTCCTCAGAATAACTCATAAGATGATCACTGATTTGACTATGTGCCTGTCCCTCAAACCAAAGGGGAACTAATTTATACTGTATAGATTGTAAATTATTATCTTTGCCTACCGTAATACTAATGGATCCATTTTCAGGATTATAATCTGTATTTTTTGCCTTGATATCCAGGGTATAGTCATTATTTTCCTTTTTAGTTATATCTTCTATTTCTCCAAGACCTACTGAATCAAGTGCATTGGCCACATCTTTGGCCTGTTCTGCACTTAATCCACACTTGGAAGAAAGTAATGTTTCATTCGTTTCCGTAATAGATTGCTGATTGTTTACTGTCTGTTGATCTGGTATATTCGGAGACATTATCACGAACGTTAAAAATCCACAAAAAAATACAATCCATAAAGTAGCCCATACCTTAACAGCCATTTTGCGATTCCAGATTTTTCCACAGAACAGTTTGGGTAATGTTCCTTTAATAGTTCCCCACTTCGGATTTATCAAAGATGCAATAATCATACCTATGCTAACTACGCTAAGGCAAAAGCAAACAAACGAAAGAAAACCTAGCATGAAATATCCTCCCACTTAAATAATTACTATGCATAATAAAATCCAACAATATTGGCTAAATTAATTACCATATATAATTCCCTGCTACCAATTTTTAAGCTAATTTTCTAACATACTTGCAATTTTACTCAACTCCATTAATGTATTTCATTAACTTCTGTCTTTTATTTATTTTTATTCTTTTGTTTATTTTTATAATTAGATTATATCATATTATTATAAATACAAAAAACTAAATTAGTCTAACAGTTACAAACCTCTGACTCGGGACCATACAACAGACAAAATATCTACAGAATAAATATGGTAATTATTCATTAACAAGCAAAAACAGCAAGAACCTAAAATCAATCAGATTCTTACCAGTTTTTCTATATAAGAAATGCCATATGCAGTATTTACCACTCAGAATTTTTCTATGAAATATTCTGCGGTCTATGAGCTCCAGCTCATTTTTTCCCTGGGCAAAAAACACAAAAAATGTCCTATAACCCCCAACAGCAAGCTTCAGCTTGCTGGAATCACCTCATATTTTGTACCTTTTTCATCATGCTAAAAGGCAATAAAAAACTGCAGCCATCAAGTAGCTGCAGTTTTTTATTTGTTATGCAATTCCTTTTCTGTTTTGATTTCTTCTTCCTCTTCCTTCACATTTTCATTGAAACGTCTGGTTTCCGCTACCACTACCCCGGAAAGGCCGATAAGGGCAATCAGGTTTGGAATGGCCATGAGACCGTTTACGATATCGGCCAGTGTCCAGATTACTTCCAGCTTGAGGAATGCAGCGGACGCAATCAGGAGAATAAATACGATACGGTAGGGAAGAATAGCCTTTGTACCTGCCAGGTAGGTCATGCAGCGTTCACCGTAGTAGTTCCATCCCAGGATGGTGGTGAAGGCAAAGAGAGCCAGGCAGATGCAGAGGAGATAACTTCCGAAGGCTGGATAAGCCTGTGTGAAAGCTGCGTTGGTGAGAGCAGCACCGTTGAGGTCGCCTTTCCATACGCCGGTTACTACCAGAGTAAGGCCTGTAAGGGTACAGATAATGATGGTATCGATGAAGGTACCGGTCATGGAAATGAGCCCCTGTTCTGCCGGCCACTTGGTCTTAGCCGCAGCGGCTACGATTGGTGCAGAACCTAAGCCAGATTCATTGGAGAATACACCGCGGGCAATACCGCTTCTCATAGCCAGCATGACCGTAGCTCCCAGGAAACCGCCGGTTGCTGCGGTAGGTGTGAATGCATCATGGATAATCTGGTAAACCGCATTAGGAATCTGATCAGCAAAGATAACCAGAATAGAAATCGTTACCAGGAAATACAGAACCGCCATAGACGGAATAATCTTTTCTGCGGTCTTGGCAATAGACTGCAGACCCCCGAGTGTGATAGCTGCTACGAGAACCGTGATAATACCGCCTACTACGTATGGGCTCACACCGAAAGTAATATTGGCAATATCGATAATGGCGTTAACCTGAGCAAACGTACCGATACCAAAGTAAGCAACCAGTACGCCGAATATAGCGAACAGTGTGCCCAGAGGCTTCCACTTGTCACCGAGACCATTCTTGATGTAATACATCGGGCCGCCGGAAATATTTCCCTGATCATCCACTTCACGATACTTAACTGCCAGTACACCTTCTGCATACTTGGTAGCCATACCGAAGAAAGCAGCAACCCACATCCAGAACAGAGCGCCCGGGCCGCCGGCCTTGATTGCCGTAGCTACACCGACAATGTTACCGGTGCCGACAGTAGCGGCCAATGCGGTACAGAGAGCCTTGAAGCTGTCAATATCGCCTTCGCCATCATTTCTGGCTGTAAAAATAAGTTTAAAGGCCCGTGCCAGCTTGGACAGCTGCAGCAGACGAAGACGGAAAGTAAGCAGAATACCAGTTCCCACCAGAAGCACCAGAAGCGGCGGTCCCCATACAAAGCTGTCAATACTATTTAATACATCTAAGAAATTCATTTGTGTTCCCCCTTCGAAACAATACTATTTTCAGCATAGTGTGGTTCTTACTTCAAAGAGGAATAAAAAAACCGGTTCCTTTCAATTCTCTGGAACCAGTATGCAAACAAACACACGCCATTATACGTGTATATCGTTGCTCTGTCCTTTTGCCTGAGAGATTTGGGTATGCACTGCATATCCTTTACACCTTCGGCGCTCATCCATTGAGACTCTCCAGAGTGTGTCCATATACGTTACCTATCTTTGCAGACACCTGAGAGCGTTACTCCTTCGGTAGGCCCATAGCCTTCTCACGTATACTTCGTCCACCACTATGCTGTTGTGCTTTCCATTATAGGACGCAACATCTCAGGTTGCAATGCCTTATTTCTAAAATTTTAGAAAAATTTCTATGAATACATAGATTCCGCAGCAGAAAACACTATGAACGCCTGTAAAAACCTGTTCACAATATTCACATCGTTTTCCACTTTTTCAGCCAATTTTTGAAAAAGCTGGCAGCAGGGGGAAAGATTCGAAAATTGAGTTTAGAGATTGGAGAGGGATTACCAACATGGAGAGAAACAGACATCAGACGTCAGACCGGAACCCTTCGCGGCTTCCTTTCAGACGGAAAGAACTCAGAACATTTGCATGCTTTCCTTCGCGCCAACATACACGAATTAACTTTCCAACAGACAAACTCAGGAGGGTATTTTTTCTGACGGGGTTAAGCCAGGCGCCCGGACCGTCCGAAATTTCGAGGTAAGCTGGGATAAGCTAGTCGCCAAGACCGTCCGAAAAGCCCCTTTTCGTGACAGGCTTTCGCCCTGACAAGGAATCGCCTCATTTCAGGTTCTCCGCTGTACTCTGTACGCGGTGGTCCTGAAATGAATCGAATGACGCCGCTCAGGACGGAAGACCGTCCGAAAAGAACTCTATTATCGTATGTATAGCATAATCCATCAACTTCTGATCCCGGAAGGGATGGTCTGCCCCTTCTACGGGGATAAATTCGATGACGTTATTTTCTGCGAATTCTCTTGAATCCTCTATAGGTGCCATGGTGTCTTCTGTGCCATGTAAAATCAGCATATCATCGGCCCAGTCGAAGTATTCGTATTTTGTGATGTCGCTCTTTTTCAAATCGTCCAACAGTTTCTGATCCACTTTCATCTTCCGGTCAAAACCGATGGAAATTTCTTTTCCTTTGGCGAGTTTTTTCAGATTTTCCTCATCGAAATTGTTCAGCATGAGTTTGTACATCTGAATTCCCGGGCAGCGAAGAGCCACACGGGTAAAGGGGTTTCCTATTTCCGCCATGTATTTCAGGGTCAGATAGCCGCCGAAGCTGACAGAATAGATGAACAGTTTTTCTGCCTTCAGTTCATTTTTGCAGTAATTGACCACGAAGGTAAGATATTTCATGCATTCATCCAGTTCCAGCTTTTTACGGGCATCCTGCCCATGACAGGGCCAGTCGAAGGCCAGAACAGCATCGTTCTTATACTTGGCAATTTCTTTTTCGGCAAACCGGGTAATATTCGGTTTATCCTTATTACTGCCAAAACCATGGGTACAGATGACCACCCGTTTAAACGTACGGGCATGCCCCTGATGAAACAGGCGGCAGCGCACACTGTACCCCTCTTCATTAATTGAAAAATCTTTTTCCATATATGCATTTCCTCCGGAAATCAGATATAAATCAGATCTTAGATGTGAGAATTGAGAGATGAGCCTTCGGCTCATGGTCGGTGCGAGCTAGAGGCTCGCAGGTCGGTACATCCTGAACGGATGTAGGTCGGTGCCTTAACTTCAATATGGCAGGTCGGTGTGCCTCCTGCAGAGGCACAGGGGGTGGATTCTGCGAATAGCCTCTTTTATAAAAAAGTGATGAGCAACATATTACCGCTATCCCCATGGATTCAAATACAGCATTCTACTTTCCACCGACGCACGTCGGTGGAAAGTAGAATCCTCTATGTTGGGATAAGGGAAAGCATGCAAATGTTCTGAGTTCTTTCAGTCTGAAGGGAAGCTCTCCAGCTTCCGGTCTGATTGTCTGCAGACGGCTACAGTAGTTTGTCTGGTGGAAAGTTAATTCTTGTATGTTGGCGCGAAGGAAAGCATGCGAAACGTTTTCCTCTCTGGAGAGAGAGGAGGGCCATCGTAGATGGCGGAGAGTTGATTCCTGTATGTGCATCGTAAGGAATTATAGGTAAAGCTCCTGACTCTGGCTGCTCCTAAGTTCTTTCAACCTCTGCTTAACCACATAATCAATATACTCACATACCCCTGACAGATTACTGAAAACCTCTTTATTCGTAAACCGCAATACAAGAATGCCAGTTTGAAAAAATGTTTCCGACCTTTTTAATTTTTCAGCATCTTTATATACTCTTCCAACCGCTCTGCCAGTTCTTTTGTGGTATCTTTTCCCGGCGAGAGGGACACGAAGCGGAGGCTGTAATCTTCGTCACCGCTTCCGGCCGCTTTTCTTGGAAATACGGCCCACACTTCTTTAACCGGCCGGGCGTTCATCAGGGATTCTCTTTCACTCATATGGTCGTAGTACCGGGTGTTCATATCGTGATAGGAATTGAACTGACTGCGCAGGCTGGCACTTTTTTCTTTGTCCTGCCAGAGATAGTATACATCCCGGTATTTGAAATCAGCGACCAGAGAGCCCATATAGGCTTTTTCCTGATAATAATCCATGCGGAAATCCGGCCGGCGATGCCAGGTGTTGGTATACAGCGGATTGTGTACCCGGTTAGTTTCTTCTCCGGACCCGGGAATATCCTTATCATAAGCCAGACGCAGCATATCCCCCTGCCTTGTGAGAACAATTTCTGTTCCTGCATCGAGATAATCCAGCCGATACCGGCCTTCTTCTGTCTTTACGGCCGGACCTTCTTTCATCTGCCAGCCAGACGAAAGGAGCGCCTTTACAAACTGAAGGAAACACCACATTTCATACAGCTTATCCGTCCGCTTCCACTGGAGCAGATAGACCGGAGATACAAATACGCTGTCTTCCGGATGTTCCAGATGCTTGTGAAGACGGTACAGGGCGCCATATCTTGGATCCATGAAGAGCTGCATGGGAATGTTTTTCGGCATGGTTGGCTTCGTTTCCCTGAACCACTCCGCCTCCGTGACAGCCGCTACCGCAGACAGCAGCTGCCGGGTGCGCCGGAGATAGGTTTCCAGTTCAGTTCTTCCTTTTTCCATACGGCTGTCAGACGCAGAAGAGAAATACAAGGAGCTGTTTCCCCGGGTTTCCTCTATCAGCCTCTGCAAATTTCCGGCAAAGGAACGAAGACTCTTCTCCAGTTTTTCCAGAACTCCGCGGGCAAAGCGATTTTCTGCCACATTCCATGTGATTTCCTTTACCTGCACCATTGGGCGGTACCGCCCCTCTTCTTTCCCGGATACGCGGATGCGGGATGGCTGCATGGAGTCCATCACCCGGGGAGACAGAAACCGATGTTTCCACGCAATGCGGCTGTTGGCCGTATGGGCCAGTTCTTCCAGCGCGCGAAATACCTGAGGAAACATATCATCAATGATATAGAACCGGAGCAGCATGCGACTATCCATGCCTTCCATGCTTCCATGATACCGGTCCATATGGATATGCCGGCACATGAAATCAAAGGACAGATGGCGGATTTCCTTCGTCAATTCCTTCTTCATGTCCTTCCAGCTTTTCTTTTCCAGAAAGCGGGGTGTCACTTCCACCAGGGAATACCAGGACTTGCCCTCTCCGGTGACGGTCATAATGTAGTAGCCAGGCACCAGAGGAAAATTCTGCCCTTCAAACAGAGAAAAGACACGGCCTCCCTGCGGGGTAAGCCAGGTCTGTCCTTCTTCATCCTGCTCTCCGTCAGCATTGAATATATCCAGTCCGTCCATAGTGAAACGGAATCCGTCCGGAGCGGAGAAGCGGAGATTTACATCCTGATTTTCAGAAAACACCAGAGCCGGTTCCTGCTCGCCATCCATAAGTTCCTTTATAGAAGGAATAAATTCCGTAACCCGGCGCCCTTCCGGAAAATCCCGACGGCAGAACACGGTCAGTTTAAAGGGTATAGTCATAGGTCCTCAGCTCTTTCGCCTTTCTCTCCAGCACGCGCAGAGATTCCGTGAAAGCGGATACCTGGCTGTAATTCTTCAGCAGTTCAGGGAATCGCCCCATCAGCTTATTTTCTTCATTGAGCGAAGTAAGGTAGCCAATCTGTTCCTGGCTGCCTCTTACCTTGGTCAGCACACGCTGTACAATCTGCATATCCAGCGCTTCTTTGCGATTCATTGGACTGCCAGACGGGATATTGGCCAGATAGCGGCTCATGTCAGAAACTACACGATAGCCGATTCCGCCGCTGGTTCCCCGTTCGTCCAACGCCGCATTGAGATCATCCAGCAGATGCAGCTCCTCATCCGACAAGGTCACTACCCCCTCATCCTTCCGGAACTGGCGGTATTCATCCGCACTCACTTCCACTTCCGGTGCCACTTCTCTGCGGGTGAGTCGTGCCATATCGGAGAATTTCCGCTGATGAAGCGTAATCACATTGGCGCGGTCGAGAATCTTATCCGAGAAATGATAGGTGGACTCATCCACATTCACTGTCCCCATAAAGAGCACATTATCCATCAAAGGAATACGGGCCGGATAATCGCTGTGGTTGTATACCCTGTCTTCCAGGGATGGATTATACAACTGAATGGAAGGATTTTCCCTCTTTTCCAGTACAGAAATGAACTGAGCAAAATAATATTCTGCCCGTGCCAGATTCATTTCATCAAAACATACAATATACATCTTTTCCGGATGCCGGGACGCATTGACCAAAAGTTCTGCCAGTCCGGTATCGGATGGGAAATACAACATGCGGTTTCTATCCAGGTATCCGAGAAGATCGCCATCATCCATCCAGGATGGACGTACTGGAAGGAAGGCTATCTGAGACGGAGAAAGTCCCAGGGTTTCTCCATACAGGCGTACCAGCCCCGATTTTCCCGTTCCGCTCCGTCCGGCCAAAATCACCAGACGGGACGATTTGGCAGAAATATGGAAATTGTACAGATCCCGTTCATCATAAAGGAATCCTCTCTCCTTTACCCGGCGGATAAACCGGTGGATAAAGGCCATTTCCTCATCTTCCCGCTTCTCCTCTTTTGCCTTTTTTTCTTCCTTCTGATTCATTACCTTCTCTGCCTTCAGAGCCGCTGTTCTGGATTTTTCCTGTGATGTGGATTTTTCAGACGCTGCATTCTCTCTCTTTTCTTCCGTCTTTTCTGCGGTGCCTTCTTTTTCCAAAGCGCCATCTTCTTCCGCTCTGCTGTTTTTCTGCACCGGCGGCTTTACCTTTTCCTGCGTATCTTTTGTTTCCGCCGTCTTTCCCTTTGTCGTTTTTCCGGCAATTTCCGGCCGCTCGTTTCTGCCTGCTTCATCAGAAGATTTGGAAGATGCCGGCATAAGCATCATATCGCGCACAGTCTGATCCAGTGCCTGCTGCGAAATGATGGCCCCCTGATTTTCCGGTTTCTCCTCATCCAGAAGAGGCACGAATTGTTTCTTAAGCACATGCATTACCGACTCTGGTACAAACCACAGCGGATCATGGTGACAGCGGACTACATTTTCCACCAGAAGCGGGTCATCAGCATAAAAGAATGCCCAGGTAAGATTATCCTTCTTTACATGGAAATAAGCTCCGCCCTGGCCGATATGCATATCCTTAAACGCCTTATCTTTCCGTGGCATGAGGCAGAGGAAACGCTGTTTTCCTGAATCATCTTTCCCCGCATGGATTACCAGCATCTGCGGTACTTCCGTACGCACCCATTGTTTCTTTCCCAGTCCCGGGAGCGGTTTTCCTGCCAGCAGATGGGCTATCAGCTTGTCCATATCCCCATCAAACAGCGGCTTATCCCATGTTCCGAACACAGGAATGGGAAGATAGGCTTCTTCCTTATTGATATACGTAGTGCCATATTCCTGCACCAGATCGGTCACCACAAAATACTTGTCATTCTTCAATCCAGGAGTAAACAGAAAAAATGCATTTCCAAATGTCTTTTCCAGTTCCGCCTCTGCTGCCTCTTCATTAGGGAATGCATTGATAGGATATCCCAGTTCATTCATAAATCCGGTAAAGCCATATCCCCGTTCCCTGGCTTCCTGAAAATCCAGTGGAAGTGGAGACAGCGGTTCCATAAAGAACCGGTAGTCCGTCTTTCCTTCCCCGGGCCGGGAAATCTTGACCCCTTTCCGTATATACCCAAGAACTCGTCCTTCTCCCTGAAGAAGATGCATTTTTTCATTACCTTTATTCATTTGTTTTTTCCTTTTTTTACAAAACATAGGCATCCTATGTTTTACCACTTATTTATTTTGTTTCACGTGAAACATCCTGTTTTGCACTATGGCATAAAACAGGCGCCAATGGACAGTACATTAGCGCCATGCCTGAAATAAATCCCTTCCGCTATGAATTCCCCATCCCATCATAGCCGGCGTATGTCCCTTACCTTACTTTGTTTCTGTATTTTTCTGTTCCGTCTTATTCCCAGACTCTGCGTCCAGAGCTGCCTCTTTAGCCTTTATCTCTTCCGGGCTCATATCGAGCAGCTCATCCACATCATCCACCTGCTGAATCAGTTCCTTGAAGCGTTCCAGCTGGCGTACAACTTCCGGAGACAGCTCCGGGAATTTCGGCTTCAGTTTCTTCAGTTCCCGGATGACGATATGGGCTACCACATACCGGGTAAACCACTTATTATCTGCCGGTACAATATACCACGGTGCATAATCGGTCGATGTCTTGGAAATCATTTCCCCATAGAATTTCTGATATTCATCCCAGTACTTTCGCTCCGTTATATCCGATACCGCAAATTTCCAGTTCTTCTGCTTATTGATAATGCGGTCAATCAGGCGCTGCTGCTGTTCTTTCTTAGATACGTGAAGGAAGATTTTAATCATCGGGAATCCATTCTGATACAGATATTTTTCCCAGTTCATAATCTGTTCATACCGTTCATCCCATATGTTATCCCCTACCAGTTCCTGCGGCATGGAACCATTTTTTAGCAATTCATGTACACGGGTCACCATGACGTCTTCATACTGTGACCGATTGAACACACAGATTTCCCCGCGGGCTGGCAGTTCCCTGTTGATACGCCAGAGATAATCATGACTCAGTTCCGCTGAATTCGGCGTCTTGAAAGAGGCCACTTTGAGACCGCTCGGATTGAGCTGGGAAAATACATGATTGATTGTCCCATCCTTACCTGCCGCATCCATAGCCTGCAGAACAAAAATCAGACCATATTTCTTTTCTGCATACAACCTTTCCTGTAAATCCCGCATGGCCGTAAGTACCTTGGGCATGAGCACTTTCTTTACTTCCAGCTTGTTCATGTTCTCCTGATCACACCGAGTAGAAAAACGACTCAGTTTAATCTTCTGGTGATGTTTAACCCGATATCGTTCAATATCCAATGCTGTATCCATAATAAGCCCCCTTCAGATACTCGTCTGAACTGTCAATATATGCCTGATTTCCATATTCTTACATTTCCATGCTCTTAATAGTAGTATAAACTCAGGATAAGCCACATCTCAAGGGCTGCCCTGAACAAAGCTCCGTTTTGTCTGTCCACAGGTCCTCTCTCCTTATGCTATTATAGAATTACGTTTATTTTGTATTACTACAGGGAGTTGTCATGGAAATTACGTTGCTGACATATCTTATCGTCTGTCCTTTAACTTTTCTTGCCGGATTTGTGGATGCCATTGCCGGGGGAGGCGGACTTATTTCCATTCCTGCCTTCATGTTTACCGGTATGCCCATGCATTATGTTATCGGTACCAATAAGCTGTCCTCATCACTGGGAACCACGCTGGCAACCTATAAATATGCCAGAAAAGGATATATTCAGTGGCATGCTGCCCTGTACTGCACAGTTTGTGCGTTTCTGGGATCATTTACCGGTTCCCATCTGGCACTGCTCCTGGATCAGTCGCTGTTCCGTGTAATCATTCTCATCATCCTTCCGATTACCGCCTATTATGTACTCCGTGGAAAATCCTTTTCCGGTGACCGGAACCCGTATCCGGAAAAGAAAACCATACTCATCGCCATGGCCTCAGCTCTTCTCATCGGCGTCTACGATGGGTTCTACGGACCAGGCACAGGCACATTCCTGCTTCTTCTCCTCACCGGAGCCGCCCATATGAAGCTGACGGAGGCCAACGGTGTTTCCAAGTTCATAAACCTGATGACCAATTACACCGCCCTGGCCGTATTTCTGTACAGTGGCACAGTCTATATCACCCTGGGGCTGGTAGCCGGAGCCTTCAATATTGCAGGAAACTGGCTGGGAACCCGGGCCTTTGAAAAAGGCGGCGTACGGACAGTAAAGCCCATTATCCTCGGTGTGCTCGTCATCTTCTTCATCAAGACCATCTACGATATCATGGTATAATGACATGAAAACAGGTTCGGAAATTCAGAAGAAAAAGAAAGGAAATAACTTATGAACAAACACGTAGAATACAATCCGGAAGGCGTATGCGCCAGGAAAATTGAATTCGATCTGGAAGACGGAAAACTCCATAACGTCCACTTCACCGGAGGATGCCCGGGAAACCTCGCCGCTATCGGCAAACTGATAGAAGGTCAGGAAGCAGAAAAAATCGCCGGCATATTAAAGGGAAACCTCTGCCGGGGAAAAAACACTTCCTGCGCCGATCAGCTGGCAAAGGCTATTGAAGAAAATAAATAGCCAGAAGTCAGAAAGATTTGCTAGGCTGTGACTTAACGTCAGAATGTCAAGTCTTTGCCATCTCAACGAGATGGCAGGGGGTGGATTCTGCGAATAACATTTCTGAAAAAAACAGACGCAAAAAAGCAGAAAGAATCTTTTTATTTGATTCTTTCTGCTTTTCTTTTTCTGCTTATGTGCCCGGACCGCTCACATAATTTCGTGACCGTCTTGTCGTTGCTTCACCACAATTTCGTGACAGGCCGGGATGCAGAAGTGGTTTTGGGTAGCAAAAAAGACGTGTGACTGTACATAGAAGTACGTCATGCGTCATTTTTTGGTACCCGAGGCCGCTTATGCGCCCGGACCGTCCGAAATTTCGAGACAGGCCGGGATGAATAGGTTGTTCCGGGGTGAAAAATCTCTTTCTGGACTGTACCCGTAGTACGTTCAGGACGGAATATTTTTTTATTTAATTTCGCGGCAGGCCGGGATGGATGGGTTATCTCGAGTGAAAAAATGCCCTCTGGACTGTACATAGCAGTACGTCCAGAGGGCATTTTTTTGCTCGGGATAAGCCAGTCGCCCGGGCCGCCCGAAATTACCACTTTTTCTCTCTCAGCCGCTCCAACTTCTCTCTTGCTTCTTCCTCTGTTATTTCTTCCATCGGCTTATGAATCAGAAGGGCCAAAAGCCTGCGGCGGTTTTCTTTTCCATTCACCTTGTCATATATAGCCTGTTCCAGTTTGGTCTCCAGAAATTCGTGGGCTTCTGCATATTCCCGATAAGTCGAGGGAATGACCTGACGGGTCATTTCATATCCATAGTGGGGATGTTTTTTCAGAAGGGCAATGATCCGGTTTCTTCTGGCTATGGAAATTTTTCTTCCGCAATCCTGGCATACCTTTCTTTCCGGAGGGATAAGGGTTCCACATCCGGGACAGGGATGATACCCGGCAGCCAGTTCCCCTTTTCTTTTCTTCAGAGATCCGGCCATAAGTTTTTCAAACACAGGCCCCAGGCGTTCATCCGTCACATGCCCTGCCACCCACTGATCAATCCACTGTTTTTCCGACTCATTCAGCGGCTGGCTCATGCGCTGTTTTTCTTTGGCAATCGCCCGGTTCACCGGATCTACGGTGCTTCTGGGATGATTTTTTGTCTGTTTGGGGCCAATGCGGAAACGGATATCTGTAAAACGGGCTCCGAAAGGATCTTTATGTATCTTTTCCAGAATCTGCGCTTTGAGCATAGTCAGCTGACTCAGCCACACCGAATTGGTCACCTGTACATAGAGCACCTCACCGGAAGCGCCGGCAATATACGATTCCCTGGCCATAAGCTCCCCGGCAAAGGAGGGCCATTTCTGACGAAACAGGAAATACTGAAATCCGTCACTTTCCATGAAACGCCGATGATTTTCCTTAAGAATATCCGACGCCTTCTCCAGATAGCCGGAAGATTTTCTGTAAGCAGACATAAAGGCCTCCTTTCGAGTAAATACAGGATTGAAATGTGAGAATTAGGAAACGAGGGGTAAAAACCGATTGGAGAATGGAGTCACCAGATGTAAGAAAAAAGGAAAATTTTTGTAAAGAAGGGTGTCGATAACAGCCACATGATTTCCTATCCACTAACATACAAAGATGAGTCTTCGGCTCATGGTCGGTGTGAGCTATAGGCTCGCAGGTCGGTACATCCTGAACGGATGTAGGTCGGTGCCTTAACTTCAATATGGCAGGTCGGTGTGCCTCCTGCAGAGGCACAGGGGGGGTAGATTCTGCGAATAGCCTCTTTTATAAAAAAGTGAGGAGCAACATATTACCGTTATTCCCATGGATTCACATACAGCAATCTACTTTCCCCCACCAGCCAACAAAGACCGGGCTGTCAATAGTATGGAAATCAAAGATTTCATAATTCTATGGACTTACAGCCAATGACGACAAGCTATTGTCGTCATTCCACCCTTTCTCTCCAGAACGGGAAACCTTTGAGCCCCTGCCCTTATCAATTCAAATTCATTCTGTGAGATTGCGTTGTTTATTTTCTCCTCGATACTTATATCTTCATCAAAAAATGTATATCTACTATTTTATGCTATACCTCGCCGAATCGTTAACAGGTAGAAGCTATACCGAAGGAAAGCTTCTAAGATATTTCCCTCTCTGGAGAGAGAGGGTAAAGGTCACAAACTTTGTCTGCTGTCGGCAAATTCCTATGGGATTCGGGACGGTGTGAAGCGGAATGTTTTCTTCTTGCAAAGGGTAAGAATGCAAAAGCTGATTAATGGAAGCATGCAAAACGTTTTCCTCTCTGGAGAGAGAGGAGGGCCATCGTAGATGGCGGAGAGTTGATTCCTCTTTGTTGGGATAAGGGAAAGCAAAA
>NZ_FMXA01000016.1 GCF_900103425.1 Dialister histaminiformans | reverse complement strand
TAGAGACATCAATACCTACGCTAATCATAGCGCACCTCCTGATAATTTAAATAAAAGTAATTGTTCCAGCCACACTTATTATCATTCAGTTTAGTTCGTTACACGGGAGCAAATCCCAACCTGCTTAATCGAATATTTATAACAAGGGGCGGGTTGACAGTTTGTCGTACGGATGCGAAATCCAATGGCTTTTCGTCAGACCAATTACTCCCCTAATTATAAATAAATAAGTGCAGCTGATGAAGATGATCATTCTCCAACAACTACACTTTTATGGTACTAATAGCTTGTCGTCATTGGCTGTAAGTCCATAGAATTATGAAATCTTTGATTTCAATAATATTGACAGCCCGGTCTTTGTTGGCGGCTGGTGGAAAGTAGATTCCTCTATGTTGGAATATAGGAAAGGTTGCAAATATTCAGAATCTTTTTTCTCCTGCAGAAGGTACGCTTCTGCACAGCCTTCACATCGTCCTGAGTTGTATGCATGGTGGACTGGTCTGCAGTCACGGGGACCGACGAATGACGGTGGAAAGTAGAATGCTGTATGTGAATCCATAGGAATAGCGGTAATATGCTGCTCTTCGTCTTTTTTATAAAGAGACTATTCGTAGAATACATAATCCTTTATTTTCACAGTTTTTCTATATTTCACTTGACTATGCTCTTTGATAAGGGTATTATGTAGAAAATTCAAAGGCGAAGATAGAGACGGGATATATGACCTGTCATCAGAGCGAGCCCGGTACGGTGAAAGCGGGTATGACAGAATATAGCCAGATCACTCTGGAGCTGCAGGGAAGAAAAGCCCTGCCGGGACATCGTTAACTGTACCGAGTGACCGAAAGGTCATTAGGGTGGTACCACGGGATAAATTCTCGCCCCTTATTGGGGCGGGATTTTTTGTTTTCAGGAGGAATAGATTATGGATTACAGCAAGACTCTGCACTTGCCAGAAACAGATTTCCCTATGCGTGGCAATCTTCCGAAAAGAGAACCAGGCTTTGTAAAAATGTGGAAGGATATGGACCTGTATCATCAGCGTCTGGAAAAGAGAAGAAAAGACGGCGCTCCGGCTTTTGTACTGCATGATGGACCGCCATATGCCAACGGCAAGATTCACATCGGTCATGCGCTGAATAAGACACTGAAGGATATCATTGTCCGCTACAAGTTCATGAAGGGCTATGCTGCTCATTACGTGCCGGGCTGGGATACCCATGGCCTTCCGATTGAATATGCAGTATTGAAGGAATCCGGTGAAGACAGAGCCACCATGACTCCACTTCAGCTCCGTGAAAAGTGCCTTGCCTATGCTAAGAGATGGATCAACATCCAGAGAGAAGACTTCATCCGCATGGGCGTTGTCGGCGACTTTGAACATCCGTATGTAACCTTCGATCCGCATCTGGAAGCCAAGCAGCTGGAAGTATTTGGCGCTATGGCCGACAAGGGCTACATTTACAAGGGTAAGAAGGCTGTTTACTGGTGCCCGCACTGCGAAACTGCACTGGCAGAAGCAGAAATTGAATATAAGGACAGAAAATCTCCGTCCATTTACGTTAAGTTCCCTGCACTGGATGTAGGTGACCTGGCTCCGGAAGGTGTACCGAAGGATAAGCTCTTTGCTGTCATCTGGACCACTACCCCATGGACCATTCCGGCTAACGAATTCATCAGTGTAAATCCGAAGTTCACCTATGTATGGGTTCATAACCTGGACAATGATGAATACTACCTGATGAACAAGGAACTGGCTCCGGCAGCTCTGGCAGACTGCAAGGTGGAAAATTATGAATTTGCAGGCCGTGAAATGCTCGGCGCAGAATGGGATCTCAAGTCTTTCCAGCATCCACTGTATGAAGACCGCGTAGTCTATGTACTGGAAGGCAACCACGTAACTCTCGATGCAGGTACCGGTTGCGTACATACCGCTCCTGGCCATGGTGTGGATGACTTTGAAGTATATAAGTCTTATGAAAATGCAGGCAAGCTGAAGCAGGAAATTCTCTGCCCGGTAGATGAAAAGGGCCGTATGACCGAAGAAGCAGGCTTGGGCCTTGTCGGCAAGACTATCTGGGAAGCAGAAGGTCCGGTTATTTCCCTCCTGGCTCATGCTGGCAGACTTCTGGGCAAGAAGTCCATTCATCATCAGTATGCACACTGCTGGCGCTGCAAGAACCCGATTATTTACCGCGCAACAGAACAGTGGTTTGCATCCATCAATGATTTCAGAGACAAGGCTCTGAAGGCTGTGGATGATACCACATTCTATCCGGCATGGGGTCATGACCGCCTTTATAATATGATTCGTGACCGTCAGGACTGGTGTATTTCCCGTCAGCGTTCCTGGGGTGTTCCGATTCCTGCATTCTACTGCGATGACTGCGGTAAGTATGTAATTACCCATGAAACCACACAGAAGGTAGTGGATATCGTAGAAAAGGAAGGTTCCGATGCATGGTGGAAGTACAGTGCAGAAGAACTGCTTCCGGAAGGATTCACCTGCCCGCACTGCGGCGGCCATCATTTCCACAAGGAAAAGGATATCATGGACGTATGGTTCGATTCCGGTTCTACCTGGAACGGCGTGCTGAAGAATCCGCGTGAAGAATGGAAGGGTGCTGCCTATCCATGCGATCTGTACCTGGAAGGCTCCGATCAGCACCGTGGCTGGTTCCACAGCTCCCTGCTCACTTCTGTAGCTGTTAACGGACATGCTCCATACAAGGCAGTACTGACCCATGGTTTCACTATGGACGGCGAAGGCCGCAAGATGAGTAAGTCGGTAGGTAACGTTGTAGCTCCGCAGGACATTATCAACAAGTACGGCGCTGACGTTATGCGTCTCTGGATTTCCTCTGTAGAATATCAGAGCGACGTAAGACTGTCCGATAAGATTATCAAGAGCATGAGTGATGTATATCGCAAGATCAGAAATACATTCCGCTACCTCCTTGGCAATCTGGCTGACTTCAACCCGGCAACCGATGCCGTTCCTTATGCAGAAATGGACGAACTGGACCGCTGGGCACTGCTCCGTCTGGAACAGGTGAAGGAAGAAGTTTCCAATGCGTGTGAACAGTATCAGTTCCATGTTATGTATCACGCAGTACACAACTTCTGCACTGTAGACCTGTCCGCAACCTATCTGGACATCCTCAAGGATCGTCTGTATACCGAAACTGCGGATTCCAGACTGCGTCGCTCTGCACAGACCGCTATGTATGAAATCCTGGACAGCCTGGTTCGCATCATGGCTCCATTCATCTGCTTCACCGCAGAAGAAGTATGGCAGGCTATGCCAGCGGTAGAAGGCAAGGAAGCCAGCGTGCATCTGGCAGACTGGCCGGCTATGAAGCCGCAGTACCTGGACAGCGCACTGGATGAAAAGTGGAGCGCAAGACTGGCTCTCCGCAGCGATGTCATGAAGGCACTGGAAAATGCCCGTGCTGCTAAGATTATTGGCCACCCGCTCGATGCAGATGTAACCATCTACGCAGAAGGCGACGCATATGAAACCCTGAAGGCTATGGGAGACTTCCTCTCTGACTTCTTCATCGTTTCCAACGTGGAACTGGTCAATGATACCTCTGCGGCACCGGCGGATGCACTGACTAATGAAGATGGTGTACGCGTATCCGTAGCACCGAGCACCAGACAGAAGTGCGAACGCTGCTGGAAGCATCTGGACTCTGTAGGATCCAACCCGGATCATCCGGATGTATGCGCACGCTGCGCCCGCGTTCTTGATGAAGAAAAATAAGATGAGCTGAAAAGACAGGTTTGAGGGAATTTGCAAACACGCAGAAGAATCTCCCTCGGACACGAAATTCAGAAGGATTTTCTGCAGGTATCAGCCTGGAAACTGAAAGGTCGCAAACTTTAATCTGCAGATAGATATCCCATATAATCTCTTCATATAAAATAAAAAGCAGAAAGAATCCCAATTATCTGAGATTCTTTCTGCTTTTTGCATGTGGAAATATGTATTCAGGGATGTAGGCCTAAACGTATGGTTCTGCAATTTTAGAATTATCATCAATCACGGGCGAAGCGGAATGTTCTCTTATACAAGCTAAGAATGCAAAAGCTGGTGGGGACAAGTAGAATACTGTATGTTGCAACATAGGAAAAATTATTAAATGCCCCCCTTTCTGGAGAGAAAGGAGATCATTTGCGGACCAGAGGGTGAATAGTTGATTTCTCTGTGTTGAGTAAAGGAAGGCGGAAAGATTTCCAGTCTGTTATCTGAACGTATGATTTTTTTGAGATTCGCTCATTGTCTTATTACATCATACCGAATCACTTTTCCTTCGATAACGTAGCTCGGTTTTCTGTCAGCCAGCCATGGACCTTTGGCCGGGCGTTTGATGATGATTTTAGGCGCCCCGGTGGCCAGTGCCGCTTCCAGCAGTGTGTTTTCTTCTGTGCATGGGGACTCCAGCTTCTGGATAAGCTGCAGCTTTTCCTTTACTTTGGATTTCTTTTTTCTTTCCGGGAACATAGGATCCAGGAGAATGACATCTGGTGGTGTGGAGAGGGATGCGAAACAGGTAAGGGAGCTTCCTTCATATACAGTCATGCGGGATACCACAGGTTCCAGTTCCGGGATGGTTCTGGCACGTGCCAGAGTGTCTTTCAGCAGTGCAGCAATGACCGGATTATGTTCGCATAAGGTGACAGAAAAACCGTAAGCGGCCAGAAGGAGGGAATCTTCCCCCAGACCGGCTGTTCCGTCGATTGCAGTAAGATGTTCCTTCTTATCCTTGCTGTGTGCCGCTTTTATGAGGGCTTCGTGGGTGAGATTATGGTGCTTCAGCCGGCGTATCCTGGGGATGTAGTCGCCGCGCAGGGTCATTTCTCCATCCGTAAGGCAGGTGCCTTCCTGGTCATATACCACATAGAGGGCAGTCTTTTCCATGGACTCCGGGGATGTGAAGAAGGGAGCGTTCATGGTTTCTGCCAGTTTGGATGCTTCGTCATTTTTTTCAGTGTCCAGACAGAAGACAGCAAAAGGAATTTCCTTTATAGCTTCCTGCATCTGGCGGCGTTGGCTGCGTTTCATTTGATTGATTCTCCTTTACCGGGGCGGTGCCCATAATAGATGATGGAAATCCGGATACTGGTATCGTTCTCAGCAGTATCCGGGGATCGGCCTTTTTATTATAGACCAGATATCTGGGAATCAAAAGTGAACAATTTTCGTAGATTTTTCTGCTGGAAGAAGGTAAAATAATGAATATATGTATATACTCAGTAGAAAGGAGGTACAGCAATGACCAGATTGACAGATGTTCTGAAAAGACGGCGTTCTATATATGCATTAAACCGGCAGCTTCCGGTAAGTGAAGACGAGGTGCTTGACCTGATTAAGGAAGCTACTGAACTGGTTCCCGATGCATTTAACATGAAGAGCCAGCGGGTAATTGTGGTTCTAGGGGATAAGCAGGATACCCTCTGGGATGGTATCTATGATGCATTTGGCGGTAAAGTAGCCAGAGCAAAGATTGATAGCTTTAAGGCGGCTTATGGAACCATTCTGTACTTCATTGATGACAATACTGTAAAGGCTCTGCAGACAAAGTTCCCGCGCTATGCGGATAATTTCCCGGTGTGGGCACAGCAGGCCAATGGCATGCTGCAGATCAATATCTGGGCAGGACTTGCTGAATTAGGAGTCGGTGCTAATATTCAGCATTACAACCCGGTTATCGACCCTCTGGTAAAAGATATGTTCCAGGTACCAGATGGCTATCGCCTTATTGCACAGATGCCATTTGGCGGCGTGGAATCAGAAAGAGAACCGAAAGAAAAAGAAGATATATCCGCACGGGTTACCGTTGCCAGGTAATGATTGACGTAGCCATGAGCTGTGAAATGAGAAATTATTTTTCACAGCTCATTTTTCATATGGGAAAGAATAAGCGTATGCTAATATAAGAAAATATAATATTAATTTTTCTTAATAAATAAAATGTTAGAAATTGTTAACCGTTTATCTATTGATTAGTTGCCATCAATCCGGTATACTTTCCATTATAACAAGGAAGGGTACAGACCGCATACAGACTTAAGACCTCCGCTATGCCGGCCTGATGTGCATACCCACGGATTTTGAGAATCCCCTTATACGAGACCAGCGATGTCCAGGAAACATCGCTGGTTTTTTCATTGCCTGGTATCTGAAATTCCACAATGGATGGAAATACTTACAGGCAGCACAGACTATAGCTGGTTTCTGCCAGATTGTTTATAATATAGAGTATAGATAATAATAAGGAAAGAAGGTTGGACCATGAGAAAAGATATGAGAAGATTGGCTGCCGTCCTTATTGGGGTGGCGGCGATTCTGCCGGCAGGTGCCGCTATGGCAGAAGATAATGGAAATAATATGAGGAATACATGGGAAATCCAGTATGATTCTATGCATCCTTGTATCTTTAATGACCGGCATATCAGTAATGATACGGTACATGTTTATCAGAAGATGGGACAGCGGGGAACAATTTCCTGGTACCGTGGGCTTACCGTTACGGATAATCACGGAACCCTTACAGATGATGATAAGGTAAAGCGGAATTCAGATGCCTGGGGTGCCGGTCCATCGGTTATGGGACGATATGAACATGAGCTCACAGGAAAGCTCTACGGAGGATTGGATGCCACCGGGACACTTATGTTTTACAATAAGGCGTTTCCTGCCGGTGGCAGAGGCTATGGTTTCATGTGGAGAACCGGTCCCAGGCTCACCTGGAAGAGTGGAGAAAAAGACTCCTTCTCCGTAGGCTACACCATTATGCACTGTTCCAATGGAATGAAGCGTCGAAACCCGGGATATAATGGCAACGGGCTCACCGTGGTCTGGAGTCATCAGTTCTGATTTATAAGCTGAAGCTTATAAACAGACAATCAGACAGTTCAGACTTCAGACTGGAAGTTCATGGAACTTCCTTCAGACAGAATCAAAGGACGAAAAGAAATTTGATGATATCAGATTCCTTTTCGTCCTTTTGCTATGTTCTTATAATTTTAGATTCCGGTGAATACAGTCTGCCGTATAAGCTTTTAGAGAAACATCTTCGGAGCTTATCAGAAGCTGTCTCTTTTAGAACTTGTAGTTTACCCCTACGCCCAGGCCGGATTCATCACTACCATGATCTGGGTCGTATTTATGGTAGTTCAGGTTGAGTCCGAAGCCCATGCCAATGTTATAGTCCACCCCTACATTGGTTTCCTTGAATTCCTGGCCCCAGTCATAGCTGAGATAAGGCTGGAAACCCAGAAAGCTGTCGGTCTTGATTTTCGCGCCACCATAGAAGGAATCATCCTGATGCTTCATATCGTTACGCCAGCCGGCACGCAGCTGGAGATTGTCTCCCAGCAGCTTGTAGTGGGCATGAATATCATTCTGATCACCGTATTCATCGCGATCCAGACGGGAATAGCCGATGGAAAGTTTTGGAAGCACTGTGGCATCAATATAAGATTCCTTTGTTCCGAGGCCGGCTTCAATGCCTGCATTGGCGGAAACGTGCATGGAAGCAGCCAGTGTCAGCCCTACGGCTGCAGCAATTATCAGTTTTTTCATTATAGTCCTCCTTTATGTGGAATTGTCTGTGCGCTGGCACAGGTATATAACCAGGCCCTGCTCTTATCAGTGTAACACGACAGCGCGTATGGGACAAAGGTAAACGGGAGAATAAACAGGAAAACCAGCATAAACATGCAAAAATATTAAATAAAAATAAATTTTTTAAAAAGAAACGCTGCCAAAAGGAAATAAAATAAGATATAATGAAGATACTAAATTATTGTATTGCATTTTTGAGGGAGAGGAGCTTGTCATGGTAGAAATCAATTCCATGCCGCTGGTGTCAGTCATCTTGCCGGTGTATCTGGGAGAAGATTACATTAAGGAAACCATCCGTTGTATTTTATCTCAGACCTATACCAAGATTGAACTGTTGGTTATCGATGATGGCTCACCAGATAAAAGTGGCGCTATTGCTGATCAGGCCGCATCCCTGGATGCAAGGCTTACCGTATTCCATCAGCCGCACCGTGGAGTGTCTGCGGCAAGAAATGTAGGGCTGGAACATGCCCGCGGGGACTATATCTGTTTTATTGACTGCGACGATCATGTGTATGGAGATATGATTCGCATGATGGTTATGGCCATGGAAAAGAAACATGCGGATATGTCCATATTTAATGTATTTGATGAAAATGAACGGGGGCTCGGTGGTCTCTTGGGCTGGCATATCAAGAGCAGAGACATTCCTTCCGATATGATCAAGGCCAGACTTTTCCTTGGATTGGATCCCCAGGTATGGAGAAAAGTGTACCGTGCTCATCTGTGGGAGAATGTCCGTTTTCCGGAAGATGTGCTTTATGAGGATCTGTATGTGAACAGTGAAGTCCTGCTGAATGCTAAAAAATTGATTGCTACCGACCAGGTACTGTATGATAACAATCACTACAATGAAAAGAGTGTCAGTGCGCTGGAAAAAGAACCCCGCATACTTCATGAACTTAAAGCATGGATGCATAACCTGAATCTGGCCAGAAAGATACCGGTGCTATCGGCCTACCGGGAATATTACCGTTGGCAGGCCCTTCGCTGTTGGGCTAAGTGCAATGGTACTCTGGGAGAGGATATGTTCCAGGGCAACAGCGCCATTTATGATGTACTGTTCACGGCGCTCCCACTGGCTGATGCCATTCGTCCGGCACCGCAGAGCGATAGAAACACACTTCTCTATTATATGGCAGAAGTGGAAGCCATGACCCTGGCGATTACGATGCTTAAGCAGTGCGGCCTGGAATGTCACCACGAAGTGCGCGATATGTTCCAGGCGGCTGTGCCAGCCCTGTGTATTGACAGCATCATGCATATCCTGCGCCCAGCTTCCAGAGAACTGCTTCTATGCGCTATTGAAGAAGCCAGAAGATATAAGAGACGACTGAACTTCGGTCAGCGCTTTATGATGGCCATGATTGGAAAAGGGCCTAAGGATGTGCTGGAACTGAAAGGCCGGCAGTACCTGAAACGCGGAATTAGCAAATAAAAGATGAGCTGAAAGATCGAGTTGAGCAACGAGATTTGAGGCAGCGAGGGGAGACCGAAGGGTATAATAAAACCACTTTCCATAAAAAATCGGAAAGTGGTTTTATTATGCCTTAATTTTTACAATGAGGCTATTCGCCATAGAGTAGACCGAAAAGCCGCAAACTATGTTTGCTGTCCGCAAATCCCTTCGGGATTCGAGACGGTATGAGCCAAGGCTCATAGGTCGGCAAGCCTTCGGCTCGAGGCGGTGTAAAACATGCTGTTTTACAAGGGGGGAAGAGGAATATTGCTTATAAAAGCTAAGAATGCTAAAGCCTACAAAAAGACTAGAATCCTGTACGCAGCTCCTTTCTGGGGATCTGGCGCAAAAAGTTATATGTGATACCCGATTTCCAGGTTTGTTTTAGTCAGAAATCTGCGTTCTTACTTTTATCAGGCTTTAATACGGACCTGGATACCATTTTTATGGAAATTCAATGAATTTCTTAGACAGAAGACTTGTATCCCGTGGCAACAAGACATTGTTGCCACGCCAGACTGCCATATATAAGACATTAAGGATTGGCAGGCATTCGAGACAATCCATTGTCTCGAATCCAACGAACGTCGGGGGATAGTTGATTTCTCTGTGTTGGAAATAGGAAAACGTGCTGATGTATGCCATGTTTTTGCTTTATATGAAAAAGCCATGTGCAACATCCATCCCCTGTGCTCCCAAAGTAGCACACCGACCTGCCTTTTGATGTTAAGGCACCGACCCGAATTCCGAAGGAATTTGCCAACCCGAGAGTTGCAAAGCAACTCTTGACGACCATGAGCGTTAGCTCATTCTTGATTCCACTATGTGAATCCATGGGATATGTTGCTTCTCACTTTTTTATAAAAGAGGCTATACGCAGCATCTATTCCCCTTTCATTTTTCCTCTTGCTGCCAAAATCCAGCAGACGATATTTTGAAGGGGGTATCTGGTGGTGGATAATCAGAGATGATAACAAGTGAAAATATTATCAGTATCCTGTAAAAAGTGCGTAAAATCTTAATATGTGGAAACCCGAAAATCTGTTCATCGATTATTTGTTTGCTGTAAAGAATTTCCCATGAAAAGCCGGGTTATTCAACTTATTCACAGGTTTATCCACAAAACAGGTGAAAAAGGTGAATTCTTCATAGTGAATATTTTCTAAAAATCAGATAATATGGGGGATTTATCATAAGTGTACACTCTAGATGTACACAGAAGAATGTGAATAACTGTGAATAAGTTATTGAATATCTGTTTACAAAAACGGAGGAAATCTATTAAACCCACGATAATATCTGGAATTACATCGCTTGTGGAGAAAGTGAATAGTGAAATGTGAATTGGTGAATAAGTAGAATAACCCTGTGAATTTCTGGATTTTGGGGACAAAATAATTTTTTTTGAACTGAAAAAATCAGCTGATGTCGGTAAAGTTTATATAAATCCTGTCAAAATGTCCACATAGAGAGGACAGTCGAAAAAGGGAGACCTGCCATTTGCGGTATATGCTACAATACTATTAGATTTAGAATATTAAATATAGAGTGGATATATCGTGGGAAAGACCACAGTGAGGAGTTATTATGGAATTTCATCATTTTGAGATGAAAGATAAGGATTATATCAATTCATTTTTTGGGGAACATCATTATCAGCAGTGTGACTGTTCCTTTAATACCCTGTTCCTCTGGCAGCACGCATACAGCACCATGTGGGCAGTAGAAGATAATATTCTGTTTGTCAGAGCCGGTCGTGGAGACATGGCTTATTTTATGCCTCCATTTGAAGGAAAGGGCGCATCGTTTGTACATGGCCTGGAAATCATCAGAAAGCACCTGGAAGACATGGGCAAGCCGTTCCGCCTCATGGGGGCATCTCCCTGGGTAGTGGAACAGATTAAGCAGCTCTGCCCTGGAAAATATGAATTTGAAGAAGACCGGGATGACTTTGAATACATTTATAAGACCAGTGACCTTATCCGTCTTCCAGGGAAAAAGTTTCGTATGAAGAAGAATCATCTCAATGGATTCCTCAGAACCTATCCGGACTATGTATATGAACCGATTACCCACGAAAATATGGAAGAAGTAAAACAGGCTTCTGCCGAATGGTTCAAACGTCATGGGGATATTGAAGATGAAGAATATTCTATCGGACTCTGTTTTGATAACTGGGATGCCCTGGGGGTAAAAGGAGCCGTCATCCGCATTTACGGAAAGATTGAAGCTTTTACCATTGGGGATAAGATGAATGACCAGGTGGCCCATATTCATTTTGAAAAGGCTAATCCGGAAATCCGCGGACTTTATCAGGCCATTAACCGGGATTTCATTCTCCATGAATTTGCAGATACAGAATTTGTGAATCGGGAAGAAGATCTGGGAGTTCCAGGACTCCGTCAGGCTAAGATGGAATATAACCCGGATCACTTTGCAGAAAAGTATAATGTCGTATTGGCAGGTACCCTGGGCAAATAAGGAACAGTCAGGAGAGGTGAAGCAAGATGCAGTTTCGAAGAGCGACGGAAGCAGACCGTAAGTCGATTGAAGCGCTGTGGGCCTATTGTTTTGAAAAACCAGATGAACCATTTTTTCAGTGGTATTTCTCCCGGGTGTGCCAGATGGACGATGTGGTGGTAGCGGAAGAGAACCAGCATATCGCAGCCGATCTGCACCTGCGGCCGTATACCCTGAATCTTCGGGGGAACAGTATGCCCGTGGATTATATGGTGGGGGTGGCTACGCACCCGGCAGCCAGAGGCAGGGGAATCGCCAGTAAGCTGCTGAAGAATGCTTTCCGCATATCCAGGTCCCGTGGAAAATCTGCAGTCATCCTTATGCCATCGGATGCCTCTTTCTATATGCCTCTGGGCTGTTCCTTCTATGTACAGCAGTGGGAACGCAGTGCTGCTCCGGAATGGCTGGCACGGATTGGGGAAAAACCGGAAAAGGCAATGACTGTTTCTTCTCCCGATGAATGGCATATTCTGGCTTCCGTATATGAGAAATTCACAGAAAGAAGGAACGGATTTACCCAGCGCGACGAAAAGACATGGCGGACCTTTATCGAAGGCCAGCTGAATGAGGGCTATATCGCCGTTACAGGCGATGAAACGGGTCCGATAGGGTATTTATGCTATGGTATGGACGGAAGGCGTCTTATAGCCAATGAAATGGCGTATTCATCGGATCGCGGTCGCAGGGGACTTTATGCTTTCATGGCCGGGCACCGCGGTTCTATTGATCGGTGCATATGGTATGAACCGCTGGACGACTGTTCCTTCTACTACTGGCCTAATGGGGCGGAACATACATATATTGAAAACCGCACCTTCCCGTTCATGATGGCACGCATCACCGATCCGGTAGGGGTCATTGATGGTCTGCCCTGTGAGAAACAGATACATGGAGAATATTCATTCCAGCTGGTAGATCCGGTACTGAGTGAAAACAATGGGATATATATGGTGCGGGCCGAAGATGGGGAAATTCATGCTCTCCAGGATGATATCTTCTACAAACTCCGTCTGCACATCGAAGACACCTCCGGAATCAATCTGGGCAACCATATCCCGGAACCCTCGTTCTGCATGAATGTGAATACCTTGGCAGAACTTGTCTTCGGGACCTCCGATTTCAATGAACTTCTTAAGAGAAACCAGATTACCTGGCTTACAAAAGACGAAGCCATAAAAGAAAAGATATCCCGTTTCATGATGGGCATACTTCCGGAAAAAGATAACTGGATTGCCGAGTGGTATTAGAGATGAGTCTTTGTGTAAAGGTAGACCGCCTGCAGAATGCAGGCCATCAGACACAAAACTCGAAAAATTTTCTTCAGGCATCAGACAAAAAAGCGACAGGAAATTTCCTGTCGCTTTTTATTGTTGAGGATTGCAGAGGTGAAGTGGAATGTTCTCATTAAAGGATTTTCCTTATTCTCTCTCAAACCTCATATCTCATATCTATCTTTTAAGTCTGAAAGGAAGCTGCTTAGGCTTCCGGTCTGATGTCTGATTTTCTGACGTCTGTTCGGAGTTCCCGGACCTCCATCTTCCCATCCTTATCATATCTTGCAACATACGTCCGATTTCCCAGGTTCATAAGGAAATAGGGGGATATGTTGTCTGTTTTTCTGGTGATAGAGTATTTCTGTGTGGTATCCGGGAAGGATTCTTCCCAGATGAGTATTCCGTTCTTGCGGATGGAGGCGTGCATAGTGTGGCCGTCGGCGTTGACGGTGAAGGCCAGCAGGGCTCCGGTTTCATCGTTGAAATACATGGTGGAGGCAGAGGAAAAATTCATGTCTCCTTCGCTGGCTGTAGAAAAGTACAGCTGTCCTGTTTCTGCAGAGGAGTGAATAATCTGCGCGGTGCCGGCCGGCGTATAGGCGCTGGCGGATAGGGGCAGGAAAAAGCATAATGCCAGAGGTAATGCTAAGTATTTTTTCATGGTGAAAAGAACCTCCTTACTTATCATCTGCCCGGACTTCGGGATAGGTTTCCTTATCCGGTGTGGGATTGGCTTCCTGGTCCATTTCATATTGCCAGAATTTGGTAGGAACCAGTTCCCCGTCTTCATTTACTACATAGCGGGCAGAATGCTGCAGATTTTTTTCGACAGGTGTGGCCACCGGTGTGGTAAATCCCTGACCGATAACGTCAGTGGTGTTCATAATGAACAGAAACGCATGTGGGTCTATGACATGGATCAGCTGGCGGAGTTTGGCAATCTGCGTCAGATCAATGATAGCAAAAACGATTTGTTTTCTTGCGCCGCTGAATCCGCCCTGGCCGTCCAGGAGTGTAGCACCATGACCGATTTTCCGAAGAATGCCGTCGGTAATTTCCAGAGGCTTTCTGGATACGATGAACGCCGCTTTTCTCTGCGCGGTACCGATAACGACCCGGTTAGCCACATTGGCGGTAAGGTACATGCCGATTAAGGTACATACGGCACGTTCCAGGGAGAATATGGCGGCACTGGCACCGACAATAATCACGTTCAGGCCAAAGACTACATTGCCGATTTCCAGATTGTAGTATTTCTTTAAAATGGCGCCTACGATGTCCAGTCCGCCACTGTTGGTGTTATAGCGGTACAGAAGGCCGGTGCCGATACCGATGATGAAACCACCGGTAATGGCAGAGACCAGTGGGCTCTGAATAATGGTAGACTGGCTGAGAAAGGCGGTAGCATCAATAAAAAATGACAGCGTTACCGTTCCCAGGATGGAAACCGCCGTATAAAACTTTCCCATATAGCGGAGGGAAAGAATCAGCAGTGGAATATTTAAGAGAAGGTTCATTGTACCGATGGGGAAACCGGTAAGGTAATAGATAATCATGGCGATACCGGCCAGCCCTCCGGCCAGGAAATGGTGGGGAACA
Organism: Dialister histaminiformans; assembly: GCF_900103425.1. Taxonomy (GTDB): domain Bacteria; phylum Bacillota; class Negativicutes; order Veillonellales; family Dialisteraceae; genus Allisonella; species Allisonella histaminiformans. The sequence goes on along the minus strand of NZ_FMXA01000016.1, from coordinate 23,960 downwards.
AAGAACGCATTCATCCCGATGGCATATAAAAGAGTACCAATCACAGTGACCACGAAGACGACAACACACCGTTTGAGCAGTGCTTTATCAGCCAATCCTGCGGTTTTCATAATGTACATCCTCCCTGATATGGAATGCATAAAATGTATAAATAATGAAAATTCTGACTTATCTTCCCTATTATACAACGGGGCCGGAAAAAAAGATAAAGCGTCTTCCCCGGGGAAATGTACCGGTCACAACGAAGAAAACTGCGTTTTTCAGGGGCAATCTTTGCCATAACTTGATATAATAATATAATTGGAATTGAGGTTGTACGAATATCAATCCCATCGGGAGAATTAGTTATGATTACAGATAAAGCATTTAAAGAGTCCCTGCAGAAAGCCATTGCCGGACAGCCGGAGGAACGGAATATCCCTTTTACTTTTGAAGGAACGACCTACTGGATTAAGCGGAGGCTTTCCAATGGACGCAATCAGTTCGCCAAGTCATCCGTCAATGTACAGTTTTATACCGAAGTGGCACGCTCAGCCATGGCGCACAGCCTGACCGGGCTGTCTCCGGAAATTGTATATCTGGACGCGGACTGCATGGTTACCAGGGCAGCCGGCGAGAATATCAATCACTGGATGCGGCAGAAGGATGTCAGCAAAGAGGAAAAGCTGGATATCCTCACCCGTACCGGAGCGGCACTGGGCGCACTGCATAAGGCGGGGATGACCCATGGGCGGCCGGCTCTTCGTGATTTCCTGTATAAGGATGGGCAGGTAACGCTGCTCGACTGGGAAAATCTGCCCCGGTCAAAAAACAAGAAGAAATGCATGGCTCTGGACTATCTGCTCCTCCTTCTGTCCCTGCTCCGTGAACCGTATGCAGAAGAAGACTATATGAAGGCACTGGAGGCAGGATATGCAGGGGCGGCCGGCGGAGAGACCAGAGAATGGGCCCGCGCATTTTTAAGAAAACATGGTCTCATCGGGCATCTGGCCAAAGCGCTGGATGTCTTCCATATGAAGGATGTAGAGGCTTTTTCCAAATTATATCGTTATCTGGCAGACTGAGAGGATGTTATGGCCAACGTATTAAGCAACGCAATTATAAAGACCATCCGTCTGGGCCGGGGCGGGGAAGAGAAATCTTTCCACATCGCCTTTACCGGTACGGCGGACTATATTTCCCATATGGGCGTGGTGGCATTTTCCGTAAGAAAATGGAATCCGGACATGCCGTTGAGTTTCCACTTCTTTGTGAATGCCCTCAGTGATACTGAACGGGGACATCTTATCGACCTGTCACGGATGACGAAGGCAGCGGTGTATGTCCATCTTATTGATGATAGCTGCTTTACCAGCCTGCTGCTGTCTGACGGCGTAGCCGCCTTTTTCTATCGGTTCCTCGTGGCGCCTACCCTGGCCAGCCTTACTGACCGGGTGCTGTATCTCGACGGAGATATGATGTGCCGCGGTGATCTGACACCGCTTTGGAAATTGGACCTCACCGGAATTGACGCAGCCGTGGTGACGGACCGGAGAGAAGAAAGCAACGCGAAGCGTGTCGGCACGTCCAAGTATTTCAATGCCGGCATGATGCTCATCCACATCGATCAGTGGATGCAGGACGGCCTGTTTGATGACATCGTCAGAAGGGCACAGGAAAACGTGGCGAAGGTAGGCAACCGTCTGTCTCACCACGATCAGGATATCCATAACCAGATGCTGGATGGCCGGGTAAAGTACCTGCCAAAGAAATACAACTACCTGTACAATCTGGATCGTCAGTCCCTGTTTGCAAAACAGCCAGAAAATGAAGATTACAGAAATCAGGTCATCATTCATTTCGCAGGCCACGCAAAACCCTGGCACAGCTGGGTACAGGACTGGCCGGCAGTAAAGGAATATGCTGCCCTGCAGGAGGCATCCCCATGGAAGGGTTACCCGCTCGTTCCTCCGAAAGGAAGAAAGAACCTCCACCAGGCCGCCAGAACCGCCAGAATGCAGCATCACTATGGCGAAATGGTGAAATGGTATGTGGAATATATAAAGACCAAAATCTGAGGTCCGCAGGAATGGCTCAGAAACATTGTTTATGAATTCCAACTTCAAGCTTTTTAGCAGACCGGGCTACCTCTCTTATTGAAATTCTGCAAATTTCTAAAATAGAAGACTTGTAGCCAGCAAGGACAAGACTTTGTCCTTGCTCCGTATGAGCAGCAGTGCGGCATTGTTTGCGATGTCCAATCTCCAGCTTTAATAAGGACCTGGATACCATTCTTAATGAAATTCTGTGAATAGCATAATGCTGCAAACTGCGTTTGCTGTCCGCAGGAATCCGTTCCGGATTCCCGGATTCGTATGAGCCGAAGGCTCATATGTCTGCAAGACTCTGGCTTGAGTCCGTGCAATCTTATGTGGATTGCACGGGTAATAAGGAAGTTTTTGTTTTGTCTGAATGAAAATCTGAAGGATTTTCGGTCTAATGTCGGATGTCTGACAGGAAATCATCTGATTCCCTGTCTGCAGCCTTACAGGCTGCTCATCTATCCTAAAGGAGTCGCAGTTCTATGTTGGAAAACAGTTTACTTATTCTGGTCACGATGGCTGGTCTTTATAGTGCGGCGGCCCTTTTTGGCTGTCTGCACATAGGGACCTGGCGCGGACTGCGTATGGGAGTCCTGGGAGGACTTCTCCTTCTGGCTGCTGCATGGGCAGGCAATATACATCTGGTTTCTCCGGCTTCTCTGGCTCCGATATATTTCTTACTGCTGTGGACGGTTCCCTATATGTGGTGCCGCGGCCGGGCGGAGTCCAGAGAAGACAGGGAATTGTCCCGGATTAAAGGGGAATTCCTTACAGGAAGCGCTGGTGCGGCTCTGTTTCTGCTGCTGACGCATTCTCCCTGGGGAGGAACCGGCGTGGCCTGTCTGGAAGCTATCCTGTTGCTGTGGTCGCTCATAGCGGCGCTGGCCTACGTCATTTACTTCTTCATTTATGGGAATCTGTTCCAGGCGGCAGATATGGTGCCTGTGCTGATGACCCATGTGCAGGAGGTACGGGCATACATGGAAGGGCAGATTAAAAGAAACGTTCTGCTGGGCGGTATCCTGGGATTCCTTGTGCTGGTTCTGGCCGGGCTGGCCATGATATGGGCCGGCATGGGAGAGATGGGAATCTGGACAAAAGGGAGCGCGGTTGTGGCGCTTGTTTCCGCAATCGTCATGATTAAATGCGCCCTGGACTGCTTTCCGCTCCGGGAAATCCGGCTGGCGGGAAACAGTATACGGGAAATGAAACAGGCCGGAGAAGTACATGTATACAACCTGGAGCACCGCTTTAAGCAGAAAGCGGAAGAAGAACCGGATGGTAATATATTCCTCATAATCGGGGAAAGCGCCAACCGGGATCATATGAAGGCCTTTAATCCGGAGTATCCGCAGGAAACCACACCGTGGCAATCTGCGGTTAAGGTGGAGGATGGATTTTTCTTCTTCCCGAAAACCTATGCCTGCTTTACCCAGACGGCGCAGACCATAAGCTGGATGCTCACCGGGATGAACCAGTATAATCATCATTCGAAAGATTATCTGGTATCCATCATCGATGCAGCCAGGGCAGCCGGATATGAGACCTGGTGGTGCACCAACCATAAGGGGAACGATTACCTGACTGAGTACCTTATGCACACTGCGGATAACGTAGTGGAAGTACCGGCGCCTGCCGGGGATGATGCCCAGCTTCTGGATGTGATGGATACTATTCCTGAAAATGGGCATCATCTGGTGATTCTTCATATCATGGGCAGCCATCTCCGTTATGGGGACAGATATCCGGTGGATTTCCCGGTAATTTCCGGAAGCAGCCAGCGGATTTCCGAATATGATACCTCTATTGCCTATACCGATGACATCCTCCGCAGGATGTGGGAAAAGGCAGAGAAGAAATTACATCCGTCGGTTATCATGTATGTATCGGACCACAGCGAAGATATGAAATATACCCACGGGACCGGACATTTTACCTTTGATATGACCCGGATTCCTCTGTGGATCTATCTTTCTCCGTCGTATAGGAAGAAACATAAGGACAGGGCTGAATCTCTGCGCAGTCATCAGGACTGTGTGTTTACCAATGATTTAGTGTTTGATACCCTTTGCGGCCTCATGCAGGCATCAAATTATGGGCGCACGGACCGTTTTGACCTGTCTAGTCAGGACTATGATCTTTCACAGGATGAGGCAATGACCATGCATGGCAGGGTACATATTGCAGAGGACAGGCAGTAAAATATACGGGTTACAGATAGTAAGGAGTAAAGGAATTTTTTCAAAATGGGTAAGAAATGGAATTTTGAGATTTGGGCAGGTATAGAAGCGCTGATTCTTCAGGTGATTACCTTTGCCTGGTTTTATTTTTGCGGCATCGGACGTATCCTGGCATGGCATAACAGCATGCGTGATTTTGCTATGGGGCTGGTTATCCTCATTCTGGGGCAGGTGATAGTAAAGAAGCACCTGCTGTCCCAGCTGTGGGCTCCGGCGGGAGGCATCTATCTGCTGATGATAAGCATCTATCCCTATGTCATTGGCACATCTATGCACGGATGGCATGCGGATTTTGACCTGGTGAATCCCTATTATCTCAGTGCCCTTTCTGTGGGAATCGTACTGACACTCCTGGCAGCGGCTGGGCAAAAGAACAAAAAGGTGCGTCCGGCGGCCACAGGGATTATCGCGTTGTCGGTCATTTTTTTCAGCGTGTCCGCCATTTCCTACCTGGTTTATTTCTTTATTTATCACAACATGTTCCCTGCAGAGGATATGATTCCGGTCATTATGACCAGCTGGCAGGAAACTGTCGGATTCATGACTACCCATTTTGATACGGCAAAGCTGGCCGGCCTGGGATTGGTAGCCCTTCTGATTATTGTCGGTGGTCTGTTTATGGGCTGGTTTTCCACAGGGAAGGAAAAGAAGGTTTCTCCGGTCATGCCCTCTATGATATGGAGCGGAAAGACAAGGACCATATTCATTGTCCTTATCCTCATCATGGCCGGGCTTACTATTCGCCGCTGGGTACCCCGCTGCTATCCTCTGTATGAACTGAAGCTGGCAAGACGGTATCAGGCCAGCATAATCAAGGCGGAAAAGTCACATGAGGAAAATTATAAGAAACTGCAGATTACGGATAAGCAGGGGAAACCGCTTCAGGGTACAGTTATCCTGATTATCGGGGAAAGTGAGTGCCGCGACCGGATGACCGCGTTCAATCCGGCGCTTACGGATGACAGCACCCCGTGGCTTTCCAGAATGGCGAAGTCCAATCAGGCCATTCTGTATAAGAAGGCATATTCCAATTTCCCGGCCACCGCATTGGCACTGGAACAGGTTCTCACCAGCGAAAACCAGTACCATGATCAGTCCTTCTCTGACGCTGTATCCATTCTGGATGTGGCCAACAAGGCAGGTTATCAGACCTGGTGGCTTGGCAATCATAACCGCATGGCCAATGGTACGGCGGCTTATGGATTGGTAGCGGAAGAAGCCAAGCATAAGCTGTGGACCAATCCGGCGCCGCAGGATGATAAGGCCCTTCTGGACCTGCTGAAGAAGGTACCGAAGGAAGGAAATAATTTTGTCATCATCCATATGTACGGTTCACATACACGGTACATGGACAGATATCCGGCTGGCTATCCGGAAGTACACAACAGTACCAAAGACAGTGTGGTACAGTATGATACTTCGGTTAAATATACTGATGACATCATGAGCCGGATTTTTGACTATGCAGAAAAGAATCTGAACCTGAAGGCTCTCATTTATACATCGGACCATGGGGAAGATATGGTCAATGGACACGGAGAAGGCGGATTCACCTTCGCCATGGTACATACTCCGGTGTTCTTCTACTTCTCACCGGAATACCGGAAGGATTATCCGCAGCTTGTAAGCAATGTGGAAAAGCATAAGGATGAATTCTTTACCAATGATCTCATGTTTGATTCCCTGAGCAGCATCCTGCGGGCAGGAAACAATTATCAGAATGCACAGTATGATATAACTGATAGCAGCTATTCTCTGCCGGAAGATAAGGCACTTACCGTTCATGGAAAGCATAAGGTAATGGAAGATCCGGCACTGAAGAAATAAGTGATGGGGAAACAAGGGTCTGAAGCAATTTTGATTTAAGGAAGGAAAAGGATACATAAAGTGATACATAATATACGGATTGATCAAATTGCCAGCATATCTGTTTTTTCTATTCTTGTCATAATTTCATGGTGCTTTAAAGCGTCTTATTTCAGCTATGCATTGATTGTTTTTGCTCTGTTCCTTATTGCGGATGGTATATATTCATTGCGGAAGAAACGTCCTTTTCTGCCAAATCGAAACAGAGGATTTTACCTGATGATATCAGGAATTCTGGGCTTTTATCTGCTCTTTATTCTCACTGCTGTGCTGCATGGAGACCGGTTGGATATGGTTAAATCCCTTAATGAGGCCGGGCTTTGTTTTCCTTTCTTTATCACCTGGTGGATTTTAAGCAAATATGATGCGGAAAAAGGATTTCGCTGGGGAATCCTGATAGGAGCTGTGATTGCCTGTAGTATTGGATTGCACCAATGGTATATAAACCCGGGATTAAGAATTAGGAGCTCTTATGCTCATCCGAACCATTTTGGTACAATGATTAATATTACGCTTCCGATAATTGGATATTATGCGCTGAAAATTAAACAGCATGCCTATAAAATCTTATCGGCTTGTACAATAATTATGCAGTTGGTCTGTCTGTACCTTACTGGCTCCAGAGGAGCAGTACTTGCGCTTGTAGGGGCTGTCATTTTAGGGGTATTATGGACATACCTCAGCTTAAGAAAATATCAGGCGATTAAATTCAGCAGATATATCTGGGTCGTAATCCTTGTTCTTCTTCTTGGCGGCGGATTGGCCTTCCATCATATGGGTGAGGAAAGAAACGTTGATGTTATAGAACTGGCTGAATCCGGAAAATCTATCACCAGAGCCGGAGGAGAAAGAGCACAGATGATTCAGGCAAGCATTGCTATGTGGAAAGACCATAAGATTCTGGGGGTTGGTGCCGGTCATTGGGGCGAAGCATACTATGGTCAGTACAGACCTGCAGATATTCATGAAACCGGTCATTCCATGCCGCATAATATGCCATTGTTCTTCTTATCTACCGGCGGCATGGTAGGATTTGCCGGATATGGGATTTTTGTTATTGTATCGGCGGTCACTTTGACAAAGCTGGTGAAAATGAAAAAAGATTCAGCCTTCGCTTTGGCTGTGTATATGGTCTTTCTTTCATTTTTCATTCAGGGATTTGTAGATACAACGATAATTAATAAGATTCCGGCGAGGATGTATTTTGCATTAATGGGCAGCTTTATTCCTTTATGTTGTATGCAGTTAAAGCAGAAATAGTATTGAGAGACAAATGAGAATATTACTGGCGAGGATTGCTGCGTTGTATGGTCGCAATGGCGGCATGGAACAAGTAGAATCACGTATGGCTAATGCTATGATTCAAAGAGGACATGATGTGGGTATCTTGTCGTATGATACACAGGAAGGAAAGCCATATTATCCTGTTGACACATCTGTCCGGATGTTGAATCTGAATAATTTTATTGGAAGCTCGAAAGATTTGCTGGTTTTCAAATGTATAAGAGAAGCCGTAAGACCGTTTAGTAAAAAGAAGGCCTTATACTGGAGGAACAAAGGAAGATATTCTTATTTCAGAGAAGGAATGAGAAAGGTGCTACGCCAGTTTAAGCCTGATGTCATTGTTTCATTTGATGCGGAGTCCAGTGCGGTTTTCTTTGGTGCGTGTCCTGATTTCCAGATTCCACTGGTTACGATGTTTCACTTTTCAGTTAATGAGGCAGTTAACTGGGAAGATTCTCAGGAAATTGAAGCGTTGCGAAAAAGTGCCTGTGTGCAGGTGCTGCTGAAAGATGATCTGGTAAAATTAAAGGAAAAACTTCCTCAGGTGCAGGCGGTCTGTGTTCCGAATGTCGTACCCATGTATCCTGTTGTGGCCGATCTGGGAAAGAAAAAATCAACGTATACAATTATTGATGTGGCCAGGCTGACAAGACATCAGAAGCAGCCTCACCTTCTGATAGAGGCTTTTTCCCGGATAGCTGATAAATTTCCACAATGGCATCTTGAATTCTGGGGCTCAGAACCTGATGGCAAAAAGGTATACACAAGGGAGCTTCAGAATTTAATTGAAACTAAAAAGCTTAACGATAAAATTACTCTTTGCGGTAATACGAATGATGTGTTAAGCAAGTATGTCAATGCAGACATCATAGTGCTCCCCAGTGCTTACGAAGGGTTTGGGCTTGCTTTAGCAGAAGGTATGAGTGCGGGGTTGCCGGGAGTTGGTTTTAAAAGCTGTATGGGAGTCAATGAACTGATTGAGGATGGCAGGACAGGATATCTTGTGGGAGAAGGGGCAGAAGAGCTGGCCGGAGGATTAAGTCGACTGATGGAAAATCAGGACCTTCGTGTAAAGATGGGAAAAGCCGCTCATGAAGCGATGAAACAATATTCTCCTGAAAAAATCTGGGGCACATGGGAAAAGATTCTTTCTTTAGCGGTTGAAGGGAAGAAAATTATTATGTAAGGAGACTTTCATGGAAAATATAACAGTATCAATTATCATTCCTGTTTATAAGGCTGAAAAATATATACGGGGCTGTCTTGATAGTGTTGTGAGACAGACCTGCCAGGAAAATTATGAGGTTATTGTTATTGATGATGGGTCTCCGGACCGTTCTGGTGAAATCTGTGACGAATATGCCAGACAATTTCCTATGATAAAAGTGTTTCACCAATCCAATAAGGGAGTTGCCAGGACCCGTGAAGTGGGAATCCAAAAGGCTCAGGGAAAATACATTGTGTGGGTAGATGCAGATGATTCTGCGGATCCAACCCTGGTGGAAAATGTGCTGAAAAAAATCAATGAGAGCCATGCAGACCTGATTCTTTATGGTGTGCAGTATCAATATCAGGGGATTGTAACCAAAGAACAGATTCCGCAAAAAGAAGAACTATCCGCGATGCGACGCAAATCCATTACAGGAAAATATTCTACGCTTTGGAGAATGGCTTCTTTAAGAGATTTCTGGATTGGAGAAAAGGTTCCTGAAGAAATGGAACGTTCAGCAGAAGATGGATATATGTCCATTCAACTGTTCATGAAAGCACAGCGTATCGAAGTTATCCCTGAAATACTGTATTATCACATTGGGGATAACCCTAATTCAATCCGCCATACCTGCGATGGCAAATATTATATGGGCAATTTCAGTATCTGGTACTATCGCCTTCATATCTGCGAAAAGAATTACAAGGATTTAGTTGCGCATTGTGCAAGCCGGGCATTTTCCGGAGCCGTTAAGGCTTATTCTATGTCCCTGATAAATCATGATTTACCTGAAAAATTTCAGAAGGAACTGGTTGAATCTCTTCGCGATTTAAGAAGATATCCTATTGGAGGACGTCTGAGAGATAAGTTCCTTTGCTGGTGCATTATCCATCATATAGATGGTCCTTGCAGAAGGTATGCCAATCATAAGATAAAAAAGCTGGAGCGAAAAAACAGAAAAATAATCAGTGACCATAAAGAGTAAGGTCTGAATTGTTAAGGTTGAAGTGAAAGCGGGTTCATCCGATAGTAAGGACGCCTGAAAGGAGGAGTCATGCATATAGTTATTGCCCATTTTGGAACTCACTATGTGAACAATCCAGGGGGAGTGGAAAAGGTAATCTGCCAGCTTTCCGGGGAAATGATCCGCCGTGGGCATGCGGTGACTATACTGTACAGGGATCGCTGTGAGGGAGATCCTTATTTTCCTCTGGACAGCCGGGTGGTTCAGCATAATATCCTGTTTCAGGATGGAAAGAAAATCATCTCTGACAAACTTCCGGTAAGACTCCGGGCCTTACGGGAAATCGTCCGGGTATTTTCAAAATCCGGAGGACAGGAAATGAACGCGCGGTTCAAGGGACGCCAGTACGGTATGCAGATTCAGAAATATCTGCAGAAACATCCGGCGGATGTAGTCCTTTCATGTTCGGTCCCTTCCACTAAATATGTGATAGATGACGCGCATTGTACGGCGCCGGTGATACAGATGATGCATTCGCATCCCTGCTATCTTTTTCCCAATATGTCAAAGGCGGAAATTGCGGCGGTAAGAAAATGCAGAGCGCTTCAGATTCTGCTTCCATCAGGATTGAAGACAGCGAGGGAGTTCTTTCCGGACCTGCCGGTGAAAGTCATTGGGAACCCGGTATATCCGCCGGTAAAGAAAGCACATCCGGGAGACGCGAAAGAAAAGCATCTGATTTCCTGCGTAGGAAGTCTGACAAAAAATAAACAGCAGCATCTTCTTGCCGAAGCGTTTGGCCTTCTGGCAGCGGATCATCCCGATTGGAATGTAGAGTTCTGGGGATATTCCGGGCACTATGGCAGCCGGATACAGTCATGGGCGGATAAGCATTCCTTATCAGGAAGGATCCTGATTAAAGGGCAGACCACTCACGTGGAAGATGTGTATGCCAGAAGTGACATTTTCTGTCTTCCCAGCCGGGCGGAAGGCTGGGGACTGGGACTTACAGAGGCTATGGCGGCCGGGGTTCCAGCTGTAGGATTTAAAGGATGTACCGGTGTGGAAGATCTGATTCAGGATGGAGTCACCGGGTTCCTGGCCGACAAGGGAAGCGTGGAGTCTCTGGCCGAAGCGCTGAAGGCCCTGATGGATGATGCGGAAAAACGAACGATTATGGGCCGGCAGGCCGCAGAGAGCATGAAACAGTATGCACCTGAAAAAATCTGGGATGAATGGGAGGCGCTTTTACAGGATGTCAGCACAGGGAAAGAATAATGGGCTTTTCTCCTTCTTTGAAGGACTGGATGAATCATCCCGTACACTGATGGTTATCATTCCCCATGAGGATGATGAAATCAATCTGGCGGGGACAGTCATTTACCATGCCCGCCATCTGGGCATCCGCGTCATCTGCGTATTTACTACCAACGGAGACTGGAAGTATCGCGGACTTGTCCGCATGAAAGAGGCGATACAGGCGCTGTCTCTTCTTGGCGTGCCGGAAAAAGATATCGTTTTCCTGGGGTATCCTGATGGGGGAGTGCATGGGGAACGCAATGTGTTCGTCAGCGGCAGGAAGGAAGCGCTTGCCGGACGCGATGGACGCAGGGAAACCTATGGCATGGATACACATGCTGACTTTGCCATGCAGTACCGGGGAAAACATCAGGCGTATACATGGAATGGACTGGTTCAGGACATAAAGGATGTCATCCTCCGGGATAAGCCGGCCATGATTCTGGCTACGGATTTTGACTCTCACCCGGATCACCGGCTGTGCTATCTGGGATTTCTGCATGCAATGAATTCCATTCTGCATACCTGTCATGATTACCGGCCGGTAGTGCTTATGGGATTCTGCTACAGTACGGGATTTGAAGGAAGAAAGGATTTTTATGGTCCGCATCTTCTGTCTTCTGTGATAAATACAGACCAGCTCTGGAATAAGGCATATGAAACCGATAATCCGGTGTATGAATGGGACCAGCGTATACGGTTCCCTGTGGAAGAGGCGTGCCGGTCTTGGTTGAAGCAGAATATTATCTATAAGGCGCTTTGCTGTCATATGTCACAGAAGGCATCTACCCGGGCCATCCGCCTGATTAACGGAGATCAGGTCTTCTGGCTCCGGCGAACCGACAACCGGATATATGAGGGGAAGGTTTCTGTTTCCTCCGGTAACGGGGACTATCTTCATGATTTCATGATGATGAATACGGAACATATTACCGATAAACACCCGGCAATGGAAAATTATCTCTGGATACCTGACGCAGAGGACAGGGAAAAATGGTGCCGATGCGACTTTGATACGCCTCAGGATATCGAGGCCGTAGCTTTTTATGGGAATATGGATGATGAAAACCAGGTGCTGAAAGGACGACTTACCTTCAGTACCGGGTATTCCTGCATGACAGGGCCCTTCCGGAAACAGGGACAGGAAACCCTGATTACCGTGCCCCGCCAGTCAGGAGTAACCTGGGTGAAGTTTGAAATCCTGGAATCAAAGGGACAGGGAGCCGGAATTTCCGAATGGGAAATTCTGGAAAATACCCGTCTGCCGCTTTCCATAATCCAGATTTGTATCAATAATCATTTTGCCTACGACTGGGCCATCTGGCCAGGAGAAAAGCCGGAAATTTCTGCATATACTTATGGAGTGCAGGGACAGGTGAAATGGTACAGTGATGGCCAGCCGGCCACGGAAGAATCTATAAATAAGCAGCTGCAGCATCTGGAAAAACGACTGGTGATTCGTGTAGAATCAGAAGATAATCCCGGGCTGTGGAGCGAAGCGGTGTTTGTACCGGCCGACAGAAGCTTCCGGATACGGCACCACATGAGGATGATGCGGGATAAGGCCGGCGTATGGTGGAGACGGCAGATGGATAAGAGGCCGCATCATCAGCTGAAAAAGATAAAGTCGGAAAAAGAATACGATAAGAAATTTTTACCTCGCGGATGAGAGGGCGTTACGCGATGAACAGAAAGGAACATGACAATGGATATAGTGAACATTACCGATGATCTGTTCCTCGGGAAAGGCGGTCATCGAGCCTGCTATCGTCATCCTGTGGATAAGACAAAATGTATAAAGATTATTTTAAACAGTGACGGGGCACGGACAGTTAATTTTGAACTGGATTTCCTCAGAACTCTTCATAAAAGAGGATTTTACCCGAAGCTCATTCCCGGGTATTATGGAATGATTGAAACCAGTAAAGGGACGGGCTATGTATATGATCTGGTAGAGAATGCTGATGGTACACCGGCGCTGACTCTGGATGATTTCCTGAAAAATCCGCAGATGCTGAAGGAACACCAGGAAAGGCTGCTGGAATTAATGTGCAGTCTTCATAAGGATTTATATGACAATCAGGTCATTGTGCGCAGTCTGGAAGCATGGAATGTGCTTTTTCCCCAGGCAGCGGATGGCACGCTGTCCATCCGGCTTGTCAATGATCTGGGCATGCCGAATAAGCTTAAGATTCCTTACCACATCAGTTATGCAGCCCATAAACATGTGGAAAAGCACTGGAAGAAATTTAAACATGATATGAGACCTTATTATAAGGGAATTCAGGAAGCCCAGCATTTTATTGACCTGCTGTAAACGTACGGCTTTCGTGAAGGAGGATATAAGACATGAAGAAACCTGAAACGGTTATACTTAAGGAAGAAGGATTTATTTCCAAGGGCAATCATCGTGCCTGCTACCACTATCCCGGCCGTCCGGACAAATGTATTAAAGTGATTCTTTCCGAAGATGGGAAACGAATCTGCGCATTTGAGTTTAAATACATCAAAATCCTGTACGGAAGAGGATTTGATCCAAAGACCATTCCCCATTACTATGGAACGGTGCCGGTAAATATCGGGGTGGACCATGTGGGGTACGTGTACGATATCGTGGAAAATTCCGATGGATCTCAGGCGAAATGCCTGCATGATTTCTTCGTGGATGAGGAATTATTCCGTAAAAATGAGAAGACTCTTCTGGAACTGATGGAAAAGCTGCGCCAGGATCTCTATGATAACCAGGTCATTTTCCGAAGCCTCACTACTCCGAATATCCTGTTCCCGGTAGACGGTGAAGGCCATATGGATGTAAAACTTATTAACGACCTGGGAACCAGGGCCGTACTGAAGTTTAACTATCACTTTGGCTGGGCAGCTCACCGTTATGTCAATAAGTACTGGGCAAAATTCAAGAGAGACATTCCGAAGCATTACAATCAGCCATGGGTTCTTGAATTTGCAAAGAAGATTTGATGGATGAGCTGAAGCTCATGGGCTGTAAGCCTTCGGCTTAGGGCTGTATGAATCTTTAAAAGATTCATAAGGCTGTGCTCTGACATCAACATGGCAGGGCTGTGCAAAACGCAACGTTTTGCAGGGGACGGATTCTCTTCAGACCAAAAGAGATTGGGCTTCGCTCCTTAATGTACAGAAGTTTTCGACTTCTGCAGGTGAGATCTGAAAGCTTCAAAAAACGGCTTCCAATAGATTTGGAAGCCGTTTTTTTATACCTTTTGCGGACGAGCGAAGCGAGTATGCCAAACCTCGTACCTCTCTTTAAGGGCTTACAAAGTTTAACAAAAGTTTAACAATTATTTTCATCAGGTTTATGTGGCTGGTGCATCATAAGGATATAAAGATGTGGTAAGAAATCTTGGTTCTTCAAATATATTTTGCAAAGCAGGTGGAACTATGAAAATAGCTATTGTGGATATGGGATTGGATAAGAATGATCGTTTTGGAACTACGGAACGGGGTATATGCGAATTGTCGCAGGCGCTGGTTCAGGAAGGCCATGAGGTGCTGGTCCTGTACCGCAACCATGTGAAGGGGGACTATTTATTTCCACTGGATAATCAGGTGAAGAGGCATCGCATTTCCGGAGAGTCTGCGGCTTTATCTGATACCGCAAAAATCAGAAGGGAAATTCTCCGGCTGTTCAGCCCTGACATGGCCCGTCAGATGACCGAAACGCATGAAAGAAAGGCTTATGCAGCAGAACTTTTACAGGCATTGAATTCCTTTGTGCCGGATATGGTGATTCTGGACTCTTCCCTTGATTCCTCGCTGGTCAGTGAACTGAAGATGACCAGTCAGGTTCTGTTTATGGATAAGATTCGTACTGGTGACTACAAAGGAAACGAAGTTCGCCAGGCAGAGAAAGGTATGGATAGAATAGTTCATCATATTTCTGAAAAAATACATAAGATTGAGGAAGCTCTGGCAAACCATCCATGGGGTAACAGCCGGCTGGTACATGGCTGAGATCTGTGAATCGGTATATATGGAAATGGGCATAAAAACTGAGCCGGTAATGAGGTTACACAATAGTGACTTCATTACCGGCTCAGTTGTTTGCTGTAAGTGGACTATGGATTTTCCTGTGAACAATATAAGGAAAATCAGGACTGTAATTTTTCTTACAGAGAATGTAATGCATGCAGAAGTTTTTCCGCTTGGTCTGCGATTACCAGTTCATCTTCATGGATTGGAATTCGTAATCGTATCCAGATACTCTTCATAGGCATTAATACTGTTAAATTCCTTCATGGGGAAGCATTCACTGCTCCAGCGGACGAGGAGCCATACGCAGCCGATGAAGACCAGGAGCTGGAGAATGCGGTAGAGAATGGAAATCTGTGTACCGTGCTGATCTTTCCAGCGGGGATTCAGATGGTAGGCACTGCTCCATATCCATCGGCAGTACAGGGTGAGATAAATAATCATGCCCAGCGCAATGGCGATAAGACCGGACCACCCGATGCGGGGGTAAATGATATGGGCAATCCAGTCCATGGGCATGTGACTGGCAAAGAAGAGTTCTCTTGGCGAGAGAACCATTCCGGTGAGATGAAAGTGGAGAAGATAAATGAATGGGCTGAAGGAGAAATAGCCGGCCATGGCCAGCACGATGACGGTCATCATCTTCTTTCCCAGTACCGCTTTGGAAATGATGTTCATCATGAAGAACAGGAGGAGAAGAACACCGAAAGCGGTGAGAAAATAAGGGGTCAGATGATTAAAGTCCGAATAGTGGGAACCGTTCAGTGCATGGGTGATGCAGTAAGGGAATACGGTAATCCAGAGGGCAAAGGGAATATATCCAATTCTCCAGAAAGGATGAAGCATATTTTTTCCGGTCATGAGCTGGGTGAGGAACAGCATGATAAAACACTCCATCATACTGCGCTGAAAACGATACCACGAGAACAGGCCGGAAATATGGATACTCATAAAATATAAAAAGGTCAGGAACAGAAAAAGAACGGCGGTGTATACGTAGCTGTGGATTTCCTGGCGGGAAATGCCATTCCACCACAGGGCCATTTTCTGTCTTTCTTTGTACCAGAAACTCATGGGAATCCTCCTTAAAAATCTCTTTCTAAGTATAGACTATAACCGCCGGTTCGCCAAATGAAAGAAAGGAATGAAAACGTTAGCCGGAAATTTAATTTTCTGCTAATATAGGAATGTTGTGGCAGCAGACTTTTCTGCTGTTGTGTTTAAAAGAGGAAATTGTGATGAAACAGATTCTGAAGCGCTCCCTGCTCACCGTCCTGCTTTTTGTGGTGGCAGCGGCAGGCATCCTTAAGCTCGGCGGGGATTATCCCACCCTTGCAAGTTATATGAATCCCCGGCTTCTGACATCCGTACTCGTGGTATGGATTGTCTCTCTGGGGATGTTCTCTGTGTTTACTGATTCGTACCTGAAGAAACTGCTGCCCTGGGCGGTGGTACTGCCTGTGCTGTGGGCAGCGGTGTTTACCTGGGGATACGGGTTCGCAGATCTTCCGGAAAAGAAGCATCTGGGGGATTACTACATGTATGCAGCCCTGATTTTCACGCTTCCCTATGTGTCAGGCGTGTGGAGCCGCCATTGCCTGAAGGCGCGCATCCCCTGGGGCATCGTGCAGGGACTGCTTGCGCTGTTCCTTCTGGCCATGCCCTTTGTCTATGTGGGATATTACATCGTCATGGGCGGAGAAATGGATATGTTCGCCATGATGGCCGTTATGGCTACACACAGCGATGAAGTGAAATCTTTCTTTACCACCGTAGCCTCTCCGGCTATGGCCGTTGGCTCCGTGGTGCTGGTAGCCGCTCTGCTGGTGCTGGCCATGAAGGGTTCATTCTCCCTTCTTAAGGCAGCAGCTTCCTGTGAAAGTCCGGTGAAGAGCCTGAGCCGGCGCGGGAAAATCGGCCTGGTGCTGGTGTCTATCCTGTTTATCGGCGGATTCTACCGCATGTTCACTCATGTGTTCCCTGTCAATATTTATCGCGCTGTGGAAAGCAAGGGCAGTGACTTCCAGGTACTGTCCCAGATGAATGACAATATCAATAAGAATACCGGGGCCATGCTGCTTCAGGAAGGGCAGAATGCACCGGATGGAACCTATATCGTCATTATCGGGGAAAGTGCCAACCGTGACCACATGAAGGCTTTCAATCCGGAATATCGGGAAAATAATACGCCCTGGCTTTCCGCTATGGCGAAAACTCCTGATTTCGCTCTGGGGTACAAGGCTTACTCTAATTTCCCGAATACGCTCATGTCCCTCAGCTATGCGCTCACCAGCGCTAACCAGTATGGGGATAACGACCTGCGGCACGTAGTCAGCCTGGTGGATGCCCTTCGCAAGGCAGGATTCGCCACCGACTGGATTTCGTTCAAGAACCGCAGCTCCCTGTCCAGCGCCGGCGTCACCATGATTGCTGAAAGGTGTGATCATACCTACTGGGAACAGAATCCGGATGAATATGCTCTGAATGTGCTGAAAGAATTACCTCCGGCAAAGAAACGGGTGGTGTTCATCAACATTACCGGCAGCCACTATACCTATAAGACACGTGTTCCGGTATCCCGTTGGAATCAGTTTGGCATTTCTCCGAATAACCCTGACCATGATTATGATATGACCATTGCTTATGACGACTGGATTATGCAGAATATCTTCAATTATGCCCGGGATAACATGAATCTGCAGGCTATGGTCTATTTCTCAGACCATGGGGAAAACATGAAACATTTCCACGGTACGTCACCGTTCTATTTTGATATGGTCCATATTCCGTTCTTCGTATATCTGTCCCCATCGTACCAGGCAAAATATCCGGAACTGATGAAGCAGATGAAGGCACACGAGCATACACCATTTACCAATGACCTGATATTTGATACTCTGTCTGGCCTGTTCCAGGCCCGGACTTCGTTCTATCACGAAGCCTATGATTTCTCGTCCCCGGCCTATGCTATCAACGCAGAGAATGCCATGACTATGGACAGAAAGAAAAAACTCACAGAAGATCCGGCGTTCTGATAGGAGAGGTAAGAGGTGTGAGGTTGGAGGTAGGAGGTTTGGCAGACGCGCTTCGCTTGTCCGCAAGTGGATTCTGCGAATAGCCTTTTGTAAAAGTGTTTTCCACTTCACCCCCAGCAAACTATGTTTGCTGCCCGCAAGAATGGGAGAGCCATTCTCGGGACCGCAGTCCTTCGGCCCGAGACGGCAAGAATCCTGATGGATTCTTGAGACGGTGCAATTCCTTTAGAATTGCAGGGGGGATGCGGAAATTGGTTGTATATGGAAAGCAGAAAGAATCACAAGAAATGATTCTTTTTGCTTTTTGTTTTTACAGCATGCTTAGCAGAAGAATTGAAAAGTGCATCCAAAAGGTAACGCACAAAATGAAACGCCTTTCTGGAGAGAAAGGGGGACCGTCGAAGACGGTGGAAAGTTGATTCCACATTGTTAAATTATAGGAACGCATAATGTATGGTTGTCAGTCTGAAAGAGAATCCAAAGGATTCTCGGTCTGTCGTCTGAAGTCTGAGAGGGAACATGCAATGTTCCCGTTCTGTGGCCGTCAGGCCACTGTGCTTTACTTTTTTTCCGGGGATGGTTAACATAAGATTAAATGCAGATTATAAAAATAACAGGTTTAAGGAGCAGGTTATGAAAAAGATAAGAAAAGCAGTCATCCCGGCAGCGGGATTCGGTACACGTTTCCTTCCGGCTACCAAGGCCATGCCAAAGGAAATGCTGCCTATTGTCGACAAACCGACGATTCAGTATATTGTGGAAGAAATTCTGGAGAGCGGAATCAATGAGATTCTGATTATTTCCGGCCATGCCAAGAGAGCGATTGAAGACCATTTTGATTCCTCTCCGGAACTGGAACGACATCTGTATGAACATGGCAAGATGGAATTGCTTAAGGAAATTGAACGCATTTCCTCCATTACGGTTCACTACGTCCGTCAGAAGCATATGAACGGACTGGGAGATGCTATTCTCTGCGCTAAGACCTTTATGGATGATGAGCCATTCGGTGTCATTCTGGGAGACGATATTGTGTACAATCCGAAGCGTCCGGCACTGAAGCAGCTCATCGATATGTATAATGAAACGGGCTCCACCATTCTTGGATGCCAGGAAGTGGAGAAGGAAGCGGTATCTTCCTACGGCATTATTAAGGGCGTTCCTACAGAAACATCTAATCTGTACCGGGTGGAAGATATGGTGGAAAAACCGGCAGTAGAAGAAGCACCGAGTCGTACAGCGGTTCTGGGACGCTATGTCATTACGCCGGATATCTTCCCGATTCTGGAACAGACGCAGCCGGGAAAAGGTGGAGAAATTCAGCTCACCGATGCACTCCGGGTTATGGCTAAAAACAGCAGCGTTTATGCGTATAACTTCGAAGGCCGCCGTTACGATGTAGGCAATAAACTGGGGTTTCTGGAAGCCACGGTGGAATTTGCCCTGCGAAGAAAGGATCTGGGCGGTCCGTTTGCTGACTATCTGAAACAGATTGTTTCGGGAATGAAATAAACTGAATAAAATTTGTTCAGTATCTGGATTAATTGGAAAAATGCGATATAATAGAGATAGACAAACTCATTGTCCAATAATAAAGCTACATGTTGATAAGGAGGATTCATTATGAAATTGTCCGCATCTATGGAAAAAGCACTGAATGAACAGTATGTTAAGGAACTGTATTCCGCATATCTTTATCTCTCTATGTCCAAGGATATGAAGAGAGAAGGATTCACCGGTTATGCATCCTGGCTCAAGATTCAGCATGATGAAGAACTGGAACACGCATTTAAGATTTCTGACTATATCGAAGACAGAGAAGGGGTTACTGAATTCGGCGCTATCGATGCGGTAACTCAGCATTTTGACTGCCCATGCCAGGTATCTGAAGCTGCACTGAAGCACGAAGAATTCATTTCCGACTCCATCCGCAGCCTCTTTAAGCAGGCAAGAGCAGAAGGCGATCTGGAAACTGAAGTATTCCTCCAGTGGTACATTACTGAACAGGTAGAAGAAGAAGCTAACGCTCACGAAATCGTTGACGGTTTCAAGGCTACTGAAGATGATAAGGCTGCATTCTACAGCTTTGATCAGTCCCTCAAGGGAAGAAAAGAATAAATAATGGCTAAAAAGCTGTGGCAGGATACCTGTCACAGCTTTTTTGCTGCCTGTGCATAAAAACAGGTAAGAGGAAAAACTCGCAAGCCGAACCCTATCCTTCCTCAAACTTCATATCTCATACCTGCTTTTTAGCGAGTCTTGACGCCTTGACGGTGTACTGTATAATAGGTATATAGATAATTGTAGATATGGTTGATATATAACAGGAGAAATCATTATGGAAGTTGTTATTACCAAAGATAATTTTGAAGCAGAAGTTCTTAAATCGGATAAGCCGGTACTGGTAGATTTCTGGGCTACCTGGTGCCCGCCATGTCGTCGTCTGGCACCGGTAGTGGCCAAGTTGGCTGAAGAAAAGGCCGATACCCTGAAAGTGGGCAAGGTGGATGTGGATGATCAGCAGGAACTGGCCGCTCAGTTTGGCATTATGAGCATTCCTACCCTTATCCTGTTCAAGGATGGCAAGGCGGTAAAGCAGACTATGGGATTCCAGCCGGAGGAAGCACTGGTTCAGTTTGTAACCGAATAATTTCCTCCTTCAGGAAACTCCCTGACAGACTAGACCGGAAGACCGGATTTTCTTTTTAGATGATATGAGACGGGGCTGTGCAAAACATATTTTTGCATAGCCTCGTTTTTGCCTGTATAATATCTATCATGATTTAGTGTTTACTCCCTCAGACGGAGGGGAAAGAAGGGTAAGAAATGTATTTGATTGATTCCTATGACGTTATTGTTGTTGGCGCCGGTCATGCGGGATGCGAAGCAGCACTGGCTGCTGCCCGTATGGGATGCAAAACGCTGCTTACGACAATTTCTCTGGATAATGTAGCGATGATGCCGTGCAATCCGGCAGTAGGCGGACCGGGAAAGAGCCATCTGGTCAAAGAACTGGATGCGCTGGGCGGCGAAATGGGCATTGCAGCAGATGCCACCGCCATTCAGATGCGCATGCTCAACAGCAGTAAGGGACCGGCTGTGTACGCTCTGCGTGCCCAGTCGGACAAAGGCGCGTACCACCGCTATATGAAAAAGGTAATTGAAAACACCGACAATCTGGATCTGAAACAGATGATGGTGGTGGATATTCTGGAAGAAGACGGCCATGTCAACGGAATTATTTCTGAACTGGGTGAAGCCTATACAGCCAAGGCAGTCATTCTCTGCACAGGCACCTATCTGGAAAGTGATATCATCATCGGGGATAACAAGTACAAAGGTGGACCGAACGGCATGCGCCCAAGTACAGGACTTTCTGAAAATCTGAGAAAGCATGGTATCGAACTGCTCCGTTTCAAGACCGGGACACCGAGCCGTGTCGACCTGCGTACTCTGCACCTGGACCACATGGCGCTGGAAGAAGGAGATCCGAAGCATCATTCCTTCTCCTTCATGGATGAAGATGTGGACAGAAACAAGGCGGTCTGCTGGCTCACCTATACCAACGAAACCACCCATAAGATTATCCGGGACAATATTAAGAGAGCACCGAAGTATTCCGGTCTTATCACCGGGGTCGGAGCCAGATACTGCCCGTCCATTGAAGATAAGGTAGTCCGTTTCGCGGATAAGAAGAGACATCAGCTCTTCATCGAACCGGAAGGACTGGACACCAATGAAATGTATGTACAGGGCATGTCCACATCCCTGCCGATGGATGTACAGTATGCGTTCCTGCGTACCATTCCGGGGCTGGAAGATGTAAAGATTATGCGTCCGGCTTACGCGATTGAATACGATCTGCTGGATCCTCTCCAGCTGTATCCGACTCTGGAAGTAAAGAAGCTTCCGGGACTTTATTCCGCAGGTCAGTCCAACGGAACCTCCGGCTATGAAGAAGCGGCCGCTCAGGGCCTTATGGCCGGCATCAACGCGGCACTGAAGATAAAAGGAAAGGAACCGTTCGTACTGGCACGTCATGAAGCCTACATCGGTGCCCTTATTGATGATCTGGTAACCAAGGGAACCAATGAACCGTACCGTATGATGACCAGCCGCAGCGAATACCGTCTCATCCTCCGTCAGGATAATGCGGATCTGCGTCTTACAGAAAAGGGATATGCAATCGGTCTGGTATCGGAAGAACGATATGCCCGTTTCCAGGCCAGAAAGCAGAGACTGGAAGAAGCCCTGCATTTCATCCATACAAAGAGATTCACTCCATCGAAGGCAACTAATGAAGCCATGGTGGCAGCCGGTTCTGCACCGCTTACCACAGGCATTGGGGCTGATCAGATTCTGAGACGTCCGGAAATTACCTATGAAAAGATGGAAAAATATCTGGGATGCCCGCATTTTGCTCAGGACGCAGCAGAAGAAATGGAAATCATGATTAAATATGAAGGCTATATTGCCAGACAGGAAAAGGCCATCGAAAAGGCAGCCCGCATGGAAAATGAAAAGATTCCTGCCGGTATTGATTTCCTTCATATGGAAGGGATTACCATGGAAGCCCGTCAGAAGCTGGACAAGATCCGTCCGCTGTCTCTGGGACAGGCAGCCAGAATTTCCGGCGTATCCCCGGCGGATATGACCGTACTGATGGTATTTCTTAAGCAGCATAAGGGAGAATACAGATGACAGGCATGGACATGCTTAACGCACTGCATATCCAGGGCGATGAAACCATAGCGGCACGCCTTGAAAAGTACAATGAACTGGTAATGGAAAAGAACCGGGTGATGAACCTCACAGGTATTAAGGATAGCGGGGAAAGTCTCATTAAGAATGTGTATGATTCTCTGACTGTATACGATGCCCGGTATTTCCCACAGGGAGGCAGCCTTCTGGATCTGGGGACCGGCGCCGGTTTCCCGGGGATGATTCTGGCCATTCTCCGGCCGGATATGCAGGTCGTACTCATGGATGCCATCCGTAAAAAACTCCGCTTCATTGAAGAGGCGGCAGAAATCCTGGGGGTATCCAACGTGACGGTAGTACACAGCCGTGCGGAAGATGCGGCCCGGGACGGCGCTTTCCGCGACCATTTCGACGTAGTGACCGCCAGAGCGGTGAAATCCATGCCCGTCATTTCCGAATGGGCTCTGCCCTTCGTAAAAAAAGGCGGAATCTTTGCCGCTATGAAAGGACCGGGAGCCCAGGATGAACTCAGGGACGCCTCCGGCATTCTTTCTCTCATGGGAACCAGACTTGAAAGCGAAAAAGAATGCATCCTTCCCTCCGGAGAAAAGAGGGTCATCCTCTATCTCAGAAAAAACAGCCTGACACCTAAACGTTTCCCAAGAAAAGCAGGAGAAGCGGAAAGAAAGCCAATAAAAGCGGTAAGGGATAAGAGATAAGAGGCTTAAGGGAGCAGATTGGCTCCGCTTATCTGCAAGTGGATGCTTCGTATAGAATCTTTATAAAAGCAGAAAGGATCAAAGGTAAAAGATTCTTTCTGCTTTTAGTTTATATACCAGGAGGCTATTCGCAGAATCTACACCCTGCACTTTTGATGCAAAGGCAACGTCTCAAAACATTCGAAGAAATTTTTGCGGATATTGCAAATCTGGCTGGGTTCGCACGTGTTGGTTTGTCAAACATATGTTACACCGTACTTGATGAAATCATGGAGTGTATCTTTTGGAGATTTCCATCCAAGTGGCCGCATTGGGAAGCAGTTATAATCTCTATAATTATATCTTTTGAGTTGTCTGCTGAAATCTTCAAAAGAGAAGAAACAATGCGTGGCATAAAAGCGTTCGTTATCCTTGCGATGACTGCGTTCTACTTTCCCATTGTGTCTTGGGGTAAAGGGACGAATCTTTTTGTGCTTGATGCCCAGCTCCTTTAATTTACGCTCAAAAAGAGTAAAATCTTCGTCAAGACTTGCTTTAGTGAATCGTTTAGTGAATT
>NZ_FMXA01000007.1 GCF_900103425.1 Dialister histaminiformans | reverse complement strand
CTTTCCTTTATTCAAACAAAGTGGAATCAACTATCCACCGACTTCGTCGGTCCCCCTTTCTTTCAAGAAAGGAGCATCGTTTTTCATGCTTTCCTTTAATCAGCTTTCGCATGCTTGCCCTTTGCAAGAAGAGAACATTTGGTATCCAGATCCGTATTTAAAGCTTGATAAGGGTAAGAATGCAGATTGCCTGGTTACAATAATCCCAGAACAACAGCATGCTTTCCTACATTCCAACATTGAGGATTCTACTTTCCACCACCAGCCAGCAAAGACCGGGCTGTCAATAGTATGGAAATCAAAGATTTCATAATTCTATGGATTTACAGCCAATGACGACAAGAACTTGTCGTCATTCCCCCTTTCTCTCCAGAACGGGAAACATGCTGCATACTTCCGTTAATTGGTTTTCGCATGCTCATCTTTTGCAAAAAGAGGACATTCCACTTCATTCCTGCAATCTGCAAGGATTGCACCGTCCTGAGCCGCAGGTCTTCCCTCCCGAATATCAGAAGAAATTGATCCGATGGTTAAAGGACTTCCCTATTCCGTTCAATCAAAACACGCTTTTGTCTTATTCGCAAACTTAACCAGTGTAAGCATAACCGGAACCTCTGTAAGTACCCCTACCGTGGTTGCCAGTGCAGCCGGACTTTGTGTCCCAAAAAGTGCAACCGCTACAGCTACAGCCAGTTCAAAGAAATTGGATGCTCCAATCATACCTGCGGGAGCCGCAATATCAAAAGGTAACCTCACTGCTTTAGATGCGCCATATGCAATGGAGAAAATAAAAAATGTCTGTATTATGAGTGGCACTGCGATAAGAAGAAACTGACTTTTTACATAAAGATACGTCCTAATGTATCCCTGCGCTGTAACGGGCGTCTCCCGTACGGCCTACCTATCGACCTGTCTGCTCCAAGACCATCTTCCATAAACCATCCGGTACTCTTTTCCACCTTCAAGAGCTCTCTGTAACTTTCCGGTCTATGTACTCTTCTCTTCCCAGCTTTTATAAGAATATGTGCTCTATCCTTATGTGGCATAAGGATATCATCCAACGTTGGAATGGTCAACATAGGTAATTGTTATCACCAGGAAATAGATTTTTATATGATCATTCATTTTTATACAATGCCTGTCATCGTATCAATGCATACAAAAAGCTCCAGAGATAATCTATCCCTGGAGCTTTTATTATCTTTATTAGTCTGCGCTGAATGGAAGCAGTGCGATAGCTCTTGCTCTCTTGATTGCGAGAACAATCTTACGCTGATGCTTTGCGCATGTTCCGGTTACACGACGTGGCAGAATCTTGCCTCTTTCGGAAACGAAACGACGCAGAGCTGCTACGTCCTTATAATCAACGGTGTCGATGTGATCAACACAGCACTGGCAGACCTTTCTTCTTGGTCTTCTTACTCTATCTCTTCTTACCATGATTCATATCCTCCAATATCATGTATCAGAATGGAATCTGTTCATCCGGGCTGGATGGTCCAAACTGATCGAAATTACCTCTTGTCTGACTGGGTTCGCTATCTGCAAATCCTGCAGATGCGACTGGATGTCCACCGCTTGTATTTCTCAGCGGAATAGCAATAAGGTTTGCTACCACTTCGGTTACATAACGTCTGGAGCCATCCTGTGCTTCATAGCTTCTGGTCGAATAACGACCTTCTACAAATACGCGTGTCCCCTTTTTTAACTGATTTCCTACGGATTCAGCCAAACCGCCCCATGCCACAACATTGATAAAATCAGTTAATTCTCTGGTTTCACCCTGCGGAGTGGTGTAAGAACGATTTACCGCAATACTGAAGGAAGCAACTGCGCGTCCTGTCTTTGTTGCACGAATCTGTGGATCTCTTGTCAGGTTTCCCAACACTTGTACTGAGTTCATAGCCGCACCTACTTTTTAGTCTTCCAGCTTGACAATAATGTGACGAATAATTTCTTCATGAATCTTGATGACACGATCAAGTTCAGAAATCTGAGCTGGATCTGCCTGGAAGTCAACTACTACGTAGTAGCCTTCGCGCTGCTTCTTAACTTCATAAGCCAGAGCGCGCTTACCCCATTCATCAACCTTGTCTACAGTGCCACCAATCTTCTTAATGACATCCTGTACCAGCTGAACTGCTGCCTTAATCTTTTCTTCATCAGCAACGTTCACAACAAACATGAGTTCGTACTTATTCACTCTTAGTTCCTCCTTTCCGGACCTATGTCCCCTGCTCAACAGGGGCCAGGAAGTTGCCTGTCTGATAACAAGCTTTATTATTATACCTGACTCTATTCCTTTTTTCAACCCTTTTTCTATAAAATCAGAAGCATCCCCTATTCCTTTTGATTATTTCTGTTATGCACTGATTAGCATAGTGAAACCCATACTATTGGGTTTGAATTATTACTTAAATATAATATAATATATGTATTAACTATATTTTGTTCCTTAACTTTTGCCTTTAATTTATTTTCATTGTACATAAAGGAGGCTTCTAAAATGCCTGTTATTGAAAAGCTGTTAAAAAAAGAAAACAAACTGTTAGCTGAACTTAAAGAATTGAATGGTGAAAAGGCAAGAAAAGGGAAAATAAAAAAACTCACAAAGAAGCTGGAGGAAATTCGCAGAAAGCTGGATCAGGTTACCCGTAAAGAAGACGATAAACTGGCTCAGATCCGGGCTGAACAGGCTGTACTTCTTGCTAATGATGTTCTGAATTCCCTGGGTGCTCTTGGTTATGAATTTTTCGACAGCACCAGCGAAGAAGATATTATTGCGTCCCGGAGCCGTATTTCCGAATTCTTTAAGGATGATGAAACCCGGACCATTTTACAGAAGTTATTATATAAAGCCTGATCTGACCACATATCAGAATGCGCTTTACCCTGAAAAAGACTATGCCAAAGGAAAATCTTTTGTCATAGTCTTTTTTGTATCTTCCTATACCCCCTGAATGTAAATAATATAACGCAATCTCCTCACCCATTTTTACCGGTTTCTCCCTCTGTTTTTCCCCTTCTTCCTGCTCCCCAGAATTGTTATCTTTGTATGTATGTACAAGCACCATATCTTGTGATAGAATAGTTAAAATATTTTAGACCCGGAGAGGGGTCCGTTGCCCTGCGGGGCTAGTTGTTTTACAGGAGGAAATAATGGCAACCTATATTAATGAACCAGCACATACTTTTAATGAATACCTTTTAATCCCGGGATATACTTCTTGTGAAAACATTCCGGCCAATGTATCCCTTAAAACTCCGTTGGTTAAATTTAAGAAAGGTGAAAAACCAGCTATTACACTGAACATTCCAATGGTATCCGCTATCATGCAGGCTGTATCTGGTGAAAAACTGGCTGTAGAACTGGCAAAAAATGGCGGCGTTTCTTTCATCTACGGTTCTCAGACCGCTGATGATGAAGCAGCTATGGTCGCAAGAGTCAAAGCGGTAAAGGCCGGCTTTGTACCAAGCGATTCCAATCTTTCCCCGGAAAATACACTGGCTGATGTTCTGGCACTTAAGGAAAAGACCGGACACTCCACTGTAGCTATCACAGAAGATGGCACCGCCGGCGGCAAGCTGGTAGGTATTGTTTCCAGCAGAGATTATCGTCCAAGCCGCATGAATCTGTCTGACAAGGTTGCCGATTTCATGACTCCTCTCTCCCAGCTGGTTACTGCCAGATATGGTGTAACCCTGTCTGAAGCTAACGACATCATCTGGGATAACAAGCTCAATTCTCTCCCGGTTCTGTTCGATGACGGAAAGCTCTATGGTTTCGTATTCCGCAAGGATTATGATTCCCACAAGGAAAACCCGAATGAACTGCTGGATGAAAATAAGCGCTTCATTGTAGGCGCTGGTATCAATTCCAGAGACTATGCTGAACGTGTTCCAAAGCTGGTTGACGCTGGCGCTGACGTTCTCTGCATTGACTCTTCCGAAGGTTATTCTGAATGGCAGAAGATTACCATCGACTGGATTCGTCAGCACTATGGTGACAAGGTTAAGGTTGGCGCAGGCAACGTAGTTGACCGCAACGGCTTCCTGTTCCTCGCTAAGGCTGGAGCTGACTTTGTTAAGGTAGGTATCGGCGGCGGTTCTATCTGCATCACCCGTGAAACCAAGGGTATCGGCCGTGGACAGGCTACCGCGCTGATTGAAGTTTGCCAGGCAAGAGATGAATACTACAAGGAAACCGGTATCTATGTTCCGGTATGCTCTGATGGCGGTATCGTATACGATCACCACATCACCCTGGCTCTGGCTATGGGCGCTGACTTCGTAATGCTGGGCCGTTACTTCGCACGTTTCGATGAATCCCCAACCGAAAAGAGAACTGTCAACGGCAGCGTAGTTAAGGAATACTGGGGCGAAGGTTCCAACCGTGCAAGAAACTGGGGCCGTTACGATCTGGATGGTTCCAAGAAACTGGCATTTGAAGAAGGCGTTGATTCCTACGTTCCATACGCTGGTCCGCTGAAGGAAAACGTAGCTAAGACCTGTGCAAAGATTAAGGCTACTATGTGCAACTGTGGCGCACTCACTATTCCGGAACTGCAGGAAAAGGCTGTACTCACCCTTGTTTCCGCAACTTCTATTGTAGAAGGCGGCGCACACGACGTTATCAGAAAGGAAAAGGATGGCTCTGACCGCTAATCCCTGTTTCCTCTGTTCATAAGAAAAGAGAAGAAGGACAATTGTTCTTCTTCTCTTTTTGATTGCCTGAGAAGCCTGGCTGGTTCCTGTTTCTGTTCATTTCCAGGCAATATAAAACTCTGTGCCTTTATGCAAAGACACAGAGCTATTAATCTGTGGAGCCGGCAACAAGACTTGAACTTGCGACCTACGCATTACGAATGCGCCGCTCTACCAACTGAGCTATACCGGCACTGACAAATGATATTTTACTGAATCACCGACTATTTGTCAATATTAAGCGTGATATCCCCAATGTGCCATGTCACGGCCGTCAATTCACAGTTTCCTGCATCGGCAGTAACGCCGGGAAATTATTTATGAGGTACTCTTGGTGTCTTGGATACCATGAACCCTGTGGCCTGCTGGTCAGCCATAATGACAATATCGGAAATCTGCACACGCAGAGGCCGGTCCAGTACAAAGGCAATGACATCGGCGATGTCTTCCGGATGCAATGTATCCACCCCTTCATATACTGCGTCCGCCCGCTTCTTGTCGCCATGAAAACGCACTTCACTGAATGGGGTGTGTACAATCCCCGGCTGAATGGTAGTCACCTTGATATCCGTATCAATGGTATCGATACGGATTCCATCGCTAAATGTCTTTACGGCCGCTTTGGTGGCGCAGTAAACGGCAGCCCCTTTATAGGCGTACAATCCGGCAGTCGAGCCCAGATTGATAATATGGCCGGTATTACGTTTTACCATGCCCGGAAGGAACGCGTGAGTCACCAGGAACAGTCCTTTGATGTTGGTATCCACCATCTGAATAATATCTGCTTCATCAGTTTCCTCATAAGATTCCAGTCCTCTGGCAAGACCGGCGTTATTAACCAGTACATCAGGAACTCCCATATCCTGTACAGCCTGCGCCGCCACCTGTTTAATGGCTTCGGCATCACGCACATCCAAAACATAGGTATACACTTCACTGTTGAACTTCATTTCCAGTTCCTGCTTCACTGCTTCCAGTTTTTCGCTGTTTCTTGCTGCAATGCCCAGGCGGTATCCCCGGGACGCCAGTACTTTGGCTGTAGCATACCCAATGCCACTGGTGGCTCCGGTAATAAATGCTGATTGACTCATGGTATCCCTCCTCAAAATTTATTCATGTTGCCTTCATTGTACCCTATTTTATGCCAACGTGGTACTATAAAGGAAATATTTACTGGAAAGAAGGTTCCTTTATGAAAAAATCCGTACTCTGGCCGTTACTGATGGTATCGGCCCTCATGGCCGGCTGTTCGTTTTCTGATACCCCGGTCTCATCTTCCTCCCCTGCCCCGGTTGTGCAGCCAACGGCACCAGCCATTTCTGACGCCTCCGTGAAATGGGCAGATAAGGCCTCTGAAGCTTATGGGAATGGAAATAATGTGAAAGCCATTGAGCTGGCCGATAAAGCCCTCAAAGCAGATAAAAACAACTATATAGCCATGGCGTTAAAGGGTGTGGCCACTGCCATGCATGGCCATCCGAAATCCGGTGAGCAGATGATTCGAAAATCCCTGACTATGAACCC
Source organism: Dialister histaminiformans (assembly GCF_900103425.1). GTDB lineage: Bacteria > Bacillota > Negativicutes > Veillonellales > Dialisteraceae > Allisonella > Allisonella histaminiformans. The sequence goes on along the minus strand of NZ_FMXA01000007.1, from coordinate 93,858 downwards.
GCAGTATATTCCCGCATATTATAATCTGGCTATTGCGCTGAAACTGCAGAAGAAGTATACGGAATCCACTCAGTCCTTTCAGAAGGTCCTTTCCGCTGACGCCAGGAATACCTGGTCTTACTATGGAATTGCCACTAATTACTCTGAACTGAGAAATAAGGATGAAGCTCTCAATTACCTGAAAAAGGCAGTATCCCTGGGAGGGCAGGAGGTTAAACAGACCGCTGCCACGCAGGATCACTTTTTCTGGCTGCATGGCGATCCAGATTTTGAAGCGGTGATACGATAAAAACCAGGTAAATAGATGAGCTGGCGCTCATAAGCTGTAAGCCTCCGGTCAGGGCCTTACCCTCAAATATCAGACTATGCAGAAATTGAAAATTTCTGCAAGGGGCGGATACTGCGTATTGCTTCTTTGTATAAAACATCAGGATAACGTGCCTTCCTGTATACGTTCATTCGTATTCTTTTTATCCTGATAAAACACAAACCCCGGAAAGAATCTGATCTTCTAAGATTCTTTCCGGGGTTTAATCTGCAGAAATCGAAAACATCATTCTTATATCAGGAGCGTTAGTTCATCCGTTTTTCTGACATCTGTTAGTCTGATCTGTCAGACGTCAGGCGGCTCCTTTATTCTGCCATTTCCGCCATTTCTTCCCATTTGTTGTACAGTTTTTCCAGTTTCTGTTTTGCCTGGTTATATTCCGCCATAATGGATTCATAATTTTCCGGTGTCTGGTTCATTTCCACCGTCAGCATTTTCAGCATGGCTTCCTGACGCTGAATCTCCATCTCAATGTTATCCATCTTTCGGGAATCCACTGGTTTTCTGGGCGCAGGAGCCGCTTTGGACTCAGCTTTTCTTTCGGATTTTTTCTCTTTCGCCGGTTCCTTTTCCGGCAACGATTTACCGGAAGAGGACGCTGATTCCGCTTCCATACGATCCCGCTCATATTCTTCCAGATTTTTCTTCTTTTCCCGATAGTAGGAGTAATTCCCCAGATATTCAGTCAGCTTACCGTTTTCCATCTCCAGAATCCGGGTGGTCACCCGGTCAAGGAAGTAACGGTCATGAGAAACGATAAGCGATGTGCCTCCAAAAGCAGCCAGGGCCTGTTCCATGATTTCCCTTGTAGGAATATCCAGATGGTTTGTCGGTTCATCCAGTATCAGGAAATTCGGCTTCTCCAGGAAAAGCATGAGCAGTGTCAACCGGGCCCTTTCTCCCCCGGAGAGGAGGGATACCGGTTTAAATACATCATCTCCCCGGAAGAGGAACATGCCCAGCAGGTTACGTGCTTCTCTTTCCCCCATATCGAAATCATTTTCAATCTGTTCCAGTACGGTGTACTCGCTGTTCAGCCGGTCAAGTTCCTGGGAATAATATCCTGGTTTTACCCGGTTTCCAATCTGAATAAATCCGCCGTCTGCCCGCTTATCGCCCACGATGAGCTTGAGCAGTGTGGACTTACCGGCGCCGTTAGGTCCAATCAGACCTACTGATTCGCCCTTCTTTATGTGCATTGTCAGGTCCTTAAAGATGACATGATCACCATAGGACGAGGTAACGTGCATAACATCAAGCACTTTTTCTGCACATTCAGCCGGCTTTTCAAACTGGAAATGCAGAGACTGCCGGTGTATCGGTTTTTCGATCCGTTCCAGACGGTCAAGTTGAGATTGTCTGCCTCTGGCCTGTTTCGCCTTAATTCCCGCCTTATATTTTCGAATATATTCTTCCGTTTCCCGGATATGTTCCTGCTGCTTTTCATACGCCCGTTCCTGAGCTTCTTCATTAAGGGCCTTAACCTTTGTGAACTGCGTGTAGTTGCCACGATAGGTATGAATCTGATGATTTTCCAGATCAATAATCCCTGTTGTAGTAGCATCCAGAAAATACCGGTCATGGGACACCATAAGAATGCCGCCACGATAAGATCTCAGATATTCTTCCAACCATTCCAGCATCCCCATATCCAGGTGATTGGTTGGTTCATCCAGAAACAGAAAATCCGGATGACGAACAAATGCAGCCGCCAGATTGATTCTCACTTTCTGTCCTCCGGAGAATCCATGAATATCTCTGTCCCAGTCCGCGTCAGAAAAGCCAAGTCCGGTCAGTATCTTTCTCGTCGTGGCTTCATAATCATAGCCCCCCAGATATTCAAACCGTTCTTCGGTCCTTCCATACGCTGCCACCAGTTCCTCATCGTGACTGGTTTCCAGCTTCCGTGCCAGTTCTGCCAGTTTATCCTTGTAGTAAAGCACGTCTTTCCATGCCAGTTCCATTTCTTCACGAAGTGTCTGGCTCTCATAATTGAAGTCCTGTCGGAGGTAACCGATAACGGCTCCAGGGCTGGTGGAAACAGAGCCCTTATCATAATCCTCCTGCCCCATAAGACAGCGAAGAAGTGTGGTCTTACCGGCTCCGTTGGCCCCAACCAAGCCTATGCGTTCTCCGCTTCTCACTTCGAATGATACATTTTCAAATACAGTTTTTATTCCGAAGGATTTGGATAATCCATTGATTTTTAATACTGCCATTATCAGTTCCTGTGTTCCTTATTCTAATATGTCCGCTTTAATCGCAATAACAATTTCTGAATCTGCCCTGTTTTTATTATGGCTTTGAAATAATCTTCCCAGAATCGGGATATCGCCCAGAACAGGAATTCTTCTTACGGATTCATTCTTTTCATGATCAATAAGTCCCCCGATGGTAATAATATCTCCCGATTTGATTCTCACCATGGTCTGCGCTTTTCTCGTCACAATCCGGTAGGCTTTCATTTCCGGTTCCAGATAAGGTGTGGAAACCTCCGCCTCAATCCTTGCCGTAATTTCATCATGTTCACTGATTACCGGAGTATATGACAGACTGATGCCTGCCTCTTTGTACTCAATAGTTGTAGTCGTTACCCCGTTCTCAATATGATCGACAAGGACCGGAATCTCGCTGCCGATTAATATTTTAGCCTTTCTTCCGTTCAATGTCACGACATTAGGCCGCGCAAGGACTTCCGCCTGGCCTTTGGATACGAGAGCGTTCAGCCGTGCCTGAAAGAAAAACGTGTAAGGAGCCCCTGCTACTGACTTTCCGTAGGAAATCCCCGCATATCCTTCCGGCATCTTCACATATCGCCTGCCGGAATGTTTGCCTTCCCCTTCTTCATAGGGAGCGCTGCCGGTAAGGCTCTTGAAGTCCCAGTCAATGCCCAGTTCCTTAGTATGGGATTTATTGACTGCCAGTACCTGGGCTTCTACCTTAGCCTGCCGTTCCGGCTTATCCAGTGCGGATATAAGCATCTCTGCTCCCATAAGCTCTCCCGGAGACGCCCGGACAACTACCAGATTGGCTCCTGCGTTGGCTGAAGCACTTCCTGTTTTTAATACCGTCTTAAGGTTCTCCGCCACTTCTTCTGCGTCCGCATAGGACAGGTAGAAGCATCGTACGGAACCGGCCGACTTTTCGCCGCCATCACCGGCTACAAACAGAGTGTCCCCGGCATCCCTTATCTGCAGACCACCGGTGTCCGCCACATGCCGGATGGCTTCCATAGGGGTGACATTCTCCAGGTCTGCCGTTATGGTCTGTGAAATTTGTCCTGACAGAACAATATTTTTTCCTGTCATAGACGCCAGTGCCTGCAGTACCCCTCCAGCCGGTGCCTGGCTGACATGAAGGCTGATTCTGCCATCCGCATTCCTGCCCTCCTCTGCCGCAGCAGAGGGTCCTCCCAGGGCAAAGCTCAGCCAGAGCCCTGTCAGTAAGCCTGCAATGACAACTGCCGCCTTTCGGCTGCTGTGCTCATTGATACGGAATTCCCCATTATGTCTGTAACCTGCCATTTTCCCCATTTATCCCCTTTTTTCAATGTTCTGGTTGTCCCCTTATAAGTCAGTATGGCCCGCTTATCCTCTCCCATGGATAACACACCGGCCAGCCTGGGAATTTCTTCCTCTGTCGTATGTACAGGTTCCGCCTGTACTTCGGCCGCCCCCGCATTCCCGCCGGCAGGTGTTTCTTCTGGCCCCACATTTTCCATAGTTGTTTCCCCAGGCAATACCTCACTGGCATGAAACGGGTCTGTCGGCGGTCTGGCACGCAAATAGAGAGCTGTATCATATACACGCACAGCCCTTCTTTGCCCGTTACTATCCTTTTCGGTATCTGTATATTCATTCTCTTCCCGGAAATCAGATGCTGCCATGGTCTCCACTTCTTCCTGTTCGGACAGGGAGAGCACAGAAATTCCCCCGAGCACAAGCAGCAAAACCCCAATTCCCACTGCTATCCATTTCCTTTGTATCTGCATGAACTATTTACCGCTCATGTACCCCTTCAAATACGAATGCATTATTTTTTTATAAGTTTCAACCCCTGGCTGATCAAACGCATTAATCCCTGCCAGTCCTCCTTCATAAGCTACAGTGAGCATGAAGAAATAAAACAGGCCCCCCATCGTCCGGGGAGTAACTGCAGGTAATGCGATGTGACAGCTCATCCGCTGTTCCGAAGCCAGTGCTTCTGCATTTGCACGCTGCGCTGTTTTCATTATCCTTCCGATATCCACTGTACCGGTTACATTTCCTTCCTGGCAGTGTACCGGCATGGATGTATCCATGTTCTGCACGGTAATAAACTGAATCAGTTTATTGTTTGGGCCTTCCTGATGTTCCTGAGTCATGGAATGCATATCCGTAGTTCCCAAAGAAGGCACCAGCGTGCGGCCGTAGTGAATCGTTTTCCCCTGGCGGTTCTTTGCCTTTCCCAGAGATTCTGCCATCAGCTGAGCATACCAGCGGCCAAAGCTGTTCAGCCGGTCCCCATAGGGCATAACCACTTCCGCTGTCACGCCGCGCGAAACGGTGGCCAGATAGCGGAAAAGGGCCAGAGCCAGAGCAGGATTTTCTTTCCAATCCTTCCCCTGACAGGCCTGGTCACATTCTTTTGCGCCTTGAATCATTTCCCGATAATCAATCCCGCAAAGGGCACAGAACACAATTCCCACCTGGGACAGTACACTGAAACGTCCGCCAATCCCTTCAGGAACCGAAAAGTGCATCCAGTGTTTTTCCTGCGACTGACTGAGCAAAAGTCCATGCTGTTTATCAGTAATTGTAATAACTTCAACATGGCATATGGCAGACAATCTGGGATACAACGCATAAAAAGCACTCATTGGTTCAATAGTAGAACCGGATTTTGAAATAACCAGCAACACAATATTCAGTTGCTTTTCCGTTGTCTTCGCCTTTACCTCCAGGTAACGAGTAAGTGCGGAAAGACTTTCCGGATCTGCATTCTGCCCGGCAAAGAATACCTGGGGTAACTGCCTCTCGCTGGCCAGCCCCATGTTCCAGTACGGTCCGCAGAATGCATCAAACAGCGCCTTGTTCCCCAGATATGAGCCGCCAATACCGATAGATACTACCACATCAATCGATGTAGCAGATGCTTCAAGTTTTGCCAGCTGCTGCCGTTCCTTTTCATCCATAAGCAGATCTTCCGACAGAATATACGGTAAATGCGGAAAAAGGACCAGCTCTCCGGTCGGTCCTTTTCCGTCTCTGCGGATGGTTTCAACGTCATTTACTGCCTGTCTTATTGACGGCATGGCTTTCTGTATATCCTGATCCTGCAAATTCCAGTTCTCCCCATACATATAGCCACAGTCTGCTGACAGTAAATCTGAAATCCTCCAATTCATAAACTAAAAAATCTCCCTTGTATGCAATCCCCTGGTCATTCGGTTAAAATCTGAAATCTTTGGGTTGAATATAAATCTTTGTTTCTCTATCCTTTTCACGGTATTCAATCCACCCATAGAAAGAATGCATGTCACGATAATAAGTATAATCGAGATGTTCCAGTTTATGGTTGGATGTGCCATAGGTATAACCTACACTGACCGCGTCCAGCGGAGTCAGTTGTACCTTGACACCAAAAGACAGCGGTCTCTGAATGTCGTAGGTATCAAAGCTGTATGGTGTCTGTCCATTCAGATTATTATTGGTGTAATTAATCCAGGCTGCAACCGGACCATATCCGCCATTGATTCCCATGGAATAATAGGCATTATTCCGAATTGTGTCATTATAGTCATAGTAATCCTTGCGATATCCGGCACGCCAGCTAAAGGCCATATGCGGTCCCATGGGAATCGGATTATGAGAAATGTAGGCATCCCAGTCCTTATGGGTTCCCTTTACATCGCCTTCTTCCCAACGGCCCACTTCCCCGGTAAACCCAACAAAGAATTCAGTTCCCGGAATATAGAAGTGATTAGAATCAAAAGACAGGGATGGTTTCTTTTCTACCCATACATGATCATCATTAAGACTACTTTCTTCCTTTGCATAATGCAAACGGAATGTTCCTGGCCGCGTATTCCATTTAAATCCGATATCCGGCTTAAACCCAACCTTAGTGTAATAAGCCATCTGTGAATAGAAGGATACACCGGATGACAGTCCTCCCATCGGAATAGTGATACTGTTTTTTAAGCCAATCCCATTATCGCTGTCATATGTCGGACGCGGAATAAGTGTCCACATATTTACGTTCGAATCATCAGGAATCAGTGAGCCGGTATAGCTGGACATGGTAAGAAGTCTTGTGTTCTTAATGAACAGGCTGACATCATGTGCCGTATAGTGATCTCCCGGATAAATATCAATGGAATCCGCTTCAATTCTATAGTCAGGCACTTTAGCTATAGCGTGTTTGGTGGTCAGGAAACCTTTTTGAACCACTATCTTATTTTCTGCACGGTTATAAACTCCCGATTCGCCGGCAAAGTAATAAACACCCTGATCCCAGCCTCTGAGCTTATTAAACCGGCCTATAGCCGCATTTCCGTCGTAGGATGCGCTGTCAGCCTTCATATAGTCCATTGGTGTTGTATACAGGACTTCCCCTGGAATCATGTATTTCTGTGTCTGAGTATTCCCGTATGCATAGGCAGTCTGGTATCTGTCTTTCTGCTGACGGATATCCACGTCACCAAAGGCAGACACCTCTCCTGTCGTATTAGCATACTGCATTCTGTCCGCTGTAATGAACAGTGGATTTTCCGCGGAAATACTGCTGGCCCCGGAATTCTGTTCCTTAAGGCTTGCAGAATATTCCACCGGGGAATATACCAGAGCGCCATCGTTATAGGGAACATAATAATTTTCCCATGACTTTTCTTCCGGATTAATAAACGGGTTATTGTCCTTTAAATCAGTTGCTTCCGGAAAAAGGTAGTTCTTCGACGGTTTCGCTTTCTTTTCTCCGGTAAGGCTGGTTACCTGTGGAGTAAACCCTATCGAATCTGAGGCTTCTGCTGCAGATACCGAAAGTACTCCCGTACAAACGGACGCTGTCAGCAGAGCTGCCTGAACAAATTTATGCATTTCTTACAATTACCACGGACGTTTTATCTTTATTATCCGTCTTTGTGGTATCCTCCATTACTTTCTGACTGGTCTTTTCTGCTGTTTCCTTCACAGTTTCTTTCTTATCCGCTGCCTTTTCAGCTGCCTTATCTACTGTGCGGGAAACCTCTGTATCACTTATATTAGCGCTTCTGGACACGGACGAAGAAACATTCATTTCCACCGGAGCACCCGGCTTCATTTCCATGCCCTTGGTTGTGACCGCTTCGCTGGTCTGAATATACAATTCAGTCCCTGCCGGAATATCTACATCCTTGCCCTTTACAAAGAAACCGCCAACCAGACCAATCGGTCCCAGAGCCAGCGCGCCAATAGCGGACGCGCCTACAGCAGCTGCCTGCATCTTAATCTGTTCCTTGGCTTCCGGTCCAAGTACGGTAGGAATAGTATCTTCATCGATAGAAATTACCTGATCAAAGGAAATTTCCAGGGAACCGCTGCGACCAAAGAACTTTGGGCCGTTTACTTTGGTAATAACCCCAGAACCCTGTGCACCACGCGGAAGAACCAGCACATTGTCCACAGTGACATCTTCCGCTACGGTGAAATGTACCGGATCTCCTACCTGGTTGGTCTTGCTGCTGACTTCATCGTTCAGGGAAATTTTGAATACTGTATTTTCCGGAAGAGTAACTGTGGTCAGTTCATAGTGATTATCCCCATATACAGCCTTTTCCAGTGCGGTGACACGGGACGCCAGTCCGCCAGTCTGTTCCTTGCCGAAAACAGTGCTATCCAGAGTATCTACACGGCTGGAAAGCGGATCCTGTTTAATCTTATCGGTCAGATAATATTCCAACGTATTGACGCGGGTATCCAGTGATGGCTGACTGTCATTATCACTTCGGATCACTTCGTTGTACAATCTGTCAATCCGTGTATCCAGTCCCTGTCCTTCGGCTGCCTTTTCATCTGTGGAACCGTTAATTTCCGTGTCCAGGGAATCTATACGTTCAAGGAAAGAACCATTCTGAATAGAACCATATACCACTTCATCCAGACGATCTGCACGATCGGTCAATGTGGATGGTTCCGCCGCCATGGACGGGAAGGAGAGCACCAATGCTATCCCTGCAGCTAAAACCGCTTTTTTCATTTATTATGCCTCCTTAAATCTTAACATCAATATTGGCTGAAACACCGACACCCTGCACTCTGGAAAAAGATGTCGGATTTACACTATCCATAGGGATAAGACCATTAATACGGAACAGGCTGCTATTCCAGGCTATCTGAATCTGCCCTACGGCCTTAACCTTTTCCACCTGTTTAGACGGGCCGATTACCTGCGCTGCACCAATGTACTGTTTATTGCCAAGACTGACAATCGGAACGACTTTGGTTGCATAGTTTGTTCCAGCACCTTCCTTCATCATGACGGAATTGATGGCGCTGTTGATTTTATCGCCATACTGAGTTACCAGCCAGCTGATTCCTCCAACTTTAGCTACCCCACCTAAAACACTGCCCAGATTAAAGGCAGATACATTGTTAATTATACCTGTACACAGAAGTGCAGCCGCCAGACAACCTGTAGCCGCTCTTTTCATTTTTCTACTGATTTTCATTAGTAATGCCTCCTTTATAATTATTTAGAAGCTATTTCTTTAATTATACGTTAGTTGGCTTATTGGCGCAAACATTATAAAAGAAAGGGCAAGGCATAAATCCGCTTTGCCCCTGGGCTGTGCAATCCCTGCCAGATTACACCGGAGGGGAATACATGGAGGAGCGAAGATGAGCTTCGCTCAGGGACCGCAGGTCTTCAGCCCGAGACTGTGCAAAACATATGGTTTGCAAGGAGGATAAAACGGAAAAATCCGGTTAATGAAATGCAAACAGAAATCCAGAGTAAAAAAGATTCCTGCCCGATTTTTTTGCACAGAAGCCGAAGACTTCTTATATAAGGAGCGTGAGCTCAACCGCTTCTTCTCTGAAAGGGAAGCCATCGGATTCTCAGGCAGAAATCCGACGTTTATCGTCAGACGGTCAGATATGATAGTCTCTGGAACCCCTTCCGATTTCCTGTGGTCTGACGTATAACCGTCTTCCTGTGCCAATATAAAATACCGTGCCTGAAATTCCCTGGTTCGGGTTCTTTCGGGTACGGTATTTTATTTAATGGTTAATCAGCGCTTAATCTGATTAATATCTCATCTTTTCAAGTCCAGGCTGCTTCATAACCTTTGGCTTGTTCATCTTGTTGTATGCCTGAATCATCATAGCGCATTCAATACGCTTTTTCTGAATTTCACAGGTCAGATGATACGGCTTATGCATATCGCCTGCATAGGATTCATTGTTGGCATGGCATCCGCCGGAGCAGAAGAACTTAGCCCAGCAGTCTACACATTCCGGCTTGCTCAGAACATGATTATCTCTGAATTCCTTCATCATCTTCATGTTCTTCAGCCCTTCGTATACATTGCCGATAACGTATCCATCTCTGCCCACAAACTGATGGCATGGATAGATATCGCCATTAGGAACTACAGCCAGATATTCATGACCGGCGCCGCATCCGCGAAGACGCTTTGGGAGGCACGGGCCCTTCCAGAGATTCATGTTGAAATGATAGAAGAAGAACGGTTTTCCTTCCGCTTCTCTCTGAATGAATGTATTAGCCAGGCGTTCATATTCCTTCTTTACTGCCGGAAGGTCTTCTTCCCGGATGGCGTATGGTTCATCTTCATTGCCCACTACCGGTTCCATGGATACGGCAGGGAATCCCTTATCAATCATATCCAGAACATCGTCGGTGAATGTATCCATATTGCGGCGGGTAAATGTGCCGCGTACATAATATTCTTCGCCGTTACGGTGTGCTACGCAGTACTGAAGATTCTTCAGAATCTGATCATAGGTTCCTTCCCCATGAACTCCCGGACGCATAGCATCATGCATTTCCTTGCGGCCGTCCAGAGACAGAATCAGGCTGATGTGGTTATCGGTAAGATATTTTACCTTTTCCTTATCCAGAAGCATACCATTGGTTGTCAGGGAAAGTTTGAACAGCTTATTGTGCTTCTTTTCCTGTTCACGGCAATAAGCGACTGTTTGCTTTACCACATGCCAGTTCATCAGCGGTTCTCCGCCGAAGAAATCCATTTCCAGGTGCTTTCTCGGACCGCTGTGCGCAATCAGGAAGTCTACGGCGCGGCGTGCCACATCAAAGCTCATAAGCATGCGCCACTGGCCATAACCGCCCTGTCCTGCAAAGCAGTATTTACAGCGAAGATTGCAGTCGTGAGCGATATTGAGGCAGAGTGCCTTGATAATCGGACGTTCAGATACAGCCAGCTGATAATTATCTACCATAGGTGCAAACAGAATCTTCTGTTTAATCAGTTCATCAATTTCATCCATGTCTTCATCGAGCTCGCTGGCCTTATAAGTCCCATCCAGACGGTTATGTACTGCTTCTCTGTTTGTGCCATTATAATCCGCCAGCACATCGTAGGTCATATCATCCACCACGTGAAGAATAGCACTATTAACGTCCATAACAATGTTCATGCCATTTTGCTTAAAGCGATGAATCATTGGTTCTACACTGCTTTTCATTATCCTCAATATCCTCCAAACTCATATATATGAAATTCACCGTCATGGTGAATCAAAGTAATCATTTATGCGGCGCTGAAGAAAGCGCCGCATAAATTCCTCCAAACATCCGCAGACAGGTTATCCCCTATCCGCGCGGGTCAGGAAAATTATTCTTCTTCCTGCTGCTGTTCGGTGCAAGCCAGGTTGCCAATTGTGCAGCTGGTCTTGCATGCGGACTGACAGGATGTCTGGCATTCACCACAACCTTCAAACTTCATAGTATCCTGCAGTGAATTATGATTGATAGTAACGATATGTCTAGACATAAAGTAACACCTCCTCCCTGTATCTAGCTTATGATATCATAATTCATTTTTAGCGTATACAGGAAAATACGAAAAAATGAATTTACAGGGGAAGAATATTTACAAAATGAGGTCAGATTCCTCTGTTTCAGGCCATTTCCTCACCAGCCCTTAATTATAAGAAACTCAGATACTTCATGCGGTAATTCGAATTTTATTCGATAAACACTGATAATTTTAACCACTCCCATATGGCATTTTATGAAAATTTACGTGAATCAATGATTTTTTCGTCAAAATCATTTGACATTAAATTTCATGCCTGCTATACTAATTTACGTTGACGGGGCATAGCGCAGTTTGGTAGCGCACTTGGTTCGGGACCAAGGGGTCGCAGGTTCAAATCCTGCTGCTCCGACCACATGCGGGTGTAGCTCAATGGTAGAGCGCCAGCCTTCCAAGCTGGTTACGAGGGTTCGATTCCCTTCACCCGCTCCATTTTTTTGTAAAGACCATCGGTAATCCGGTGGTCTTTTTGTTTGCCCTGTTTCTCCCATAATAAAAAGCTCTAAAGTATGTATTCCACTTCAGAGCTTTTTATTATTATATTATCAATAGTCTTTATTCTCCCGGCTCAGTTTATCCGCGATTCTCTTTCCGGTTTCTGTAGCAGCCAGTCCGGCAAGACTTGTTTCCCTGAGGGATACCGGCATGAGTTTGCCGATTTGATCCATAGCAGCGACTACTTCATCTACCGGAATCTGTGTTTTAATACCCGCCATAGCCATTTCTACAGCCACCAGGGTGTGCACAGCCTCAAATCCATTTCTCTTAACGCAGGGCACTTCCACCAGTCCGGCTACCGGATCACAGGTAAGTCCCAGAATATTCTTCAATGCCAGAGCAATGGCATTTTTCATCTGTTCTGTAGTACCTCCCAGCAGATCAATAGCTGCCGCTGCCGCCATACCAGCCGCTGTGCCGCATTCTGCCTGGCAACCGCCAACCGCTCCGGCTATGGAAGCGTTTTCCGCAACCACATGGCCGATTCCGGCCGCTGTAAACAGCGCACGGGTATAATCATAGCGTTTGGCCCCTACATGTTCACCTACCGCTGCCACTACCGCAGGAACAATACCGCAGGAGCCAGCTGTCGGACAAGCTACGATACACATCATTTTGGCATTCGCTTCTGCTGTTGCCACTGCGTAGGCGGCCGCTCTCTTGGCAAGAGGTCCCAGCAGCAGCGGTTCTTTGTCATACAGCTTTCTCGCGTCGCCGCCGACCAGTCCACTCCTTGATTTACTGTGGTCCCCCAGGCCGCGGCGTATGGACTTCATGAATACCGGAATGGTTTCATCCATCTGCTTCCATACGTCCTGATAAGCCCGTCCGGAAGTTTCGGCTTCCAGGCGGCACGCAATGATTCCAGGTGAGACTTTTTCTGCATCCGCCAGATCCATCAGTTCCTGAATTGAATGATAACTTTTCATCGCTTTTTACACTTTCTTTAATGTCATTACATTTACTATATTCGGGTTACATGCAAGAATCTTCTGCTTGCATGCTTCGGTTATAGGATCGTCAGTATGAATAATCATAACTGCATCCACGCCCTTATTCTTTCTGAACACGCGCATATTGGATATATTGACATATTCATCTGCCAGAACACGACTCACACTGGCCACAATACCAGGTACATCCTTATGATGAGTAAGCAGTGTATTTTCTTCGCCGGTAATCGCCACTGCGTATCCATTGATGGACGTAATCATCACACGTCCGCCCCCCAGAGAACGTCCTACGACTTCCACCTTGCGATCATTTGTCCCATACGCAAGGATTTTGGCTGTATTCGGGTGCCCCGCATCTTCTTCTGAAAAGAAAAAGTGAATTTTAATTCCATTTTTACGTGCTGTTTCAATAGCATTCCGGATTACAATGCTGTCCGGACCATACCCCATAAGACCAGCCACCAGTGCTTTGTCGGTACCATGTCCCCGGCCGGTTTTGGCAAAGGATCCATACAGGGTAATATCTGCTGCTGTAAGTTCATCATTCAGAATCAACCGTGCCAGCTGTCCGATACGGGCTGCACCAGCCGTATGTGAGCTGGACGGACCAATCATAATCGGCCCGATAATATCAAAAATCCCCATTTTTACGCCATCCTTTTACATCCAGTGAGAAAGGTCAAAATCTTCCCCAATGGCTTCTCTAATATAAATCCTGGCAATGTACATACCCATCAGGGTAAGTGATGATTTTCTGAGCATACTGCTGTCCCAGATGTCCTGCATGACTGCCAGGTCCTTGTCTATGCGTTCCAGCGTATGATGCATTTCCTGGCGGTCATAGGTAACCGGACGGGAATGCATGAGCGCGGTCAGTTTGCTCCGTGTAGCATAATCATCGATTTCATATTCATCAAAATAACGGGAAAGCATGGAATCATCCACAACCGCCAGCTTATAGTAGGAATTATATAAGCTTTCCGTAAGCATTCCCGGCCTCCAGTGTGGGTATACGGAAGTAAGTTCGCTCTTCATGCACCCGCGGAAAGAGAATACCAGTGGATAGGAATCCCGGAGAATCTGTCCAAATGGAACTTCCTTGTTTTCCAGGGAAATACAATACAGATATTCCAGCTGCTGGTATCCGCTGTATTCATCCGGGAGCGGCATGGAAATGAACGGAGTAATATATTTCTGTGTATATTCACGAAGTGCCCGGGCATTCACATTACCGGTATTGCGTGAATAATGGAACAGGAGAAGCAGTGCCAGAGAACGGAAATGGGTCATTTCCATACGGGGCATCGCTTTCAGTGAATCATAGGCCAGTATGGTTCTGGTTTCCGAACGACTCCCCATGGCCACATCATTGAATGCATCCTTCACCATGCCCAGGACAATGTCATCAGGCATCATCACATAGGTACGCTGAGCGTTCTGCAGTGCTTCCTGGACCATAATATGATTTAAGGTATCGCAGGCTTCACGAGGTGAAGTAACCGGCAGATTGGAAATCAGGTAATGAGTAACCGTTCTTGCGTCCTGCGCTACCGTTCTGGTAACTGAGCCATACCGATTCAGGAAATGACGCACAAAATATTCTTCCAGTTCCGCAGGATCCGTGATGGAGTCATGGATTTCCGGCTCAGGTTCCATTCGGAATCCAGGCCCACGGAAAGATTCAGTATCTTCCATGGCAGGATGTTCTTCATCCTGCACACTGGTAAATTCTTCTTTTGTAAAGAGTCTGGTCTTTTCATTGTCATCCACGGTGGAATGCGTAGTTCTGATCTTATGTTTCGGGAAAACCTGAGTTTTTTCCAGGCTGATTGTCTTATCCGCATCCTGAGACTGGCTGACAAGTGCTTCCTTTGCGCTTTCCTTTAATTCCGACTCATATTCTTTTTGTACCGAATCCTCATGCTCTGCTTCATTATAATGATTAGTTCTATGCCGTTGCCTTCCATGTGCAGATTCTGTTTCCTTATCTGAATTCTTAAGCAGAATAAGGCAACAGAATGCAAAAAATAACGCAACAACCGCTGCCACCACTACATATGGCAAAAATGTCTGTAACACTCTGTCACTCCCTGTCTTTCCTGTAATTTCTTAATGATGTATACAAGTATACCGGACGACTCCCTGTCTTCCGATGACACACTTCATATAATATCACATTTCTATGACTTCCACATGATAACCTATTCCCTTATCCCAGATGAGTCAATTCTCTTCCGTTCTGGAAACCCACTATAAAAGCTGAAATAAATTTCCCTCTGCAACCTGTCATTGTCTATCCAGATAAGCCTTCAGAAAATGCGACAAGGGATAACGCGATTTGTAACTTTTCAAATCACTGTATCCCTCGTTATATGCTGCATTTTTATCAGAACTGCCAGGAAATGCCTGCGTTAATCTGCCATTTTTCTGTCAGTTTACTGCTGTATGACCTCTCAACATCCATATAGGCCATGGTATTGGTATTAAACCGGTAGGTTCCTCCCAGTCCCACTTCCACCCAGGTTTCTCCATAGTCATAATGGGTATCAAGAGTTTCTCCGTTGGCTGCCCGCAGGTGGATATCCTGGCTGCCTCCGAATTCATGAAGTACGGATGCCTTCAGATAGCAGTCATAAGGATGTTCTCCATTATCCTTTGTCTTGCCAAGAACAATCCCCAGCCGGCCAATCGCACTATTCAGGGAGTCACGTTCCACATGCGTTCCCCGCTCTGTGGAATATGAGGTATCATTCAGATGCCCAAGGACCAGCTGTACCTGTGGTTCAATGAAGAAGCTCCGATCCTTTCCCCGGTACAGGGTCCGCCCATGCTCTATGCTGAGGCTCTGTTCCCCTGTGCGATAATTGGCCTTATCCGGATAAGGGCCATAAGTATTAATCGTTGTATCATCACGACCAATTTTAGCCACAATATCTGTATAGCGGCCATGATCCCCATACCAGGTTCCATATATGCCGCCTGCCAGGGTATGTTCTTTACCGCTTCCGGTTTCATAATCAGGTGAAGCTATGCCGCGTTCCCCAAAGAATCCATAAACACTTCCAGCCGTATCACTGTACTCATAGCCCAGCTGGAAAATGTTGTACCGGCTATCCCAGCCATCCCCTTCCATCTGGCCGCCGCGACTGCGTACCCAGATTCCGCTATCATCATCAGTCTTACCTCTCTGACGCAGATTCCCTCTGCGCTGACGAAGCGTGTCAACAGAACGACGATTATTTATATTACCTTTGATATGAAAAGCCTGTCCTGTTCGAAACAATAGACAAAACCACTTCCCTTTGTTATGATGATATCTAAAAGGAAGTGGTAATGGCTATGCCCTATGGAGAGCATCGAATAAGAGAACTACAGCAATCTGCTGATATTACACCTATTGAAATACAACTGGAAACTAATGCGGAAATATTCCGTGTAGTCTATAACTTAATATGGAATACTCATAGTCGGGATACTATTGATTTTTCAGATTTAGATTATCTGAATTCCATGTGGCTGGATACGATTCAGGAACTGGCACGCATAGAAATGCGTAAAGGGTATTATATCCCTATGGACAAACAGATTGAAATGCTGCATCAGGCTTATATCATCGAAAGAAAATATATGCCTGATCAGGTATTTTCCCTGCATATTCCTGTGCGTGTAACCAGAGAACTTATTGAAAAAGAAGGTTCCTGCAGCAAAGAAGAGTTACAGACTATGTTTCAGGAAAAAGTACTGCCTGCTGCCACATGGAACAAAACAGGCGGCCATAAACGTCCGATGGCGTTTATTATGGCCGGGCAGCCAGGCTCAGGAAAAAGCCGTATGGCCAGCATGTTTGTCAATGAATGGCAGGATGATGTAATTATTGCATCCAGCGATAAGTTCCGTGGTTTTCATCCACGCTACGAAGAATTGCAGGATAAATATGGGCAGTACTGCCCTTTTTACACCAGAGAAGAAGGACACATCCTGTCCGATTTTCTGATTAAAGAGGCTATCAGGCAACGTCATCACCTTCTATATGAGTGTTCCCTTTTGAATATAGATTCTGTATTGCGCCTGATTTCCGATCTTCATGCTTCCAATTACGATATCTGGATTATTCTCCGCGCCTGCCCTAAACGTATCAGCTGGCGTTCTATCCATCAGCGTTTTCTCCAGCAGCGACTCAAAGCTCCGGGACTGTCCCGTATTATTACCAAAACATATCATGATCAGGCCTGTGCGGCGTTCTTATCCTCTACCCGGGAAATTGTCAAACAGAACCTTTATGATCGCATGATTGTGAAGAGTCACAAAGGGCTCTTGTATGACAGCGATGACATGCCAACAGAAAGTGTTATAGATATCCTTACCGAACGAATGACCGATAGACTGGAATAAGCTTCCGTTCGGAACTATCCATTATAAAGGCATCTGAAAAAGCAGACATCTGTGAATTTTCAAATTCACAGATGTCTGCTTTTTCATTATCCGGACATTTATCAGAAAGCAAACAGGTTCAGCTGTTCTTCTTCCGGAAGTCCTTTCAATATTCCCATTTCATCCATGGTATCAATAATACTCTGACTTACCTTTCCCCGCTTACGTAAATCTTCTTTAGACGAGAAAGGCGCTTCATTTCTGGCTTCCACAATTTCTTTGGCCACCTGTTCTCCCAGAGCGGGGATACAGTTAAATGGCGGCAAAATCTTATTATCCAAAATCAGGAATTCAGTAGCACTCGATTTTTCCAGACTGATAGGCATAAATTCATACCCACGCAGATACATTTCCGCTGCCACTTCAATGACCGTAGCACAGTCTTTTTCTACGTTGGAAGGATGGTCGAGAGCTGCTATACGGCGAAGTTCTGCCTTCTGTGCTTCAAATCCTTTCAATATGGTAAGCGCGTCGAAAGACCCTTCAGCACGAATGGTAAAGTAAGACGCATAGAATGCCAGAGGATAATTAATCTTAAACCAGGCAATACGGAACGCCATCATAACATAGGCCACGGCATGAGCCCTTGGAAACAGATACGAAATCTTAAGACAGGAATCGATAAACCATTTAGGTACATGGGCCGCCTCTATTTCCGCCCTGTTATTCGACATCTTACCTGTCTTATCTGCCTTTTCAAGGCCCTTCCCTTTACGGACATTTTCCATAACCTTAAACGCTGTAAGAGGTTTAACCCCATGTTCAATCAGATAGTTCATGACGTCGTCACGAGTAGAAATAGCCTCTTCCAGTTTAACAGTTTTTGACTTAATCAGGTCCTGTGCATTTCCCAGCCATACATTAGTCCCGTGGGAAAATCCGGAAATTCGTACCAGCTGTGAAAAATTCTGAGGTTTTGTATCTTCCAGCATCTGACGTACGAAAGGCGTCCCGTATTCCGGGAGCCCCAGCGCACCAACAGTATAACCTTTGTCCCCAATGGTGTCCCGAAGCTGTTCCGGAGTATATCCCAGAGCTTCTGTAGAGCTGAACAGGGAAATAGTATCCGGATCATTGAATGGAATCTTCATCGGATCCACTCCGGTAATGTGCTGAAGCATATGAATAATCTTCGGATCATCGTGCCCGAGAATATCCAGCTTAAGCATACGTCCTGAAATAGAATGATAGTCGAAATGTGTCGTTATCGTTCCGGGAATCTTTTCCCCGTTTTCTCCCTTCAGATACTTCTTATTAGCTGCATACTGCAAAGGAGTAAAATTATGAATATCCATATCTCTCGGGCAAACCATGATGCCTGCCGGATGCTGTCCAGTCGTACGTTTTACCCCCAGTACACCGGAAGCCAGTTTTTCAATAAAGATATCATTATAGGTAAGTCCCCTGTTTTCCGCATAACGTTTAACCAGACCAAAGGCCGTCCTGTCCTGAATACCTGCGATAGTTCCTGCGCGGAATACATTATCTCTTCCGAACAATTCTTCTGTATATTTATGGGCATTGGCCTGATCATCGCCTGACGAGAAATTCAGATCAATATCAGGAACCTTATCTCCATCAAATCCAAGGAATACGGCGAATGGAATGTTGTGTCCATTCTTATTCAGGCTGGTGCCGCATTCAGGGCATGGCTTATCCGGAAGGTCAAACCCGCCGCCTACGGAACCATCCGTAAAGAATTTGGTCCAGTGGCATTTCGGGCATACATAATGCGGTGGCAGCGGATTTACTTCCGTAATGCCCGACATGGTCGCGACAAAGGAAGAACCTACCGATCCTCGTGAACCTACGAGGTATCCGCGGTCATTCGAATGTTTAACCAGCTTATGAGCAATGAAGTACAATACGCCGAACCCGTGCTTGACAATCGGTTTCAGTTCTGATTCCAGCCGGTCCTTTACGATATCCGGGAGCGGATCCCCATAAATGGCTTTGGCATTGTCGTAACACATTTTCAGCAGTTCTTCGTCGGCCCCGGAAATCTTCGGGTTGTACGATTTCCATTCTTCTGCCAGAGGTTCCAGTCGTTCACACATCTCCCCAATTTTCCGTGTGTTGTCCACTACTATTTCCTTTGCCTTTTCCGGTGGAAGGTAGGCAAATTCATCCAGCATTTCCTGTGTGGTCCGCAGGTATACCGGCGGATGGGAATCCAGCTTACCTGGCTTTTCCCAGGTAGAGAGAAGGATATCCCGGTTTGTCTGATCTTCAGCGAACATGTAATGCGCATCCGATGTAGCACATACCGGTATCCCCGTCTTTTCTCCGATTTCCACAACCTTCCTGTTCAGATTCTGTAAATCTTCAATGCTGGTTATATCCGGATGTTTATCGTCATTAATCAAGAACGAATTATTTCCCACAGGCTGTACTTCCAGATAGTCGTAGAATCGAGCAATCTTCATGAGTTCTTCATCTGACTTGCCTTCCAGAACCGCTTCAAAAAATTCTCCTACTACGCAGGCGGAGCCATAGATTAAGCCTTCATGCAGTTCCTCCAGCAGAGGTTTGGGCAGAAGCGGGCGTTTACGGTAAAACTTGAGGTGTGAAAGGGTAACCAGCCGGTACAGATTGCGAAGCCCGGTCATATTCTTAGCCAGAATAATAATATGGTGATACTTCTGGCGGTCTGTATCAATATTCTCCGGAATATCCTGAATCAGATAGCCTTCCATGCCATAAATGACCTTCTGATCAAACTGGCGGGCCAGATCCTGAATCTTCGGGAATGCCTGAATAACCCCATGATCGGTAATGGCGATAGCCGGATGATGCCATGCCGCCGCGGTCTTAATCACCTGCTTCAGGTCGATAAGACCATCCAGGCTCATCTTAGTGTGCAGATGCAGTTCCACTCTGGGCTCCGGATAATTATCCTCATGACTGATTTTTTCCAGAGAACTCTTTTCCATCTGCCGGATGTTCAGAACATAACCTCCGGTATATTTATCAAGGCGCACATTGCCGCTGACCCTAACCGGCATGCCGTTCGCCTTTTCCATAGCCTTTACCAGGCCTGCTGCGTCATCGGCACTATCATAGAATTTTTTGCAGTTGATTCCGTTGGTATCATCGGCAAATTTCATGGTGAAAATCAGGCGGTTGTCACGAAGTTCTCTGAATTCTGAAGATACCACCGTACCGTTTAGTACCACATTATCCATTTCCCCATGCAGATCTCTGACCTTGGTAATCTTCCCTTTTATAGCCTTCTTTCCGATGAGCATGTCACCGGAATTTTCCGTTTTGCCCTTTGCCGGAGCACTGTGTCTCACCACCATGGCTTCTGGCATAACATTAGACAGTTTAGGCAGATCAGAAGGCAGAGCTGACACAGAAGGCATGGAATTCTCCTGTTTTTCCGGCGCCGGGCCAGCTGCTGATTCCGCCTTTCGGATATCATCCAGCGTAGGTACCACCGGAATGTCAGCTGGTTCCCCCAGAGGAGGCATGGACAGGTCCATACCTCCTCCCAGATAATCTTCGTCTTCCGGCAGCGGTATATCACTGGCTTCCTGCTGTCTCTGATGCATAATCCGGAGGCAGGCGTCCGCTACTTTTTCTGTAACGTCATCCCCATTGACATAAAAGGAATCTATTCCCTGCAGTTCCCCGGCCATATCACATAAACAACGGACTGCCGCTTCGGTACTATCCGCATGGATATACCACGCGTGGCAGTCAGTATCAATTTCCATAAAGGTAAAAGGCATTTTTCCGCCTTTTACCTTAAGGCGATATTTCCCCATTTACTTTCTCCTTTTTAAGAAACGGTTTTCTGTTTTTCTTTCTGTGTACCTTCCGTTTCCTGCTTCACATTAGTCCCTGTCATCTGTTTCCGTGCCGTCTTATCCGGCTGTACCGATGGATTTCCATGGATGATTACATCCGGGACCGCCTTATATTCAGAGCGGAATGAATCTGTCAACGTCCGCCCATCCGGCCACTCCACCTTACGGCTCACCGTAACGCGATATCCATCATGTCCTTTTTCCACAGTGCGGGCTGCCTGTTGCTGCGAATCAGATTTTTCCACGGTACCATGCGGTATCGTCTCTTTCTGTGTTTCCGCAACACTTGCCGCGGAAGGAGTATCCAGTTCATTGCCCAGCAGATATACCGTAAGGCGTCCAGGTTCATATTTCGCGTAGATATATACCGGATGCGGCAGACTGTTAATAAACCGGAAATCAATGATTCCATCAGCTACTGTAGCATCCCTTCCCAGTGGTACATAATGCACCGGGCTGAAATGATTGCTTCTGGAACGGACCTTTAGTCCGGAAAGGAGTACGGCATTAAAAAGTGTAGTGCTGACCTGACATACTCCACCGCCGGCTCCTGGTACCAGTTTTCCCGCTATCAGGACCGGAGCTTCCTTATATCCTCTTTCCGCGATACGTTTTCCTGTGGCCCGGTTAAACGAGAATGTCTGACCGGGTGGGATATATTCTCCGTTTATACTTTCCGCTGCCAGACGGATGTTATTGCTTCGATTCGGATTCAGGGCAAACGTAGTGGTATAGCTGGCCAGTACGTGATTTATCCTGGCGGCCTTTTCCGTATCAAGGAAAGCCCCATCTTCATCCAGTACAGGCAATTCCATATCCTTATGACTTCCCGAGGAAATTTCCCCGACCAGCATACCGGAAAGCTTTTCCCGGTCAATCTGCAGATAAGGACGTCCCTGGCCAAAGGTCACCGTTCCATTTGCTGAAATGTGCGGTTTCGCTTCTTCCGTAGGTTCGCCATATTTTTTTACAATCCCAGCAATCTGTTGTTCCAGAAATTGTTCATTAAAGCTGTACCTGGCCGGAACCATGAGGCCGTTAATAAACGATTTCCAGAATATTTTCCAGTTGTCCACCAGTCCGGCTTCTCTGCCTTTCCCAAGAATCCGGTCTTCTTCCCCGGTTTTGTTCAAGTGTACCGACAGAGGCCGTAAATCTATATTTTCTTTTACTTCCTTATAATGGAGCTGAATCCTTCCCTGAGGCACAGACTGCGCCTGACGTTCTATCACCTGCCCCAGCTCTTCCCTGGTCATGCCGGAAACACGGACGCCATTATAACTTACTCCCGGAATTGCCCGGTCCGTTAGGGAATACGCAGCTGGCAGACAGAGTCCGGTAAGGACAATGGCCGCTGCCAGTGCTGCTAACACCTTTCCTGCTCCTCGTTTTTTCTTTCTGCTTTGCATGGTTGTAATAGACAATCCTTCCCTTCCATCCATTATCTGCCATGGAGATACTGCCCCGGATGATTTCCGGGACCTTTTCATCTGATTCCATGAAATCTGTGGCGGGACAGCGCCACGCGTTCCTTATATCGTTTCTGCCTTGCGCAGAAACGGAGAAACAGATCCAGCACATTCAGCGATTCGCTTTCTACACGATTTCTATACTGAAAGACAAACAGTTCATTCAGAAACCAGTCTACCGCTCCTTCACTGATCCGGTCTGCTTCTTTTTCAATCTGATTAAGCTGCCAGGGAGAATGAAGTCCCATGAGTGACAGTCGTTCTTTCCCCGTTATCCGGTTTTTCTTCAGTTCTTTAAACATCTTTATCTGCCGAAACCGTGAGGATAAAAAGCCAAGACTCATCACTTCTCTGGAAACATCGGTAAAAATATGCCGGGTATTTTCCAGTATATACTCCGCGTTTCCTGCAATCAGTTCATCGCAGAAACGGAAAATCTGCTGGCCCATATATCCGGGCAGGGCATCCTGCATCACTTCCATGGTGATTTCCTGTTTATCGCCTGCCAGGAGGCACGCCTTGTCCACAATGGATTGCAGCATAGGCAGAGACACTTCCGACCAGGCACTGACCGTATCCGTAATCAGGCGGCGTACATCAAAAGGTACCCGCTTATGACGCATGGTGAACATGGAAATCAGTTCTTCCGGTGCCTTCTGCGGCCTGAGCAAATTACATTCCTGTCCCTTTCCATCCGCCAGGAGAGCGGATATCTGTTTAGCCGCCTTTAATCGTCTGTCCGGTTTTCCGGACAGTGTCATCAGGACTAGCGTACTGTCAGGCATATTACGCATGGCTTCCAGCAGTCCATCAAAGGATTTCTCATCTTTAACCGCTTTTATAAGAAATGATGGATTATTGATTATGATGGCGGTATCCGATGTAAACAGGGACTGCCCTCGAATGGCCTGTATATATTCCCCATAGTCTTCTGTGCCATTAAACACAACCGGCTGTGGTTCCTGTCCGCTAAAATAGCTGTGTATTTTTTTTCTGCATTCCGACTGAATCAACACGCTGTCATTTCCATAAAAGAGAAAGCAGTTTTTCAGTCTTCCCGTTATTTCTGAATTCGTTTCTTTCACCAAGATTTATTACTCCAGTTCCCAATGTTTCCTATAGCTCAATACGGCCATGCCATCCCGTGTATCTTTTACAGGACAGTCCAGATGATGAAACAAAGCCATCTCTTCTCCTGCCTGCTGTCCCTTATTTCCTGTATACACAGCCGCTTCCGGCTGCAGTCTCTTTATTTTACCATGTGTGACCGTCCCTTTAAACCGTCCGGCTCCGCCAATCCATGCGCAGTGCACCGGATGTTCGCCCCTGCGCCCTCCAGGCAGCTTTCCGCCATCAATGAAAAGACAGCCTTTCCCATGACTTACTATCCACGAAGGACCCGTTCCCATAACATATAGCCCTTCATCGTTTCTCCACCGGGAACGGTTTTTATTTACCCCATAAATCCTCCGCAATACCGGGTCCGTAATCTGACGTTTTTCTCCGCTGGCAGCCGATACGTTCATAATCGGCACCGACAGCTGCACCGGAGACCATTCCCTGCTTTCGGTATCATCCCATAGCAGCAGATCTATCTTTTTCGCACCCAGATACTGCAGAAAGGAGTCCGTTTCTCGGCTTACCAGAGGCAAGGCGATGGACGCGTTTTTTACATAAACAACGGTCGATTCCCCATCCCTGATAACGGCAGCGCGGGCCGGTGATACATCCAGCACATAGGCTACCATAGAGGGTCTGTACCAGGTCTCTGCCAGAATTCCAAGCAGCAGGAACAGACTGACCCCCAGGGCTCCATAGGCCGCTCTCCTGCGAACTTTCCAGTAATCATGAAAAAACAGAAGAAGCAGTACCCAGTAATATAATCCGATTTCCATCCAGGTCATGGCCCTTACGGGGAATGAGGCTCCCGGCAGACCGGCGATAATATAATTACTTTTTACCGCCAGTCCCACAAAGAAATCCGCCGCCTGCAGACATATCCCGGTCAGAGGAAGACAGGTAAACAGGCTGAAGGAAGCTCCCAGCCCAAGAAGCATAGCCCATTCCAGAAACGGGGTCACCCAGAGATTGGACAGGATGAAATACGATGGAAGCCGGTGAAAATTATATAAGACCAGCGGAATCGTAATCAGTTGCGCCGAAACGGACAGGGCGATGCCTTCTGCGATGAACCGGGGAATCCAGGAAATCTGTTTAAGCTGTCCTGCTGCGGGCCGGTAAAACAGGAGTATGCCCAGAGAAGCGCCGGCCGAAAGCTGAAAGCTCACATCATAAAGAAGAAGCGGGTTCCAGAGCAGCATGCACAGCACCGCCGCGCCGAGGAGGTTTAACGCGTCCTTATCCCGGTTAAAGAGCAGTCCACCGGCAGACAGTATCCCCATGATAACTGCCCGGATTACCGGAGGTACCCATCCGGCCATAACCGAATACCCCAGCACACCGGTAATGGACAGAAGGATGATGATTTTTTCCGGAAGCCTCACCCATCGTCCGGCCAGAGTAAGGAACGACAGGACCAGCGAGATATGAGACCCGGAAACTGACAGGATATGTACGATACCTGTATCCGAAAAAGACTGGATCACCCCTTCCGGCAGCTCATCGTAACTTCCGCCAAACAGCAACGTCATCATGATCGGACCATGGTCCTTATCCATGGCGCGGTAAAAGCACGCTCTCAGCCTTCCTTTCCATATTTCCGCCTGACGGAGCATGCCATATTTACCGGATACGCCGCCGGCCTTCATCTCCTCCGGATTTTCCACATATATTTTTCCCAGAAGCCGCTTACTCTGATACCTGCCGGCCAGATTAATCTTTCCCGGATTTCTGTACAGCCTTACCGGTTTGAGCGCTCCCTTTACATACCATCTGTCCCCAGGCAGTAAAACAGGTCCCTGTGTTTCCGGAAAATAGATATACACACTGCCATGGATATCCCTGGACTCTCCATCCGGATAGGCAATTTTTTCCAGTTCAGCCAGCCCCCGCATATCTCCGGATTTGTATACACTGCGAGAAGGCTTTTCTTTCAGAACCACCTGGTATGTACCTTCACTCCCGGAAAGGCAATGGGCCTGCTTTTCCCATACTCTCTGTTCCAGTCCCATGCGGGCATATCCGGTCAGGAGCGTCAGCACGGCACAGATACAAACCACCGCTGTGACCTGTTTAAGACGCCAGGCCGCCAGCAATATCCCCCAGCATAATCCATACAAAACCACCAGTATTCCCCAGGACAGCGAAAATTCTGAAAAAGCAAGAATTCCAGCTGCCATGCCGGTCGCTGCCCACAGCAGCCCGTAGCGCATAATGTTCCCCATAATCCCCACCCCTGCCGGCTGTCCCCACAGCCGGCCTTATTTATTTTAAATCCTTAATAAATGAATTAATCAGATGTGACATGACATCCGTTTTCTGATACGCCGCCACAATGGAATAAGTCACTCCGGTATGAAATATCCTGACCTTCCCATTATCTTCCTGATTGGTATCTTTGTGGAAGCGGAACAGCATCTCGGAACAGAAACAGGCTCCCAGCCCCATATCACACATATCCAGAAGCGTTTCCGTATTATCAGAAGAAGCCGCAATCTTAGGAACAATTCCATTTTCCTTTAGAATCATGCTGGCAATACGACCAGGCACGTCCTCTCTGTGGTTAACCAGCAACGGCACCCGGCTCAGGACTTGCGTATAGGTGGAAGACTCATCCACATAGTTTCCCGAAACAACCAGCAGTATCTCATCCTTAAACAGTTCCTGCGCCGCATAGTCCGGACTATCCAGCGGAATATCCCCAATGGCCAGATCCAGTTCCCCTTCCTGCAGCCCGCTGATAAGACCGTCATTGGACAGTTCCTGCAAATCCAGGCGTATATACGGATGCTCCGGTATAAATTTCCTGGCTGCTCTCGGTATCAGCGCGTGACTGCGCGTATGGGCGATTCCTATGCGAAGGACTCCGCTTTCGTTTCTGGCCAGCAGCTGAAATTCCTTCTGCATGGATTCATAGGTTCCGGTAATGGCCTTAACATACTGATAAAATTTCTCCCCTTCATAAGTCAGCTGAAAATGTGGACTCCGTGTAAAAAGGACACATCCCAGTTCTTTTTCCACTGAATTCATGTGCGCGCTCAGCGTCTGCTGGGTAATATGAAGTTCCTGGGCCGCCTTATTGATACTTCTGTTTTTGACGACCACTTTGAAATAATACATGGGTAATAGATGCATAATTCCTCCTACAGTGAATTCTCTGTATATTATACCGCATTATTTCAGTTTGTATCCTGTAATTGATGCTTTTATAATAGGTTATGAAATTAGATTCGTCATAGCTGATTAAGGAGACAAATATGGAACCCCTGTTATTACTCGCATTTGCTGCTATTCTTATCACCTGCGTCTTATCCGGACACTCCATGTTCATTGCCCTGTTTGCGGGCTGGGTCATGTTCTTCGGATATGGACTTCACAAGGGCAAGAGTGTAAAGCAGATGCTTTTATATTGCAAGAATGGTATTGCCGTAGTCCGGACTGTGCTGATTACCTTTATGCTTATCGGCATGCTTACCGCGGTATGGCGTTCCTGCGGAGCTATTGCCTATATTGTGTATGAAGCTTCCGCTCTGTGCTCCCCTCAGAGTATGATTATCGTTACCTTCCTGCTCTGCTGTCTGGTTTCCTTCCTCATCGGAACCGCTTTTGGCAGCGCGGCCACTATCGGTGTAATCTGTATCACCATGGCCAACAGCATGGGTGTACCGATTCTTTATACCGGCGGCGCTATGCTGGCCGGTGTATATTTCGGTGACCGCTGCTCTCCGGTTTCCACCAGCTGTCTTCTGGTAAGCACACTGACTCATACCGATCAGCTGGATAACATCAAGCGGATGTTTAAGACCGCAGCTATTCCTTTTATTCTGACCTGTATTATTTATCTGGTCCTGGGTACTCAGGTACACGCGTCCGGTGTGTCCAATGAAGCACGCACCCTTCTGGCTCAGAATTATGTGATGAGTCCAGTCACTATGCTCCCAGTTATCGCCGTACTGATTTTCGCGCTGTGCCGGGTAAACGTTAAACTTACACTGGCCATCAGCACAGCCATCGGCATTCTGGTCACTGTGTTTGTTCAGGGCTTCTCTGTTTCAGTCATTCCGCAGCTTCTTTTCTCCGGTTTCCATCCGGCTAATGCCGACCTAACTCAGATTATGGGTGGCGGCGGACTGATTTCCATGTTCAACGTTATAGGCATTGTCTGCATTTCTTCCAGTTTTTCCGGTATGTTTGACGGTACTGGATTCCTGGATAATATTCAGCACCTCATTATCCAGCTCAGTGAAAAGATTTCTCCTTTCGCCGCTATTCTTCTGGTATCCCTCTTTGCAGGAACCATTGCCTGCAATCAGTCCCTGGCCATTATGCTGACCAGCCAGATCTGTGGCCCTCTGGAAGATGATGAATCCCAGTTTGCCTCTGACCTGGAAAATACAGCGGTGGTCACTGCACCAATGATTCCCTGGTCCATTGCTGATGCCGTTCCTCTGGTAACGGTTGGAGCTCCTTCGCTTTGCATTCTTACAGCGGTTTACCTGTTCCTGGTTCCCACATGTAACCTGCTGGCTCAGAACCTCTCCTTCTCCAAAGTTAAGCTCTGGATTCATGCATAAAAAGGTAGGAAGGTTCCTTCAGACAAAACCATACACATAAGGAAAAGACGACTTCGTGATGATGAGAAGTCGTCTTTTCCTTATGTGTACAAGCTGCCATCCCAATACGGCCCAGGAATCCATCCGATTCCCTTTCATCCCGATATTCAAGGGAAATCCGGCAGGATTACTTAAATTTAAAGGAATGTGGACACGAATCTCGTGTCTGCTTTTATTCTCCCCGATTATAAGGTTATGCTGTCTTCGAGTTTCTTAAATTTTCCATCCCCTATCCCCGGAACCTTTTTTAAATCTTCCTTACAGGTAAACAGTCCATGTTCCTTACGATAGGTAATGATTTTTGAAGCGGTTGCCTCTCCGACACCTGACAGGGTTTCCAGTTCTTTACCGGTGGCCGTATTGATATTGACCTTACCATCTGCCAGTGCTCCCTGCCCTGCCAAATCGGTTTTCACCACAATCTGCATGTGGTTAACCACGTTCTCCGTCAGATCAATGGACGCGGTATCGGCATAAGGCAATATATCGCCTGCCTCATGAATCACATCATATACATGACTCCCCGCGGCGACTTTGTATACTCCCGGATACTTTACTGCCCCGGTAATGTACACAAGCAGTTCCGGCTCTTCCTTTTCCGATTCCAGACTTATACTTTCTTCCGCAGGTACCTCTTCCCCACTTCCATCAAAAAAAGGAGAGCAGATATACAGCCCGCCTGCCACTATGGCTCCTGTAAGCAGGAGTACCAGAAACAAACAGCGCTTATCCACTTCTCCATCTTCTGTTTTCCAGAACATATTAATCCTCCCCCCTGGATTCATACATTCGGTGACAGGTCCCCTTCCTGTCACCATTATTTTATTATCCCTGACTGCCGGATACGGCTAATCTGCCTGAAAGATAGACCCCATCCAGCCAGAAAAAAGGAGGATACAAAAGAAAAATTAATTTCCTTTATATCCTCCTTTTTCATGCGTATATCAATGTTCGTCATGCGAATCGTCGTAAGAAGCCGGCTGTGCATTAGAATCAATCAGACTCTGTCTGTTTTTCTTGAGACTGTCCAGCACGTTTTCCATGTTGGTTTCAACATACTTCAGCACATCGGTAGCATAGGTAACGGAGCTGGTGCGCAGTTCATCCGCTGATTTGTTGGCTGCGTCCAGAATCTGGTTTGCTCTTTCCTGCGCCTGTTTTACCAGTTCGCTTTCTTCTGTGATTCTGGCGATGTAATCCTTTGCCTGAGCAATGGTATCATCCGCTTTCTTTTCCGCATCCAGAAGGATTCTTTCCTTATCTGCCACAATACGCTTTGCGCTTTCCAGTTCATTTGGCAATGACTGATTAATTGCATCTATAATACGGGCCACTTCTTCCTTATCTACCATCTTTTTATTAGTGAATGGTACATCTGAAGCGTTTAATACGGCATTTTCAAGTTCTTCCAATAATTTTCTTGTTTCCATTACGCATACCTCGCTTATCGAACCTTTAATCTCTTCTGAATCATTTTCTCGACATAAGGTGGAACCATCTGTCGGATATCGCCACCAAAAGAAGCAATCTCCTTAACCACACTGGAACTCAGGTACGAATACTCGCTTTCCGTAGGTAAGAACATTGTTTCCAGTTTTGGATCCAGCTTCTTCAATAACAGTGCCCGCTGGAACTCAGATTCAAATTCCGCATAGAAACGAATTCCCCGGATAAGCAGCTGGCAGTTTTTCTGCTTTGCGTACTCATACAGAAGACCATGTGAACAGTCCACTTCCACATTGGGAATGTGCTTTGTTACCTGTTTTAACATGTCCACTCGTTCTTCCATGGTAAACATGGAATGTTTACTCGGGTTATCCAGCACTGCTACAATCAGGCGATCCACAATCTGTGCGCCTCGTTCAATGACATTTAAATGTCCATAGGTAACCGGGTCAAAACTGCCTGGATAAATTGCCAATTTCATAGATTCTCCTGCCGGCGACAAAGTAAATAAGATACTACCGTCGCTCCTTTTTTCTTTTCTTTCCACACAGAGCATTTGTCTGCCACGGAATTCCAGTCAATAGGCTCTTTTGTTGTGTGTTCAACAATGAGCATTGAATTTTCATCTACCAGCTGGTATGTAAAAAGTGCAAGTATCACCTTGTTTATGAAGCCTCTGTCATAAGGCGGATCCATAAACAGATAATCAAAAGTCTGTCCCTGCAGGGATGCCAGCGAACGCATGACGTCGCCTCCAAGAACTTTCACTTTATCCTCTACATGACATTTCTTCGCGTTTTTTCTGATAATTGAGCCGGTAGCTTTATCGATGAAAATTGCCTCTGCGGCACCCCGGCTTAACGCCTCCAGTCCCAACGCACCGGTTCCTGCAAAAATATCAAGAACTCTGGTATCTATTATACCCACATTAGCCAATACATTAAAGATACTTTCCCTTGTACTTCCCAATGTAGGTCTGGTATTTCTTCCCCTGGGGGCTTCAAGCACGGTACCACGGGCACTCCCCGCAATAATACGAAGCATTATTCTGACTCCAATATATAAAATTACCCGATAATCTAATTATAGCATAGGCCCTGCGCGGTTACCTGAAAATATTCGGGATTACTGCATGTCTATTCCGTCTTCTGATTTCTTAGCCCGGGTCATCAGGCATTCCAGAGCTTCTACCGCCGTATGCTGTCCATGCATGAGGCGGTAGATTTCTTCTGTAATCGGCATGGAAATACCATATTTTTTCGCCATAGGATAGACAATTTCCGTTGTCCGGAATCCTTCCACCACCATGCGTGTCCCGCCGGTAATCTGTTCCTTGGTCATTCCTGCCGCCAGTTTCAGCCCGGCATTGTAATTTCTGCTGTGGCTGCTGGTACAGGTCACTATCAGATCTCCTACACCGGAAAGGCCATAAAATGTATCCGCCTTGGCGCCAAAAGCAACACCAAACCGCTGAATTTCTGCCAGTCCCCTGGTGATTAATGCCGCTTTGCAGTTATCTCCCAGTCCAAGACCATCCTGAACCCCTGAGGCAATGGCTATGATGTTTTTCAACGCTCCGCCATATTCAACGCCCAGTATATCGTTACTCCGGTATACCCGAAGTTTGGGAGACATGTAAATATCCTGTACAAAGCGTGCCGCATTTTCCTTTTCTGATGCCACTACGGTAGCGGCTGGGAGCCCCTTACCTATTTCTTCGGCATGATTCGGTCCGGATAAGGCCACAATATTATCCGTTATTCCCTGTAACTTCTCTGAAATCACAGTGGAAAGACAGCGGCCAGTGCCAGCTGCCAGCCCCTTCGAAGCGCATACGACTACCGCGTCTTTTTTTACCCAGGGCGCCATGGCTTCCACCATCTGCTCTACCGCTTTGGAAGGAGTGCACAACACCAGACAGTCCATCTTTTCCGTTGCTTCCTTAAGATCAGCAGTGATCCGCACATGCTCCGGAATCTTCACTCCTGGAAGATAGTCCTTACTTTCTCTGGTCTTTCTAAGCACTTCTGCAGTTTCAGGGTTTCTGCAGTAGAGGGTAACATCCTTATGTAAATGTGCCAGGTGGGTAATCATGGCAATACCCCATCCACCTGCACCAATCATAGAAATCTTCATAAGCAGCCTCTTATTTATCACGAGTAATTTTCTTTTCTTCTCCTGCGAGAAGTCTGCGGATATTGGAATGATGTTTTCCAATAATGATGGCCGCTGCCAGTGCGCTGAATATCACATATTCCATCGGCATATGGGCCAGGTAAATAACAAGTACCACCACAGGTGCCGCTACAATGGAGGCAAGAGATACAATCCTGGTCATGAGGAAGACCAGCAACCACACAACAAAAGCTGACAGGGTTGCCCATGGGCAGATAAAGGTAAATGCCCCTACACCACAGGCCACGCCCTTTCCGCTTTTAAAATGCAGAAATACAGACCAGTCATTTCCCACAATGGCTGCGGTCGCACACGCCAGTGCCAGCAGCGGAGTGCTCCCGCCAATCCATACGGCCAGGACACCTTTCAGGAAATCACAGATAAACACTGCAGCAGCAGCATTCATCCCCAGTTCCCTGTAAGCGTTCGTCGCTCCTATATTTCCGCTTCCACGCGTCCTTAAATCAATGCCATAGAACGCTTTTCCGATAATATATCCGCTTGGAACGGCACCAATCAGATAAGCCAGTACAATCCAGCAAAGAGCGATCACAGCTCTTCACCATCCTTTTTACTGCGGACGATAATACGGATAGGCGTACCTTCAAATCCGAAAGATTCTCTCAGACGGTTTTCAATGAACCGGACATAAGAGAAGTGAATCAAAGTCGCATCATTTGTAAACAGTACAAAAGTAGGCGGTTTGATTCCTACCTGTGTCATGTAATAAATCTTAGCCACACGGCCTGCATGAGCCGGCGGCGGATTAATCATCTTGGCATCTTCAAGCAGGTCGTTGAGAACCGAGGTAGAAATACGCATGCTCTGCTGTTCTGCCACGAAGAAAATCATCTCGCCCAATCGGTTGATTCTCTGTTTTGTCAGAGCTGAACCATAGAGGATAGGTGTATATTGAGCGAATACAAGTTCATCACGAATCTGCTTATTGAATTCATTCATGGTATGATTGTCTTTTTCAATCAGATCCCACTTATTAACCATGAAAATCAGACCTTTGCCTGCTTCATGGACGTATCCTGCTATTTTCTTATCCTGTTCTGTAACCCCTGCCTTAGCGTCAAGGATGAGGACAGCTACATCGCAGTTATCAATAGCCTTGATGGAACGGATGACACTATACTTCTCCAGCGGTTCATTAATTTTGCCTTTGCGGCGCATTCCCGCTGTGTCTACCAGGATAAAATCCTTCCCCTTATAATGCCAGATGGAGTCCACCGCATCGCGGGTAGTTCCCATTTCATCGGCCACCAGGGAACGCTGATATCCCAACAGGGAATTGACCAGTGTGGACTTGCCTACATTAGGACGGCCAATAATAGCCGTACGGATGATATCTTCCCCTTCTTCAGCGGTATTGTCCGGGAAACCTTCCGTAATCTTATCCAGCAGGTCGCCAAATCCCAGATGGTTAACCGCAGAAATCCCAATAGGATCACCGAGCCCCAGGGAATAGAATTCATAAACTTCCATTTCCAGGTTTTCGCTGTCCACCTTATTGACTGCTACCACTACCGGCTTTCCGGTTCTTCTGAGCATATTGGCAATAGTCATATCATCTTTGGTAATGCCAGCTCTTGCGTCCACTACAAACAGAATGACGTCTGCTTCTTCCATGGCCAGTTCAGCCTGTTCTCTGATGCCATCGACAATCTGATCAGCCTTGTTTCGGAATTCAATGCCGCCTGTATCAATCATCGTAAATTCCTTATCCAACCAGCGCACATTACAGTAAATGCGGTCTCTGGTAACGCCTGGAATATCTTCTACGATAGATACACGACGCTGTGCAAGCCCGTTCAGCAGAGTGGACTTACCAACATTTGGTCTCCCTACTATGGCAACAAAAGGTTTGCTCATTTCATTTTC
Source organism: Dialister histaminiformans (assembly GCF_900103425.1). Classification (GTDB taxonomy): domain Bacteria; phylum Bacillota; class Negativicutes; order Veillonellales; family Dialisteraceae; genus Allisonella; species Allisonella histaminiformans. Next base: position 60,092 of record NZ_FMXA01000007.1, on the reverse strand, counting down.
CTTTCTATAAGGACAATGCAGACAGATTCTGTCTGCACATATCCCAACTTATTGTTTTACCTGCAAAAAAAGACATGCGGCAGCCATCGCCATTACTGCACAATGACTCCCGCATTCTTCTTTTCATTCTAAACTGTAGCAGGAGCTGTCAATCCACGTGATGTAAATAGACACACTCACCTGCTGCCAGAACCATGTCTGGCAGACACTATATAATCAGTTGATTATTCAGCGTCTTCTGCTGCATCATGGTCAGCTGCTTCTACGAGGGAGAAGCTGATTCTTCTACGGTCTTCATCAATTCCAATGATGCGAACCTTGATCACATCACCTACAGCGACGATATCGCTTGGCTTCTTGTTGTGATCGCGGGTCATTTCGTTGATGTGGAGCAGTCCGGTCAGGCCGTCATCCAGTTCAACAATTGCACCGAATTCAAGAATCTTAACAACCTTAGCGTCAACTACATCGTCAACGTCATGGTCATGGATAGATGTTTCCCATGGATTCGGGATGCATTCCTTATGAGTGAAGGAAATTCTCTGCTTTTCCGGGTCATAGGACTTAATCTTCACATCAATAACCTGGCCTGGCTGGAGAACGTCTTCTACCTTGCCAATCTTCTTCCAGGAAATATCGGAAATGTGAAGCAGACCTTCAACTCCGTTGATTCCTACGAAAGCACCGTACGGCATAATCTTCTTAACTGTTCCCTGCAGGGTATCTCCGTTATTGTAAGCTTCTTCAATAACCTTGAGTTCTTCATCACGCTGGGATTCCAGTACTGCCTTACGGGAAAGAACCAGACGGTTCTTAGCGCGATCAACTTCAAGAATCTTAGCCATAAACTTCTTCCCTACCAGGTTGGAGAGGGAATGAACGAATCTCAAATCACCCTGAGACAACGGAATAAAGCCGCGGAGAGAATTAATCTGAACGAGAAGGCCAACCTTAATAGCTTCAATACCTTCGCATTCAACCGGTTCACCCTTTTCAAATGCTGCTTCTACGTCATCCCATTCAGCCAGTCTGTCCAGCTTAATCTTGGAAATGTAAATCGGGTTGTCTTCTCTGACTGCATTTACGATAACAGCCTTAATTGGGTCGCCAACCTTCAGAACGTCCTTCAGGGATGCCGGTTCCGGGTAAGAGTATTCATGAATCGGCAGAACAGCTTCTGTCTTATAGCCGAAGGAAACGTAAGCTTTGTTATCGAACAGTTCGATAACTTCACCATTTATAACGTCGCCCTTCTTATAATCGAGGTTCTGTTCCTCCATCTCCAGCATTTTACCCATGTCTTCCATAATAAAAAATACCTCCTCTATGATCCAGTCCGGTGTCGATGCACCGGCGGTTATGCCAACCTTATCCTGGCTATGAAACCACTCTGCGCGAAGTTCCTTCGCGGTTTCAATATGATGTGTCACAGCGCCTGCTGCTCGGCAGACTTCCGCAAGTCTGCCTGTATTGGCACTGTTGCGGCCGCCTATAACAATCATCACATCCACTTTTCCCGCCAGCTCCTGAGCCGCCTTTTGTCTTTCTGAAGTTGCCTGACAGATTGTCCTGTGCACCTCTGCTTTTTTTACTTTTCTGCAGATAGCGGCAATCAGTTGTTCTGCCAGTGCAATAGAGAAAGTCGTCTGAATTACAATATGCGCTTCATCCAGCTGAGGCATCGCGTCCACATCACTCATATCTTCTATAATGATAGGATGCTTTCCTTCAACCCATGCTGCCACACTCTTTAATTCAGGGTGGTTCTTTTCGCCGATGAGTATCATCTGATGCCCTTCATGAGAAAGCACTCTCGCTATTTCCTGATTGCGCTTTACAAAAGGACATGTGGCGTCTTCCAGTGTCAGATTTTTGCACTTAATGTCATTATAACACGAAGGACCCACACCATGCGAGCGAATAATTACAATTTCTTTATTTTTTACATCATTTAAGCTTTTTACGGAATGAACCCCTTCTTTTTCCAGCCGGTTGACCACCTGCGGATTGTGAATAAGAGGCCCCAGCGTTACTGCGCTTCCGTTTTTTTCCGCTGCCGCCGTCGCAATTTTCATAGCTCTTTTTACGCCGTAGCAAAAACCCATGACCCGGGCCTTAATTATTTCCATATACTAAGTAACCTTTCATCAATTTCAGTTTTTCTGCCGGTTCCGATATTCCTCTGCCATCTGCTCAATAGCTGCCCGCACCTGCTGATTGATTGCCTCAATGGAGGCCTTGTCCGGCTTCTGTTTCTTTACATGGATTGGCCGGCCGATCAGGACCGCCGGAGGTTCCGTGGTATGTGGAAGCTCCCTGGAATTCAGGACGGCAATCGGCAGAATATCCACTCCGGCCATCATGGCAATGGATGCCATCCCGGAATGGAACCTGCCCAGCCCATCTTTCCTTATTCTTGTGCCTTCCGGGAAGATTCCAAGTATATTTCCCTGCTTCAGTTCACGCACAGCGCGCATAATGGCGCCGGTATCTACCGCACCACGCTTAACAGGAAATGTGCCGAACAGTCTCAAAATCCATGCGAACACAGGATTTTTAAACAGTTCCTCTTTGGCCATGTAATGGATGACCCGGTTGGGAAACGCGATTCCCACCAGTGGCGGATCCCAGTCACTCTTATGGTTTGGTGCCGCAATGATGGCACCGGTGGCCGGTATATTCTCCTGCCCTTCCACATGCAGTTTGAACCCCTTATAGAAAATAACATTTAACACACTGCGCACGATCGGATACAGAATCGTATGTGTATTCTTTTTACTTCCCATTACCGTTTTCCTTCTTTTCCGCCATACCCATAAGAAGCTGTGCCGTTTCTTCCAGTGTGATATCACTGTTATCTACCAGAACCGCGTCTTCCGCCGGTCTGAGTGGTGATACTTCCCGGTGACTGTCTTTCCAGTCTCTGGTTTCAATTTCCTTTTCCACTTCATCCAGCCTTATATCCGGATATTTGCTACGGAATTCTTCAAAACGTCGTTCAGCCCTCTTCTTTACCGACGCGGTCAGGAAAATCTTCAGATCCGCATCCGGTAGGACCACTGTACCAATATCCCGTCCATCCAGGATTATGCCGCCTTTGCACGCAATCTTTCTCTGCAGTGTCACCATAGCTGTTCTGACTCCGCCTATAGCCGCGATTTCAGAGACTCTGGCCGAGACTTCCGGCGTACGCAGACAGGCGGTGATGTCCTCTCCGTCAATCAGCACATGCATACTTTCTTCACCAGGGGCCACTTCCATGTTGAGCCCTTCCGCCATGTGTGCAATCTCCCCCTTGTCGGTGAGTCCTTTTTTCATGACTTCATAGGTTACCGCGCGATACATAGCTCCGGTATCCAGATAGGTATACCCTAATGCCTTAGCCAACAATTTGGAAACGCTGCTCTTGCCAGCGCCGGCCGGCCCATCAATCGCTATTGCCAGTTTTTTCATTCCTTATCTCCCCCTGTTGCTGAAACTGCGGCTGTATATCCGGTAGAGAATGCCGCCTGCAGATTATATCCGCCGGTAAACGCATGTATGTCCATCACTTCTCCGGCAAAATAAAGATTCCTGCATATCTTAGATTCCATAGTGCTGGAGTTGATTTCCTTCACCGATATACCGCCTCCGGTAACAATGGCCTCTTCGATAGGACGTGTCCCGGAAATGGTAAGTTTCATATGTTTTAACGTATATACCAGACTCTGCCGCTGCCCTTTAGTTAGTTCAGCCACCGGCAGATCTCTGGGAATGCCCGCCAGAGACAGGACGACATCCACCATACGGTGAGGAAGTAAATCCTGCAATGCGCCGGCCATCTGCTTAAGATGATACTTTTCCAAATCACGAAGAACCCGGCGATCCAGTTTTTCCTGATCCAGCGCCGGTTTCATATCCAGTTCCGCTGTCACAGCATATCCCCGGGAGAGCCACAGGGAAACGCTGTCACTCAGAGAAAGCACTATAGGTCCTGTAATACCGAAATGGGTAAACATCATTTCCCCCATGGCTTCCGCCTTGCGTCGTCCTCCGGTAGATACTGACAGATTGACATTGCGCAGAGAAAGTCCCTGAAGTTCACGGCACCAGGATTCTTCCGTAACAAAAGGAATGAGTACCGGCCGCAGGGTTGTGACCTTGTGTCCCAGTTCACGCGCCAAGGTATATCCATCTCCGGTAGATCCTGTACGGGGATACGATTTACCCCCGGTACACAGAATAACCGCATCCACCGCATAGGTATTCCGTTCTGTCACTACCGCACAGACCGCTTCATCCCGGGAGAGTATGTGCTGTACCGGTTCTTTCAGATGTACATCCACCCGGTATTCTTTCAGCTTTCTCATAAACAGATGGCGGACTTCCTGCGCGTCCTCACTGGCAGGGAACACCCTTCCCCCGCGCTGCACTACGGTTTTGAGTCCCCAGGTGTGAAACAGATCCAGTAATTTTTCGTTGTCAAACCGGTTGTATACGCTGTAAAGGAACTTGCCGTTTCCAGGTGTCATGCCGATAAATTCATCAATCGGCCGAGCGTTGGTCAGGTTGCATCTGCCCTTTCCGGTAATCCCCATCTTCAGACCCACCCGATCCATCTTTTCAAAGAGGATGACATGGGCTCCCCGGGATGCCGCCGTAATGGAAGCCAGAAGGCCGGCAACACCGCCTCCGACAACCGCAATAGTTTTAGCCGTGGAGTTCATAGAGCTTCTTTACCTCCTCATGGGTAAGACGGCGGGATTCTCCCCTTGCCACTCCGTCCAATGTCAGGAAACTATACTGAATCCGTTCCAATTTAAACACCGGATAATGGAATGCTTCCATCATGCGGCGGATTTCCCTGTTTTTCCCTTCATGAAGTGTCATGCGGATGTGGGTACGGTTTCTATCCTTTTCATATGAAAGGACTTCCACTTCGCAGGGGGCCGTTCTGGTTCCATCTTTCAGTTTTACCCCTTTGCTCATCTTAGCTGCCAGGGCATCAGAAAACTTTCCGCGCACCGTGACATCATACACTTTCTGAACCTGATGGCTTGGATGGGTAAGGATATTATCCAGTTCCCCATCATTTGTCATGATAAGCAACCCTTCCGAATGGTAATCCAGACGTCCTACTGGGAAAATCCGTTCCTGTACAGAAGGGAAATACTGCATCACTGTACGTCTTCCCTGTGGATCCGATACGCTGGTAATGACACGGTCCGGTTTATTGAGCAGAAAATAACGAAGGCGTTCCGGTCGAATCGGTTCTCCCAGCACGACAATCTTATCTTTTCTTACATCTGCTTCACTGCCCAGTTCGGTAACACGTACCCCGTTCACTGTGACCTTTCCGCCTTTTATCAGTTCTTCTGCCTTTCTCCGGGAGCAGATACCCGCATGACTGATGATTTTCTGCAGTCTTTCTTTCAAAATAATACTCCTTCCTGCGGCAGGGACTTCCATTGCTTTCTTAATTCATTAATATCGGAAAGTCCGGTACATTTTAAAAACAATCTGGTGGTTCCATATAATATGGGCCGTCCAGGTATATTCATCCGTCCACGTTCTTCGATAAGCCCCTTGTTCATGAGCACTACCAGCACTCTTCCTGCGGACACGCCACGGATTCTTTCTATCTCTGACCGGGTAACCGGTTCTCTGGCCGCCACTACAGCCAGAGTTTCCAGCGCAGCAGAGGATAATCTATCCTGCTCCCCGGTCGTCTCTGTGAGCCATGCATCATATTCTTTTTTAGTCGCCAGTGCCCATCCAGCTCCCGATTCATGAAGGGTTATCCCTGAATCGGATTTACTGTATTTTTCAGCCAGTATGTGCAAAGCTTCCCGCACGGCCGCTTCATTTTCATGAAGTGCTTCTTCCATTTCCTTCATGGTCACCGGATTTCCTTTAATAAAAAGAAATGCTTCCAGTGCAGCCGCTGTTCTTTCTATTCCTCTCATGCAATCTCCTTGATATATAGTCCTGTTTCCGTATCCTCCAGAAGTACCCGTCCTACGCGTATCATTTCCAGCAGTGCTACCAGCGACACAGCCAGTCTGAGTCTGGTGTGCTGCATCCCCAGGAACACATGGACTCTCATTTTTTTCCTTGTGGAAAGTACCTGCCGGAGTGACTGAACCGCCTCATCCAGTGTATATTCCTCTTTTTCCAATACGCGCTGAGGCGGCGGTTCCAGTTCTTCATACAGTGCAAGAAAGGCCGCATTCAGTCTGGCCAGTGGAATCTTGCCGTTAAAGGTTTCCTGCTTTAATTCTGCCGGTTCCCTGGTTCTATAAGGTTGTTCCTCAGCCATAAGAGTACTGATGCGGCTCTTGATTTCCTTCATAAGCCGGAATTCTTCCAGAGAACGTTCCAGTTCCGCCTTAGGATTTTCCGTCTCCTCTTCGTCCTGCCGCCTCTGTGGCAGCAGAGTCTTGGATTTTATATACAGCAGGTTGGCCGCCATTTCAAAGAACTCACTTCCCAGCGGAAGATTAAATTCACCGGCCTGATTCAGATAGTCCAGATACTGTTCTGTAATAAAATGAATAGGAATATCATTTATATCAATACGGTTCTTGTTGACGAGATACATGAGGAGATCCATCGGCCCCTCAAATACAGGAATGGAAATTTCATACGTATTCATTTTTCCAAGCCTCCTGTCTCCCGGATTTTTATTTATAGCATTACTTTATATTATACTATATATACTTGTACACTATACATGCCATAATATTCATGGCCGTTCTATCAACCTGCCCGCCGGGCAGCAGATGGTTCAATGATTTTCCTGACGGATTCATAATACAGTCTATTATTATATCAGAAATTCGGTTTTGCTGTCCTGATAATTGCGCCGCGAAAACCCATATGCTGCGGTATCTCTCCTGCCAATGCTGCTTTTTTAGAAGTACAGCCATCTCCCGGGAAAAGCAGTTGACAAGAAGCTCCCCTTATAGGTATAATAATTAAGCTATTTCAATTCGGAATAGTAAATTTTTAGAAGAGGTGACTTACACAATGGCAACAAACAGAAATCCCCGCTTTAAGACAAGCAGACGATTTGGCCTTAACATTTATGGTCATGCGAAAGCGTTAAAACGGCAGCCAGCTGAAACCCGTCAGAAGAAGATGTCTGAATACGGACTTCAGCTCACAGAAAAACAGAAGGTAAAGGCGATGTACAACCTGCTCGAAAGACAGTTCTATCGCTATTATGATAAAGCAAGAAGAATGAATGGCGTCCTCGGTACCAACCTGCTCGTCCTCCTCGAAACAAGACTGGACAACCTGGTATACCGTGCTGGCTTCGCTCGTTCCATCCGTCAGGCACGCCAGATGGTTAATCATGGTCTGATTAACGTTGATGGCAAGCGCGTAGATATCCCGTCCTACCCGGTAAAGGCTGGCCAGGTTATCTCCCTGCGTGAAGGCTACCGTGCAAACGAAATGTTCAAGCAGTCCTTCCAGGAACTGAAGACATTTGATCTGCCATACATTGAAAAGAGCTTCGACAACTGGTCTGCAACCCTGACCCGTATGCCGCTTCGTGAAGAACTTCCATACAAGGATGAAGTTAACGAAACTCTTATCGTCGAACTGTACTCCAAGTAACCCGAGGTTTTCGCAGATTTGCAAGAACACACAAAAAGCAGTGTTTATCGGAGAAATCCGGTATGCACTGCTTTTTTATTTGCACGATTTTACAGCTTTTTTTGAGTTATTTTTGACGATTTTTTGACGACTTCCATTTTTGACACGAAAAGAGAGCACGTACATTCCATTATGTACATGCTCTCTTTTTATGTGATCTAACCTGTCGGAAATCCCGACAAGTTCAATTATAAAAAATGCGATTTTTGTAATCGAAGGAATCTTCATTTACAAAATATGCGTTTTTTGAAAACGAAAAAAGGGAGAGGAACAATGCCTCTCCCTCAGACGTGTATCCCAAAATGCACGCCTCAATTAAGCCTATTATACAACAACTGATTAAACAACTAAAAATTCAGAGGTTACAGCTGCCATTATGATTGAACAACTAATTGAACAACTGAACTGTTCGGAATTACCGAACACTTGCCACGAGTACCAAACCGCATAAGGCTGCCCATACATCCCGCTGCCTACGAGTCACGGTTTGTTTGTGCTTCAGAGTCTTGATTTGATTTTTCAACGTCTGCAATGATGCCCTGGATTCTTTCAGCTCGTTTCGACATGCCGTCAACGAGACGTTGGCACTCATCAAGTTCTCTTGTGTTTTGCTCAGATCGTTTTGTAAGCTCTCGAGAAGTTTTATCTGCTCTCCGGATGTGGACCTCAGCATTTTTAATTTCTGTCTGAGCTGATTTAGCTCGATTGTCTGCTCTGTCAATTCTTGTTTCAACGTTGTCCACTGTTCGGTTGACATCACGATAGTCGTTCGAGGTCCTGCTTCTGAGGTAGTAATCATATCCGCAGCAGAAGACAACCACGGCAAGGATAACGACAGACAAAACGTCAAGACCATGATTTTTAACAAAGTTTTTGATTTTTCCCACATTTTGCCCCCTTCTTTATTGATAAATCTCTTTTTTAAATGAGAATTCGCGCAAAAAGATACTTTTAACGCATTTTTATTAATTCTATGGCAAATTACTCATGGACGATGCGAAAAACAAGCCCTATTTTGTGCTGATTTTAAGATTTTTGACATTTCCACAATTTTTAATACCAAATATTTAAGTCAACTGTATTATTGCCAATTTTTCCACGGTCAGAATACTGCCAAGCGGAGATTGTTTTCCTTGGGTACAGTTTTTTGAGCGTATTTTCTTTACCGTACTGTGCCACCCACAATGGAATATATCCAGGGAGATTTTTCAGAACTACATTATTTCTGAAGAATGAGCAACTTGAGTACAGCCCAACATAGTGGCCGTATGAGTTAAGCCGGTTTATGCCAGCCATTATAACTGAGGTTAATCTTTCCGGTGATAACTTCGCCTGTTTGGAATCCTCAACGTCAATCCAAATGCCTGACTTCAAAGCGGTATTTCTCAAGTCGCTATTTAGCAGCTTGTGGATCCAGTCAGCTTCTCGGACTGCAATTTCTTTGGTAGTAGCCAGCGAGTAGTAATAAATGCCAACGTCCAGCCCAGCGCGCTTAGCGCCATTAATATTTTCATAAAAATCTTCATCCATAACCGGCTGGCCGGCAGCGGTTGTTCTACCTGCTCTTACTATGCAGAAATCATAGCCTAATTCCTTTGCGAGTTTAAAATCAAAGTTCTGCTGCCATTTACTTACATCTATACCCTTAATCATTTAATCACCTCGTTTCCCTTTGATTGCAGTAATCAGTCCTGATAATGCTGATACTCCCGCATCATTTAAGTTTTCCACAATTGATAAAAGTTCTGTTAAACACAAGTAAGCAAGTACCATCATACCAAACTCAGCATGTCCTCCGGATACCTTTATCGCGGTATCTATGCATATAGCCGGTAAGGTTATCAGCATATATACAATTATCTTCCCTACAAACTGTGTTTTCATGACATAGGAGTTGATGATGCCTTTACGATGTGCTTCTGGTATGGCCTTGATGCATGATAATAACGATCTATCAGTTGCACGCTCATGTACAAGTTCTTTGTATGCAAGCGCAATCCATTTGGCTAGCAGGTCTATGAAAACAACCATGGTGAATAGCACAAAAATTACACAGTGCTTTTCAAGGGCAATCAGTGTTCCACTGATGATTAACTTTTCTACCCATCCTGTTGTGATGGATGAGACCGTCTGCCCTGCTCCCTTAACTATATCTGTAATCATACATCACCCATTGTTATTAGTTTTATTTTCTGCAGTTTTGTCTTTCTGCTCATCAGCTTTCTTGGCTTCAGCTATGGCGTCAATAATCGCATTGCGTGGGCATTCGTCCCAAGGGCATCGGCCATCATCATTCAAAAGGTTCCCACAGTATTCGCAAAATTCCATGATTTAACCCCCTTATGCATTTTTAATTTCAGCCGCCATATTGGCGAGTGTGGTTTTATACTGGCTGTCAATTTTCGACGTATCAGCTCCCAACATAGCCGCTTTTACCCTTGCTTCTATAAGGTTCTCCAAAGTTGGCTGGTACTTTGCTTTAATCGTAGCAATAGCAGACGCTTTCTTTTCTGCGGAGGTCGGCTCCGGTGCAATGTAAGCAACAGGCTTGCCCTCCGCTCCCCTTACATATTCGCCCGACAAATACCTTGCATAGTCGGCGGCAGAGATAACTTCTACAACCTCCGCATCGGTAAATAGCTCTTTCGCTTTATCTATGAGTGCAGACACCTTGTCTGCGTTCTTTTCTTTGTTCGGGTCAAAGTCGCAGATAATGGATCCTACCCTCTTGCCGGTTGAGTTAAAGCCTGAAACGTAATAATCTACATTCGTTGCACTGCTGTTAATCATTTATTATCCTCCATATAGTAAAATAGCCTCCATGAAGGAGGTCTTTATTATGCGTAAACCAAATGGATATGGCTGCATCAAACGGCTGTCCGGAAACCGGAGGAGGCCGTTCGTTTTTGTAATATCGGAGAATGGTAAACAAAGACCTGTTGAATATTTTACCAACCAGATTGACGCTGAAATCTTTCAAGCTGATTACAACAAGACTCATAGCCATCGCTCCCTTCCTGGACATCAAATAACACTGGAAGAACTGTACCATCGGTGGCTGCCAGCACACACGGCAGATACCTCGCCATCAAAATCGACACTGTGCAGCTATGAAAATTCATTCAAGCATCTCTCATCACTGCACCAGAAACCGTTTATTGACCTGAAATACATGGACTATCAAAGAATCATAGATGATATGAGAAAAAGCGGGCTGTCGTACAGCTCGCTTAAAAAGGTGCGATCACTTATTTCATTACTATCTCAGTATGCTAGCAAGATTGAGCTGACCAATAAGAACTATGCTCCGCTCTTATCCATCGGAAAGAACAAGCAGGTCCGGCCACATAAACCATTTAGCCGGCAGAAGATAAACCGTTTATGGAAATCCGCTTGCAACGACAACGTTGATACTGTGCTGATATTGCTTTATACGGGTATGAGAGTCGGAGAACTGCTCCATCTCCATAAGTCAGACGTCAACATCCGGCAACGTTTCATCCGTATCACCAAGAGCAAAACCGTTTCCGGCATCCGGATTATTCCCATCCATCCCAGAATTCTTCCATTGATTATTGGCAGGATGGATTCTCCGGGGGCTACTCTTCTGAGTGATGCCAGTGGGAAACCATATGACTATAGCCGCTATTGTATCATCTGGCGTGCCGTGATGCAGCTCATCAACGCGACTGGCCACACAACGCATGATTGCCGGCACACTGTCACAACCTTGCTTGACAATGCCGGGGCCAACGAAACTTCCAAGCGGCGCATCTTAGGGCACGCGGGCGGCGATGTCACCGAGCGCGTCTATACCCACAAAAATACTAGGCAACTCCGGAAATGCATTGAACTATTAAAATAATGTTACTAATGCGATACTGTAAATCAGATGACAGCCACGATTTCGCTATATATTTTGTGATTTCGTGGTTGTTACTACTGTTTCCAGCAAATCCGATGAAAATAGGGTGATTCCAGAATTACTGATTTCCCAAAATGCCCACAACCAGCGTAAATATTGGATTGCAATAAAAGCAAATCTTTTCAGGGACCGTGCATATTCCCCATCGTTCTCTCCTCCAAAAGCAACCAGTATACAGTGGGGAAATGTCACTTGTAATCGTACAAAACAATTAAATGGGCAAAACATATTTGAAGGAACATTCCATCAACCGATAGGAATACACAATGTTTTGTATATAGCTGCCGCCCATAAGGGTGGCGCAGACAGTATACCTATGGGGTATGTTGTCACGGCGATTTCCAACACGGAAATTAATATGCGATTTGGAGCTACCTATAGTGGAGACACAATCGGCGGATGCGTCTTAGTGGTTGGTGTCGCTTAAACAGTGGGGACTTTATGTTATAACAGGGGTCGATCAGTATAAAGTTTCTCTTCCCATTACGGTGAATAGATGCCTAGCTGGCGTGGTATCAGACCATGGGATGGCTAGATATGCTTTTGGATTCAGCCCAGATTACCTTATTATATATGGCCCGGGTACCACCTCAGATACTAGGTGTCATGTGATTATAATAGGGGTAGTGTAAACAGTGGGGAAATGTAAGCTTTGGGAATTCCACCTATTGCGATTGGATTTTACCGTTGCAGGTAAGTAAAGTTTTTCAAGTTCTTGCCACCGACTATGATACCAGTCGAACCAATGGCACATCTATCAGTGATAAATACACAGCAACTTTCAAGGCAGGTTTTTCAGATGGGCAGAGGCTGAGATTTGCCACGGCATCCACCAGCATGGGAGGCTTCTCAGGGGTGGTTATCTGCAGATAGCAATCCACATCGCCCACAGATTTCCATATCCTTTGGTAATCCGCTTACCGTCAATCATGAATGCGCCTTTTTTGTATCCCCACGTGCTTAAAACGAGCGGGTCCCCCTGCATCGTTATGTCATTTGCAACTACTGTTATAGGGACTGCACTTAATGGCATTGTTACATACGATTGTCTTGCAATGTCTGCAACATTTCCCCACTGTTCAGTAACCAATAGAAAGGTAATAAACAGAGAACGGAGTGAAAGGAGCTACTACATTAAATGATGCCTTCCCTAGGTTATTAACACCGTATGCTTTTCCATATGCGCCCCAATCAATTGCAGAGGCAAAAAGCTGTGAATGCAGATATGCAAGGGGTAATGATATTGTGGCTGTGCTTGAACTATTTTCTTTAGAAAGTCCCCACTGTATAATTAATCCCCCGAAGTATTCGCCAAAGCAAACGTACCCATTAGTATCAATAAGGTACTTCACGCCGCTGGCGTTCAAAAGCATCTTGATGAGCTTCCCGAGAACGGAATCGGTAGTAATAGCATCCACTACGGTTCCCAACGTCTTGCTTGCAAGACTTGCTATAATTCCGCTGTGCCAGTCGGTAATCTGCGCAGATTCTGTTTCTGGATGCAATGTATCATAGCTTTTATTCTCTTTATTCCATCTGTGCAAGATTGATTTTAAAATGCTCATTACTATACCTCCTTATCCAACTATTTCCACCCACAGCCCTTTATCATCCATGCTGGCTGGCTTATCTGCTGTCTTTGTTACCTGCAGCCGGCTATCGAGCATATTCTCTACATCTTTACGCGTGACATATACAATGCTGCCGTCAATCAGAACATTGATTTCTGCATTTGAGCTGACAATTAAATCGATTACCAATCTGTTTTCGTCCGTTGGTGTGTCTTTGTTCGGGATATAGTCGTAATTATTTCCCGCATTACTATAGGCATACAGCTTTTCGGACCCGTCATCCAATTTTGCGAAAACACCTAATTCACGGGAAATAAATCCTTCATCCAAATCCGCATTAGACGCGTTAAACGTCAACGATATTTTTTCTTTCTGGCTGTCATCGGCCAGAACAATGGGCAGCGTCATTTTTGGAGCCTTTAAATCGGTGAATGTTGTAATATCATCGCTATACTCCAGGCTGCCGCTGCCTAGCTTAGCACACGTAAAGGTAAGCGAATGCCCATTTTGTGCTTTTATCAGCATTTCCATGCCGTCATTAGTAAATTTCAGTTTTGGAAACTGAGCCATTTTTTACTCCTCTCCTGCTAAAACATGATTTTTAAAATTGTGTACAACAGCACCGGCTATATGCATACCCGTATCATCAACGCTAATATGTGCGTTAGCTGTCATTTCATATCGTGTACACCGATAGCTGCGCAAAATTCCAGTCGCATAGATTTCAGACGGATAGTCTCCCAGATTTCTGCACGCTAAGATGGTTAAGTTTGCCGGAGCAATGCAGCGGGCCTGTGTTTTAACTTTTCCCGCTTCCCAGATTGCATCACCGGTTAAATTCAACACCAACGCATACTGATTTTCTCTGACTTCCGGAATTACAGTATCCTTTCCGTAAAGCATGTCATATATCGGCTTTAATGTACGTTCTGTATACGGAAGTCGGTTATTTACCCTGAAAAGAATTTCACGTCTTCTGTCACTTAAGGATTCATCTGGATCTGGAATAATGGAGAGCATGCTTTCCCATCGTTCCACACCTTCAAGATCTGTGTGGAAAATGAAGGTGTTTGCAAACCATTTCCATGCCTTCTCGTAAAGCAAGTGAAACTCAGGGTCCTCACCTGCTGCAATGGCTTTCATTTCTTTCGCAGGAGCCAGCACATCAGGAAAATATCTTTCTACATGTACATCTCTCTCAAGTTTCTTCATGTTTTATCACCTGAAATGTCTGTAATGGTGCCGATGGTGGCAAGGTCAGTATTTTGTAATTCTATATTTTCTTCTTCCCCGTTTAGTGTTGTATGGGAAATATCAGATACATAAGGCCTATCCAGTAAACGGCTCTCAATCTGAGATATACGAACAACAATCCCCCTGTTCTCATACTTGTTGGTTGTGACTACTTCTGTATCCTGCCATCCTGCGTTCAGTTCATCAAAGTATGTCTGAATGGTCTCCTTGATATCATCAGTGCACGATTCAAAGTCATCTGTTCCCAAGAACTTAATGTTCAGGCCAATATTAATTGCACTCTCTCCTGCAGCCTCAACCGTTACTCGATGTCCAATCGGCGCAATACCTACGCCATTTTGTGCATAAGGCACTGGGTCTAGGGCCTCCTGCACTTCTGACACGAGCTGCTGGTCTGGGGCCTTGTTTTCAGACGTTGAAAAAACCACCTTAACGGTGCCGCCGCCATTCCATACAGGATAAACCTTAACTCCACCGATTCCCTGCATTGAGCCAACCTTTTCCTGATAGTCGGCGATATTTCCGCCATAAGCCTGCGTCTGGAAAGATTTCAAATACCGCTGCCGGAAAGCCTCGGTGTCTTCTTCGTCTTCACCTGGACGTTCAACTTCAACAATTTCAGCATAGGTAAGCCCTTCAACATACTGAATTGGAACTGCTCTCCCATATGTCTTATTTCCAACAATGCCAGGCGTTTCACATACTGCAAGATACCTATTCCCATCGGCGGTCAGGCGGGAAGTAACCCTGTAATTCATATCATCTACTGAGTATCTCGAGCCTATAGGGAGAACGCACATTTCCGGATGGCTCTCCATAATTACAATGGCGTTTGTAGCCTCATACGGTTCAAGTCCTCTTTCCTTGGCTCGTTCAATCAGATGCTCTCTGTCAGCCGTATCACCAAATGTATTCTTGTAAAAGAAGTCAATGGCTGTATACAGAAGCATAAATTCGATGGCTGCCGGCATAGTCGCATCGTAAGCAATTGAGCCTTCCCGTTTATCAATGCTTTTATCCATACGCCTTAAAATTCGTTTCTCTATGACTTCTGGTGTTTGGTCTTCATACATTTAATTGATTTTCACCGCCTTTTCTCCCTGTAAAGTGCCATAAATAGTAACCACGGTAAATTTGCATAGCACTGAGCCGTCTTTTGTATATGACATGTCAAAGTTTGTTACCGCTTCGATTCTGTCATCCTGCAAGAGTGCGTCCGTGATACGTCTGGGAATTTCCGGGAGTACATACGGAATAGGTTTACCAAAAAGTTCATCCAATTCTACCCCGTAATTCCATGAGTAAATCACATGCTTGTATCTTTCCGTATTGAGGATTTTATACACGGCCTGTTCTACAGCTTCAAGTTGTGAAGTAATTGTGCCCTGTATTTTTTCTTCATCTATCCACATCCTATACGTCTTGTTGGGATAGGTCTCCTGCACGGCTATCTGAACGCCGCTGCCAGCCCCGTCAGGACTTGTATCTGGTAAAAGTGCCATCTAATCACCCCCACTGCCCTGACAAATTCGTATGATTCGAAATTCTGGATAGGACTACATACTGCTGCGCGCCTTGCTGGCGGATAAGAATAACAACTTCGCCAGGATGCAGCCCGTTATAGACTCTGATTTTCTTCCTGCCCTTGTAGTCATGGTTGTGGCTGGCAAATTCAGCATCTCCACCGCCACCGGCCCTGTTCTCTGTAGTGTGGTTAACTTCTATATCCACGTCAAAATCTCTAACAGCATCCGTAAAGAGCAGGAATTCAGAGGTAATCAGATCACGCTGTGAGATGCGTATACTTACGGGATTAACAGTTTCAACTGTCCCAAGAATATAATCTCCCATCTGCATATTGTTAACTGTCTGATTAATTGCTGCCTGGAGAGTCTGGTATAGCTTTCCATTCAATATGAACACCTCTTATCCGTTTATCCGTGAGAGGTCTTAATTATCCAAGTAGGATGCAGTCCTCCCATTTCCCTGTAATCTGAGCCTCTTACCACTTTGCGCCGGCTAGATGAGTTGCCAACGTAAGAATATCCGCCAGAAGAAATGACCACATGCTTATTATTGCCGTAGACGATAGTGTCCCCGACTTCAAGCTTGCTTTCATCGTACGGGATGACCGGCACGCCATAACTATGCGCATCACTAACTAACCGGTTAACTCCAGCAACCCCGTTCCTAGCTTCTCTGGCCAGGAATGGTGAATTATACCCTCCGACTCGTGTAGCTGCTTCCACGCATCCATTCTGGCCGGAAGGCATGGTAGCTCCAACAAAAGCATCGGCCCCACGTTCGATATTCTGTGATGCCTGAGTGGCATTAGATCCGTTGGAATTGTTGCTATTACTGCCATTAGAGCCGCCACCTGCTCCACCACCTCCGCCCGAAGCATTGCTGACTCCGGTTATCTTATCGTTTCTGACATCCATATCCATTGTATGTTCAAAGTTTGAAAATCTATGGGTTACTGTCTCAACGATAGATAATTTGGCTTCATCGTCAGACTGCTGCCAATCGGTTTCTCCAAGGTTAATGTTTACAAAAACCATAGACCCGCCCCTCACAGACAAATCTCCCGCTGCTCCCTTTATAGAGAGTGTTCTGGACACCTTGTTATAGTTTTCAAGCAGCCTGTTAGCAAGATCCTGAGGAAACTGGTTGTGAGGGTTCGCGTTCTGGGTCAGCTCCAGCACGCCCCACTGCTTACGGGTTTCAGAATTCTCATAGTCTTTGTTTGATGCCGGAGCGTAATACACCTTATGACCATTCTCGCCTTCATCCACATTTAACTTGATGAGATTGTAAACACCCTTATCTATAGTTCCGGTATAGGCATAATCCTGCGCCGTGTCAGAATCAATCAGCAGGTTAGTCTGCAGTTTCTCTATGTCTTTCAGCGTCAGTTTCCCGCAATCATCATAGAGGACATACATCTTGTTCGTATGAATCATGGTGAGGTCCAATGCATTCTGAATCATATCCAGAATAGTGGTATTTGGCTCCCGCCTTTTTTCTATAACAAACCCAGTGTCATCTAAATCACCGACTAATAACTCATAGTCCTCGGCCAGTTCTTTAATTACTTCATTAGCCTTTTTACCGATATAAGAAAAAGAATCCTTATTCAGGAGATACCGGATCTGGTCGTAAGCCAGACAATCCCATTGTTTATTCTTATTTCGTTTTTTCTCAAAAATAAAACCGTGGAAAAACTGCGTCCCATTCCAGGAAACATCCACGGTATCCCCATATTCCATTTTCAGTATGTCGTCTTTAACCACTTTGAAACTGAGTTTTCCCGGAGCGCCTTTTCTATGCAGCTCCCATGTCACTCCGTCTAATACAGCCGGGACAAAGTACTCCTCAGTTTTCTTGTGGTAGACAATCATTTGCAGGCCATCCCCTCCGCCAGTGAAGGTATTTAATGTTGGTCCCTGTGTGTCTGGCATTAGTGCATCACCAGCACTTTCCCTCGTACGTCTTCCAGCGGGTTTTCTATCCCGTTGCTTGCCATAATGTCACGCCAGTCAATAGTCCCATTGGAAACGCCCTGTACAGCCTCCCAGATGCTGGCCTGATTCGTCACCTGGATTGCGTTTGGGATAGCTCTATCGATGCTTTCCCGAGGTTCATTCACAACAAATTTCTTATTGCCGTTTTCATCAGTCTGGATAGTTCCGGTCTTTGTCCCGAACGGCTTATATTGTTTAAGCTTCACTGGCACCGTGACGTCAAATCCGTCCCTCGCGTTTTCTTCAATGGAATAATCTTCTATTGTCACTAACATGTTCGTTGAAAACAACATATTCAGACCGCTCTGCCCCATGCGGGTAACAATAAAGCGGAACGGAACACACCCACGTTTATACTGCTCGAACTGGTCCAAGAAATATTTACTGCCTTTGAACCCAAAGACATTGCTCGAGCCAGTAAGCCTTCTCGCAAGTGAATTAACAGCACTCCCCATAAGGCTGCTGTCATAGTTAGCCCATGGGTACCGCT
This sequence comes from Dialister histaminiformans, assembly GCF_900103425.1. Lineage (GTDB taxonomy): Bacteria > Bacillota > Negativicutes > Veillonellales > Dialisteraceae > Allisonella > Allisonella histaminiformans. Next base: position 41,687 of record NZ_FMXA01000007.1, on the reverse strand, counting down.
TGTTTGGAAGTCGTACGTCAAATGATATTTCAGTAAGTCCCGGAGTTTTAAGAAGGTTGGCTTCACCCTCGTTAATGAGGTTGATCACCTTATTCTTACTCCGTACCTTAACAGTCATTCTGGCCGGAGGCACTGGAAGCTGAGTTAGCCCCATAAAGAAGTAATACATTTAAATGTGAACCTCCTTCGCCGCATTTTCCATCCCTCGCTGGATTCCGAGAGTAAGAGAATCAACGATCCCGTCAATATCGGTTTCATTTGAAATCTGATTAGTAACTCCGCCCATTTCTACGGTTACCTGAGCGGTTGTATATTTGTTAATTACTTCACGTTCTGCTATATCTCTGAGATATTTCAGGTCCTCGTCAAGTGTATCTACAGAATCGGCTATTTTCTGGGTATTATCGGCGGTCTTTCTCCCACTATCTGCCATATCCTGAATGTTATCAGGCATATTGCCATAACCGCTGCCGGCTCCAGCACCGACGGCTTGTGGAGTAGGCATCGAGAACTTCGGGATGAGATTCTTCCATCCATCGTTCTGGACAAAGTTATATGCACTGTCTCCCCAACCGGAAACATGCCCGATTTCGTCAATCTTGCCAATGTGAGTGCCAAATACAGTGTTAATGCCTCCCGCTGCCACATTCAGGACCTTAATCAATCCGTTGACTGCGGAAATCATGATATTAACCGAATCCTGCACGATATTAGCAATCGCACGAAAAGCTTCAGCGACAGTCTGCTTCAATCCTACTGTAGATGAACGCCAGGCGGCCCATACCCCAATGGCTGCAACGACCAAGCCAATAACTATACCCAGAGGATTGAGAGAAAGCACAACGTTCAGCATGGCCTGTGCAACCGTCGCGCCCTTTGTCACAGCAGTCCATGCAGAGGTTACAGCTGCCATTATGGCTGTCTTGGCTGCGACTAATGTCACAATACCAGCGTGGATATATGCCGGAACATTTGCAATAGCCCACCCTGTGGCAATGGCGGCCTGATAGCCAAGATAAGCACCCATCACTGTAAACAGAACCGGTGCAAAGGTTTCCAGTGCTGATTCTGCAACAACAAATCCTGCACTTAACCATTCGCCAATATAACTGCCAACATCCATAACCATACTGCCAAGAGCAGAAAGTCCGGATATGATTCCAGACAAAGCAGAACCGACAATCATGAGCCCTTGCGCCGCTACGGATGCAAACGACTTCATGCCTTCGCTATTTGCAATCTGTGAAATCTCCTGAAGCGCCGGAGCAAAGGCCCTTTGCAGTACGTTATTTATCTGCTGCGCAATCTGGCCGAATGTCATAGGCATCTGGCTGAACTTCTGATTAATCTCATCCATATTATTAAAGATTGCGTCCTTGATTACATCCGCTGTGATAAGTCCCTTCGAGCTGAGTTCTTTGAGCTTGCCCTGGGTAACTCCCATTTCTTTGGCAATCATCTGCTCAATCATTGGTGCTGCTTCTGCTATAGATCTGAACTCGTCACCTTGCAGCCGACCAGAACCCAAAGCCTGAGTTAACTGCAGCATGGCGTTTTTCTGTTCTTCTACACCAGTCCCCCCGATAGTAAAAAGTTTCTGTATGCCTTCTACGAAAGGAACTACCTGTTTAGGGTCAGGGAAGGCCTCTTTTGCAGTCATAGCGATTTTAGATACATTAGAAAGCATCCCTTCATAAGAGCCTCGTGCTCTCATTGCCGATGCAAAGATTCGGTCATTCATGTCAGATGCAGCCTGAGCACTGCCAACCACCATCTGAAGTCTGGCCTGTATGCCTGCATATTCATCAGATGCCTTTGCAAGCTTGCCAGGAATCTGGCTAATAAAATCAGCCGCCTTCATGGCAGCCGCTGCCGCAATGTTTGCCAATGCAAACTGCCCGGTTACAGATTTTAATACGCTCCCCATGGAATTAAATGCAGTTTTGAGCCTTCCCCCGCTTTCTGCGGTGTTCTCCACCTGCTCTTTCATTTCAGAAAAACTGTTTGATGTAGAATCGACCTGATTAGTTATCTGCCTTAGCACTGGGCTCATGCCGTCGTGAAGCTCTATAGTTTCTACAATTCCCGCCACCAGCTACCCCTCCTTCCTTTTATTTTGCTTTACGCTTAGCTTCTTTCATGGCCTTCTTATCTTTCTTCGTCTTTATCTCAATAGCCGCCACAATAAAAGCTCTGTCCTCATAAGACAGAGCCATTAGTTTTGACGGTGGCCAATGAAAGCGAAACAAGCAATAATAGGCAACGTTAGCCCATGTATCGTTGCCTTCTATTAGTTTTTTGCTTCTTTAATCTTGTCTTCCATGTCGTTTTCAAACCCAAGTGCCTGAGATACGGCCTTGAAAAGGTTAGTATATTCACCTGGGAGAAGCATCTTCTTAATCAGATCTTCTGCTCCGATTGCTCCAAAGTGTGCCTGAAGTTCTGCATTATTAAGACTTGGATAGGTCATGCAGGTAGCAAGCAGCCGTGCCTGATATTCTTCGAAATCCACCTTGGTTTCCTGCTTACCAGTCGGCCCAATGAACTTATGGGTGCAGTCAGTATACAGAGCTTCGTTGGCAGCGGCTGAGATAGGTCTAAAACGCCATTCAACCGGCTTACCATTTTCATCTGTATAACGCAGGCTTGCAACATAGGTCATTTCCGCTGCCGCAATTTTCGGGGCATTCATGAACGCTTTAAAATCATTAGCCATTACAATTCTCCTTTAACTACTTAAAACATACCATCCAAATCCTTATATGCTGTCGGCATTTCCCAGTCCTCGAATGTGAAATCAACTTCCTGTTCGAGCCAGTCCCCGGATGTATCGAATGCAGCCACGACAACAGAGTCCAGGTTGCAATCTTTCAGGATAATAGTTTCTTCTCCTGCATCCGATGTTGGGTCATTAGCGGTAATCTGCATATCGAAATAGATATCAGAGCCGGTGTCCTTATAATCCTTCATCATCTTGGTAAATCTGGAGGTGTTCTTGTAAATTGTCATAGAACCAGTTCCATTGCCCCCTGTGGCCTTATGCCCAGAGGATACACGGCCAAGAATCGGTACTTCAGACTTGCTCTTTTCAAACTTTGCTTCCAGTGTCTTTGCCTGGAACAGCAGGAATCGTTCTCCGTTGACTGTAACGTATGCGGATGCCAGGCGGGCATTGACCACATCCTTGGCCTGCATCGTTCTAATCGCATTAATTGGTGCTGCCATTTAGTATTCTTACCCCCTTACGCAACAATGGTATTAATGTACAGCTTTTCCATGCAGCAAGTCGGTTGAATTTCTTCGCTGCAAAGTACAGCGGTCTTTTCAGTGCCCTGAGTAGGAATTTCTGTATCTTCTGCCTTATAATTCTGAATCGCACGCACGCGCTGATACTCCTTTCTGAGGTATACCATGTCTCCCCAGAGTGCCTTTCTCCCTTCGTCGTCATTCTGCTCTTTACCCAAATAGGTCTTATTGAACAGATTAGCGGTATCAATTGCCAGCTGATCCAGAACACGGATAACCTGGTTATGAGAGAAATCAGAATTCTTGGACTTAGTAAAGGAAGTGAAAGTATTGATATCGGTCAGCACCTTGGTTGCTCCCACCAATTCTCCAGAAAGAGTTTCCTGTACGTTGTGGAAGATAAAACGTCCGGTCTGAATAGCACGCTGCAGGTCCAGCTGGCTGTACTTGGTGTCCACGGTATATTCCCCGTCATAGTTGGCATTGGTAAGGGATGCATTGATAGCACAGGATGCTTCTGCACCTACTACCCACCATACCAGGCTAGCCGGAGATTCTCCTTTATCCATAACCTTATTTGCAATGGAGATAATGCCTTCATGGTCAGCCTGTTCTGCATCATATACGACGCACTGGAATTTGGACCCGGTTTCATCTCTCATGCGCTTAGTAAAGTTAATAAAAAGGTTACGAATCACATTGTCAGTCCCTGCATACCCGATGGTATTAAAGTAATATGGGGAAATGACGTCCAGATAATTCTGATACTGCATAGAAGTAATTTCGCTGCCATTAGAACCTCCTGTCATCGGGACTCCGGCCGCGGCCTTCAGTGCTGTATCATCATGGGTTGCCCATGCTACATAATCGTTATCCTCTACTTCATTCCACTTGGAGAGAAGCTTCTGTTTATCCACTACTGTAGTCACGCCATCAACGGTAATGTAGGTATTGACATCGAACTTTGTTTCATCGTCTACGTTAGCAACCACTTCTGTAGTAATGTCATTGCCACGAACGCCTGGATACTTTGCTGTACCCATAGTGTTAGAAGCCTTTACCGCATTGTTAGACAAACGATAGAAATAGACCAAGCGTGCATGTTCAAACAGATCACGCAACGGCTTCAACTTATCAGATGCATAGTCATAGCCAAAAAGCTTCATGGAATCATTCTGAAAATCCTCATTCGTAACCGCGAATACAGTATTTTCCGGGCCCCAGTCCATTTCCATGGCCATGGTTGCATAACCGCGGTCTGCAATGGCTGCTTCTGCGCGGTATTTGCTTACAAAATTAATATATGTGCCTGGCAGGATTTTGTTCTGAAACTGCCAGGTGCCTCCGCCTAATGCCATAGATTATTCCTCCTATCTGTTAATTTCTTCCTGCACAGGACGTGCAAGAGCTGTCTTTAAAAGGGCATCAACTTCTTTTGTTGTATATGTCTTATCTGGGGCCAATATGACGCGAAGCAGGTCTTTTACTGCTTCGTACTTATCGGATTCTTCCAGCTGCGCCAGTTTAAAAGCTGGTGCAGTTTTTGTTTCTGTTTCTGCCATATCTTATTCTCCTGTTCTCTGATGTAATTCCAAGGTTTCCATATAAGCCTCTCTATCGCCTGCGAGATAAACAAACCGGCTATACGAAACAGTGATATGCAGCACGTCATCATTAATGACAGTCTCGATATCATCGCCTCGTATGCCCTTTGTTCCTGCTACGGGGATAACCTCAAGCGCAAGGGTAAGCGGCCTGATTTGTTTCTGCATGTCTATATAATCAGGGCTGTCACCTTCTGTAAGTTCCGGGAAGTAGGAAACCTGAAAAGTCGCTGTTTCCAGAAATCGGTTTCCCATTTCACGCTCAATCGAGGAGTTTATCAGCTCAACAAAAAAGCAGGGAGATTGAAATCCCTGCTTCTGTTGCTCGGTATATATGGGAACCTGACCATCATATAAATGCCAGATAGCATCTACAATGCCCTGAGTAATGTCATTCATTTAGTCCCCTCCTTATATACTGACTAACCCGCCTTGCTAAAAGGCTTGGCGCCTCTTTCTTCATCTCATCATGGGAATTGCGCATCATATGAGTGCCTTTTACCCATGGTTTCACCAGGCGTTTTCCAAGTGCTGGCACAAATTGCCCAACATTCTGTCTGTGCCCATACTCAACATAAGGCGCATATTTCGTGTTGTTGTGTACATTAGCCACGCAGGCGGTTCCTTGCATATGAGCTGGTGTTGCTTCCCAGTTTCTGCGGAGATTCCCACCCGGTCGAAGTTTTTTCAGCTTTATCTGCCCCTTACGCTTTCCACTCTTGTATCTGGCGTACCTTTCTGCTGTTCTGACCGGTTCGAACTCTCCTGCCCCTACAGGAGTTTTCTTCCGTACCTTTCTCAGCATCCTTGCCGCCAATTCATTGGCGCATCTCAGCATCAACATTTCGCTATTGGCCTGATCTGACAGCGTATGGAGCTTAGCGCTGAACTCCCTTAATGTGATACTCATGGATGTTCCTCACGAAGGAGCAATTCCACTTCCTGATGATGCAGATAAATCACAGGCACCCCGGAAGCCTCATACATGCTTGCATGTCCTCCCGCTGCCATCACCTTAATGAGCGACCCATGCGGTATTTCCACATCTTCCGGAGCCAGAAGCGTTATACGTTGCGTGATTATCCCAGGGGATACCCCGGCATTGGATACCGGCGGCATATTCTCTACATTAACCCGGCATGGATATGATTCTTTGGATTCCACACGTTTCATGGTTGTCTGATGTGTTACTTGGTCTGTCACCTTCTGGTATATAGACACCGTGAACGTTGAATCATATAATCCCTCAATAAAGGATTTCACCAGTGGATTTTTCGAAAGCAGGCGCATTCGTTACCTCCATCCTGGCATAAAGCCATAGCAAGAGACTTCAGGCGATCCGCTGGAGAATCCCCGGTAATATCCACAGAGACCTTACCTTCTGTGATGCTCCCTATTGTCTGTAGTCCGTCATCCCCAACCATTTCTCCCAGTCTGGCGTTAATGTACTGCCCGGCGGTCATACGTGTATGCAGCGGGTCCAGCGCATCAGGGAGGGCCTCCTGATTGATATCTGCCAGTATTTCCTTCTCTGATGCCTTCCAAAAATACGAAATGAGCGCCATATCGTCCATAGGCACTTCATACCCTGTATAGGCACTGATTAGCATTACCACATCATCAATCATATGACACCTCCAATGTATTTAACCTGATTACGCCTTAGCCGGAGCGTTTACTCTTACAGCATCCAGCGCATTATCCTTAATCCAGAGATCATGGTACTTTCTGTAGTCCAGCTTCCATGCATTAGCATTCTGGTAGGTATCTGGTGTAAAGATACGAACCTTATCCTGCTTGGAAACTGCGATTGGCGCACGACGTGCAATAACAATCCAGTTCATATCTACTGCCCCATCTGCTGCAGCAAAACCGCCGGCGTTCTTGGTTGCACCTGCATCGAATGTATATGCAGACTTAAATCTTGCGGAAGGAACGTCAAGCAGCGGGATATCGTTAAATGTCTTAACCTTTGTGCTAACTGCGCCGTTCTGGAATTCTGCGACATTGATATAACGGTCCACATTCTTAGCCGCATTCAGAATTGCATGAACCTTTCTTGAGATGATAACAACCAGAGGTTCGGTATCACCAATTTCGTCCTGAATAGCGGTAATATCTGCGTCCAGAGAATCCATGATGGATGCCGCTGCCGCAGTATAAGTTGTCTGATGGTCAGCGCCAGCAGCCTTATAAATAGCGGAGTATCTGTAAGCATCTACTTCCGGTACTACTTCAATACGCTGGAATTCTCCCATAACCATACCTGCAGCCACAACGAAATTAGTTTCGTCTACATCCATAGCATCCAGCATGAATGCACGGCCACGGTCCATGGTCATCTTACGGGTTTCGTAGCCCAGAGTTACTGCGCCCTGCTTATATCCGTTATCACGATCATAATCGCCAAGTCCCACCAGAGAGATGGTCGGGATTCTTACTTCATCGCCGCCGTTATACTTCACCTGACCTGCATTGGATTCCATCCATGCAGAAGTAGCGGTTTCAAGCATTTTCTTATCCAGTTCGGTCTGGAAAATCTTCGCATATTCTAATGTGTTAATAGCCATATTAATTTCTCCTTCTTTCGTTACTCATTAAAAGCCGTCTAAAGCCTTACCAAACTGACTAGCTACTGTATCTGTAGCGCTTGCTGTCGGTGCATCCCCGGATTCTCCCGGATGGATGCCATTGGCAGCGGTCTGTGCTGGGCCATTATCAAACAAGTAGCCATCGCTCTTCTTGAGCCCTTCCACCTGTTCAGCTAATCCTGTGAGCTTGCCATCATCATCAAGCTTTACATTATCCATACTGAGCAGAGCCTTAACAGCCTTAATATTCTTTGCTTTTGCTCCAGACAATTCCGTTTCTACAGCGAAATCAAGCTTCATCTTTGACATCTGGTCCTTGTATTCCTTTTCTCTTGTCTTAGCAGCCTGCTTCATAGTTTCAAGTTCTTTAGACAACGCATCATTATCTGTATTGTTCTTCTTTAATGTGTCTAATTCTTTGTTCCGTGCCTCCATTTCTGCCTTAGCATGCTTCAATTCTTCCAGTTTGGCGTTAAACTGCGACTTAGCTACATAATTCTTGCCATAGTCCGCAGTTACCTTGGCAATCTGGTCATCATTAAGCCCCAATGCTTTCAATTCGTCTTTTGTCATAATATCCTCCTGTTACGCTTAATTTTCGTGAGCCACACCTCACGTTTCCGGTCTTGTCGTTTATCGCCTGACAATGCTAAAGCGGCAATAAAAAAGCACTCCATTAAGAGTGCTTAAAAATCAAGTTAATCTATCAATTATTTTTTTATTTCAAACTGTTTTAGCTCCTCATCGGTTAGCTGGCTTGGATCAATTCCCTTTTTCTTGCAGTAGGCATCCAGTTTATGTAAGTTCCAAGGGAATGGTTTTTGGTCGGGAATAACTAATGGAAAAATATCGTCTAGTGTGTATAGACCCTCTATATACTCATCCTTTTCGTTTCCCATAATACACATTCACCAGCCTTTCTGCATAAGTAGAATCAATATACATCTTTTGACTATTGCCAATTTGTAAAGCGCCAAGTGTTTTTTTGTAATACTCGACCAGACCTGATTTAGCATAAAAATGGACAAACCCACCATACTCATCTTCAAAACTGCGTTTACATGCATATGCAAATAAATGTGGCCCAACACCTTCATAAGTTTTACTCTTAAAGTTCTTATGGTGTTTATTATTCCAGGGCGCTGACTCTACCGCATCGACAAAATAAGACAAATTTTCTCGGTCCTGTTTCAATGAAATAAGTCCCTGTACTCTTTCGTCGCCATCTGCTTTCAGCGCATATACCTGCATATCCGGCTTTTGCGAAGCCTTATACCAATCAAATTCCCAGTCAGAAAACTGTCCTTTCTCAATGGTTATAGGCTCAATTGTAGTATTGACGGTTTTCCCATCTTTCATCCGAACCAGGCAGGGAGTAACCGCATCTATCTCTATATCTATTTTACCATTATTTTGCCCTATAAGATACTTCTTTTCCCATTGAGAATAGGTCATCCCCCCTGTTTGACTGCCCTTCCCTGTTGATGGGTCCCTCATCCATCTGTCTGAATCATCATCCTCAAAATACGGTACAAGCGTACACCGGCAATTCGGATGTATAGGCGGAGCAGTGATTCCGGGTGCCACGTCTTTTAGGGTAAACACCTGTCCATCCAAGGCCCCACATGTATCGCAGGTATGCGCTTCCAATGTGGCTAAGTATTGTACTTTATCCACATCCATGCTCTTAAAACTATCTACATCCGCAAGGCTCTGTGCATATGTACATTCAGTGTTTACCAGGCGGAGTGCCTGATATTCTCCGGTGCCCATTTTCTTAGCAAGCCGTTTCCCTGCCTCTGTTGGACTTTTACCCTGAAGCAGTACACGTGTTAATTCTCCCTGCAATTCCCCGGCCAGTTTCTCTCTACTATCCCAGATCCGGGAGGACCATGCCTTCCCGTCAGATGACCACGGCTGTTTGAGTACTGTGTTTAATTGCCTCTCAGGTATTTTGGAGAAATCAGAGAATTTTCCTTCATTCCGCTGCCTGAGATACTCATTATGATATCTCTCATTTGTGTACGTATCCCGAATAGCTGCTGAAGTAGTGTCTGCCGTCTGATGATAAATCTCATACAGCCTGTTTCGCATTTGAAGCTGTATCTGCTGCAGCCTCGTTAAATGAACTCTTGCACTTGCAGCCTGTAATTCTTTTGTCCATTTGCCATCGTTATTTGCTTTAGCCTTTCGCTCGAACTCTTTCAGATCCATACGTAAAGCTTTCATGCTGCGCGAATCTAATGTTTTGCGAGCATCGGCTAAATCCATGCCCTGCTCACTGCTAAACCGCAAATACCATGACTCAATGTCCTTCTTTACATCATTAATTGACCGCTGCCAGGCATCAGCCAATTCGGCTGTCATTACGTCTATCCTCTGATGCTGCATCTCCGAAAGCTTCAGTGCCCGGTTCGTCCAGTATTTTCTTGAACGTGAGCGTTTATTCTTTGTACTTCGCTTCATAGTTAGTCCTCAGCAGCATCATTCTGATTGGCGTCATTTTGCAGGAAGGCATTATGATAAGGGTTCATTGATTCAGCTTCTTCTTGCTTCTGCTTCTTCAATCTTTCCAATTCTGCAGCCGTATCTTCTGTCCATGGGTGGTGCGCAATGATTGTTTCATCAGAGAGAATACCCACAGAGTTCTTGCAGTTTGCGATTTCCTCAGACTGATTGGTAAGCATGTCACGATTAAATATGAACTGTACCGGACCAGTTGGTGCAATGTGTTTAATATTAGCCAGATACGTATTCACGAACCATAAGAGCTTTTCCAAGCTAGCCTGAAATTCACTTTCCATGTCGTCTGCATCCAGATCTATATCTGAATACGCAGACTGAATGTTCATCTGGTTAGCCTGGCCAGAAGTGAAACGCTCGTCCTTCGCATCAAACCCTCGGCCATTTTCGATAATTGCCTTTTTCAAGAGTTTCTGCACCAATTCGTAATTATCAGGGTTAACCTCAATGTGAAGAGCTTCGACCCCGCCCTTGGCATAATCATCTCTGCGGATCTTAACGCATCCGTATGTCATGAGATTCTGCCTGAACTGGTCTAGGTTCTCCCCGTCATAGTTATACAGGACAAGGATGGTAGAGCGGATATCCTCGGAAAGATTATCGAGTAAAGAACTCATAAGCTGGTTAAGTGCATCCTGCAAGCATTTAACTCTGCGTATCAACGGATGCTCCGTATCATTAGAACGAAACGGTACCAAAGGTATCTTATCCCAGTTCATCGGCCTGCCTTCAATAGTCATATAAGCAGAATCGGTCATAGAATTGTCAGGAATAAGACGACCTTTATCGTAAATGTAATATCTAACACCATCCCTGGTATAGTATTCAGCCTTAGTGATTACCTTTGGTGTCCGCCCTTCATACACCGTTACCTGATAAAGGCGGATAGCTGCGTCAAGTTCTTCGTGCTCATCATCATGCCAGAATGGTAATACCTGATATCCCGGAATGTACTTAATTTTTAACTCGCCAGTTTCAGAAATATATGGTAACTGCCATGAAATACCGCAGTTTAACGCATTCTTGCCGGTCTTCTTGAGCTTCTTTAAATAGTGGAAATTGAATATATCATCCAATGCCCGCTCATAGGCACTGTCCTTCCCTTCTGTCTTCAGCTCAATTGGTTTAGCCAGCAGATAGTTGGCTTTCTGGTCTACCAGCTTCGCATACTGGTTATCCATAACTTTATAGTTGACCAGATTCTCTACTGCCTGCTTTTTACCGCCTACCCCAATCATGGTTCTCTGTTTGTCTTCTATATCCTGATGATCATCATAGTAAGCGCAGCCGGTTAGCATATCTTTCCTTGCCGGGCCCTCCATCCATCGACGGATTTCTTCTTCCAGAAATTCTATTTCCGTCATGCCAGAGCGGCTGCCTCTCCGGATTATGTCATTCCATATAGCACCCAAGCCAAACATGTAATCCTCCAGTTAATTAAATGAAAAACCATCTTCCTGAACAGCATCCATGATTCCGTATCTCATGGCGTCCATCAGATGGTTGTTATAGTCCACAGGCTTATTAATCAGCACGCCTGTCTTATTGTCTGCCCCCCATTGATACGTCGATATTTCCGTTAAGAAGTTGACGCACCGAGGATGAACAATGATATGAAAATCCTGAATTCTCTGAATCCCGTTGTTGATACTATCCTTCCCTTTTCTGGAAGAATGTATTCTTCCAATGCCAGCTTCACGCAGTTCTGCAATGGACTTTGGTTCAGCAGCATCGGCAATAATTCTTTCTTTGCTATAGCCTCGCTTTATAAGGAGTTTAGCTATGTTTTGATTGGTCAAACCCCGTTCATAGATTTCATCGAATACATAAATCATCCGGCTGCCTTTATCCACAAGACCGCAAAAAAGGGCCGTCGGGTCATTGGTGTAACCGAAGTCTAGGCCAAACGCAGAACGGATGCCTGGGAGCGCTCTGACCTCATCAATATTGAACGACTTTTCTTCCCAGTTATCATAAACAAGGCCTTCAACAACACCCCAATCTCCTAATCCTGCTACCCGGTAACGTTTCGGATTCTTCTTCATCGCCTCGAACAATGCCAGGTCAGATGGCGACAGGAACTCATTACACATGTAGTTCGTTGTCATTGCCAGGGTATTATCATCCGGAGTATCGAAGAACCGTTTTTTTAACCAGTGCCTGTCGCTCCATGGATTAAAAGTTATCGTTACCTGAGTAAAAAGGCCCTCAGGGAGAAGTCCTCGTATAGATTCATCTAACCTGTCAAAGTCAGTTTCCCTCGCTATTTCATAGGCTTCCTCGCCAAATGTTACGGGTAAACCGCTTCCGTTTACCCTCTAAGTGTTTCCACCTAGAGCAGACTATATCTTTACATCTCATGCGAGATGCACTCCCCGTTTCGGGCTTGCTTAAGCCCTACTCTACTAACTAAAAAGGACGCTCTTTCGAGTGCCCTTTCTGCGTTCGATAGTCGTTGAACGTTCTATTTGACATTTTTTTGTCAAATAGCTTCGCTGCTGATTGTCCTCGTCTTTACGTTAGGATGTCCCAGCAATTAGAGAAGTTTAATGTGACCCGGTAATGTTAAGCCACATCCAGCAGAGGACTCCTTTCGGCACGGAAATGGATGTAATCTTTAACGGATCATCAAGCCCCGCGAAAAGAATCCTTTGCCCCGTCGGTAAAAATGTTATCTCCATCGGGCTCCGTGTAGCTTTCCAGTAACGTCCGACATGCAGACGCTCAATGGCCCATCGTAAGTCAGAAAAGCAGGAATTCTGCAAGGTTCTGGCCACTTTACGTACAACCAGAAGGTTGGCCGCGGGATATTTCATCATGTTATAGATGTACCAGAGTGCCGTTGTCTTGCTCTTCTTGCTTGCACGGCTGCCTTTAACCACGCGATACCTTCCGCGCCACCTCCAAAACGTCCCGTATCCGCCACCGACAATATCTGGTACGTTTACTTTAATCACGGATAGTGTCACCCCCTTCCAGAATAACCGGCCCTTCATCAATATTTTCAATCGCTGCAGAGTCCAAACCGTAGCGTTTAGCCAATTGTTTGGCAGCATCCAGACGATCACGCCCTGATAAGTGCTTTGTCATCACTCTGGCCTCGCTGAGCCCTTCTCCAACGCTCTCAACAACGATAACTTCTTCCTCCGTCTCGCCTCTCATGGCGGAGGTAAGAAACTGCATCACTTCTTTTGCATCCGCAACGCGCTCTGACTCCAGTTCTTTCAATCTGCTATCGATAGCTGCTTTTAAGTACGGTTTAAATTGGGATTCTTGGGGATTAATCCATTTAGAAGCGCACGGAATACTTCCCTCACCATATCCGGCTCTTCGTGCAGCCTCGGAGGCGTTCCCGGTTGCGATATAGAAATCAATAAACCTTTCCTGCTTTTCAGTTAACCCTTTGCGGCTCACATAATCACCACCATCCCCTTTTACTGCAATAAAAAAGGACCCTTGTAAGGTCCCATTTCATAATTTATGGCGACGGGTTTGTACGCTGCCCGTCAAAACGTTTAAGGAGGTCAATCACGAGATTCCGCTTCCCGTCATTCCCACAATACCATTTTAGCACAGGTAAAATTATTTTTTACTACTGTCTTTTGTTCTCGCATGAATCCCCCAAAACTACGACGTCGCCTGTCAGCATGCGGAGTTCCTGCAAACCCATGCCGTGATAAAAATAGACCCGTGACACGGAGTAGCTCATAGTCCGGGCTATATCTTCCCACTCCCTGCAGTTCAAATAATGCTCCATAAGCACTACCCGCTCTTCATAGGAAGTCAGCCGGTTAATGAGCTCTATAGCTATCTTCTTGCGCTCCAGCACCTCTGCCATAGCCTTCAGGATCTTTTCGCTCAAGCGGTCACGTTCGGCGTAAATCTGCAGGAGCTTGTCAGACAGGTCAGACTGGGCGGAAGAGTCAACTTTAACGTCGTCATAGGCCATGGCCTTGGGTGAGGCTATATCCTCCAGAAGTTTTTCCTTTGTCGTCTTGAGCGTCCGGAGATATACCCCCTGCTTATATACGTCCTTCAAAAAATCCTTTACTGTCATGTCAAAGCTCCCAATCGTCGTCAGTATCCCGGTAAATGTCCGGATGATAGCTTGGCTCTTCAAGTTCCTTTTCTTTTTCGCGGATTACGGAAGGCCTACCCACAAACACGCTCATGATCATACATACCAGAAATCCACCGCTGAACGCCCCTAAAATGTACTCAATCACTATCCTGTTCCTCCTTCAGCACGTTCTCCATGGCATCCAGGCAGCCCATGGCCTTGCCATACTCAAGCATCTCGATATTTCCTTCTTCATCCAGATAGGCCTGCTTTACAAAAGCCAGGTATTCACGCACGCCGTTAATCTTCTTCATAAAAAACTGTTTATTTTCTGCTGTCATTTTCTCCTCCTGAGCTGAAGGGCATAAGCCTTTACAAATATCCGCGTTCTGGCGTTCCTTCTCCAACTGAGAGGTTTACAGCCCCACTGCTGGATGAACTTCTGAACTAGTCGATTTATCATTTTTTCGTGTTTCATATATTCGACGATATTTCGTTTAAGCCGTTTATTCCGTACTCTTCTCATTCGTCCGCCTCCTCTATCTCGACAACGGTGTAGTAGCTCTTGTCCTCGCTCTGGAACCGCTCGGGTTTTAGATGTACATATCTTGGGCTGTCGTTTTTGATGATTCCTGCTACCTGCAGGGAATCCAGTATGACCTTGCAGGCACCTGACAGGACGTTGTCATCATCTCGTCGGTAGCTTCCTTCATAGCAATGAATCGCTATGTTGACATGTTCCTGGTATCGCTTGCCCTTGGCCTGCGCTTTAAAGATCCATGCCAATTTGTTGGTCAATCTCTTTTTAAATCTGGCCCCAACGTATCGATTCGTTCTGCCCTTGTCTACCAACTCGTTGAGTGATGGGAGTTTACCTTCATAAATTAGCTTCATGCAGTTCTACCCCTCTGACATTCTCCACCTCGAAAAAATCAAGCTTGTACTCAGGATGCTTCCTAATCCATCGGTTAAAAGTCCGCTGCATCATCTGTCCGAGTTCGTCAAAATCGTCCTCTGCTACATCATCCAGCCAGTCTACCGCCTCATCGGATGGTGCTTCCCAGTCCGCCTGCTGCTGTACTAGATTCAGCAGCTCTTCTGCAAAGCCGCTTACGTCTGGCCTCCATGGGCTGACTTCTCCGGTATAGAAGTAATTGTTCCCTGAACCTAACTCAGCTAATTCGCGTTTGCCATTCCATTCCGCTTCAAATCGATTCCTGAATCCATCATTGAACATCCCGCTGTCAGTGAACCAGCAAAAATTCCTTCTAGTCATCTGTTGCCCCTTCATTCGCCACTTCCCTCATCTGACCTGGCAGCTTCTCCAAGGGCAGGTACTGTGGAGTTTCCAGCACCTTTGAATCATCGGACCAAATATATCGCATGTACAGCATGATAACCGCATAGACGGCGATGTCCTCGAGGCTATCCTCAACGGTCTTCCCTTCTATGCCGTGAGTTTCAATGTAGGCGATGTGCTTCCTGACATAGTCTTTCGCCATCTCGTACATGTCTGGCATTTCACCCCTGCCATATTTCAGATTAGCTCCTGCGCGGAAGTTGGCCAACTCATCCTGAGATGTCTGACCCTTATACTGATCATGTTTCTTTTTAAATTTATCGGAAAGTTCTTTAAACTTGTTTATTACAAAGTCTGTAAAGTACATTGCTACCCCTCCTTCTACTTAGTCTTTCGGCTTTACTGACATATAGAGATCGAGTATTTTAGATGGTTTGAAGGTCACCGTTCTCTTGGCAGGGATCATGATGGTTGCGCCTGTTACCGGGTGATGTCCTTTTCGCGCCTTTCGTGTTACAGGTTTTAACGTTCCAAATTCAAAGAGGCTTACGTATTTATCGTGCTGAAGCTGCACTCTCATTTCATCAATCAATGCATAAATAACTTTTCTGGCCTGCTTCTGTGTTGTGTGCGCCTTCATGGCGGTTCCTTCGACTAGTTCCTTCACGGTTGTTCTTTCCATGTTTTACATCCTCCTGATTTTTTGCTGTATATTTTCGCTACTTCATAATATTTTGTCGCCTGAATATAGCCTTTCAATTTCTTTTTCATATTCTGTAAAGCACTCATTAAATACCTTTATCTGCTCTTTGCTAGCGTTGTTGTCAATCAAATATTTTTCTATCTTCTTACGCTCTTCTGGCAAGTTATTTAAATAATTACCTGGGAAAGAATCAATATCCGCCTGCATAATCCTTGCTAATCTTCCCGCCGGTGAATTTTCCCTTATATAATTGTCATGCATGAAATTGCTAAACATATATATCGTTGTTGCCGCCAAACTCATATACAGGTTGTTATTCATTTTCCTGCCCCCTCAAATACTGCATTGTGAAAGTCTTCTCTACGTTTAAAATCGTCTATCAATCCACGCTGACTGCGTAAGACGTCTGTTACAAGCTTGGCTGCGTCTTCCAGTTTATCCACTGCTTCATCACTACTTTCTACATCAATCTCGTAAAGTGCTATGTCTATCATTCGAGACATTTCAACCATTTTACTCTCTACGTCTTGAATTAAGTTCATCTGTGCGCCTGAATCCATGCTTATCATGGTTACACCTCCTTAAAATGGAATCGGTTCATTGGCAACGGTGTTTGTAACCTCTGGCTGAGCCGGTGTTTCCTCCTGGCTTACCGTGCCAAACTGCATAAAACTATTCAGATCGGATACTCTGGCAGCAGGGATAATTGACTTGCCAATAAAGTCAGCTGTGACTTCTGTTATATATCGGATCTGCCCGTCCTTAGCAGTGTATTTTCTGGTGCCAAGGCGTCCGCTGACGAATACGTCATCGCCCTGCTTTAAAAAGTTACCAACGGCTTCCGCTGTCCGGCCCCAGGCGACTACATTAATCCAGTCCGTGAGTTTTTGACCGTTATACTCCCTGTCACAAGCCACGCTGAAATTAGCCACCGATGTCCCCTTGCTGGTTGCCCGAATCTGCGGGTCCCTGCCCAGCCGTCCTCTGCAAATTACCTGATTCATGATTTACCTCCCGTTTCGCCAGCATATGGCGTATATAAAAGTGGTTGATCAAACTTGATTTCATCGTTATCCTCAAAAAGTTTGTATATCTGGCCAATCATGGCCGTGGCATTTCCCAATGTCATGGCATTAATGGTTATGAAGCCATTCTGCCCATCGTCGATATTTATATACATCCCTACTTGCTGGATACGACAGACTTGAATTTTTGACTTCTGCCCGGTATTGCTGTCAGTAAAATTAACCCATTTCATGCCTTACCACTCTCCAGAGCTTTACTGCCGGCCATGTTTTTAACAAGGTTCTGAACCTTGCCATCTTTAAGCAAGTTATCGTTCCGCTTCTGCATCCTGCCAGACTCTGCTACAGACTTATATATGTCGCGGAATTGTGCCCGAAGGATAGCTTCATCGTCGATTGGCGAGCAGCATATAGATTTCCATCCGATTCTTTTGACCGTCTCAGTCAGTACCGGGTCTTTAAAATGCGGCTCTCTGGCATATCCATAATGTGCGATTGCCTGTTTAAGCTCGCCCCATGCTCTGGAGTAATCTGACTCCTGGACTCCGCTTGCACTGTGATAGATGCACTCAGCCTCTGCCCTTATCTCGGCTACCGTCGGCGGGAATTTCGATGTGTAGATAAGCGACCTCACCGCCTTTTCGAGCAGAGAAGCAGGGATATCTGCTAAAAAGCGATCGTAAACCGCTGCCTGCTCTGCCGTGAATCCTTTAAAAAGGGAAGTCAGCAGCATTAAAATCTTCTGGTTCGCTGTCATCAATACCTCTCCTTCTGTTAATTTCTTCAAACATCTTTGCTGTTTCTTCCATCTTGCTGGTAAATGCTGCCTGTTTCTTTACTGGAAAAAATCCCTGCCATGAGTTCATAACTGACTGATTGACTATCTCAATCATCATTCTTTCGTTTCCGTTGGTCATTTCATGAAGCTTTTTGAGGTTCAGGTTCAATGCCCTCTCAGTGAGTGGCTTCCTTAATTTCTTCCTCATGTCTGCCCAGTCCGTTAATGCGGTTTTAAGTTCGTCATTTGAACCGGCAAAAGTTGAAATCTCGCTATATATATTTCTTACCTTCTTACCTTCTTTACTTTCTTGTGGTACTTTCTTTCTTATTGTTGTGTCCTTTTTTGGCTTTGGTGTGTCATGGGTGTGTCCTCGGCGTGTCTTTTTTGTGTCACTTGGTGTGTCACCTGAACCACGTAACCCTTGATATTTGCCCCAATTTACTACAGAAATGAGCATCCCTTGGTGTGTCACTTTGCGTGTCAAAAAGTTGACCGATTCAAACCTGTCTAACGCCGTTCTTACAACTCGCTGTGTCACCCCTGCCATATCGGCCAGTTTTCGGATGGATGTGAACATTTCCCCAGGCCCGATAGTGAACTCTTTTCCCAGTACATCCCACAGTATGGAATCCCACCTGACATGAAGCAGGATGGTGATTAAGACCACTTTCTGGTTGGCTGTACTGCACGTCCAGACCGGACTGTCTGCGAGGGACCTCCATAGCCGGATGTACCCTTCCATTTCATCACCTCCAGAGATAGCCAGAAGGGCTGAATCGTTCAGCCCCGGCTACCTGAAAATACTCAATTTTCTTTTACTGCCTTATTTTCTTTTACTGACTTGTCGATATCTGTCATACGGCATAAGATGTCCAGCAGTGTGACTTCCGGGGCTACCTCTTCTTTGTCTGAGTGCATGAGTATGCAACGAATAGCCATCTCTCTCAGGAATCCATGGGTTGTGCTACGCCCGGCCATGGTAAACTTCCCGCTTTCGTTGTCGTAGAGGCACAGTATCACGTCGGAGTACTTGTCCTCGAGCTTTGTTACCAGACTTTTGATTTTATTATCTTTCATTTCTTTATTTCTCCTGTCTCCATGTCAACGCCTGCGGGGACCGTATCTTCTGACGCCTCAGCATCGATGGTGATGGTCTCGTCCGGTTCATCTGTCATATTCTCTGCAATGTGGGACTTAATCGTTTCGTCGGACGCCACGGCCCTGACAAAGTCCGTCTTAATTGGCGCATACTTCAAGCACTTCTTGATGACTGTCTTTTTCGCCATTTCGTCAAAGTACTTGCTCCACGGAGAGTAAGAGGAACCGTATGCCTGACTTGTTCTTTTGGCATGGTTGATGATGTCTTCCTTGCTCATCACCTCGAACCCATACCCGCCATTGACCATGTGGAAAACGGCATAATAAAGAATGACTTCCCCGCGGTTTGTTTTAGCCGGAATGTGCTTCAGTTTCGGTTCAAGTCCGAACTCGTATTCAAACACATCGTTCTCATATACTTCATGTGCCTGAATATCTTTAATCTCGCCGGAACGATAGGCTAAATCAATCAAGCCTTTGTACCCAAGCTGGAACTGGCATTCCTGACGGCCATGATTTCTGTACGGAATCAGATACGCCTGGCCGATTGGAGTGTTAGGCTCCAACCCGAGTTGCGCAGACTGCATCATCGCACCGAGAAAACTCTGCGGGGTGCATTCCTGAAGGGTTGGATTACTGGAAAGAGCGGTGAAAACCATCCTGGTGAATCTTTCCGGAGTAATCACAGATGGGAGCGCCTTCTTGATTTCCGGCTCCATACTGCGGATTAATCCTTTCAGACTGGTATCTTTCTGCTGTGCTGCTACCTGAGCTGTCCGTTTAGCTAAACCACCTTTAGTGTTCATAATTGTGACCTCCTTGGTTAAACCCTGATGTAATTTCAACAATGCTGGAGACGTCCGCCCTGTACTCAAGACAGTGCCTCCTGATATAACTGTTTGCTGATTCATAGCTATGAAATTTCCGTACCGCATGGCTTCGCGAACGACAATTTCAATGTTCAGCATGACTTTTACCGGATCCGCAAAATACGGGAAGCCTCTGCAATGGAAATAAGATTCTTTGACTTAAGCATTTCGTAGATATCGGCGTTGCCTTTCTTGATTTTCGAAAGGCTCACTGTTTCCCTGGGCTTTCCGGCCTTCCAGGTAATCTTGTGGTTGGCAGTAACCGCACGTTCTGCAGTGCCCATGGCATCCATAAGCTGATTTTTCCTAAATTGAATGTTTTCCCTCAGCTTGTTGATGGTTTCCGTGTCCTGATTTATCTCATCAATCAGCTTGTCGTATTTATCTTCCAGCGGGATTTCTATACCCTTGCTATCGTGATATTTTTCGCGGAGGGCAGCAGCGCAGCTTTCTGACCCGTCAAGAGCGGGCGGTGTGCGTAACTGCACATGGTTCCAGAAATCCTTTTCCACCTCTACTAAAACATTGATGTCATCTTCGTTTCGGTCGATTTTCTTCCAGATGGCTTCGTTCCCGCCCAGCAGAACTGCGATGTACCAGGCATCTGCGCCAGTGACTGCCATGTAGTGCAGGCACTGACAATAGTAGGAATCAGGAACATCATCATCCTGCCATTTCTTGTACTGGCTGACGCCTGCCGTCTTGATTTCAAGCCCTGCATTTTCGCCGACTACCACACGATCAACGTTAGCCAGCATAAATGGGTGTGCCCGGCTCCGAAGGGTGCCAAGCTTCCTCACCTTCTTCCCTGTGTCTTCCTGGAACCAGTCGGCAATATTCGCTTCATTCTTATGTCCCCAATAAATGTACTGGTTTCCTGACAAGTCAGGTGCTTCCGCCTGCCCCGTTTTTTCGAGCCAGAGCTGGTATGGGGATTTGTATGGATTCAAACCCACAATGACGGAGGCGTCACTTCCTCCAATGCCCGCGTTGCGGGTCTCTAACCACTTTGCGTGGTCCTTTTCTGCTTCATGGCAGGATAAAATCAAATCACAGCCTCTGTATGCCATTACTTTCCTCCTGTGGTAAAATGAATCGGGAAATCTTTTTCCGTCTTTGGCCTTTGACGTGTGCTAGACGTCAGAGGCCTTTTCTCTTTGCCTCTTTGATAGGGCAATCCCTTGGTGTGGTACGTGGGAGCTTTCCATCCGGCTGCATGCGGTTGTAATTCATCGCCGCACAGGTGTAAATCGGATGTCCGTTTTCCATGGCGTATTTGCTTGTGCCCCCCATGCTTTTAGTCTTATGGCAAAACAGGCAGTTCCGGCACCGCAGAATCTTCATCTCCGGGATCTTGGGGCAAAGCCCAAGGCCACCATCATCAAAAGCAAGGCGCTGGCGCTTGCCAGCCATGGGGCAGATGCTTTCAAACCGGCATTTTTCGCAGTCCGTAGATGTTTTCATGCTTTTCCACCTCCTTTCATAGGCTTCACATGGATCACAATCAGCTGCCCGGGCTGAAGGTGCGCAGGATCCTTGATGTGGTTTTCCTGCATGGTCCGGTACACAAGCTCCTCCATGCAGTCCTCATCACTGGCCACCTTGGCGCAGAGGCTCCAAATGGTGTCTCCTGCCTCTGCCTCCGTCCGGTACTCAATGAGCTCCGCCGGCGGCTCATAAGCATAAGTCCCGGCCGCAATGGCAACAGGAATGGCAATGACTGCAAGAATCTTTTTCCATTTCATACGCATCTTATTTCACCTGTCCTTTCATCAGATTTTCTCTATCCCTTGATATAATGTCTTTAGGGAGGAGGTGATATTATGAAACGTAACCTTGATTTGATTAGAAATATGCTTTTACTTATTGAGGCAAACGATAAACCTTCCGGCATGGATAGCAGCGCCTTTACCGGCTTGAATCCGGACAGTGACATCATCGACTATCATTTATACCTTTTGGCGGATTCCGGTTATATTGATTACTTGGAGGTCAATACAATCGGACATTTTTATCCGCAAATTATAGTGAATTGGATGACCAATGCTGGATGTGATTATCTGGATGCTGTCCGGTCTGCCTCTATTTGGGAAACTACGAAGGATAAACTGTCAGCAGTTGGCGGTCAGGCTTCGTTGGATATCGTTAAGGCTGTTGCTGAACATCTTGCATTGTCTGTTCTTGGAATTTAGCCTCTTCAATAATCAGCCGGTCCAATTTCTCAGAAATCTTCTGATACTTTTCTTGGAGGTCTCCTTCGGCTGTCCTGGCCGTGTCTGTGAGTTCTTTCGAAATCTGCAGAAGCATTTTTACTCTTCCCTGGCTGACTTTCCTCCTTAACAGAGCCCTTGT
This sequence comes from Dialister histaminiformans, assembly GCF_900103425.1. GTDB lineage: Bacteria > Bacillota > Negativicutes > Veillonellales > Dialisteraceae > Allisonella > Allisonella histaminiformans. The sequence goes on along the minus strand of NZ_FMXA01000007.1, from coordinate 19,535 downwards.
ATTGGGCTCTTTTTTTACTTCATTTGTTTTCATGATTTCGCATTTCCTTTCAGAAATTCGTTAATGAGTTACAGCGCACTATCATAAGCAATGACTTCGCCGTGGGACTGGCTCCGCTAGATGATGGATTTGGAAGTATCACCGGAATCGGCAAGTTCCTTCTGGCGGCGCCGTTCCAATTCATGTTGAATGCTCTGCAGCTGCCAAATCGTCCTCTTTTTCATTTGAATCACTTCCTTTCTTCGCTTCAGGGCGGATAATAATTTCGAGCCCTAATACTTTGCATATTTGATATAACTTGTTGAATCCCGGACTATGTTTGCCCAGTTCAAATTTGGCAATCATTTCTCTGGAAATGCCTGCATCCTTGGCTAACGTGTACTGAGAAACTCCCAATTCCTTTCGCCTTCTTTTGATTGTTAACACAATATCTTGTTCATTCATTTGCATTCACTACCTTATCTTGTGTAATATTTTTGACTATTCATATTAAAGTGTGTACAATATCCATAGAGGCGTCTTATGTATGTCTTCGGACATGCAAATCTCTATTCGCCTTTAGGAAAGGAGTTGGTTCAATGTTTGGGCCAATTTTTGACCGAAGCCAGTGCCACTCAGCATTGATGCAAGTTGCGGCTTAATGCAACGGCAATCCTGACTGCCTAAGTGAGATGCACTCCCAGAGAAGCATGGATTGACACCCATGTGCTCTTTGATGCCTGAAATTATGTGACCTAGGCGCATTTTGGATGGCGGAGAGGAACTGCAGGGGTCTGGCAATAAAACAGGCAAACAGCGGAATGTCAAAACCGTTGTCTGGTTAAAAGGGTATGGAGGCTTCTTCCATATCCTTTTTTCATTGCCACACTCCATTTCATGCGCTTATCCCACATCCTTCATGAAGTCCACTAGCGGGCTCCAGACGTTATGCAGCGTTGCTTTCAATGCGCTGTTTTCCTTCTCAAGTTCTGCAATGTAGCTTTTAAGTTTCCGCTGCTCGATTAATGACAGCTCTTCTGGAGATGCCTCTTCAATCTTTAAAATCTGGTTAGCTGAGAATCTGACGCCTGGAAGTTTTCTGGATGGCTTCAATGTGCCATCGCAGATCATCTGATTAATTGACGACTCACTGCATTTCCACCTCTTCGCCAGTTCTTTCTTGGTAAAAAATGCATCCATGGTTATTCTCCTTTCTTAAAAAGCTTTAAGCCTTAATACCGCTTTTTTTGTTCATTTCTTTTCGCTCTCCTTTTTGAGTTCTATCTCAATTCCCATTGCTCCCATAAGTACGATGAACGTAGTTAAATTTGGAGTACGGTTCCCACGTTCTATCTTTGCTATTGCTTCTCTTGATATTCCTGACTTCTTGGCTAGGCGATACTGCGTCCACCCTTTAGCCATCCTTTCGTTCACCATTTCACCTATAAGCTCTTTAGCGTTCATTTGTTATTTCCTTTCTGTATACAAAAGTTGACTATCCCAAAAAGCTAATGTTATAATTTTTTTAGAAATGTCATCATTCCTTATCCAGGGGTGAAATTATTGACATTTCGGAAGGAGAAACTATGCTTTTGGCAAAGTTTTTGCTTCTTGCTTGTGCTCTCTAAGCGTGGATACTGGTTGCGGCATTAAGCAACGGCAGTGACTCCCTGCCTAAGTGAAACGGAACCTAACAGAAGCGGATTAGCAACCCGTCTTTTTTCCAGTGAAAGCTGTGGTCTCTAGATGCATCGCCACAGTGGAAACTGATTAAAGTGCAAGGTTAGAGCTAAACAAGGAGCATGTGTTCAGGACTGCTAATCCTGTGCACATGGTTCAAAGGCCTGTTAACCCAGGCCTTTTTTCATGCCTCCTTCAAAAACTTATTGATGAAAAACTGCTGACCTCGACCTGTCACCTTGGTTGTTTTAGTGACAATGTTCGCCCCGCTGCCATTGATGTAGGTCCCTTCCTTAACCCGGAAAAGCCCCATATCCATAGCTCTCTGTGTCGGCATGTTGTAGCTTGCGCCCTTCTGCTTGATAAGGTACCCGTGGTCTCTCATCCACTGGAAAAGGCGTCTCTGCCCGATGTTCACGCCGTTGCCTCTCAGAATCTTTGCCAGATCTCCGATGAGAATCGACGAATGGGAAGCGCTCACCGCCTCGGCGAAGATTACCTTCGGGCGGTTGGCCTCGTTCAGGGCTTCGGCCTGCTTCCTGGCTTCCCGTTCTTCCTTCAGCTGGGTTGCCAGCTTAATGATGGTGTCGGGGTTCGTGAGAATCTCTTCCACCTTCTGCTCGGTAAGGTACGCCCCATGCTTACGAATGGCCGGGAGTACTTCCGAGGTTACCCAGCGCTTGAACTTCTTTGCAGTCGGGAGCTTGCTGGAAAGAATCAGACTGTAAAGGCCGGATTCGTTGATGACCGTCATTGTCTGGGTTCCTCCAGGGGTCTGTATTTCACCGACCCCTTTATCTTCGCTATCTACATGTGTGCGGATTGCATCTGCGGTTCTCTGATACCCAAGAATTTCAGCCACATCCTTACCCACAAACCAAGGCTCAGAATTAATAACAGAAATTCTGATTTTCCCAAATTGTGGATTTTCAAAAACTTTTATTTTGTTCACATTCCCTCCTTGTTGATTATTTATCACCTATTTGGCTAAAAAAAATAGAGTCACGCTCTTCATTGGATAAATGCAATATATCCTGAAGTAACATTATTTCTCTGGCCTTGAACTCAGTGATATTATTAATCTTTTTCCAGAGTGTTTCTCGAGCAATTCCCAGTTTATAGGCAATTGTATCATGTGATATTCCTGCCCTAAGAATCGCTACTTTCAATTCCGTTGTATCGGTCATCATTTCACCTCCTTGTTGATTTTTTATCACATATCCATAATATCACTCAAGTTATTAAAAATCAACAGGTGTTGCAAAAAAAATATTTTATGTTGCCTTTATATCACATTTACCTGTATAATACATATAAAAGATAAAAACTATGAGGTGAATCAAAATGTTCATTGGAAATAACATAAAACGTGCTAGAGAATTAAAGGGGCTTACTCAAGATGAGCTAGCAAAGAGAATGGGTTATAAGTCAAGATCTACTATTGCCAGAATAGAAAATGGAGATAACGATGTTTCTCAGTCTAAATTAAAAAAATTCGCTGAAATATTAGATGTTAGTATAGATTTTCTGCTTGATGATGGAAATAAAAAAATGCAGATTCCCCATTCCCGAGGCATACGCATCCCCATCCTCGGCCGAGTGGTAGCCGGAATCCCGCTCGAAGCCATCACCGATATTGAAGGATACGAAGAAATCACCCCTAAGATGGCGAGTTTAGGCGAATATTTCGCCCTCCGCATAAAGGGCCACTCCATGGAGCCGAGAATCGAAGACGGCGAAATAGTCATTGTGAAACAGCAGGAAGACGTGGAATGCGGAGACGTTGCCATAGTTTTAGTAAACGGCGACGAGGCTACCTGCAAGCAAGTAAAAAAGAGCCCCGAAGGCATTACCCTCATAGGCTTCAATCCAGTCGTTTACCCACCTCATTTCTATTCCAATAAAGAAATCGAAGAACTGCCGGTCAGAGTCATTGGCAGAGTCGTTGAATCGAGAAAGACTTGGTAAAAGTTTAACATTGACAAATCAGCCAAGGGAATATATCATATAAATACACCGAGCAAGGTGCACAAGAAGGTATCTATCCCTTGGCAGTAAGCTTCTCTATTTGTCCTGAGAAAGCCGAACCCAAGGGATTTTTTTATTATTCTAAGGAGCTAAATATGGAAAATGTGGCAGTTTTAGTTGATGGGGCTTTTTTTATAAAGAGAGCGTTGCATATTTTTGGCCCGCTAGAGCCAAATGACTTAGCTGATAAGCTCTGGAAATATGCAGAAAAACACACTCATTATGGTAAAAGCAAGAGCCACAAAAACAGACTTTACCGCATTTTCTTTTATGATTGTCCTCCTTTACAAAATAAGGTTTTTGATCCATATCATCAAAACCAAATTGATATGGCCAAATCGCCGAAAAGTATATGGAGATTGAACTTCCATTCTGCGTTAAAGCAAAAGCGTAAAGTTGCTCTGCGGCTCGGGCATATAGATGATGTCAATATTTCATGGCGCGTCAGTTACCGTAAAATTAAACAATTGTGTGCTGGCACTATTCAATGGAATGATTTGACTCCTGATGATTTTTCTATGGACGTTAAGCAAAAGGGCGTTGATATGCGGATAGGCATCGACATCACATCATTAGCCTTGAAAAAGCAAGTGTCGCAAATAGTTTTAATCTCTGGCGATAGTGATTTTGTTCCGGCTGCTAAGTTTGCAAGGCGAGAAGGAATTGACTTTATACTGGACCCTATGTGGGCACCTATCAAAGATGACCTTTATGAACATATCGATGGGCTGCAGTCTACATTCCCCAAACCAAAATATATAAAAAATAATTAAAACTTTATTTTCCATATGCAGCCTACTTTCAACCTACTTTCAACCTATTTTCAACTTACTTGCAATTTAAAAGGCCCTGCACATGCTGCTAACATGCACAGGGCCGCTGCCAGATACTGCTAATATCTGGCTTGTAATCACCCACGTTATTCAGTTATTTTTATAGGTCGATTACGCCTTAATTATAGCATAATCGACCGGAAAGGCGTGACTATGGATAACTATACCTTTACCGTGCGCAAAAAAGACAGTGGCTGGCAGATTATTTTATCCTACCGGGATTCCCGTGGGAAATGGCGCCAGATTTCCAAGCAAGGGTTTACAAAAAGGTCTCAGGCTCTGTCTGCCAGTGTAAAAAGAGACTTACTTAGCAAGATGAAAAAAACTGCTAACGTCCCAGAAAACATGAAAGATATAACGCTGGCCGAGTTCTATCAGGTTTTTGCCCAGGAATCCAAGAAGACGTTGACGTATAATACATTGAAAAACTACCGGATAACCATAGACCGAGTTCCATCTCTCGCAAAGAAGCGCATGGTAGATATTACTTACGCAGACGTGGTGCATGCCATTAATTCACTGAACCTGTCCGCCAGCAGCGTAAACCTTTCCATTGCCAAACTCAAAGTGCTTTTTAAATATGCTGCTAATATCTATCACCTGTTCCCGGTCAGCCCAATCCGTGACTTGCCATATGTTAAGGACCGGAAATCTAAAAAGATAACCGCCCTTACCCAGGAAGAGTTCTCTGATCTTCTGGAATGTATGAAAAATGAAAAGGAAGAATATTATGTAATATGCGCTATAGCCGGCTATGCCGGGCTCCGTTTTGGAGAGATTGCAGGTTTAACCAAAGCGGATATAGACTTTTTCGCAGGAGTGATTCACGTCAATAAACAATATGGGATGGTTGCCCGTGGTCTTTATAAAATCAGAGAGCCAAAGACACGGAATAGTTACCGGGACGTTCCTATCCCCCAAGTACTGTTAAATATTCTGATTAATTATCTGGAAGACAGGAGAGCAGTACGAATGTATCGGCGAATTTTCAATGTCCGAGAATCCAGTTATGTGAATTCACGAATTAAGAAATATTATCCTGATTGTTCAGTGCATCAACTCCGACATACATATGCCACTACGCTACTCGCCAATGGTCTGGACGTCAAAACAGTATCGGCCTTAATTGGTGATACTGTGGCCATGGTCATAAAAACATATATTCACTACACGGATGCGATGCGGAAGAAAGCGAAGAAAGATGTGTCCAGAATTTTCGGTTAAAAGTTTTTGACGATTTTTTGACGATTCGATATAAAACCCCGATAATATCGAACAAAATAAGGCCATCTCTGAACTGTACTCCAAGTAATTCAGTATACAGCCAAACGAACAAAGCAGTGGATTTCCGTATCCACTGCTTTTTGTATTGCCTGTTTTTAAAATTATTTCTGCCTGGTTTGTGCCGTTTCAGGATATGAGAAGTAAAAAACGCTGTCGGCTCTTTGTATTTCTTATATAAATACTTTCTCTGGTTTACAGATGATTCTACAGATATTTCCCTTGTTTCTCCATTTGTTTTAATTTTCTGTGCATGATGAAATACATAGTGGTATAACAGCATACACCCCCAAGCACGTTGGAAACCGGTTCTGCCCAGAAGACGCCCATTTTCCCAAGATGTCCTACATAGGGAAGAATATAGGTTAATGGAATAACCAGGATTACTTTTCTGAACAGGCTGAAAAAAATGGCCTGTTTTTTCATTCCAAGAGAGCGGAACACGGTCTGCCCGCTCATCTGGAGCGACTGGAATATAAAGGCTATGCAGAAAATATGCAGCGCAGGAACTGCCTTTTCAATCAGATTGGCATCATTACTGAAGATTCCCGCGAAAAAGTGAGGGAATCCTTCTATGCAAAGCCATCCGGTAAGAGTATACAGGAACGTACCGGCCGTCATTATCCGGATGGCCTTACGCATAATATCAAGGTGCCCGGCTCCGTAGTTATAACTGATAAGGGGCGCCGTACCATCGGCAATAGACAGGGCCGGGATATCCAAAATCTGCCGTACAGAGGATGCAATGGTCATAATGGTAATATCCAGGGCTCCTCCAAGATGAGAAAGCATCTGATTCGCCGCTACGAGTACCATACTATTGGTAGTCTGCATAATAAATGGCACTGTTCCCAGAGAAATAATATCCCCTGTATAAGGAAGGTACACACCCCGGCCATTTTTTCTTAACCCGTACAAAGGGTACCCATTATCCCGTGAATGGAAAAAGTGCCATGAATACGCAGCAGATAAAAACTGTGAAATTACCGTAGCCACCGCGGCTCCTGCGACCCCCATATGGAATACAAAGATAAACAGTGGATCCAGCACCATATTGGTAATTGCCCCTATGGCAATGGTCATCATGCCTATTCTTGGAAACCCCTGTGCGGTAATATATGGGTTCATACCGCCGGAAAGCATGGCAAAGATATTTCCGGCCAGATAAATCTCAAAATAGGATTTGGCGTAAACCAGATTTTCCGGACCGGCTCCAAAAAAGTCAAGGATCGGTCCAGCCCATATTTCTCCTATCACCATAAGGACTACCGCAGCGATAATGAGGAGAACAAAGGAGGTGTTCTGTATATCCCTGGCCATATCTTTTTTCCCTGCACCGGCCGCCATGGAAAACAACGGTGTGCCGCCCATGCCAAACATATTGGTAAACCCGGTAATCAGTATGATGAGTGGAAAACATACCCCCACACCGCCCAGTGCCACTGTTCCGGTAACAGGAATACGTCCAATATAAAATCTATCCACCACGTTATACAGGATAATAAGAATCTGCGCAACCATTAATGGAATAACTGACTGAAAAATATTGTATACTACACGATTACTGCCATAATCTATTTTTTTCATCCTACTCATCTCCTGAGTTCTTATCAGATTACTCCATTGTATACCTCTTCCCCATCGTGTGCCACTCTGTTTGCTATCATCCTTTATTCCTGATTTTGCTTCACTTTATTATATCTTATGTGCGATTGTTTATTTATCAAACACTGATTAATGTTATTAATGTTTTAATTTCTACCATATCGCAGCTTTAATTCCACTAATCATCTGAATAAAGTATAAATCTGTATATTGTACATTTCAGGCATGTATGTTATTATCTAGTCATATTCAAAAATTTTTATTTGTTTTAGTTTGAAAGGGAGATTATGTTATGAGATTCGGTTTTGTTAATGGGGTAAACAATGAAGAAAGTTCCTGTTCCCCGGCTCAGGTATCCAGACTGGCCGCTTCAGGAGTGGAAGTAGTAGTAACCAGAGGTTCTGCTTATAATGATGCTGATTATGTAAATGCCGGTGCACAGATCGCTGATTCCGCAGAAGAGATTTATTCCACTTGTGATTTCGTCGCACAAGTTCAGGAGTGTGCCAAACAACGCTGCTAACAGACCAGCCTATTATCCAGCACGAGTATTTTCAGCCATTTCTACCAGACTTCTTTCTGAACTCAGGTAGAACCTCCTGTACTAAGAAGGAGTAATCATATGGCTGCAAAATTAATCGTGCAACCGTAATTACTCAAAACACATAAAAATCCCAAAAAAGTACATCGCCCAGGATCGTTAAATCCCCTGGCGATGTACTTTTTATGTTGCCTTATATTATCTACAGGCACTACGCAATTCCTTTACCGCCCCGGCTATTTCCGGAAACGGAGTATCTGTATCCTGTCCGGGCACAAAGCGGATAAACTTATCTCCCATCCTCATTTCAATACGGCTGTATCTTCTGATAGGTCCGTATTTTTCCTTGTCCCAGAGGCTACGGTTAATTCCCGATGACCGGGTATTTGTCACAAACTGCTTCTGCGGCAGCGTAAGTACAAAGGCCATACGGGCTGAGAACTCATGAACCGCTTCTTCAGAAAGAACACCATTCTCCTTTCTGGCAAGGCCATGGCTCCAGTCAGTTTTTTCCCAGGTCCTGTTTTTCATGTCAATGAAATAATCAAACTGCCCGCCATGTTCTGTTTCCTGTCCATCCAGTATATTCATGGTAAAAGCCATCTGCTGAAGAATTTTTTCCGCTTCCTCTTCCGTTTTTTCACTGGATTTCGTATAAAGTCCCTGCCCCTGATTTGCCTTCTTGACCAGCTCATCAAAATTGTATTTAGCCATACTATCTCTCCTTTTTCCCTGTCCGTCAGGTAACTGTTTCCTCTGTTTTTAATATCTGCAGGATATACCCCGCTGTATATCAGCCGAGTGCCACATCTAATGACATCATAAGCATAAAACCGATGGCAAATGAAATAACCCCCACATGGGAATGTTCACCTGCCGACATTTCCGGAATCAGTTCTTCCACCACTACATACATCATGGCGCCGGCAGCAAAGCTCAGAAAATACGGCATAAGCGGCACGACAAAATCAGTAAGAAGTATCGTAGCCACAGCACCAATCGGTTCCACAATCCCGGATAACACGCCTCCGGCAAAGGCTTTCCATTGGCCCATCCCCGCACTTTTAAGCGGCATGGAAATGATGGCTCCTTCAGGAAAATTCTGAATGGCAATCCCTATGGCAAGAGAAGAGGCCGCTGCCAAAGTAATGCCCGCGTGCCCGGAAAGGAATCCGGCATAAACCACCCCTGTGGCCATACCTTCCGGAATATTATGAAGTGTGACCGCCAGCACCAGCATAGTTGTCTTAGCCAGGTGGCTTTTCGGTCCTTCCGCTTTATCCGCATGCATGTGAAGATGCGGAATCAGATGATCCAGCAAGAGCAAAACCCCCATGCCGATACCAAAACCAATGACGGGAGGTACAAATCCCCATTTCCCCATGTCTGTCGTTTCATTCAAGGCTGGAATCAGCAAACTGAAAAATGAAGCCGCTACCATGATGCCTGCTGCGAAACCGGTAAGCCCCCGTTCAATCGAAAGATTCAGCTTTCCCCGCAGAAAGAAAACACAGCCAGCCCCCAGCGTGGTCCCAAGAAAAGGGATCATGATCCCTAAAAGTACATCATTCATATGTTTCTCCTGTATCTATAATGTAATTATGTAATAAGGTAGTTAAAGTATCCAGAACAATGAACACCTCCTTATTTTACCATGAATGAACTTTTTTCTCGATGAAGTCAGATTTCATTTTCCCCATATCCTATGGTTTTACTCCTGCCGGATATGATAGAGTAAAGAATAGTGTTGTTTTGTTCAGGGATTCATGAATTAATTCCCTGTAAAGAAAGGAAAAATATGGAAAGAGACATTATCAGAGATATTATTTTCCTTCAGCGCAAATCAGAACCGGCCTGTGCCGGATGTGCTGAGGATATGGCCGCAGCCAGGGATCTGTATGATACCCTGGCTGCTCATCAGGATCATTGCGCAGGCCTGGCTGCCAATATGATTGGTGTAAGTAAAAGAATACTCGCCGTGGTTTCCGGCGATAAGATTATTGTTATGCTCAATCCGAAAATAAATAGGAAATCAGGACGTACCTATACTACAGAGGAAGGCTGCCTCTCCCTGTCCGGCACGCGTCCCACAGAACGTGCTGAAGAGGTTGAAGTTACATGGACAGATCTGGATTCACGCAAAAAGAGAAAACGTTTCCGCGGACTTACAGCAGAAGCCATTCAGCATGAAATGGACCACTTTGACGGTATATTAATCTGAGAAGGGAGATGTGGTCATGTTTAAACACATAATAAAAGGGCTTCTGTGTCTGACATTCATGTGGTCGTTTCTTCTTCCCGCTTCCGCTGAAAACTCCGCCGGCACTCCGCCGGATATTACAGCGGATTCCGCCATTGTAATCAACGCGGATACAGGAACTGTATATTATGAAAAAAAACGCGGATAAGCGGGAATATCCTGCCAGTATGACCAAGGTCATGACCTTACTGCTTTCCCTGGAAAAAAATCATCCAGGACATATCGTATCGGTAAGTCATCATGCAGCCGACGTGGAATCCACCTCTCTTCATACCGGAGAATGGATTGCCGTAGACCAGCTGAACTACCTCATGATGCTTCGCTCCGATAACGGAGCTGCTACCGCACTGGGAGAATATATTGGTGGAAATATTTCCGGATTTGCTCAGATGATGAATGATAAGGCCCATGCGTTGGGAGCGACAAACACTCATTTTGTCAATGCCAATGGAATGCCGGATGAAAATCACTATTCCACGGCAAGGGATATGTCGGTTATCGTTCGCTACGGTATGTCTCTGTCTGCATTCCGCAAGATTGTTTCCACAAAGAGCTGCGGTATTACCTTTACCCGGCCACAGACCACAAGGCTTCTCTATAACACCAATAAATTGCTCTTTACCTATGACGGAGCCATTGGCGTAAAAACTGGCTGGACCAAAGCGGCCAAAGGATGCCTCGCTTCAGCAGCCACAAGAAATAATATCACTCTGATTGCCATTGTTATGCATTCAGCTACAGCCGAAAGCCGTTTTACTGAATCCGCGGCACTTCTTGATTATGGATTCGCTAAGGCTCAGTCTGAAACACAGAACAACCGGAGCAATACTATTGGTTCAGGCCGCCGTAAAATCAAAGCCGCCTGATGACTCTTTTCCCTGCTATCTGACCAATCTTATGTATAACATAAAAGGAACTGTGAAAAAGTGATCCCTCATCTTTTTTCACAGTTCCTTTTTCTTACGTCCGGAAAAGGCCGCTATTGCCTCTCAGGCTGCTCCTTTTACCTTGTGGTTTCGTACCTTATCCATAGCTTCCAGATATTCCTTCAGATTGTTAATCCGGTTTATACGCCAGGTACCATCTTCCTTACGCATATTGACCTTGAGGACAAATCCATCTGTAAGGATACTGTTTTTTACCTTAACGCTTACCACTGCGTCGGAATGACTGGTATCCACATCCTGCACATCAAGTACCTGCGTATGGGGAATGTCCAGAGTGTCTGCCATTCCACGGCTGACATATTCACCGGCTTCGGTCCCATATGTCCAGCGACCATTTTTTACATATGAAAGTATTGTCTTCTTAGCTGAAGCCACAGCTTCCGGCTGAATAAGGTTCCGGACCTGCAGAAACATAATCATACCGGTTCGGCTGTGCATCAGTTCCGCATCCCTGGATGCTTCATAATTCTGGAACATGAGATATGAACTGTTGCACAATCCATCAAGATCTGTATATCGCGCAAACTGTTTTTCATTATGAGTCTGCACAGCCTCCTGTGCCTGCTGGAAACAATATTCCGGTGACGTCCAGTAGAAATACAGTCCGGCCCCAATTCCCAGAACAATAACCACTATCCCAATGGCCAGAGCCAAAATTTTTTTATTCACAGAAACCTCCTGCTTTTTCTATCATAACCTGCCTTCCTGATTACAGCACTTTCCTCATCCATACATGCGGACAGAACTCATCGAGAAATTCTTCTCCACTGGCAGTATATCCAAGAGATTCATAAAAGTGTTTAACCCGAACCTGGGCAGCCAGTGCCAGTGTTTTTCCTCCAGCCTCTCGTACTTCCTGCTCTGCTGCTTTTAATAATTCCGTGCCATAATGGTTCCCCCGGAATATCTTACGCACGGCCACCCTGCCAATAACGTAAGATTTCTGCTGATCATCCCAGAAAACTCTGCAGGTTCCTGCCGGAATTCCATCTGCATAAAGGACCATATGCCTTGATATGGAATCTTTATCATCAAACTCTATGGTAAATCCCTGCTCTTTTACAAACACTTCTTCCCGGATTCTACGTGCATCGTCCGGCAGTTTGTCAAAAGATTTACACTCAATCATGCTTATCCATCCTTTCCTGATGTTATTGTATTATTTTATCACAGTTCCCTGATTATCAAAGAGAAATACCTATGATATGCGGTTATTTTTCTGCCGGATAAAAGTTGCATAAAAAATGCGGAGACACACTCTTCTGTCTCCGCATGGTCATATGCACGGTTAGCTGGCCGCATGATCCTTCATCTTGAAATTGTAAATATAAATCATCTCTCCAAACAGAGCCGCATATCCGGCTATCATCCCTGCTATCTCATTGTCGGTTATCCCCGCGACAATATACCCGATAACACAGGCCGCTATCACGACAAGCGCATAGGGGATCTGTGTGGACACATGGTCAATATGATGGCACTGAGCACCCGCTGAAGCCATGATTGTGGTATCTGAAATAGGTGAGATGTGATCTCCGGCCACAGCTCCCGCCAGAACCGCTGCCACCGCAATGGTAAGCATATTCAGGTCGTTTGTGCCTGTTGCAGCAACAACGATAGGAATCAGAATACCAAACGTTCCCCATGAACTTCCCGTAGCGAAGGAAAGGACAAAGGAAACCAGGAAGAATACCGCCGGAAGGAACATGATGAATCCGGCATGCCCTCTTACGATATCCCCTACATAACCGCCCAGATCCAGATACTGGCTGCTGCAGATACCCGCAAGGCTCCATGCCAGTGCCAGAAGCAGCGTAGCCGGTACCATGGACCGGAACCCTTCTATATAGCAGTCACACAGCGGCTTAAAATCGATAACCCTGCGGACCATATACAGTATAACCGTAATAACTACAGCCGCGAAGGCTCCTATAACCAGACCACGCATGGAATCACATTCCGCAAAAGCACGTCCCAAGGGTACTCCCTGCATAATGCCGCCTGTATAAAGCATTCCGAAAATACATAACCCAATAAGAAGAAGCAGCGGCAGAATCAGATCTATAATCGTACCATTACCTACCGGCTTGGTGACAGAATCTTCCGTTACCGGTTCTTCACTGATATACAGTTCATTTTTCTGTTTTTCTTCCAGTGACTTCATTCGGGAAAAATCCTTCCCGGACCAGATAATGAAAAGAACAAAGAGCAGAGTAAACCAGGCATAAAAATTAAGGGGTATGGTGTGGATGAACAGAGCAAATCCATCCACACCCGAATTTTCCGGGAAAGAAGAAGCTACAGCAGCCGCCCAGCTGGATACCGGGGCAATAATACATACCGGTGCCGCGGTAGCGTCAATAATATAGGCCAGCTTTGCCCGGGTAACATGGAATTTATCTGTAACCGGACGCATAACCGTTCCCACGGTAAGGCAGTTGAAATAATCATCAATGAAGATAATTATCCCCAGAATCATAGTTATCAGCAGCGCCATCCTTTTTCCCTTAATAGCCTTTACCGCCCATTCCCCATACGCCTGGGATGCCCCTGACTTATTGACCATGGATACAAAAATCCCCAGCAACACGAGAAATACCAGGAGGAACGCATTATCCCCTATGGCCTTGGTCATAATGCTGAAAAGGACATTAATCGCACTGAATACATCAAACCCAGTGAACAATAACGTCCCTGAAAATACACCTATAATAAGTGCAGAATATACTTCTTTCGTCAGTACAGCCAGCAGAATAGTAATCAATGGTGGAACAAGTGCCCATGCAGAATGTGCCAATGAAGTCCACTCCCTTCTTTTACGTAATCCATAGCCGGTGTAATCATGCCGGTTATTTATCTACTTAGACTATAACGGCTGAGATTTATAAAGTCAACACAATGTTTTAATTTTTATTATTTTTTGTTTATATTTTGCCCATATCCAATGAGGACTGCCCATTCCGCGTCATGGAAACAGGGACTGGAAAAACCGGCTGAACACAGATTCTGCCATGAAAAAAGAGCTCTTTCATTCGATGAATGAAAGAGCTCTCTGCTTTTTATCCGTTTATACAGACTCTTTTACCTGTCTCTGAATCAGGCTTTATTCTTTTCCATCTTGAAATGGTAAATGCAGAAAGCGATGCAGGCAAGGCAGAAGAAGCCAACGGCCGTACCTACCAGTCCATTTCCCGCAAATCCAGCTGCCAGATAGCCAACTACACAGCAGGAGCTGACTGTCAGACCGTAAGGAAGCTGGGTCTGTACGTGATCAATATGATGGCACTGCGCACCGGTAGAGGACATAATCGTCGTATCGGAAATCGGAGACAGATGATCTCCGGCTACCGCGCCAGCCAGAACTGCTGCCACTGTCATGGTGAGCAGATTTATATCATGACCGGATACCGCTACGATAATCGGAATCAGAATACCAAATGTACCCCAGGAAGTACCGGTAGCAAAGGCAAGGCCAATGCCTACCAGGAAGAACACTACAGGCAGTAAGGCCGTTATAGTGGTATTGCCGCTCATTACATGGGCTACATATCCGCCTAAATCCAGGTAATCTCCACTGCAGATACCGGAAAGGCTCCATGCAAAGCAAAGTATCAGCATGCCAGGACACATAGCCTTGAACCCTTCCAGATAGCATTCACAGAATTCGCTGAACTTCAGTACTCTTCTTGTCAGGTAGAAGAATGCGGTAAACACAAGACCGATAAAGGAACCAATGACAAGACCGCGTGCCGCATCACAATTAGCAAATGCGTCGCGAATGGATGCTCCTTCCAGAATACCACCTGTATAAGTCATACCAAATACACATCCGGCAATGAGAACCAGCAAGGGAAGGACCAGATCGACAATCTTACCATTCCCAACCGGAGTGCCCGCCTCAACCGAACCTTCCTCACTGATTACCAGTCCATTTAATTCTCTGTCTTCCAGCTCCTTCATCTTGGAGAAATCATGACCGGAAATAATGATAAACAGCATGAATGTAATAGCCAGAAGAGCATACAGATTCATAGGGATGGTATGAATAAACAGTGCAAATCCATCAATTCCTGATGACTTAGGGAGAGAAGATGAAACGGCAGCTGCCCAGCTGGAAATCGGTGCGATAATACAGATAGGCGCCGCTGTGGCATCGATAAGATATGCCAGCTTTGCACGGCTGATGTGGAACTTATCCGTAATAGGACGCATAACCGCACCAACGGTCAGACAGTTAAAGTAGTCATCGATAAAAATGAGTATCCCCAGAAGCATGGTAACGAACATAGCCATACGGCGTCCCTTAATAACCTTAGCTGCCCATTCACCATAGGCTTCCGATGCCCCGGACTTGTTGACTGCGGCAACAAAGATTCCGAGCATAACCATAAACATCAGAATGTAGACGTTTCCGCCTATCTTATCATTCATGACCTTGAAAACCGTATCGATAGTTCCGATAATATTAAACCCGGAATACATGAATGACCCTACCAGAACACCGGTAAACAGGGATGTATATACTTCCTTGGTTGCCAGTGCAAGGATAATTGTGATTACGGGTGGCAAGACCGCCCAGATTGAATGTACCAATCCAATCACTCCTTCCTGTATCTTTACAAATTCTCTTCTGATAAAAACAATATCCCATCACGTCGATTATGTGTCTCTCGAACTCGATTGTCAATACTATTTCTTCATTAAAAATCGGTATAACTGCCCCTAGGTTTCCCTGCTTCTTCCCCATGTTTCTGAAAGTTCAGCTATTCTGGGAAAAAACAGATTTATCCGATTGCCTCTGACCGTGTATACAAATATTTTTATCCATGGTAAAAAAAAGATTTATCGCCTGTTTTTTACCCCTCTTTCCGTGCAATAAAAAAGGATTCTGACCCACACAGGTTATCAGAATCCTTTTCCCGCTCAGCGGGCAATTATCTTGTTAATCTTCACAGAAAGAAGCATGGCTGCCACTATCTTGACCGCGTCGCCGGGCAGGAAAGGAACAACACAGAGCATCAGGGCTTCCCAGAATGCAGTCTGGGTAACCAGCATGAACCACACAGTGCCAAAGAGATAACAGATCAGATTCCCTGTTACCATCCCCACAAGCAGCATGCCTTTCCGCTGAGGATACTTTTCCGCAAACCAGCCGGTGATAAAGGCCATAAATACATAGCCAATAATATATCCGCCTGTCGGACCCGCCAGAACAGAGAATCCGTCTTTCCCCATGGCAAATACAGGAAGTCCGATGGCTCCCAGCAATATATAAAGGACCATGCTCAGCGTACCATATTTCTTCCCCAGGACGCCGCCAGCCAGAAGAACAGCCAAACTGCCCATACTGATTGGCACAAGACCCACCGGGATACTGAGCTGCGCGCATATGGCCATGGCTGCAGCAAATAAAGCGCATAATATCTGTTTTCTTATAGATTGTGACATACTTCTCTCCTTGTTTTTTCCATCAGTATAGGTAATGTTTTCCAGAGTGTCAAATTATGGTTTACAATCATGTTTATCTTCTGCGGCTCTCATTTCGTATGCTTTGTTTCCAAGCAGCAAAAAAGCCCGGATTCTCATCCGGGCCCTGCAGCTTTTCCTTATCTGATTTACATACCAGCCAGGGATGGAGCTGCCTTTTTAAGTTTCTTTAATGCTTTGCTTTCAATCTGACGGATTCGTTCACGGGTAACCCCGAAATGTTTGCCCACTTCTTCCAACGTGCGTGGAGTACCATCATCCATACCGAATCGCAGATACAGGACGCCTCTTTCGCGCTCGGTCAGATTTTTTGCCAACAGATCATGAATCTGTTCGCGGCGAATGGTTGCTGCCGTTTCTTCTTCCGGAGAAGCGGTCTTCTGATCTTCAATAAAATCTCCCAAATGGGAATCTTCCTTTTCGCCGATCGGAGTTTCCAGAGAAATCGGATCCTGTGCCGCCTTCTTGGCTTCCTGTACTTTGGCCACATCGATTCCCATTTCCTTGGCAATTTCCTCGTCTGTAGCCTCCCTGCCCTTTTCCTGAAGCAGTCTACGGGCCACACGGTTCATGCGGTTAATGGTTTCCACCATGTGAACCGGAACACGGATGGTTCTTGCCTGATCCGCAATAGAACGGGTAATAGCCTGACGAATCCACCAGGTTGCGTAGGTGGAGAACTTATATCCCTTGGTATAATCGAACTTTTCAACAGCCTTCATAAGTCCGATATTTCCTTCCTGAATCAGATCCAGGAACGGCATATTTCTGCCTGGATATTTTTTAGCAATCGAAACCACCAGTCGAAGATTGGCACTTGCCATTTTCTGCTTGGCTCTGGCTGCTGCCGCCTTATCTTCTTCTGTCGCATCCGGCAATTTGCCCTTTTCAATGGTCTTGGCCAGATTCATTTCCTGCTCTGCCGTAAGAAGCGGTGTCGCCCCGCATTCACGAAGATACAGTCTTACCGGATCCGTAATTCCTGTCCCGGCCGCTGCAAAGTCACTGGCCGTTTCCTTATGCCAGTCCTTGTTTTCTTCTTCGTCATCATCTTCCATCATATCTTCATCGAGGAAATCCGGAGCATCATGTTCGTCTTCTTCCGAATTGTCAAAAATCAGCGGAATGTGACGGTCATGGAGTTCCTTATGGATAGCATCCAGATCTTTAGCTGTTAATTTCTTTTCCTTAACAAGGGCAATGACGGCCTTGTAAGGAATACCGCCATCGGTTTCAGATTCCATTAATTCCTGAATCCACTGTGTAAGCTTTGTTGATTTAGCTGACAAAGGGAGCACCTCCTAATGACACGCTCTCTGAATTGTTTATTGCACGCTGTAATTATGTTCTTTATAATAGCCGGAAACATATTTTACTCTCATTTATTATGAAATGCAACTTTCTTCTGAGCAGATTTTTTCAGTGTTCTGCCGTAAGCCGGTACTTATAATCGGATGTAAGTTCACCATGAACTTTGAACAGACCGGACGCATCGGTATCCTTTATATAGAGTTCTCCGCTCTTGCTTATTGCCGGAGCCTGTCCATATGGACTCTGCAGAAGCATTTCTTCCGGTTTAAAGTCAATTTCCATGCGAAGGGCGGAAGAGAGGGAATCCACAGGAAGATAGGTAATCCCATCTTTGCGGATAGCTCTCTTATCCAGTTTCTTACCATCAAGGATAATATCATACACTTTCCCGACATATGTCTGCTGCCCATCGGATTTTCTGATTTTTTCGGCAATAGACTTTTCATCCGCAAATGTATCTACGCCGTATCCATGAAGCACTTTCTTGACATAGGCCGTATCAAGGGACTGGCGTTTATATCCGTCCGGATACACATAGTACGATATGGTGTGATCATCATCCCTCTGAATTACCACCCGATCATAAACAATATCAACCGGTGTATGCATCTTTACACGGGAAAATAAATCTTCCACATCCTTTTCATGCATGCGCACACAGCCATGGGATGCATAATGCCCGATACTGTTTGGCGCGTTGGTACCATGAATGCCATAATTTCCGCCAATACGCATCCATCGCTGTCCTAAGGGGTTATTTGGGCCGGCCGGAACTACATGTTTCGGATTCTGCGGATCTGTCCAGGACGGATTGACTTCCTTTTCAATAATCTTGAAGTGTCCGCTGGGAGTCATCATATCCGGCTGTGCCTTTCCGCAGGCTACAGGATAGGTCTTTATTCTTCTCACACCCTGAAAAAGTGTCAGCTGCCTTGCCGCTGTATTAATTAATATATGCTGCTGTGATGTGTCTGAACTCTCCTGGGGCTTTTCATCTGCCTTTTTATTTTCATCCTCAATGACAAAAGCCGGATTTCCCATAAATTCCGGGCGGCTTTTAACCCACTGGGAAGCCATATTCTGTTCCGGGCGCGTATAGTCATCAGCTGCCGCATTGATCTGCTGGCTTCCGGTTCCACATACAGCCAGAATAAATAACGCAATGGCAAGTTTTCGATACATCATGCATCTTCTCCATTCTTCTTTAAAAAAGTTCTCTCGCTTATGATATAGAAGAATATCCATAAAATCAAGTTTGCGGGTTATAGGACAAAACGTGTTGGTTTTTAGTCCCAGTAAAAGCTAATATCAAGGTCAGTTTTATGAAGCTCTCCCCAGACAATAGCGTCTCCCCATGTGGGGATTGAATCCTCTAATCTACTTCGTTCATTCATGGTATTATATATATCGGAAATACTTTTATTGGTCGGCATAACCTTTAGTATTTCTGCGGGTGAAAGCGGTTTCGGTGAGTGCATGTAGCACCACCAGAAAACCGCTTTTATTCTTTTTTCAACGGATAATCCTCTGTGCTGTCGAAGCATTGCACGTAGTTGGGCATTAACTCCACCTTCTATCCGATT
>NZ_FMXA01000020.1:10345-29265 GCF_900103425.1 Dialister histaminiformans | reverse complement strand
GCTTCATTCCTGTAATCTGCAAGGATTGCACCATCCTGAGCCGAGAATGGCATAATCATTCTTGCGGTCTTATGGTCTGCTTTAAAGCTGAATAAGAGTCAAACGTACAACAACACGCTTTCCTGTATCCCAACATACAGCATTCTACTTTCCACCACCAGCCAGCAAAGACCGGGCTGTCCATAGTATGGAAATCAAAGATTTCATAATTCTATGGACTTACAGCCAATGACGACACGACCGTGTCGTCATTCCCTCTCTCTCCAGAACGGGAAACGTTTTGCAATCTTTCCTTTAGTGCAACTTTTTCCATTTTATAGGAAAACTTTTTGCATCCTCCCCTAACCTCCTACTTTCCCCTTCCAATCGGTCTTTTCCGCACAGACAGTAAACAACGATTTTCCAAATTGGAAAATCGTTGTTTACTGCTTTCTGTTTTCTCCTGCAAAGCAGTAATCTTTGTACCGCCCTATGAGCCGCGGCTCATACAGCCCAGCATCCGTTCAGGATGCACAGCCCTGCGAATCTTCTGATTCACACAACCTTTGGGTGTCTGCTCATCTAATCCTTTCCACAGCCGGAATCGGAGCCCGTTCTACCAGGGAAACCAGGCAAAAAGTTCCTACGCAGGCAATCCATTCGGCGTAAATTACATGTGGCAGGATATGGGAGGCCGGAATGGTCATCCATACTACGAGTACCAGAATGGATACCAAGAGTGTCCACAGGGCTGCATTCTGGGAGCAGTGCTGTGGTGCATACATGGTCATGAGTACGATGACGGCGAAAGCTGTCATCAGGGACAGACCGGCCATGAGTGTCGTAATAATACCACTGCTGGGACGAATTCTCGCGGTACCACCCACATTACCTGATGAGTACAAAAAAAGAGTGGAACCCGGGGCGAAGTGTCTTCGCGGTACCACCCATGTATTCATCAGATCTCTCAACGGTTCATTAACGGAAATCACACCGGCAGAACCTACCTGATTCACGTTCAGCTCTGCAGTTCAAGAAAGAACTTCACATTGGATTGCCTTGCTGCCTCGCACCACCGTCAGCTCTCTGGAAAGGACACACCATGCTACTTTTTCCATCAACACTTTTACGCTTAGAAATGTTTGAAAATGTATTGGTTGTATTATACACGGAGCGGTCAGAAAAAAGCAAGGCCTGAATGAAAAAATAGGTTTGAGATTTGAGGGAAAATAAGGAAATTTTTTGGTAAAAAGGGGTATAGGTAACAGCCACATGCTTTCCCTTATCCCAACATAGTGGATTCTACTTTCCACCACCAGCCAACGGCTGGCGGTCCCCCTTTCTCTCCAGAGAGGGAAATATGTGATATCCTTCTACTTTCCTTTATTCAAACAAAGTGGAATCAACTATCCACCGACTTCGTCGGTCCCCCTTTCTTTCAAGAAAGGAGCATCGTTTCTCATGCTTTCCTTTAATCAGCTTTCGCATGCTTGCCCTTTGCAAGAAGAGAACATTCTGCTTCATTCCTGTAATCTGCAAGGATTGCACCATCCTGAGCCGAGAATGGCATAACCATTCTTGCGGCCTTATGGTCTGCTTTAAAGCGGAATAAGAGTCAAACGTACAATAGCACGCTTTCCTATATCCCAACATACAGCATTCTACTTTCCACCATCCGCTAAAGCGAATGGTCCCCCTTTCTCTCCAGAGAGGGAAATATGTGATATCCTTCTACTTTCCTTTATTCAAACAAAGTGGAATCAACTATCCACCGACTTCGTCGGTCCCCCTTTCTTTCAAGAAAGGAGCATCGTTTCGCATGCTTCCGTTAATCAGCTTTTGCATTCTTACCCTTTGCAAGAAGAAAACATTCCGCTTCACACCGTCCCGAATTCCATAGGAATTTGCTGACAGCAGACAAAGTTTGCGACCGTTACCCTCTCTCTCCAGAACGGGAAACGTATGGCATGCTTCTCTTCGTACAGCTTTTGCATTCTTGCAGTTATATAAAGGCTGCTATTCGCAAAATCCGCCAGCAGATTGGCTCCGCCGATCCGCTGGCTTGCCGTCTCTGGAATGGCCATGTGGCAATTCTTGCGGACCTGTGAAGCCCATGGCTTCACGTCAACCATGGAATTTGAACTAGCTCAAATTCCATACATGCTCATCCACCCCAGTGCTCCGATTATGAAATAGGGGCCGTAGGCGAATGTGCTTTTTCTTTTTTTCTTTCCCGTGAGGAGCATGACCAGGGCGCTGATGCCTCCGGTGATTATTCCAAAGAGGGAAATCATGAGCAGTGGTCCGGGACCGAACCAGAGTCCGAGACAGGCTATGAGTTTGATATCGCCACCACCCAGGGCGCCCCGGGTAAGGAGGGAGATGAGGAGGAACAGGGCGCCGCCTGCCAGTGCGGCAATCACCCGGTCCATATCCATGCCAGCTATCGCCGAGCAGGCCAGTCCGCCTATAGCAAAGAATAGCATCATCTCATCAAAGAGGCAGTACTGTTCAAAGTCAGTCATCATCATAAGGAGGAGCAGGGCCGTTCCGCCCAGCATAAGTACCAGAGGAAATCCGGAGGTAATGAACAGATACCGTATACCCAGGATGGCAAAAAGCAATGCCACGGCAGGTTTACGCCACTGGCTTCGGGATTCGACAGCATTTGGAAAGGTCAGAATATCCCTGTTTTTTGCATACAGCCTCTCCACCCATCTGGATCCGCCAAGGGACACCAGAGGGGACAGCAAAATTACAAGGGCCACATAGAAATACAACATAACAATTACTCCGTAAAAAAAGAAGCCTGCAGGCTGCAGGCTATCAGACAGCAGACCAGAAGTCAGATGGCTTCCTTTCCGACTAGACTAAAAGAACTCAGAACATTTTCATGCTTTCCCTTATCCCAACATATCAAGATGAGCCTTCGACTCATGGTCGGTGCAATTCCACAGGAATTGCAGGGGGGTGGATGTTGCACATGGCTTCTTCATATAAAGCAAAAATATTGCATACATCAGCACGCTTTCCTATGCTCCAACATACAGCATTCTACTTTCCACCATCTGCTGCGCAGATGGTCCCCCTTTCTCTCCAAAGAGGAAAACGTTTTGCAATCTCTCCTTTCCTATAATCAAATCTTATCAGATTGACCAATGAAAGATGAAATCAGCTAAGTAAGTGTCCAAAAAGAGGGGATAACTTGTTAACCAGCTGTCCACAGAATGGGGTTTGCCAGTTTAGCAGTGTCCACAATCATGGGTACAGTATAATCTTTCTCCATGCTTGCCATTCCCCTCAAATCTCAATTCTTAACTCTCAGATCTGTCTTTTCCTTCCACTGCATCCCTACCGCGAGGCCCAATCGCTTAGCTTCTCCGGCTTTCATTTCCAGAACGGAATCAGCTTTAAGGCAGGCGGAGATGCCGGTCCATGCCGGAAGATTCCTCACAATTTTTACAATGCGCTTCCGATTATCCACATACACCGCATCGATGGGAAAATACATGAAACACATGTGTATACTGTTAGTCTTATGAAGAAACAGGGCCTGTCCGGACGGCATTTCCTTCCGCATCATGAGCCCTTTAAATCGTTTCCATGCTGTATCTGCCAGTTCTACGGTGAAAACAATATTCGTATTTTCTATACCCCATGTCTGTGTCATAAACGATTTCTCCTCAGAAATCCAGAAACATTTCCCCTGTCACTTGCCCATACTCTGCATAAGGGACAGGATGGACGGAAGCAGTACGATGACGAACATAACCGGGAAAATGAAGAATACCAGCGGGAACACCATCTTAACCGGTGCCTGCATAGCTTTTCTTCTGGCTCTCTGCCTACGCAGATCACGCATATTATCCGCCTGGATTCTCAGCGTATCCCCCATAGAAGCCCCCAGGCGTTCCGATTGAATGACGGAGGTAACAAAAAGATTTAAATCCTGCACATCACAACGCTCCGCCATGAGACGCATGGCCCGGTGACGAGTCATGCCCATACGCACATCCCGCTGCATACGCCGGAATTCGTCCACCAGTTCGCCTTCCATGCTTTCGGTAATCTTCTGCATGGCTCCATCCAGAGAAAGGCCTGCAGTTACCGAAACAGACAGCAAATCCAGCACTTCCGGCAGCTGATAGGTAATAGCTTCCTTTCTCTTCCTTATCTGATGCCGTAACACCATAAAGGGGATAAGCCCGCCAAAAATCATGCCCAGCCAGACGACAAGTATACTCTTCGCCAGATTGGATGGATTTTCGGTAATCCACCAGAATCCATAGAGGCCCCCGAGAATCACACAGAGGAACCAGAATCCTTCAATAGACTTTATCTGCCACTTTCCCTGCTTGCCAGCCAGGACAATGCGGCGGTCCATTAATTTAGTCAGCGCCCCGGGAGCAAAGCGGGAGAAGAACGCAGCCACTTTTTTCAGCAGCGGCCAGATGGTTCGATCCGCCAACGGTGTATTTTTCAGTTCATTCTTTTCTGACAGTTCCGGTGAAGCCAGACGGTCCAGTCGGTTTTTGATCTCTGTCTGATTATTTCTTGCTCTGAGGAATACGAGGAAAATTCCAAAAAACACGGCCAGTGCAATCAGAGCCGATATGATAAGAATCAGCATACTCAATCACCATCCCATGCCATCGAGTCCACAGGGGTCTCGAAAAGATTCTTCGGAATTTCCACGCCTCTGGCCTTAAACTTGGACAGGAACTGCGGCTGCAGACCGGTGGCTTCATAGGTACCGATACACTTTCCATTATCATCAAATCCCTGCGGCTTGAAGCGGAACAGATCCTGGAGGACAATGACATTGCCTTCCAGCTGCTGCACTTCGGTAATGTAGGTTATCTTACGGGATCCATCCTGAATACGGGACTGATGGATAATCAGATCCAGTGCGGAAGCAATCTGATCCCGGATAGCCTTTACCGGCAGGTCCAGGCCTGACATGAGCACCATGGTTTCCAGACGGGAGAGTACATCTCTCGGGCTGTTGGCATGGGTCGTAGTCAGCGAACCATCATGGCCCGTATTCATGGCCTGAAGCATATCCAACGCTTCGCCGCCACGGACTTCGCCTACGATAATGCGGTCAGGACGCATACGGAGAGAGTTCTTTACCAGGTCACGGATAGTTACGGCGCCCTTGCCTTCAATGTTGGCCGGACGGGCTTCCAGTGATACGGTATGAGGCTGTTCCAGACGAAGTTCAGCCGCATCTTCAATGGTGACGATACGTTCGTCCGCAGGAATAAAAGAAGACAGCACATTCAATGTGGTGGTCTTACCGGAACCGGTCCCCCCGCTGACCATAATATTGAGCCGCGCCTTGATGCAGGCACGGAGGAAAATGGCCATTTCTTCTGACAGGGTGCCAAAGGAAATGAGATTTTCCACAGACAGCGGTGTCTGTGAGAACTTTCGGATGGTAATGCATGGCCCGTTCAGCGCCAATGGCGGAATAATGATGTTAACACGGGATCCGTCCTTGAGACGGGCATCTACCAGAGGAGACGCTTCATCGATGTGACGTCCCAGCGGGGTGACGATCTTATCTACCACTGTCATCAGATGCGCCGTATCCTGGAACTGGGCATCCGTCTTCTGCAGCTTGCCCATACGTTCCACATAAATAGATTTCGGTCCATTCACCATAATTTCGGTAACGGTGCTATCCTTCAGGAGCGGTTCGATGGGGCCAAGCCCCAGCATTTCATCGCAGATATCGGTTACAAGGCGCTTTCTTTCACTTCTGGGGATGGCCAGCGGATTATCTTCCAGTGCCCGTTCCACATATCCGGAAATAATGGTTTCCACTTCCTTGCGGGAAAGGCCGGCATCCAGATTCTGCTGATGCTCTGCCGACATTTCATCCACAATCCGACGGTGAATGGTATTCTTCACCTTCTGGTAAGAATCAGACTGCACCTTAGCAGTACGCCCTGCAAATATAGATTTTTCTTCTGCCTTTAATTCAGCCTTACGCCCTAATCGTTCAAGAAGAGTCACTTCTTACACCGCCTGCCTGTAAAAAAATTTATAGAATAAAGACATCACCTGATGTGATGTCCTGCCTTACGTACCGGAATCTTCCACCTGTTTCTCATTGTACATATAGTACCGGATGGTATATCCCTTCGGTACCTCAATGCCGATTCCTTCCAACAGATGCACAAAGGCATACTGGTTATTCAGCTTGGTGGTAATTTCCACACGCACGCCATCAGCCGGTACGCTATCACCGGACATGCCCTTGGTGGACTGGATGGTAATCTGGCTGAATTCATACAGATTGGTGGTCATGTGTGTATTCTCTATCATAGATCCGTACTGCTGTTCCAGGCCTTTGTACGAAGAGTTCACCGGTCCGGTAATCGCCGCTTCTCTGGCCGCCATACGGGCCATATTGTCATAGGACATATAATCACTGAACAAGAATCCTACATACATGGTCCCAAAAAGAAACAAAACAAAAAGAGGGAGCAGCAATGCAAATTCCACCAGAGTCTGTCCTCTCTGTTTCATTGTCGTTCCCTCCCCGTCTTTAATGTGAAAATGGATATACGCATGCCGCCTATATCCATTCAATGCCACTTTCTGGGAAAAACAGCAGATTCCTGCTGCCCTTCCCAGAAAGCACCTGCCGAAGCAGATGTTTTCTGATTGTTTCCACAACCTTGGTATATGCAATATACCTATTAACCGTTGGAAGCTGCAGCTTTTGTGGATATCGAAGCCGCATCCTTAGTCAGGCTGCCTGCGTTGCTGAAAATAGCTGTCAGAGAATCCTTAAGTCCGGAAGCCTGATAAATCAGAACGCCTACAGCAACGATGAGCGCCAGAAGCAGTGCATATTCAATCAGGTCCTGACCCTTTTCACTGCCATATACAGTACGGTAGTAGTCATAAATCTGGAATAACATAGTTTTTCCCCCCTTCCAGTTGTCCTTGGCAATAACTGCCATAATAAATAGCCTTGTGGCCGCCCCCAGGTTCCAGGACGTCGCCGGGGGAAGGGATTCACCCCTTCGGAAAGATACTATACTGCATATAATATCCTTCAGAAGGGGCACCTTGTGCAAGATCCCCTTCACAAACCACTTTCTACCTACAAATTATCACAATTTTACAAATAAGTAAACATGATAATCAGGGAAATGATTAACAAAAAATTTTATATTTTGATATCCATAATCTTCCGGATAACCAGGAAGCCAATAACCTCCATAACAAACCCCACCCCGATAGCTATATGCCCATAGGTGGTAGTCAGAAGAGGCTGCATATATTCCGGCGAAATCATATAAAGAACCACACCAAGGATTGGCGGAAGCAGAGCCAGTACCGCGCCGGTAGCCCGTCCCTGGGCGGTCAGTGTACCGATTTCCCGGCGCAGGCGCACGCGCTCCCGGATAGTCTCATTTATGGTGTCAATGATTTCCGCCAGATTGCCCCCTACCTGCTGCTGAATAATTACCGCGGTGACAATGAGGGAAAAATCCGGACTGTTCACCCGCGCATCCATACGGCGGAGTGCCTGTTCCATAGGTACCCCCAGCGAGGTCTCCCGCACCACCCGGCCAAATTCCGTATTCATAGGCGGCTGCATTTCCCGGGAAATAAGTTCCATAGTCTGGAGGAAAGAAAAGCCGGCGCGGAGCGCATTGGCCACCAGAGAGAGGCAATCCCCCAGCTGATGGACAAAGGCATCATGACGACTCTTGATGCAATAAAGAACATAGAACCATGCAGCCATGCATACACCTGCACCGATGACCACCCCGTTCCATGCGCTACCGGTAAGTATCCAGCCAACAACCAGAACGATTGCAAACAAGACCAGCAGGAGCAGCAGGAATTCTGATCCCTGGAGGGGGATACCCGCCTGCTGCATGCGCATATCCAGGCCGGTTCCCTGCTTCTTTCTTGCATTTTTTCTGACCCTTTGCTGCAACCAGCGACGGAGGGCCATTCCGATTTCCTGCAGGGCAGAAGGTTCCTTTATCCGGCCTGCGTCCAGATCGATGCCTGCATATTCCTGGACACGGCTGGACACAGCGCGATGCTGGCTTGCCGCGCGACCGGCCACCAGATACAGTGCCAGAAACAGCAGAAATGCAATAAGCAGCGACGCTGCTATAATCATCTGTCCTTCACCACCTTGGTTTTCCGTTACTTTTCCGCTACGAGCGCATCGGCCATGGCCAGTACTGCCCGGGAGAACGGATCATTTTCATCTTCATTGATAGCCAGACGGCCATTGTCCGCCGACTCAGATACCAGATTATAGGCATTGGGAATAATATATTTCACCGGATAGCCCATAAGCTGGCTGAATTTTTCCTGATTTTCCTTTCCCGGAACCAGGCGGGTAAACAGGAGCTCTACCCGTTTTTCATAATCGTCCCAGGCTCTGAATATGTCCAGTGCTCTCCGCATATGCACCACTTCATACCCGCCATTATACATAGTCATAAGGATGGTACGGGTAGACAGTTCGCAGGCGGTGGCGGTGATATCGGAAAAGCCGGATGGCATATCGATGAGTACATAGCCATACAGGCTCTTTACCATGTTAATCAGGCCGGTAAATTTATCGATGGTTACTACATCCACCTGTTCCGGCTTGCTGGCACCGCACAACACATGCAGATTTTCACTGACTTTTACAAAATACGATTTCAGCGTAACCGGAGACAGGAATTCAATATCCCGTATCGCTTCCGTAATGGTGCTCTGCGAGCGGAGATTGAGGAATACACTCTGATCCCCAAACTGAAAATCCGCATCGATAATAGCTACCGGTTCATTGACTTTCCTGGCCATAGCGGCTGCCAGATTGGATACCAGCGTCGTTTTGCCACTCTTTCCCTTAGGGCTGAAAAAGGTGATGACTTTCGACCGGCCGCCCGTATGAATACGGGTAAATGTCTTTACCGCCTCGGTAAGTTCTGCTCCGGTAAAAGGCTTAATCATGTAGCCGCTGGCTCCAGCCTGAATCAGCCTGGCCTGTTCTTCCGAATCCCACTGCCGGGAAAGGCAGATAATGGCCGCTTTTGGAAAAGTCCGCTTCAAATGGTCAAAACCCTTCAAGCCTTTTTCCTCTTCAATATCCACCAGAATCAGATCGGCCTTAAGCTTTTCTGCATTCTCTATGGCCTCATCCGGCTCTGCATACCAGGCGCTCAGTTCAAAATCCGGCGTGTTGCGAATAACCCGGGTAAGCCTTTCCTTCATCAATCGTTCCGGTTCTATAAGGACTGTTCTGTACAGCAATCGAACTCTCCTCCCTTAGGAAAACAGACGGCCGATCCAGCCGCCTTCCGACCGTCCGCCGCGGTCACGGGTCTGCCCCTGAGGTATATAGTCCGACACAATACTTCCAATCTGCCGGGCCAGTTCGGTATCCCCATGCCCTACCATAAGCGGCACACCCTGCTGAATAGACTGCTGGGCACTGCGGAAATCATTAGGCAGGAAGAAATCAAATTCTCTCCCGAGAATGCGCACTACATCATCAATGGCAATGCGGGTTCTGGCATTACTTCGGTTCAAGATGAAACGGATTTTCCTGCTGTTATACCCCAGATCCTTCAGTAAATCTGCCCCGATTTTCATATCCTTGATGGTAGGGATGAAATCAATGATTCCCATATAGTACACTACCGTGGATAAATCCATAATGGACAGATTTAACGCGCTGAACGTGGAGGTGGTATCAATAACCACATAGTCATACTCAACCTGCAGCTCCCCGATAAGGCGGCGTATCACCTGAATATCCATGTTATACGCCTCTTCCAGGAGAAGCGGATTGGCCAGCACGTCAAAGCGCACATGTTCCCTGTCATACGGCGTAAGAAACTCGGTAATCCTCAGGGAATCCGGATGGTGCTCTGCTGCGCGCTGCGCGTCCGCCACCGTCTTTTCCGGTGTCAGCTTCAGATAATGGCACACATCACCAAACTGCAGATCCAAATCCGCCAGACAGACTTTAGCGCCTCTGGCTGCCAGACCGGCCGCCATATTGATAGCAAACAGCGTCTTTCCTGCCGCATAGGCGGTACTGAATGCGGTTAATACAATGCCCTTTCTCCCTCCGGCCATGAACACTCCTCTTTTCTACTGGTTACCTCTGGGAAAGAATCGCCTGAATCCGGGAACGGACACTGCCTTTGGGCTGCGCTTCCGCTGCCACAGCGGTATCCTCGGCTTCTTCCTCTGTATCATCATCCATATAGGCGCTGTCAAGAATAGCATCTACCCGTTTCTGCCGTTCTTCTGCTTCCTTTACACCTTCCCTGTCGCGAACAACCTGCAGCTTATTCCGGTTCTTCGCATAATCTTCTGCAGAAAGCGGTACATATACCGTATGCCCGGTCGAGTCGCGGGTCTTCAGAATATGGGAATCCGGACGAACCGGCTGTTTCTTTTCCACCACTACGGTCTGTCCCTGGGACTTATCGTCGCCCCATACATCCCGTTCCTGTTCTGCTGTCCCCGGATCTGCCGGCTTGTTTACATCTACCTTTTCCGCATTGCGTACGTACCGTTCGCCTTCTTCATACTTGCCCTTCATCTGCTGACTCATGCCCACCGGGCTGTCATCACTCACCAGGGTCGGGGTAATGAGAATAATCATTTCCCTCTTATCCCTTGTGTTGGACGTATGCCGGAAGAACTGCCCGATAATCGGCAGATCCCCCAGGAAGGGAACTTTGGTTACCGTCTTGCTGTCTTCTGAATTAAGCAGGCCGCCAATGGCCATAGTCATACCAGAACGGACATTGATGACCGCATCGGCTTCCCTGGAAGCCAGGGCCGGTACCACGAAGCCATTCTGTGTTACCCCATGGCCATAATCCAGAGTGGACACTTCGGCATGAACTTTGGATGTAATCTTATTTTCTGCATCCACTACCGGTTCAATATTGAGGCGCACACCATATTCCCGCCAGTCAACGGAGATCTTGCCATCTCCATCCGCAGTAGGAATCGGAATACGTCCGCCGATAAGGATATCCGCCTTCTGGCCGCTCATAGTGGTGATGGACGGGCGGGACAGAATCCTTGCCTTACCATTGGATACCAGGGCCTGCACCGTAGCATTGATATTGGATACATGACGTCCCAGCCATCCCAGCGTACCGCCACGGGAATTTTTAAAATCTTCCCCGACAAAAATCTGATTGACCGGCCCCTGTTCATCAGTGCTGTCTCCCAGTGCCGGAGTCCAGAACTGAATCCCCAGATTCTTTTCATCATCTGCATTGATTTCAATGATCTGCGCTTCCAGGCGCACCTGGGTCGGATGTGTCAGATCCATAAGGTCCACTACATTATCGCCGCCCTCCGATGAACTCCCTGTATAGAGCTGAGCGATCTTCATAGCGGTGTCATGATCGTACTGATTCTTTACCTTACCACGAATGAGCACCTTGCCATTCATCATCTGTACCTGAACGCCAGGAATTCCGACGGCTTCCTGAATCGCCTTGGCCTGCCCCTGATCTTCTCCGGATACATAGACACTGTACTCTTCCCGGACGCCATTACCCGACCAGACAATCAGCGAAGTGGTGCCTGCCTTTTTGCCCACCAGAAGGAAATCGTGGTTGGAAAGAAGGTTGATATCTGCGATTTCCGGATTCCCCACAGCTATGCGGGTAATTTTCGGCGCCGTCATATATTTCGTACTGTTTAGCGGCAGCGTAACCGGAACCGCTGCCAGTACACTTTCGGCTCCCAGCAGCAATGCGGCGCTGACCAGGAGGCTTATTCTCTTTATCTGCTTATTCATACTATTAATACCCCCTGCTGGATGTTGTACCACGGATAACTTCTACGCCAAAGCTGCCGGATGCAGCGGAAGGTGTAGATACTACCGGACTGTTGGAATACGCCGGTGCCGCCGGAGCACTTCCTGTGCTCGAAGGAGTATAGGCCGGTGCTGCATAGGCCGCCTGGGCATCCCCTGCAGACTGTGCCTGCGGGTTAGCCTGTGCCTGCGGAAGCGGGATTACATAGTAAGCACCAGAATCCACATCACTGGCGCCAAACGGGCGAAGCATAAGCTGCAACTGTCCCAGCTGCGCTGACGCCAGAAGTTTAGCCGCATCATACGGCGTAAGAGCTACCGTAACCACCGCCGGAGTTCCCGACGCATTGGCCTGCGCCGCCGGAGAATTTATAGATATCTTATTCACCGCCAGAAGCAGTACATCCCGGAGTACCATCTTGGTGGTAATGTTATCTTCATTTACCTTATCGCTGGTAAGAAGGATATCCACCTTGTCCCCCGGCTTAGCAAAGCCGGCTACAGCGGTCACATCGTTCACCGAGAAGGAAATAGCACGCATGCCCGGAGGAATGAGCCCCAGGAAGCCGGATGGTCCTCGGGCCGATACTTTCCGCGCGGTGAGTACATCCCCTTCCTGCATGGGAACCGATACCGTCTTGCCAATAGCGGCGCGCACATCCGTAAAGGCTCCCTTTGGCATGGCTTCCGGACTAATATTCACCGTTTTCACCATATCATCGGTAATTACCGTATTGGCCGGAATATCCTGCGCCGCTTCCACCACCGCGGTCACTGGTGCCTGCTTTTTCCCTGCCGGCGATTCCAGCAGTGAAGAAAGAAGCATATAGATGACAACAAACACGATAAGTGCAATGGCCGCACACACGGCAAACAGTTTTCTTGGCGACATCCGTTCCGCCATTTCCGTTAATCGCTGAAATAAATTCACGTCGCTTCCCCCTGACGTCAGATTGTTTACAGCAGTGCATAAACAAAACTACTGAAAAAAGGTCCTGAAGACCCTAGTGTACTTTATTCAATCTTATTCTATCACATGGCCTGTGGCTATACAAAAATTACGTATAAGAAAACGGCACAATTTTTGCCCACGTGCCGTTTTCTGAAAATTTCACTACTTTTCTTCCTTCACTGGATAGGTTACATGTACACCTTTCAGTCCGAAATATCGGGCAAAGGCCACATTTGCCCAACTTTCATCGTTGTTAGCCAGATTCATGTTAACCACATGCAATCCAGACATAAGCAGCCATCCGTCATCACTGGCCGGGGGAGGAGAAGAAATAACCAGCACCTGCCCCTTCCCCCGAAGACTTTCTGCCTGATTCCAAATTCCCTGCATGTACTGATGCTGACGACTATACATGACCAGATTCATTGTACCGGTGATTGCCATGTACAGAACAGCCAGGCCGTAGAGTACGCGAAAGGCACTCGTCTGCAGCACCGGGGCATGATGCACTTCTCCCTGCGCAGATATAAGAAGCACAGATATGACCAGGAATACTAATTGCGGAAACACGCTGCGCCCAGGAAGAATAGGTGAAAACAGCATAATCAACTCAAACAGTACGCCAGTAGCTGCAAACCATGTCGCCAGATAGAAGTATTTCCGATCAATCCCTGCCCTGAGGAGATTTTCTTTCCTGCGCCACACCTTGAACAGATAAAACCACAGTAAGGCCTGGAGAACGATAGCCATGCCAAGAACGCTTACATGTTCTTTATCCAGATATAGAAGCTGTCGATGCATTCCAAACTGCTCATGAAGTCTTACCACATTTCCCGGTGCCAGCATAAGGGCAAAATACCCGACTCCCAGTCCAATGAGTCCCCATAGCATCCAGGCTGACAGCGTTTTCTTTTTCCACACATAGAGAAGATACAGCCCGCCGGATAAGCCAATCCAGCAGATAGTATTCTCATTGGAATTTCCCGCCAGGAATCCTAGCACAAACCAGAGCAGACCAAACCACACCGGATAAGCCGCCTTCCCATCGGTCACATAATGATGCACATAGGGCACAAGAAACAGTGTCAGGAATGTAGATGTCCAGAGATAGTTACAGGAGCCAGCCACCCAGAGCATAGTGCCCCCAAAGTTGCTATTACATGCCCAAATGCAGAAAAAGGACAATCCGGTGATAAAAGGAGACAATTCAGCAGTCGCCCTGCCTCCCAGTGCAATCCACTGCATGGCCAGAAGAAGCAGCACAACCATGCCCGCATTAACCACATCAAACCAGCCTTTCCCCACCCAAAGGAAAAACATAGCAAAGAAATGCGCCACCATGCGGCCGCCCCAGGTCATATAGTGCAGTTTCAGGGAATAGAAAATATCACCGAAGTTCTGAATACGCCGGGCATTCTCTGACAGCGGCCTCAACATGTCATGTCCCTCCCAGACAAAGGAATAGATATAATCATCCCCGTAAAAGCGGTAGCACAGGGCATTTAACGCCCACATCAAAAGAAATACTCCCAGCAGAATCAGCCACGACCGCCGGGCAGCACTGATTTTTCTCATAAAGCCTCCTGCAAAACTGTTTTCTTAATCATTATAGCAGAGAGCCCCTTTGCCGGGGCTCCCTGCAGACGCCAAGTATAAAAGCCTTAACGGTTTTCTCCAGACTTCATCCCGAAATCTTTCACATTTTAAAGTTAACCCCCTGAAAACGATGCCGAGAAGCGTACAGGATTTCCTGTATATCTCAGATAGCTACACTATGAAAATTGTAATTATAAGTTTCTTGAATTACAATTTTATCAGTCGTGTCTTTATTTCCAGTGTTTTCATGTTCAAGATTGGGGACAGATGGTATGTTATCCGTACGTTCTATGATTTTCCAAACATTTCGCAACAAAAATTTCTTTCATGCTTTAAGTACTTTTGTATACGTCCTATTCTTGGGGATTGTTATTCAGATTCCAGGAATAGGTGAATACTTTGAAGGCCTGCGTCCACTGTTGTTTCTATCTCTTCTGTCTGCCCTGATTTTTTATATGACTGGTTTTAACCGGAAATTCATTATGTTTTCCGTGATATATGTATTTTTATTTGTTTCATCTTCGTTGATTCCCATACTTCAGGAGGAACTGATCCCCCGGAAAGAGATTATTTCCAGCTTCCTTTTCGGAGGTGGCTGGCATTCTGGTCGCTGATTTATCATCTTGGCAAAACTCAACATGGGTTTCTAAGGGCACTCCTTTGTGGCTCAGCCAATTTTTTCCGCCTGCTGGCCTTATTATTACCTATGCTGCTATGGGGATATTATCTGGTCAGTGGTGGATACGCTTTATCCAGTGCAGTTTTGCTGACCTTGTTTCAAACCAACTGGAATGAATCGATAGCCTATATGAGAAGTCAAAATCTCTGGCTTTGGGGAATGGCCGTTATTTTACTATTGTTGACCTTATGGGGAATGACAGCAATCATGAAACAAAGCCAGGAGAAGGCTTCTGCTTCTTTTTCCTGGAAAAAATTTTGCTGCCTCCTGTTTCTCTTTTGGTGGGGCGGTCCGTCCTTAATGACAATCAGTCTTGCCTATGCTCCTATCCGGATGGGCATGGAAACCAGAGCATCTCTTGCCGATTACAGAGTATATGGACAAAATCATGCCCTGCGTGAAAAACGCCTAAAAAACCTAAGAGGACTTCATACTCTACATGCAGGCGGCCTCTATGTGCTTGTTATAGGAGAGTCTGAAACCCGGGATCATATGCAGGTTTATGGCTATAAAAGAGCAACTACACCATGGCTGAGCAAACAGAAAGAAACGGGCAATGCTTTATTCTTCTCTCATGCCTATTCCAATTATGTAACCACGGTCCCCGCCCTGACTTATGCACTAAGTACCAGGAATCAGTATAATCAGGTAAATCTTTCCGATGCATATTCCCTGATAGAAGTAGCCAAAGCTGCTGGATTTAATACCTTCTGGATTAGCAACCAGAGAAAATTCAGCCCCTGGGATACTCCGGTAGCAGAAATAGGAAGTACCTCCGATCATCAGATATGGCTGAATAGCCGCATAGGCTCTGAGGATATTTTCACTGAATACTACGATAGCGCACTGGCCGATAAAATCCCGTTGCCAAAAGAAAACAAAAACCATCTTATCGTGATTCATCTCATGGGGTGTCATAAATTTTATTCAGACCGTTACCCTGCGAATGCCACTTATTTTAAAGGGACAGACTACAGGGATCTTTATGACAATGCGGTTCGTTATAATGATTATGTACTCGAACAGATTTACCAGAAAGTCAGTGCTTCCCCGAATTTTAAGGGAATGGTTTATTTTTCAGATCATGGAGAGGACGCGACTAAACTTTTTGATCATAACCCCAGTCAGTTTTCATGGCAGATGACACGCATCCCCTGTATCATCTGGCTGAGCGATTCTTATCGTCAGGAAAATCCGAAGGTATATAAGACGCTGTCTGCCAATCAGGATAAGTACTGGACAAATGACCTGGTATATAACCTCATGGTTAATCTTATGGGTATTCAAGGGGCACCGGAAAATAATCTCCGGTGGGATATCTCCTCTCCGAAATATGCCATGACAAAAAAGGACCTTATGACGCTTCATGGGGAAAAGAAGCTGTATGAGGAACAATGAGCGCTTCGAAATGCAGAAGCCTAAATTTGAATCAGAACAGGAAAAGGTCGTCAGAAATATCAATTCATTTCCGACGACCTTTTTAGATGTCATTCACAGAATCCACTCGCAGATCGGCTTTGCCAGCCTGCCCACGCAAATCTCACATCTCAATTCTCAAATCTATCTTTTTTCACAGCAACAAAAAAGCAGTGATGATTTCTCATCACTGCTTTCAGCCTGGTGACCCAAGAGAGATTCGAACTCCCGACACCTTGATTCGTAGTCAAGTGCTCTATCCAGCTGAGCTATTGGGCCACATGGCAGGGGTAGAGGGACTCAAACCCACAACCTACGGTTTTGGAGACCGTTGCTCTATCAATTGCGCTATACCCCTATCTGTCATAACGACTATTAAATAATAACAGGAACTGAGAAAAAATGCAAGAGGTTTTTTCTGCTTTTTTCTCAGTTCCGTTTCAAATGGCTAATTTTTATGCAAGGCCCGCTTCTTTTGGATCAAGGGTTACGGTTCCGTCTTCCAGCACAAAACAGGGGATTCCGACCCATCCGTTTTTTCTCGCTTCTTCCATAGCCGGGCTGGTATCCCGGAGGTGAATAAATTGTTTCATGTGAAGCACATGGGTCCCTATATCAATCACTTCATAACGAGATGTATCTTTCAACCTGTCCATCAGCACCTGGCAATCCGGACAGGTTGGCATAATATATACTTTTATCATTTTCCCTCCTTATGGCTGAACTACATACCGGTCGTCCACATCTTCGGTAAGGCGGACGACGGACGGGCTTCCTGTACCACCACCGCCACCGCCGCCTCCACCGGCATGTTCCCAGTCCTTCCAGGTAATGGATAGCCCGTTCTGGGTTATACGAATGGCATTTCCCACCACGGTACCAACCACCGGCTTATTCCCGGTCAGCCATACTTCGCCGTGCGGCGCATACAGGATGCCATGGAATGCATCGCCGTGATTATTCAGCCGAATATTCCCGTGAAGAGATACCAGAATGGTATGGGCACTACCCGTTTCATTCTTAAACTGCTGGGTAAGATTTACGGACAAATTGCCGTCTGCCACAATAATCCGGTATGGGGTATCATCCCCGGTCCAATCCACATGGAAACCATAATCATCCCTGCTTACATCCAGCTGGTGACTATACTGCCATCCACTGTACTTATTATCATTATCACTGATAATCTGGTCGACATTACTGCTGTTGATTTCTGAAGCCAGGTAGATACCGTTTGCCTTCCGTTCATCAGATGACATATTGGCCCACTGGACTATCTTGTTATACAGATCCGCTGCTGCACCGGATGAATCGGCCTCAATATCCAGCGGGGCGGCATAGTGCTCTGATGCCACTATATCTTTTCCGTACTGAGATCCATCCGCCTCACCTATGCGGGCATAATGGCGCCAGGTATAGGAATATTCTCCCGTAATCGGATTGTACCATGTAATCACTTTCCAGTCATTGTCATAAAGCCCCTTGCCTTCCGACTCATTGACATGATCCCAGTAATTATCACGGCGGTTGACCCAGAGCTTATCATCATCATTAATGGATGTGGAAAATTGCCCTGGATCTACCAGAACACGGCGCGCACCATTCGCTACATTGTCATCAATATACACAGGACCATCGGCATGTACCTGGCCGACAATGTGAATATTGGTATTCTGGAAAATAAGGGATTCTCTGTACCGATTTCCCATCCAGTCCTGATACCATTCCCCCTGGCCCCCGATGATAGCGTAGTTGTAAATGTTGTCACCGCCCGGACTCACGCTGCCTCCACTGAGCTTACAGGTAGCCACTACATGCACAGGAAGCAGATCATAGCCGAACATGCGGGTAAATATAGCCCGGGTGTCCTTTTTAGCATACAGGCTGATCATGACTCCCTGCGCTTCATCATTATCCTTGAATCGGTAAACCACCTTTTCAATCTGTCCGTTGTCGATATCGCTGTTCAGGTATTTTTTCATAGAATTTAATACCTGCGTCCGCTTATCCGGATCATCCCAATCCGCTACATAGGTATATCCCCCGGCCAGAACCGCCGCATCGGCTGCATGCTGCAGTTTAGACTTCTGTACGTACATATACCCCAGATCGTATACCAGCCCGCAGAGAATAAAGATTATCGGCAGCATAATGGCCGTAAAAACCAGCATTGCCCCTTTTTGTCTGTTGTCCTGCCTATTCATCCTCTCACCCCGCTTCGTTATACATAATTCTTATAATTTCATTCTACCATAAAGGCAAACCAAGCGGATACCGGGGAAAGCGTATCCTATTCCTGCCATTCCTTTTGATTCACATAGTGGATTCTACTTTCCACCATCTCTCTCCAGAGAGGAAAATATGTGATATCCTTCTGCTTTCCTTTATTCAAACAAAGTGGAATCAACTATCCACCGACTTCGTCGGTCCCCCTTTCTTTCAAGAAAGGAGCATCGTTTCTCATGCTT
>NZ_FMXA01000020.1:0-10335 GCF_900103425.1 Dialister histaminiformans | reverse complement strand
AGAATGGCATAACCATTCTTGCGGCCTTATGATCTGCTTTAAAGATGAATAAGAGTCAAACGTACAACAGCACGCTTTCCTATATCCCAACATACAGCATTCTACTTTCCACCATCTAGCAAAGGCCGGGCTGTCCATAGTATGGAAATCAAAGATTTCATAATTCTGTGGACTTACAGCCAATGACGACAAGCGCCATTGGCGTCATTCTCCCTTTCTCCAGAGAGGGAAATATGTGATATCCTTCTGCTTTCCTTTATTCAAACAAAGTGGAATCAACTATCCACCGACTTCGTCGGTCCCCCTTTCTTTCAAGAAAGGAACATCGTTTCTCATGCTTTCCTTTAATCAGCTTTTGCATTCTTGCCTTTTGCAAAAGAGAATATTCCGCTTCACTCCTGGAATCCCTGGAGATTGCACCGTCCCGAGAGTCTGTTCAGAATGCTTGCCAGGTTTTCCTCAAATCTCGCGAGCTCAATTCTCGCTCCTGTCTTTTCTGTCTTCTCTTTCCGCGGTACAATAATGGGAAACTGACTGAATAAAATTCTCCGGAGGACTTATGAGCACACCATTAATCACCCTGTATCCATCGTTCTATTCCCGCTTTGCCTGCAAGGCCGGTGACTGTGTCCACTCCTGCTGTGTCCAGGACTGGGAAATTGATATCGATGACGATACCGCTGCCCTGTATCAGTCTATGGACGGTCCCCTGGGGGAAGAAATCCGGCAGTCTATGCGGAAAAATGAAGAAACCTATTACTGGGACATGAAAGACGGAAAGTGCCCTTTCCTGAATAAACAGGGGCTTTGCCGCATTGTACTGGAAAAAGGAGAAGGCGCCCTGTGCGATATATGCGCCATGCACCCTCGTTTCTTCGTCTGCGCAGGAAATTTTGAACTGGCAGGCACCGGACTATGCTGCGAAAAGACGGTAGAACTGCTCCTGGAAGAGAAAGGGCCCCTGGTCTTTGTCACTGACTACCCGGAAGAAAAAGCATCCCTTGCCTCGCTCCTCCATGCCCTGGGATATAAGGCAGACAAAAAGAACCTCATCTTCAGTCCTTCCATAAGCACCATCTGCTATGAGCAACTGCTCTCTCATTATGAGAAGACTGAACCCATCAATGCCGCCTGGACCACCTCTCTTCTCCATATGAAAACGCATGTACAGAAAGCAGCCGACCGGGTCCATCAACTGTTGGAGGAAATACCGTCTTCCCATCTTACCCGGATATACCAGTACATACTCTACCGGGGTCTGGAAAAAGCAGAAACCTACGGACTCCCTGCCGTGATGGCCTATGCCCGGGAAAGCGTAGATTTCATTCTCCTTGCCACCGCCTTCTACGGTGACTTCCCGGAACAGGTCCGTCTATGGTCAGAACAGATTGAATATGATACGGAGAATGTGGATTGGCTGCTCTCCCTTCTGTCCGGGCAGTAGATGAGCGAAGCTTATCACTCATTTTTGACTTTTGTTCAGCTTCACATTCTATTTTTATTTATGACACGATAAAACGGCTTCCCATGGGAAGCCGTTATATATATCCTTCGGTTTAACCCGACAGGAAACCGAAGGGTTTCCTATCGGATGTCTGAAACATCGGATAGTCTGCCTTTTTATTGCATCACTATCGGCGCAATGCAGATAGCCACTGATGTCAGGTAGGCCAATCCGGCGAGGATGTTACCAATACCAATCCGTGCAATCAGGGATTCTCTTCTTGCTGTTGTCTGTGTCATGGGGGAGTACCTCTCTCGTGTCACTTATGACAGGAATCTCAAATTGTAGTTATTTGTTGTCATACATTCAGTATATCAGATTTTGTCAACAGGGAAAATAAAGATAGCCTTCGGCTCATGGTCGGTGCAATTCCACAGGAATTGCAGTGGGGTGGATATTGCACATAGCTTTTTCATCTAAAGCAAAAATATTGCATACATCAGCACGCTTTCCTATGCTCGAACATACAGCATTCTGCTTTCCACCAGACAAACTACTGTAGCCGTCTGCAGACAATCAGATGGTTCAGACGGTCAAACTGGAAGTCTGTGGGGCTTCCTTTCAGACTAAAAGAACTCAGAACATTTTCATGCTTTCCCTTATCCCAACATAGAGGATTCTACTTTCCCCCACCAGCCAGCAAAGACCGGGCTGTCAATAGTATGGAAATCAAAGATTTCATAATTCTGTGGACTTACAGCCAATGACGACAAGCCCTTGTCGTCATTCCACCCTTTCTCTCCAGAGAGGGAAATATGTGATATCCTTCTACTTTCCTTTATTCAAACAAAGTGGAATCAACTATCCACCGACTTCGTTGGTCCCCCTTTCTTTCAAGAAAGGAGCATCGTTTCTCATGCTTTCCTTTAATCAGCTTTCGCATGCTTGCCCTTTGCAAGAAGAGAACATTCTGCTTCATTCCTGTAATCTGCAAGGATTGCACGGTCTCGAGAATCCAACCTGGATTCTTGCCAACCTATGAGCCTTGGCTCATACCGACTCGAATCCCGAAGGGATTTGCAGACAGCAGACAAAGTTTGCTACCTTTACCCTCTCTCTCCAGAGAGGGTAAAGTTTCGCAAGCTGTCCTTTTGTGGGCTTCAGGATGTTTACCTTTTTATAAAAGATTATTCTATATCCCCCTGCAATCCCCATAGGATTGCATAGCTGTATAAGCCTTGGCTCATACAGCCTTACATCCTGAACGGATGTAAGGCCCTGCGAATCCTATGATTCGCAACGACAGCAAACAAAGTTCACAGCCTTTCGGAATTTGCTGACAGCAAACTGCAGCTTGTGAGATTTTCCTCACTTCTCAAATCCGTCTTTCCGATTCCCCTTATCTGCCTGCAGGCAGCACGTCCTCTACCGCTTCCCGGCATCGTTTTACCGCTTCTTTCAGCGTTTCCCTTTCTATATTGAGCGGTGGGTTGAAATAGATTACATCGCCTATGGGGCGCAGTACCAGTCCTTTTTCCATAGCCTTTCGGAAGACGTGCCAGCCGATTCTTTTTCCCGGAGCGAAGGATTTCTTTGTCTTCCTGTCTTCTACCAGTTCGATAGCATTAATCAGACCGATATGCCGGATTTCTCCAACATGCGGATGATTCCCCAGCGCTTTCATCAGTTCCTCATGAAGCTCTTTTCCCAGCGTATTCACCCGCTCCAGCAGATGATCCCGTTTCATAATTCTGAGCACCGTAAGCGCAATGACGCACCCCAGTGGATTTCCTGCATAGGTATGGCTGTGCACAAACGCTTTATGCTTTTCATAATCATCGTAAAAGGCCTGATAAATGGCCTCCGTAGTAATGGCAATCGACATGGGCATGTAACCGGCGGTAAGCCCTTTAGATGTACACAGAATATCAGGAGATACTCCGGCATGTTCTATGGCAAAGAACTTCCCTGTACGGCCAAATCCGGCGGCAATTTCATCATCAATCATAAGTACACCGTATCGGTCACAGAGTTCTCTCAGCTTCTTCAGGTAGAGAGGCGGATATATACGCATCCCTGCGGCTCCCTGCAGGACTGGCTCCACAACCACCGCCACCGTCTCCCGTCCATGGGCGGCAAACGCTTCCTCTGCGCTGGCGAAACATTCCACCTGGCAGGACTCCCTCGTCTTCCCGTACGGGCATCGGAAGCAATCCAGCCCATTCAGATGGATATTGTTCATCATCATGGGCTTATAGATACGGGCATATAAATCCATGCTGCCTACTGACAGTGCTCCGATAGTTTCCCCATGATAGGACGAGTCCAGACACATAAACCGGGTGCGCCGGGTCTGTCCAATCTGGTGCTGATACTGAAACGCCATCTTGAGCGCACACTCCACCGCTGAGGATCCATTGTCACAATAATTAAAGCGACAGAGTCCCCGGGGCAGCACGGTCATAAGTTCCCGGGCCAGCTCAATAGCCGGACGATGGGTAAAATTACTGAAAATGACATGTTCCATCGTATCCAGCTGTTTCTTCACCGCCTCATTGATCTCCCGATTGGCATGTCCCAGCAGATTACACCACCAGGAAGATATGATATCAATATATTCCTTCCCATGTTCATCATAAATATATGAACCATGGGCGTGGTCAGCTACCACCGGTGGAAACACTTCCCCATCCTTCATCTGCTGCGCCGGATGCCATATATACTTCCTATCCTCTTCCTGCCAGTTGATTTTCTGCTTTTTCATACCCTTTCACCCTCACTTATAACATACCCGCTCTTCTTATTTTCCGCCCCAGAACGGCTGCCAGAAGACAGAGCACAATATCCCCCGGCACAGCCAGAAGGAAACAGTACAGAATAAGCGGCCATAGTCCCAACGGTGTTCCCAGATAGAAATTGTTAATCACATAGACGTAGGCCATACCACATCCATACACCACGGCCAGGCCGGCCAGACAGGCCGCCACATACCGGGTCAGCGAGCCGTCTGGCGAAGTTTCTATAATCTTTCCCGTCAGCCACGCTCCGGCGGCAAATCCGATGAGATAGCCAAATGTAGGCTGGAAAATATAGGCTATGCCGCCCCCTTCAGTAAACACAGGAACTCCGACCAGCCCCAGAGCCAGGTACACCAGAACCGCTCCGCTGCCGCGCCGGCTTCCCAGAAGGATACCCGCCAGCGTAGTAAACAGCAGCTGTAAAGTAAACGGGCAAACCGGAACCGGAATCCGAATAAACGCCCCTACTGCAATCAAAGCCGTAAAAATCCCCATTCTCACCAAATCCCCCACAGAACGATGCGGCACCGAGGTTGTAGTCTGATTCATAATTGTCTCCTTATACAATGAGAAAAAGTTTACATAAGCATACAATATGTTGACTAATGCTGCAATCTAAGGTTGACAATTGTGGCATAGACCGTGAGAAAAGACAGCTATCTACTATCCTCCATATGAATCAGCGACCTGGAAGGATTTACACAACAAAAAAAGCACCTCATTTGAGGTGCTTTCATTGTTCAGCAATTCAACTGCCAGCCGCAATTTCCTTATGGAAATCCTCCGGATTTCCTCAAAGGGGTGTGTTTTTATTAAACTCCTGGCTACCATTATTATGGGAATTCTTCGAATTTCCGAAACAGATGACTTGTAGCCCGCAACAACAAGAGATTGTTGTTGCGCATCTCACGGTTAGAAGTTAAGCTCACCATTACCTAACATCTCTAGGAATAAGCGACTGGGAAGGATAGGCACGAAGACAAGGGATTGTCTTCGTGAGCTGCACTCCTTAACGGTCTCAAAATCTGTAAGATTTCTATATTCAGAAGGTGCAGCTGGGACGTTAAATTGTCCATGGGATGGTCTGAAAAAGTAGAACTGCAGGGGGATTTTCCTCTATTCTGTGGTGAGCTTCCTTGTTCAGCAATTCAACTGCCAGCCGCAATATCCTTATGGAAATCCTCCGGATTTCTTTCCTTTATGGTTTGCGGCTCGCGAAGACAATACTTTGTCTTCGCGCCTCACCAGGTCCACCACAGACCTGGCTGTCTTTCTTATGGGAAATCCAACGGATTTCCTTTCTATAATGACTTACAGCCCGCGGAAACAATACTTTGTTTCCGCGCCAAGTATTTCGGCATGTGCGCTTAACTTTCGTGTTGGCATGGGAGCAACGACAATGTCTTGTCGTTGCTGGCTACCATTCAGCTGAATCGAAATCCGAATGGATTTCCTATAAATGGTAGCCCGGCCTTTTCTAAAGTGTCGTCATAGGCACTCTTGCGACACCTATATCCATGCCAGCTGATGTACTCCCGTACATAGAAAGTACTTGGCTCATAAATATGACTAACCTAACCTATTCATCTCAATGTAACTCCTAGCGGCCTGGAAGGAAAAATAGGACACTAAAAAAGCTCACCATCATTCATGGTGAGCTTCCTTATTCAGCAACTTCCTATCCTCCCAGATCGCTTCCAATCAAGTACTTTCGGCGTTTACAAGCTTAACTTCCGTGTTCGGCATGGGAACGGGTGTATCCTTGTAGCTATTGTCACTGTACATAAAATAGTATCACAGTTTTCTTTCTCTGTAAAGGGTTAATTTCAGTAGAGCGGGGTTTTGGTTACGTCGCTGGAGTTGAAGTCGGGAATGGTTTTTCCGTTCTTTGTTATGGTGGACGGGTTATCGATAGTGGCTGAGTAGTAGGTGGCTTGTCCGTCAGCTCTGACTCTTACACCATACCAGGCCGTGGAGTCATCTGCAATGGTTACATTTCCGGAATTAATTCCTGATGAACCCTGATTAATGACCTGGCTCCAAAGTCCGCTGAAATCTCCTGCTCTCTTGTTATTTATGAACACGCCTCTGGCCCCATAACCGCTGGAATTTCCGTTGTTGTACACGGAAAACGTCCCATCCGGATTTCTTACAACGGCCACTTCTACCCAACTGTCACCGTTCTGATCGCTCAATC
Source organism: Dialister histaminiformans (assembly GCF_900103425.1). Lineage (GTDB taxonomy): Bacteria > Bacillota > Negativicutes > Veillonellales > Dialisteraceae > Allisonella > Allisonella histaminiformans. Next base: position 3,896 of record NZ_FMXA01000020.1, on the reverse strand, counting down.
CGCCGAAGAAGCTGATATATGGGAATTTCTTACTATCCCCATCTGTATATCCGTTGGCAATAGCTTCCTTTAAGGAGTCCGCCAATACTTTCCCGGTATGCTGATCTTCCGGGTGTTCTGACGGGTTATCCCCCGGATCCTCCCCACCGTGTTCGCCATTGATAATGTCCACGACACTGGATGCCGACCCATAAATCTGCTTTAATGAATCGGTTAAACCACCATGTACATAGACATAGATGCCCACAGCTACAACCAGTGCCAGCAGAAGCGCATATTCAATGAGATCCTGCCCTTTCTGTCGTCTGTTGCTCATGACCATCCTCCCTGCTAATTATTTATCATTCTCTAAAATAAGGTTTCCGTGTGTACATCACTGCCATCGAAGTTCGGAACTTCCGGACGATTTCCTATTTTGATAAAAGACGGATTGTCCGTAGTGGCTTCATAATATACCGCATGGCCGTTAGAATCGAGGCGTACTCCGTACCACTGCGTTTTATCATTAGCTACCGAAGCGTTATCAGAAGTGATGCCAATCCCAGACGTATTGATAATATTTCCCCAGAGTCCCTGATAGTTTCCGTATTTTCTGCCATCAATCTTTACGTTACCGGAGGCCCCTCCATCTACGCCAAAAGTTCCATCGGTATGACGCACTACGGCTACTTCTACCCACGCTCCATCGCCCAGGGTAATACGGCCGGTATCCACCGCTTTTTTCAATGCCTGTGCCAGAAGATGTGCATTTTGTCCGTCTACGCTCTGCTGCGGCTGCTCAGAAGAATTGCTGGCAGTCCCCTCCAGCAGACTATGCGCATTGTCATACACCGTTCCAACCGACGGAGCCAATCCTGATGAGTTCATATAAATAAACGCACCAATTCCAACAATCAACGCCAGCAGAATCGCATATTCAATCAGATTCTGTCCCTTGTTTCTCACCGCTGTTCCCCCGAAATGCAAAGTGACATCACCTCATCTCTGTACCACGGCAAAGTGCAATTATCTATCTTCGTCATATATAAAAATAATATAGGAGTCAATGAGAAGGGATACGCAAAGGGCTATGCAGACCGTTCCCGTTTCACAAGCCTGTAAAAACAGGTTTGGGAGGTAAGATATGCGCAGGCAAAGAAAGGGGGCGTACATATTCCCGTCATTGTAAATTCGATGCACTCTTCCGCTCTGGACGGCGCGCTCTGGACGGCGTCATCCGTTACAGACTCAGAACCCCAGCGTACAAAGTACAGCTGAGACCCTGAGCTGTACCGGTTCCTTGCCAGAACAAAAGCCTGCATCGAATTTACCTTCACACCTATATCCATGCTGCACGAACTTTCGGATTCACGTCCAGGAAAGACCTTTGGCCGTGCCATAGCATCGAAATAGCAGGCTCATTTTGATGACAGCAAACATAATTTGCATCTCCTGGATATACAACAAAAACAGACCTCCCGTAAAAGAGGTCTGTTTTCTTCATAGTCTTATGGAAGTTCACTAAACTTCCAGTTGTCATCTGAAAATCTGATTTCTGCAGGCTTGCTGCTTAATCATTCATGTCTGGACAGGTCTACCTTATCCAGCGGAACCACATGGGTTCTGTACTTAATCTTGTGATACAGGAAGGTGACCAGGAACACCGGGAGACCGATGTAGGCTACACTGACACCGTACCAGTCAATGTGATCGCCCAGGAAGGCGGTATAATTCTGACCAGCAGTTACAAATACGCACATAAGGAAGGCCAGAATCGGACCGAATGGATAAAGCGGTGCCTTGTACGGCAGCTTATTCAAATCCTTGCCCTGAGCTACATAAGCCTTTCTGAATCGGTAGTGGCAGATAGCAATACCAATCCAGGCAATAAATCCGGCAAGGCCGCTCATGTTGACCAGCCAGTTATACGCTACGCCATCTCCGATAAGAGAAGTGAGGAATGCTGCCAGGCCAAAGGCAACGGTTGCATACAACCCATTAATCGGAATGCCGCGGCTGTTGACCTTGAGGAAGCACTTTGGCGCCTGTCCGGCTCTTGCCATAGCATACAGCATACGGGTTGCTACATACACACCGGAGTTACCGGAGGAAAGAACAGAGGTAAGAAGTATAGCATTCATCAGGGAAGCCGCTCCAGCCAGCCCCAGTCTCTTGAATACCAGGGTGAACGGACTGATGGAAATGCTCTGTACGTCAGACTTCAACAGGTTTGGATCAGTATATGGAATCAGGAAACCGATAACAATGAAGGATCCCAGATAGAAAAGCAGAATACGCCAGAAAATAGTACGTACAGCTCTCGGGACATTCTTTTCTGGATTTTCACTTTCACCAGCTGCAATACCGATGATTTCCGTTCCCTGGAAAGAGAATCCGGCTACCATGAAAATACTCAGAATACCCATCGCACCACCTACGAAAGGAGCATCACCGATAGTCCAGTTCGTAAATCCCGGGGAAGGATATGGTCCAATCCCAAGAATCATCATGGCGCCGCAGAAAAGGAATACCAGTACCGCAATAACCTTGATGGATGCAAACAGGAACTCGCCTTCCCCGTAAACACGGGTGGAAAGTAAGTTCAGTCCAAACAGAAGAAGCAGGAATAAACCGCTCCATACGGCCGCCGGTACTGTGGGGAACCAGAACTTCATAATCAGAGCCCCTGCAACCAGTTCGGCTGCCAGTGTAATGGCCCAGTTAAACCAGTAATTCCAGCCCAGTGCAAATCCAAGGGATTCATCCACATACCGGCTGGCATACGCTTCGAATGACCCGGAAACCGGCAGATAAGCTGCCATTTCACCCAATCCGGTCATCAGGAAATATACCATGATACCAATCAGCGAATACGCTAATAATGCACCACCAGGGCCTGCGGTACTAATGGTTTCACCACCGGCTACAAAGAGGCCTGTACCAATAGCGCCCCCAATGGCAATCATGTTCATGTGTCGGGCCTTCAGACTTCGCTGAAGGCCCCGGCGCTGCCCCTGTTCGTTCTTCTCTTCACTCATAATTAATCACGATCCTTAATAATTAAAAAACATGGATTCCTGTAATCCAAAACCTATAAATTATAAGCAATTATATAGTGCAAGTATACATATTACAAATAGTAAATATGATTATTTTTGTTGTACCTATACTCATAAATACATTGTTTCGAAAATTTCTATATTTATGATTCGATTGATGAACATAAATGTATTATGTATCTGTTTTGGGTATAAATAATGAGTCTTCAGTTCAAGATATCACCTTACCATCCAAAAGCGGATGGTGGAAAGTAGAATCCTCTATGTTGGAATAAGGGAAAAGCGTGCGGTTGTACGTTTGACTCTTATTCAGCTTTAAAGCAGACCATAAGGCCGCAAGGCCGCAAGAATGGTTATGCCATTCTCGGCTCAGGATGGTGCAATCCTTGCAGAGTTCAGGAGTGAAGAGGAATGTTCTATTCTTGCAAAGGGCAAGAATGCAAAAGTTGATTAACGGAAGCATACGAAACGTTTCCCTCTCTGGAGAGAGAGGGGGACCATCGAAGATGGTGGAAAGTAGATTCCTCTTTGTTGGGATAAGGGAAAGCAAAAGGATGTTACATATGGCCTTTTTTATAAAAACGTTCCTTATCCACTCTCCAACCACATACCTCCAACCTGTCTATGTAGCAAAGGAAAGCATGCAGCACGTTTTCCTCTCTGGAGAGAGAGGAGGGCCATCGTAGATGGCGGAGAGTTGATTCCTGTATGTGCATCGTAAGGAATTATAGGTAAAGCTCCTGACTCTGGCTGCTCCTAAGTTCTTTCAACCTCTGCTTAACCACATAATCAATGTACTCACATACCCCTGACAGGTTCGTTAATATCTCTTTATTCATAAATCGTAATACAAGAATA
>NZ_FMXA01000018.1:24099-35032 GCF_900103425.1 Dialister histaminiformans | reverse complement strand
TCTTCCAGAACGGGAAACGTGTTGCATTCTTCCCGTGAATCAGCTTTCGCGTGCTTACTTTTTAACAAAGTGGAAGAAGTGCAACATAGTATCGTTATTCCTTCAGATTCACATAGTGGAATCAACTATCCACCATTCGCTAATGCGAACGGTCCACCCTTTCTTTCAAGAAAGGAGCTGCATTTTGCATTTTCCCTTTTGGAGAAACTTTAGCATTCTTAGCTTTTATAAGAAATATTCCGCTTCACACCGTCCCGAATTCCATAGAAATTTGCCGACAGCAGACAAAGTTTGCGACTTTTACCCTTTCTCTCCAGAACGGAAAAATGTTTTTTATTCCGCTCGTTTATGCAGCTTTGGAATTCTTACCTTTATACACGACATTAAAAAAACAGACTTTCCATTTTTATGAAAAGTCTGTTTTTCTTTTTATACTTGTGCAAATGAGCGAAGCTAATCTGCACACTCTGGCCTCATTCCTCAAATCTAAATCCTGTCTTTTCCGCTCTTCTCCAGCACTTCCAGTCGGAACTGACTTTCGTCGTCGCCTTCTTCGGCGGCTTCTTTATAGAGGGTTCGTGCTTTTTCCATATCTTCCGGCAATCCGCCAAGGCCTTTTTCGTAGAAGTAGCCTAAGGCGCCTTTGGCCAGGGTGTTTCCCATTTCGGCGGCCCGCTGGTACCACAGGGCGGCTTTCTGTTCATCGGGAGGAACCCCTATGCCATTTTCAGCGATGAGTGCCAGGCGGTAGGCGGCATCGGAGGATCCGTCTTTCCATGCCTTCTTCAGGAGGGAAAGGCCTTTTTCCCTGTCCATGGCGGTGCCTATACCGTCGTACCAGGCGCATCCCAGCTGATATTCGCTGTAATGGTCATGACCTGCTGCGGCGGCCTTGCTGTAAAAGGCAAACGCCCTGGCCTCATTCTTGTCCACCAGAAGGCCTTCCTGGCACAGGTCACCCATCTTTTCCAGGGCATACCAGTAGCCCATGGCGCAGGCCTGAGACAGGAGATGGATACCTTCTTCGAAGTTAATCATAATGCCGCCGGACAGATACATATCGGCCAGCTCTACCTTGGCAAAGCAGTCATTGTCTTCTGCCATGGCACGGGCTTTTGGAAAAGCATCCTTAAGCAGATGATATCGGTCATCCATACCCAGCCAGCGTGCGGCGGCCAGGATGGCCAGAGCATCTCCTGCCTTCTGTCCTTTGTCAAACCATGCGGCCGCCTTATCTTCATCCTGCGCGGTATGGCCCAGTCCATGTTCCAGAATAAAGCCCAGGAAATACATAGCCCGGCCATTTCCATTTTCTGCCTCTTTTGAAAACAGAGCCAGGGCTTCGTCCGCCTGCCCTTTAAAAAGTAATTTTTCTGCCTGCTGCATAACACCCTCACACGTTCCAGTCATGAATAAGCCGTTCAGCCATATTTTCCGGATTCTTCAGGTACATCTGCGCGGGAATATATCCCATCTGCGCTGCCAGGCGGATTTTAATCATTCCCTGTTTTTCGTCCTGTTTTGTACCACATCCGGCCATCTGCAGAAATCCTGCTGCAAATACTCCGGCCGGATAATTTCTGAGGCAGGCCCGGCTGACAGCTGCCCATGTCTTTTCCTTTTCCCCACGGGAGGCATACACTTTGCCCAGGCGGTAGCTGGCTTCCCCATTGCCTTTTTCATCGGCCAGGCGGAGCCATTCCATCGCCTTTGCCTCGGATTCTTCATTGCCTGTATCCCGCAGATATCCATTGGCCAGCCGCATAGCTGCCGCCGGATTGCCGAGGGAGTACGCCCGTTCATAGTGATGAACCGCCTTATTCCATGCCGGTTCGGTTCCCCATCCGGCTTCATAGCATTCGCCCAGATAGAATTCTCCATCAGGAACTCCCATGAGCGCCAGATGATTGGCCTGATTGAACACATCCCTGCGGGATTCCCTGTCTTCCTTCAGCCGTTCTGTCTGGAGCAGACGAAGCCGTGCCAACCAGTAATCCTGCGAAGCCGCACAGCGGAGCCAGGAAAGAGACTCCTCTGCATCCTTTTCTGTACCTGTCCCATAGAGAAGGCAGGCCGCCCATTCCGTCATAGCCAGCACATCGCCGCCCTCTGCCATGCGGGAAAGAGCATCCGCCATGGCCACGTCATCTTCCGTTTTCCCTGTGCGGGAAAGTCCGCCCACTTCCATGGTGCAGCAGGCGCTGCGGCAGAGCACCTTTTCCTCGCTGTCTTCTTTCCCTTTGGAAAAGGCAGCCATGGACCGGAGCAGTGTCCGGGTATCGCCAGTGTATATCCCCTGGGTCAGGAAAATCTGGCCAAGGGCATACAGAGCCCGGCCATCATTCTGCTGTCCTTCCTTCATAAGGGAAGGCATGGCTTCTTTGAGCTGGTAATGAATAAATTGTGCTTCGGCTTCCATAGGTTGACCTCCCTGGTCACGAAAACGAATCAGATACGGCGGAGTGCTTCCAGCAGATTGACCTTTTCTCTGGAATTCAGTACATCCTTAGCATCCACTACGCCGGCAGCGGCGGCCTGTTCCAGAAGGACACGGCCTCTTCTTCTGTCCACCTTCATGCCAATGCCCTGCATCTTCATGAGGCCAAGAATATAATAGCCTTCCGGCCAGCCGGCCTGTGCCGCCTTTTCCATATATTTAATACCATCCTTAATCTTTGCCGTATAAATCTTAAAGCGTCCCATAGCAAAGTAGCCCCGGCCATTTCTGGTCTTCACTGCCTGCTTATACCAGTTTTCGGCAGCCTTCATATCCTTCGGCACACCGCGGCCATAGTAGGCACGGTCACCCATAACGCACATAGCATCTACGCTGCCCAGCTGAGCTGCCTTTTCAGTCCAGATGGTGGTCTGAATTTCGCTGGCCTGCGGGAACTGCTTGTCATCATAGAGACGGGACATGCTGTATACAGCCAGAATGCTGTCTTCTCTGCGACAGGCCATATCGTAGCAGCGTCTGGCCTGTTCAAATGATTTTTCACATCCCAGGCCAAAGTGGTAGCAGTCGCCCAGACGCACCAGAGCCAGACTGTCTCCCATTTCTGCTGCCTTTTTTACGTAGTTAAAAGCCTTTTTACGGATTTCGGTGTCCTGCTGGCGCATGAGGATACCTGCCGCCTGGAGCATAGCCGCCCAATAGCCGGCATCGGCAGCCTTTGTGAGCCAGGACAGAGCCATGTCTCTGTCCGGCTTAACCAGAATGCCAAATCCATACGCCATGCCCAGTTCCATCATAGCCAGCACATCGCCACCTTCCGCCATCTTGATGACTGACGGCAGTGTGTTGTCATCCTTTACCATTTCCTGTGCCTTAGCCGCCAGTTTGGCTCTCTTGGCACTGGTAAGTTCCTGACCATGAAGACCTACATCATACCGTGCATAAGCGATGAGGCAGAGCGGATCTCCGGCAATCAGTCCATCGGCCAGAATACGGAGACCTTCTTCACGCTGTTTTACATTTTCAGTAAACATAAATTCATGTACCAGCATTTCTCCCAGGCAGTAGATACCCCGGGGATTTCCATTCTTTGCCATACGGCGAAGACCTGCTGCCGCTTCCTTGAATTCGTGATTAATAAAACGTTTTTCAGACAATGTTTTGCTCATGAATCTAATCTCCCTATCTTTTTATATTACGTACACTCTTATTTCTTATACTGCTTACTGTTTAAAACTTCCAAGGGTAATTCCCCAGAGGTTCTGTTTAATCAGAGGCGCTTCTGCGTCTCCCTGGTTTTCCGACCGGTCAAGCCATTCTCTGGCTGTTTTTTCGTTCCTTGGCACACCGGCCCCTTTATAGTAACAAATTGCAAGGAAATTTTCCGCTGTGGTAAATCCCAGCGCAGCGGCACGGGTAAACCACTGTACCGCTTCTTCGCTATGCCCTTCTTCCAGTGCAATCTGTCCCAGCCTGGTCATCGCCTGTTCCTGCCCGCCTTCTGCGGCATCCACGTACAGGGCCACAGCCTTCTTCTTATCTTTCGTCATCCCTTCGCCATACCAGGCGCATTCTCCGAGATAGAAAATCCCATCCGGATCTCCACTTTCCGCTGACTGTGTGAACCAGTCTACCGCCTTCCGGCTGTCCTGTTCCACCCCGAGTCCGGACAGGTAAATCGTCCCCATACGGACAGCGGCTGCCTTATCCCCATTATCCCAGGCTTTTTCAAACAGGTCTCTGGCCCGCCCAAAATCCTGCGCAGTGCCACGCCCATAGTAATAACAATCCCCCAGCTTGTACAGCGAGGCAATATACCCGCCTTTCACTGCGGTGCGGAAATAGGTAAAGGCTGCTTTTTCATCCACCGGCATCCCTTCTCCCAATACGGCCATGGTTCCCAGTGCGTCGGCCGCTTCCATAGAACCATGGGCAAGCGCCCTCTTATAGCAGGTGACCGCCTTTTCCAGGTCCTGTTCCACACCAATGCCTTCATAGTAGCACTCCCCTAAGTGGAACTCTCCACCCCGGTACCCCAGTCCGGCGGCACGGAGGAAATAGGACCAGGCGTCCTTTTCCTTTCCCTTGCCCAGGGCCCGTTCCTTATACAGCACCCCCAGGTCATCCATAGCCATGAAAAATCCGGCGTCAGCCGCCCGTTTGAGCCACATACTTCCGCCTTCTATCTCCTGCTCCACGCCCCAGCCATTGATATAGAGCACACCCAGTTCATACTGAGAAATAACATCTCCTGCCGTGGCCTTTTCCAGAATCCGGTGCTTCAGCGTCTCATCCACCGCCACGATTTCTTCCGCCCGGCGGTAAAGCAGACTGGCCAGTTCCACCCAGGCACCCGGTTCTCCGGTTACGGCACTTTTTTCCAATGCCGTAAGGCTCTTTTCCTGGTCCTTTTTTACATGTCCCAGCCCATAACCATGCAGGACGCCCAGAAAGAACAGGGCCCGGCTGTTGTTTTCTTCTGCCAGTTCTTCAAACAGAGGAAAAGCCCTGTCAAACTGACAGGCCAAGAACAGTTTTTCCGCTGTTTCCAGTTTTGTATTATTCATCGTTTACTCCCGGTGAAAATGCGCTGTATGTTTCACGTGAAACACATCTTTGACATGAAATGAAAAGGAGATGTAACAAAGCAGAAAACGTTTTATTACATCCTTTTCCCGATTATCTATATATGATTATTGTACATCTTTTCTTATCGTTCCGGGAGGAACAGGGTTGGATCTACCGCCTCGCCGTTGACACGCACTTCATAGTGGCAATGCGGTCCCGTACTGTTTCCTGTGCTGCCGATAAGGCTGATGGTCTGGCCCTGTACCACCTGATTCCCTACAGAAACCAGGAGGGCCGAATTATGACCATACCGTGTCTTAATCCCGTTGCCATGATCGATTTCCACCAGATAGCCGTATCCGTTCACCCATCCGGCCTGAGTAATCCGTCCGTTGGCCGTAGCGTGAACCGGATTGCCGTAGCTGGAAGCAATATCCAGCCCTTCATGATAGGTAGATCCTATGCCGCCAGGGCTGATGCGGAAACCGAAATGACTGGAAACCACACCGCTTACCGGCCAGATATCCGGGGTAACAGAACCAGTAGACGCAGTAGAAATACCAAGGCCTGCCGGCATAACCGTACCGGCCAGATTAGTCATCGCTGCGCTTCTCAAATCAATCATCTTCTTAATCTGATGATTCAGCTTATTATCCAGTGCCACCATTTCATTGAGCAGCTGCCCCGGAGTGTGTACTTTGTCAGAAACCGGCCGGCTCTCTCCTCCATTGGAGGCTATATCCGGTACGGTACTGGCACCGCCCTGCCCATTCTGCAGAGAATTCTGAGTAGCCGGAGTCTGGGACAGATTGCCATTCACCATGCTCTGCATCTGTTCTGACAACTTGTCCACCGTCTGAGATTTCCTTACCAGGTCATCCATACGCTGTTCCGCCAGCTTCATCTGATTCCTGTACAGTTCATTCTGCGCCTGAAGGGACGTCATGGAGTAAATGGAATAGATGGATGTTCCTACAAGAAGAAGGAGCACCGCACCGATTCCGGCTCCTGCATATTTAATTTTCTTTATATCGTCTTTAGTGAAGAAGAGTCCAAGCTCTCCCGTTGTCTTATTTTCTTCTTTCCTCATGGTTTACTCTGTACTGCCCCCTTCTTGCGGGACGCTTGCTTCCACTGCTGGAGAACAGGGACAGATCCGCTTCTGTCGCATTGCCCAGCGGCTTTACAGGCTGTGCACTCTGTGTGGAAACAAATGGTTCATTGCCTGTGCTTCGGATTTCCGTTTTTACTGCCTGGCTGGCCGGTTCTGCCGGTGCGGCTTCCTGTACCGGCGCCGGCTGAACTTTTTCTTCCGCCTGACGCACTGGCTGTGCCGGTTTCTCATGCTTCGGCTTTCTTACGGTTCTGCGTCTCTTCGGTTCTCTCTTCTTTTCCCGGTGTTCCCGTTCCTGACGCTCTGCCTCTCTGGCAGCTGCCGCTTCCTGTGCAGCCAGAACCACATTAGGCATCTGGGTATTCAGTGCCATATTGATGCTGTCTGCTTCTTCGGAAGACAGGGAAGACTTGCACCGGCCATTAATTACTCTCTTGGCATAAATACGGGAAGTACCGCTGCCGGTGAGGCAGGAGAATACGAACCCATCGTTGCGTCCATTGAGCAGCGTGAGGGAGAAGCTGAGCTTATCCCCGGTAGCATCGAACGCATCGTAATTAATCAGCCCCATACGCTGAAAAGACTCCAGCTGCATATTGGCCAGAAGTTCCTGCTGGTGCAGCATGCCTTCGGATGCACTCACCATATCACGGAGCTGCTTGACTTCCGCAGACAGCTGTCGTTCCACAGACACTCCATCATGACCATTCATAAAATAATGATATTTCTTATTGATCCGGTTTAACTTAGCTTTCAGGATAAATACCTGAGCAATCAGAATAACCAGCAGAACGATTGCAAGGCCGGCCCCTGCATAAACCAGCATATTCAAATTAGCTGCCAACATAATTATACCTTTAAACCCTCCACGTACATAAGTACTTACATTGTATCCCCTGTGAGATAAGCCATCAGGCGTTTAAATTCCTCTTCACTGGTAAAGGAAACGGAAATGCTTCCCCTGGATGCATGTTTCCCTTTTCCAAACTTAATCTTTACCGGTGTGCCCATGGCGGTGTGCAGCCTTTCTTCCATATCGTGAATCCAGCTGGACCCATCATCACCAGATGTATTTTTCTTACCTTTCTTTTCTCCTTTATGACGGCGGAGAAGTTCCTCCACCTGCCGGGCAGATAACCCCTCTTCTGCAATCTTCCTGGCCATGCGGATCTGTTCCGCCGGGCTGGAAAGCGTAAGGATTGGCCGGATTTGTCCTGCAGTCACCTTATGCTGGAGAAGGAGCTCCTTCACCTCATCGGGAAGAGAAAGGAAACGGACCGCATTGCCTATATAGGAACGGCTCTTTCCCACGGCTCTGGCCATGGCTTCCTGGGTATATCCATATTCATCCATAAGCCGGTGATAGGCTTCTCCTTCTTCAATCACCGTCAGGCCTTCCCGCTGCAGATTTTCAATAAGGGCAATCTCTGCCGACTGCTTATCGCTGTAATCCCGCACAATGGCAGGGATTTCCTTCAGCCCCGCCATTTCGGCCGCCCGGAGGCGGCGTTCCCCGGCGATAAGTTCATACTGGTGATTTTTGCGCCGCACCAGAATCGGCTGTACCACTCCGTGTTCCCGGATAGAATTGGCCAGCTCCCCGAGTGACTCTTCATCAAATGTGTGACGCGGCTGGTATTCATTCGGCACAATCAGGGAAATTTTCAATTCTTCCGTTCGTTCCGCCGTAAGGTCATCCCCCAGCAAGGCTCCCAGTCCGCGGCCAAGTTTCTTACTTTTCGACACGTTTCAAAACCTCCCGACTCAACTTCTTGTAAGCTACGCCTCCTTTGGATTTGGGTGCATACAGCGTAATCGGCTGTCCAAATCCGGGCGCTTCCGATAATTTCACGCTCCGGGGAATCACCGTCTTGAACACGGTATCTCCGAAGTAGGATTCCACTTCATCCCGTACCTGCACAGACAGGTTGGTCCGGCCATCGTACATGGTAAGCAGAATCCCCAGAATATCCAGATCCGGATTCAGGTTCTTCGTCACCGCATGAATGGTCTTCACCAGCTGGGATAACCCTTCCAGCGCATAGAATTCTGCCTGAATCGGGATGATGACAGAATCTGCGGCAGTGAGTACATTCAGCGTCATGAGCCCCAGTGCCGGCGGGCAGTCGATGATAATATAGTCATACTTGTCCCGCACCTGGGAAAGGATGCGTTTCAGAATGGTCTCTCTGTTTTCCATGCCTACCATTTCAATTTCCGCACCTGCCAGATTCATAGAGGCCGGAAGCAGAAACAGCCGTTTCATATCTGTATCAACAATGGCTTCCTCCACCGGAGCATTTCCCATCATGACATCGTAAATGTCCGGGTCGAAGTGCCGGCGCTCCATGGACAGACCGCTCGTGGCATTCCCCTGCGAATCTGTATCCACTATTAGCACCCGGCGGCTGTGCTTGGCCAGAAACGCCGACAGATTTACCGCTGTGGTCGTTTTGCCAACGCCGCCCTTCTGATTAATAATGCCAATAATTTTCGCCATACCGATTCCTCACCACCGAAAACTTTTTCTCTCAGGAAAGAGAGGAAAAGCCTTCTGTTTTCAATAAAAAAGTATCCTTTTTATTATAACATAATCAAAACCGAAACGTTACGAAAAAAGCAGAACAAACTTCGCCTTTCCATGCTATACTTAACGTAATCTTTCCCGGCAGAACCAGGGAAATGAATCCTTTCCCTTTTTCCCTCTGCCTTCGTCTGCAAAAGGAGTGATTTCCATGCCTGAAAAACCACTGATCGCCATCCCTGTGGCGGCTCATACCCTGCAAGAGCTGAAAGAAAAGGCAGCTGCCATCCGTTCCCTTCCCTTTGATGTGCTGGAGTGGCGCATGGACGGACTGGATGCCCTCTCCCCAGAGCTGGCAACGCAGGGACTCTCCCTGGTAAAATCTGAAATCTCCACCCCCATAATCGCCACCGTCCGCACCAGCAAAGAGGGCGGCAGCTTCCCCTACGAAGATGCCCTCTATGAATCCTGTGTCACCGCCGTCATGACCGGACTCCGCCCGGGAAGCGATGCCGTAGATGTGGAAATGGAACGCACACCGGCACCCCGACTTATTGAAAAAGCCCGTGCCCTTGGCCTTTCCGTCATCGTAAGCTTCCATGATTTTTCCCGCACTCCGAAGAAGGAAGACATCGTTTCCCGCTTCCTTACCATGAAAGCCCGGCACGCTTCTATAGGAAAAATTGCCGTCATGGCCCACTCCAGGGACGATGCCTGCACCATGATGGATGCCATGGCCCAGGTACATAAGACCGCGCCGGATTTCCCATTCATCGGCATCTCCATGGGTCCATTCGGCCAGATTACCCGCATCCTTGGCGGCAAGGCAGGCTCCATCCTCACCTTCGCCTCTGCCGGCGAAGCCTCTGCTCCCGGACAGATTTCCGTTTCCGCTATGAAGCAGGAGCTGGATAAAGCTTATCGGTAATTACACAAATTTCATTTTCCGGTTTCATTTTGTTATAATCGTGTTATAATATAAAACAATAAAATATTCTGACATAAGCCACAGGTTTTATCAGCAGATTCTTCAGGAGGTATTATGTTTACCTTTGATAACATTACACTTGACAGGATTCTTGTTCCGGTAGACGGTTCCAATCAGTCCAAGGAAGCCCTTCGCCGTGCTGCGTTCATCGCACGGCAGTTTGACGCATCCATCACTCTCCTTTCCGTAGTTGAATTCGGAAAAGTAATGAGTGGCGTCCAGCAGGTAAGTACCGGCGGCTATGTGCCGGAACACCTCACCGCAGGCGCTGAAGAAATGCTGAAAAAAATGGCTAAACTGGTGCCGGAAGATATTCACGTAGAAACCGAAGCTCTCTTAGGCGATCCCGCCGAAGTGGTAGTGGAAGAAGCAGAAGAAGAACACTACGATCTGGTGGTCATGGGCAGCCGTGGCCTGGGAAAGATCAAAGGTATCTTCATGGGCTCTGTAAGCCAGCAGGTGGTGCAGGAGTGTAAGTGTCCAGTGCTGGTCATCCACGGGTAAATTGGGCCGGTCCGGGCGCATAGCTTACGCTACATGTAAAAAAATCATCGAGACGTACCATACGCGTACAGTCCCGATGATTTTTTTACACTCCGCGCAACCTCTGCATCCCGGCCTGGCTCCAATTTACAGATTAATTTACAGATTAATTTTTCCGGGACATACCATACACGTATAGTCCCAGGAACTTTTTTACATTCCGCATGACCTCTGTATCTCAGCCTGCCACGAAATCAATGCATGATAATGATAAATGAGCGCATAGCTTGTCCCGAAATCTCAAAAGGATTCATACGCGTACAGTCCCGATGATGTTGTTACACTCCGCGTAGCCTCTGCCTCTCAGTCTGGCTCCAATTTACAGATTAATTTTTCCGGGCGTCTGCGCACATATCTCCTGCTCCACACAAAAAAGTCCCTGGTACATACCATACGCGTACAGTCCCAGGAACTTTTTTACATTCCACATGACCTCTGTATCTCAGCCTGCCACGAAATCAATGCATGACAATGATAAATGAGCGCATAGCTTGTCCCGAAATCTCAAAAGGATTCATCGAGACGTACCCTACGCGTACAGTCCCCATGATGTTTTACACTCCGCGCAACCTCTGCCTCCAATTTTCAAATAACCAGCAATCTTATTTTTTATTACATACATGATGGATTCATATCCAAAGAAAAGCCGTAAATTCGAGGAGATCTTCCACCCTGGACGGCGTCATTCGAAACGGATGCAGAACCTCCGCGTACAGAGTACAGCGGAGAACCTGATCGGTT
>NZ_FMXA01000018.1:0-23519 GCF_900103425.1 Dialister histaminiformans | reverse complement strand
CTTTCCTCAAATTTACCATTTACAGATTTTTCAGAGTATAGAAATACGTGAGGTATTCATTATTGGGTCTTGACGTAGTAGATGCGTTAAGATTGCCCTTATTTTGTAATTACGCATAAGATTGATTCCTATGCAAGGAAAAGCCCCATCTCGGACATCGAACTGTATATAGAAATACGTGAGGGTTCTGCTATTGGACTTTGACGCAGCAGAGGGGAAAATTTTTCTTTACTATTCATTAAATACGCACAAGCTTGATGCAGATACAAGGAAAGACCCAATAATGGACGCCGAACTGTATATAGAAATACGTGAGGTGTTCATTATTGGGTCTTGACGTAGTAGATGCGTTAAGATTGTGCGTATTTAATCGTTTTCAGTCACAATATACTTATGCAAATTCTTCAAATGTGCTGTGTACAAATAGGCCTGACCGATGGTCTTTAAGAGAACCAGGCGGATGGAATCACCCCAGATTTTCTTATCATTGGTCATGTAGAGAAGTACATCCTCGGAAGATACGTCGGTGTGAATCGGGAGGTGCAGGAATTCCAGTACGTATTTGAGCCGGTCGGCGGTGCCTTTGGTGGTGAGGCCGATCTTTTCTGCCTGACGGGTGATGAGGTACATGCCGATGGAAAGGGCTTCGCCGTGGCTGACGGTGCCATCATAGCGGTTGTAGCCTTCCAGGGCATGGCCAATGGTGTTGCCAAAATCGAGGAGCATACGCTGGCCTTCTGCGAACTCATCCTTTTCAGAGAGGCGAGCCTTAATGCGGCAGCAGCGTTCGATAATTTCCGGAAGTCTCTTCTTCAGGTCCACGTCGTTCTTTGCCTTTTCGAAGATGGTGAACAGGTCTTTGTCTTCAATGCAGGCAATCTTTACCGCTTCGGCCAGACCGGTGTGGAATTCTTCCGTTGGAAGGGTGTCCAGCAGGTTTGGATCGATGAAGATACCTCTTGGCTGAGCAATGCTGCTGATAAGGTTCTTGCTGTTCGGGGTATCAATACCTACGTTGCCGCCGATAGCGGTACCAAGCTGTGCAGTAAGGGAAGTGGGTACGTGAATGTACTGAATGCCGCCCAGATAGGTGGCTGCGGCAAAGCCGGCCATATCGCCTACCGCACCGCCACCAAATCCGATAATGGCATCGCCGCGGTCAAGGCCAAAGGTGGCAACCGCATCATATACTGCACTGAGTACACGAAGGGTCTTGCAGGCTTCGCCTTCCGGCACTGTGATGAAACGGACAGCCAGATTCTTAGCTGCATGCAGTGTCTTATTGAGTTTGGCAGCATACTGTTTGCCTACAGAATCTTCCGTAATGACTACCACACGGTCTGCATCAGTCAGTTCCTTAATCATAGGGCCTACTTTATCAATCAGCCCGCGTTCAATCAGAATATCGTAAGAGTCGTCACCAAGATTTACATGAATTTTTGCCATACTTATCATCCTTTCATTACATCAGAGTCATAATCATACCGTGATCCGTCCGGCCCGTCAGGGCAATCCACTCAGACACGGTTTCACAGCCTGCGAATAATGCATGGAATGCGAAGGAGGTCGCTTAAACCGGCGGCTCCAAAGAGAAATCCACATGGCCGTTTTCACTGCGGTTGTCTGTTGTTTTCTGCCGCGTATCATGCAAATCCCTCCGTTTCCTCCGAAATAATAAAATAATGACTACGTTAAGGCAGTCCTGTTACTATTATATATCTTTATTTAATTTTATTAAAATGTTTTTTCTTTTTTTCGGCTGATCGGGGTTCATATCTTGTTTTGTGGCAAAAAATTCATTCCTCACGTATGTCTATATACAGTTCGAAACAGAATTTTTCACCACAAAACAACCTCTGATTCCCCGCTTAGCTCGAAAAAAGAGATTGGCCGGTCTGGGCACATATCTCGTTTTGTGGCGGAAAATCCATTCCTCACATATGTCCATATACACTTCAAAACAGAATTTCACCACAAAACAACCTCTGATTTCCCGCTTAGCTCAAAAAAAGAGATTGGCCGGTCTGAACTCATATCTCGTTTTTGAATGTACAATCCTTTCTGAACATATGTCTGTATACAGTCCAGTCAGTGACTGAACATCCAAAAACGACCTCTGTATCCCAGCCTGACTCGAAAAAAATACAGGGGCTGATCGGGGTTCATATCCTGTTTGTGGTAAAACCCATTCCTCACGTATGTCTATATACACTTCAAAACAGAATTTTTCACCACAAAACAACCTCTGATTCCCCGCTGAGCTCAAAAAATGAAGGGGCTGACCCGGGGACATATCCTGTTTGTGGTAAAACCCATTCCTCACATATGTCCATATGCACTTCAAAACAGGATGTCCATCAGAATGGTATCCCTGTCTGATCTCTCTCGGGCGGTAGTTGCGCATCTTTCCCTTCAGGCCTCATACCGCTCCCCTGGTTTTACTTTCCGGGCAGGATTTTCTTATCCAGTGGTTTTTATGCTTTTCAGAAACCGGTTATTCCTGTATCCTATACATGGATTTGTACATGTACAGATGAATACAGGGGGTTGGGAGTATGACTGTAAAATATATGAGAAATACGTTCCGCTGGCTTCTGGAGAATACGCTCTGGCTGGCGGCATTAGCGGCGCTGGCCGGATTTTTGGTGCTGGCCCGGCATATCAGCGGGGCAGTTGCACTGCATGGAGACAGGCTGATTCATGACTGGGTAACTTCCTTTTCTTCGATTCCTGGTATGACAGTTCTGGCCCGTGTGGTTACTCACTTTGGCGATCCGCTGGCCTATGTGGTGTTTTCCGTGCTTGTGCTGGCTGTTTTCCGGAATCGGCATATTACCGGGGCCATTGTGGTAAATATCGTCAATGTCGGGGTGCTCAATCTGATATTGAAACATGTTGTGCAGCGCCCAAGGCCAGATGGCCTGCATCTTACGGAGGCTACAGGATACAGTTTTCCTTCCGGGCATGCCATGGCCAGTCTGGCATTTTATGGATTTCTCATTTATCTCATGGATATATATGTGGAAAATAAAATATTGAAATATACCGGCATGTTTTTGCTGGGCTGCCTGACAGGGGGTATCGGGCTGAGCCGTATTTATCTTGGCGTTCATTATCCCAGTGATATTTTAGGCGGCTATCTGATTTCCTTTGTATATCTGGTAGTCTATATCCGATTCACCCGTTCCTATTACAGAAAGGAGAGGAAAAGCATTCATGGTTGATGTATTTGAACATGCCATAGAGGGCATTATTACCGCATTTCGGGAAGAAAGAAATATGAAATGCCATACCGTGGCAACTGTGGGCATGAGCTTTCTCGGCTGGTTTACCGGAATTTCTGCCGTGGAATGGGCGCTTCTGGTACTCTGTTTTGGCCTGGTCATAGGAGCAGAGATGGTGAATACGGCTATTGAGCGCACGGTGGATCTGGCTATGCCGGATCGGCATCCGCTGGCAAAGGCGGCCAAAGATGTGGCTGCCGGAGCGGTACTGATAGCCGCTATGACCAGTGTGGTTGTGGGAGGCATCATTTTCCTGCCCCGCCTGGCCATAATCTGCCACAGCGTCTTGT
This sequence comes from Dialister histaminiformans, assembly GCF_900103425.1. Classification (GTDB taxonomy): domain Bacteria; phylum Bacillota; class Negativicutes; order Veillonellales; family Dialisteraceae; genus Allisonella; species Allisonella histaminiformans. The sequence goes on along the minus strand of NZ_FMXA01000018.1, from coordinate 19,945 downwards.
TTTAACTATTCGCTTTTATACCATAAAACGCCTATACTGGAACCGAATAAGTAATCATTTTTCGACCGATAGTATAACGGTAAATATATAAGGGGGGGTTATTTATGCAAGAGCTGGCAAGCTTCCTCCCTGCCTATATGTCCAGAGATTATTGCATCGTCATCCAGGGCATTCTGTTTGCTCTGGCCAATGATGCGTTCTTCTTTCGCAGATTGCCCGGCAGAAACCGGATGCTCAGAGGAATTCTGAGTTTCCTTGTGTCTTTCAGTACAGTTAATTTTCTGGCGGCCTTTTCGTATACCCACATTGCACCGCAGTTTACTACGCCTATGGGGGATTTTGTTGTTGCTGTCATGGCTACGTTTATACCTATGATTCCCTGTATTTACCTGTACCGCAAACTGATTGACCATACATATTCTACGGCATTGCTGGGGTACATGCTGTTTCCTCTGGCATCCTGCCTGGCCATGATGTTTGCGTTCAGTCATATGCAGCGGGCCATATACACCGTAGCTATTTCCATACTGTTCATATTCCTTTTCCGCCAGGAGATGGAATATCTGGCCAAAACGCGCAACCGTCTTCATGCCGGAACATATTTCAATGTGGGTATCTGTGCATTCATGCTTCTCATCCTGGCCGAGACGGAATCGCCACGCATCCTGCTCAAAGGATATGGGGGCATTACCCCGGATTATGAAAACACGCTGGCGCTTATTGGCTTATTGCTTACTCTGGCCGCTGTGGCCTTTATCAAATTTGATATCCGGTCCATCATGCGTTATGAGGATTATCTGCATATGTATGAAGATGATCCGCTTACCGGGCTGAAGAAAATTTCCTTTATGGCAGATAATGGGCCGTCCCTCATCCGGTCATGGAATACCAAAGGATGGAAACCGGCCATGTTTTTTATCAATTTGAAACAGTTTTCCATGTATAACCGTATGTATGGCAGTATAAAAGGCGACGAAGTACTGAAGCGGCTGTCAGGTAAACTGCAGACTCTGTTTCCGGGCAGTATACTCTGTCATATGAATGAGGACTATTTCTTTGGCATCATTCCGGAGCATATGGCTGAGAAAGGGATGGAGGATATGAGGCAATACCTCCTGTCCTGCCGCGGTGAAACGCAGACTGAGCTCAAGGCAGGAATCTATACTCTTTCCGAAAACATCACTAAAGTCAATTTCCAGGCGCATTACATGGAGTATCTCGAACGTGCCCGTATGGCCATGGAATGGGTCTATGACCGGAATGACGAGTTCTTCACTCATTATAGTAAGGAAATATCCGACCATTTTAAACGACATATGTATGTAACCCGGTATATCAACCGGGCCGTGGAAAAACGGTGGCTTAAAGTGTATTATCAGCCGGTTATTGATGTGAAAACAGAAAAACTGCTGGAGTACGAAGCGCTGGCCCGGTGGGATGATCCCTCATATGGACTGCTTACGCCCTGGCAGTTCATTGAGCCTCTGGAAAAGGCAAATCTGGTGTACAAGGTGGATACCTTCATCCTGGCACAGTATGGGCGGGAGCGGCAGGAATGCATAAAACGGAATGAACATCTGGCGCCTATCAGTTTCAATCTGTCCCGTACTGACTTTTATTCCTGTGATATTTACGGCATAGTGAAGAGCACCATGGAACAGTATCAGATTCCACCGGATTGCCTCCATGTGGAAATTACCGAATCGGCGGTAATTCAGAATCTGGATCAGCTGAAGGATGCTATATGTAAGTTTCATGCCCTGGGACTGGAAGTATGGATGGATGATTTTGGCAGCGGCTATTCCAATCTGAACATACTGAAAGAACTGGATTTTGATGTGATCAAACTGGACATGGCCTTTCTCAAAAACTTTGATCAGTATGCCGCCATTATCATAAAAAATGTTATCTGTATGGCCAAAGAGCTCCATATGAAGACGCTGGCCGAAGGAGTAGAGACCCGGGAACAGTTTGACTTTTTGAAAAAAGCTGGATGCGACATGGCCCAGGGTTATTATTTCAGCCGGCCCATACCGCTGAAAGAAATCAGGGAAAAACATTTCCTGCTTCCCTGACCCTGTTAGAAAAAGCAGAGACTTCGCAATCTCTGCTTTTTTGTTTGTCTTATTTATGCTAAAATAATAGTGTTCTTATGCGTCTATAGCTCAGATGGATAGAGCAGCGGTTTCCTAAACCGTGTGTCGGGAGTTCGAATCCCCCTAGGCGCACCAGGGAAAAGAAGGAGCAGTGGAAATTCCACTGCTCCTTTTGCATTCTGTTATAATAAGAACCAATCATAATAGGAACCAATCATAAGGTGATAAAGGGGTGGGGCTATGTTTGGGTTTATTCTGGATTATCTGGTGAATGTCATCGTGTTGTGCGTAGTCATTCCGGTGACGGAGAAGATTTTTGACTGCCGGATTCGTGGGTTTGATTCCCTGCTTTCGTATCTGCATCTTCCCATCTCGCCGGGAATGGAGCTCATGATGACGGCGGCAGTGATCGTGGCGGCAGCTGTGCTGGTTATGTTTCTCTGTCTGTACTTTGTCCCGGGATTTGACAGGTCTCTCTGTTATTCTTATGGCGGGCGCAGACCCAATAGTATGGAGTCGGCCTATATCGAGGACATCCTGCGGGATATTGAGGCGGCAGCCAGGAATTTTCCGGAGCTGGAAGTTCCTGCCCTTCATGTGTATATTTCCGGCCAGATGCAGCTCAATGCGTTTTCTATCGGCCGAAGAAGTATCGTAATCATGCGACCGCTGCTGCAGGTGCTGGACCGGGATGAGGTGCGTGGTGTGCTGGCTCATGAAATCGGCCATCTGGTGCACCGGGATACCATCTGGGGACTCCTGCGCTTTGCTGCGGCCAGCGTAGGGCAGACCGCCATTCAGTTTCTGTCTTTTCTGGCTTCGGCCTTTGCCTTCCTTTCTCTGATACCTCTGTTCGGATTTCTCTTCCTCTGGATGTCTTTTCTTATCAATGGAATCCTTGCAGCGCTCCAGTTCATTCTTCGTATCCCTGCCAGTCTGCTTGCGCTCTGCGGCAGCCGGCAAAGTGAATATGAAGCCGATGCGTTTGCGGTGAAACTGGGATTCGGCCCCGGGCTCTATCGTGCTCTTCTGGTATTGAGCCAGGGAGGTGCAGACCATATGACACTGGCTCAGCGTCTGCAGAGTACGCATCCGGTGACCCAAGACCGACTGAAGAGAATTGTGGAGATTATGAACGGAGAACAGGACAGGTAAGAATGCAAAACAAAGCTCCTTTCTGTAAGTCTGTCACAAAAATTATATGCGATATCCGGTTTCCAGCTGTAGAGCCAACCCGTCGGCCATATAAGACGGTAAGGACTTGCCGGCATTCAAGACAAGACCTTGCCTTAAATCCAACGAACATCGGTGGAAAGTAGAATGCTGCACAAAGGAACGCATGCAGCACATTTTCCCTCTCTTGGATTATTGTAACCAGGCAATCTGCATTCTTACCCTTATCAAGCTTTAATACGGATCTGGATACTAAATGTCCTCTTCTTGCAAAGGGTAAAAATGCAAAAGCTGATTAACGGAAGCATACAGCACGTTTCCCGTTCTGGAATACGATGGCCAATCATGGTGCACAATATCCAATCTCAAGCTTTAAAGCAGACCCCCCTGCCATATATTAAGATATTAAGGATTTGCAGGCATTCGAGACAATCCGTTGTCTCGAATCCATTCGCTTTAGCGAATGGTGGAAAGTAGAATCCTCTATGTTGGGATAAGGGAAAGCTTGAAAATGTTCTGAGTTCTTTCAGTCTGATAAGAAGCCCATAGGTTTCCGGTCTGATCGTCTGAATCATCTGATTGTCTGCAGACGGCTACAGTAGTTTGTCTGGTGGAAAGTTAATTCTTGTATGTTGGCGCAAAGGAAAGCATGCAAAACGTTTCCCGTTCTGGAGAGAAAGGGCGGACCGCCAGCCTTTGGCGGGTGGGGGAAAGTAGATTCCTCTATGTTGGGATAAGGGAAAGCATGAAAATGTTCTGAGTTCTTTTAGTCTGATAGGAAGCCCCATAGGCTTCCAGTCTGACCGTCTGCAGACGGCTATAGTAGTTTGTCTGGTGGAAAGTAGAATGCTGTATGTGAATCCATGGGATATGTTGCTCTTCACTTTTTTATAAAAGAGGCTATTCGCAGAATCCACCCCCTGTGCCTCTGCAGGAGGCACACCGACCTGCCATATTGAAGTTAAGGCACCGACCTACATCCGTTCAGGATGTACCGACCTGCGAGCCTCTAGCTCGCACCGACCATGAGCCGAAGGCTCATCTCTACAATTTTCAAACGGATTTTTCCGTATTGTTCATTTTTTTCATTCATGGTACAATAAACTTGCATTGGAATTATCACCAAATGCTAACACCTATTAACAAAGACAGGAATCTATGCATGCGCATGGGTTCCTGCCATTATTCTTTGCAATTGAATTTTACGTATTATAAATGTGAGGTATGCCATGTTTGTACATGAATTATGGAAAAATGCAGACCCGTCCCGTCTGGCACTGGATGGTAATCGTGCACTGACTTATGCCCAGCTTTCCGACCAGGTACGTATGGTCCGTAATGTACTTTACAAAAAAGGAATCCGCCGTAAGGACAGAGTGGCTCTGTATTCTGCGAACAGCGTGGAATTTGTAGTGGTATATATGGCGGTAGTCAGCCTTGGCGCCATCATTATTCCGGTCAACAGTTCTCTGGTAGACCGGGAAGTGGATTTCATCCTCCGGGATTCAGAAACTAAGCTTCTGGTTACGGATACGCCTCTTCAGGTAGAGGCGCCTCAGATTTCTGTGGATGCCTTGATGGCGGAAGCGGATCAGGATGCGGCGGACGAAGCACCGGCATTTCCTTCTGATATTACCGAAGATGATGTATGTACTTTTGTATATACATCCGGAACTACCGGCAGCCCGAAGGGCGCTATGCTGACCCATAAGAATCTGGTGCGCAATGCAGAGCAGACCAATGAGGTGATTACCCACACACCGGAAGACAAGGCGCTGTGTGTATTGCCTATGTTCCACTGCTATGGCTGGACAGTATCCGTACTGGTTCCTCTGCTGGCTGGATGCACCATTGTGGTGATGAAGTCCAAGATTCCAACCGAAATCATTCACACCATTACCAGAAAACAGGTCACCGTAGCCGCTATGGTTCCGCCAATGTACCATCTGCTGGCCCGTCTGGGACGGCCGGAAGCCATGAAGACCGTCCGCATTTTCGTTTCCGGGGGCGCCTCTCTTCCGCAGCCGGTAGCCGAAGCTTTTGCGGAACGATATGGCCATAACGTAATCATCGGATACGGCCTCACGGAAGCATCTCCGGTAGTCACCATGTTGCCGCCAGATCAGCCAAAGAGCCTCTCCGCAGGCCCTGCAATTCCAGGGGTGGAAATCAAGGTAGTAAACGATGACGGTAAAGAATGCAAAACCGGCGAAGTCGGGGAACTCCTCGTTCGCGGTGACAACGTTATGAAGGGGTACTGGCATAAGGATGAAGAAACAAAGAAAGTCCTTATTGCCGATGGCTGGCTCCGTACAGGAGACCTGGCTTACCTGGACAAGGATGCTTTTGTATACATTGTAGACCGCATTAAGGACCTCATCATTGTAAATGGGGAAAATATCTATCCAGGCGAAGTGGAAGACTGCATTTACGAATACGAAGGCGTATCCGAATGTGCTGTAGTAGGCCACTCCGACTCCCTCCGCGGTCAGGCCGTATGGGCATACATTGTCATGAAGGAAGGCTATACACTGGACGAAAATGAAATTCGGAAATTCATGAAGGGCAGAATCGCAGCATACAAGATTCCGAGACACTTCATTGAAATTGACGAAATGCCAAAGAATTCTACAGGCAAAATCCTGAAGAGAGCCCTGAGAAAGTAAGTTAATAGGTGCTCTGGCGCTTTATTAACAGACGGTCAGACGGTCAGGTTCGCTTTGATTATCTGCATGTGGATTCTGCGAATGGCTTCCATATAACATAAACGAATAAACGAGATTTCCCGTTCTATGGGAAATCTCGTTTTCTTATGTCTGTTTTTTCTATGTTTGCCATTTCTCTATAATCTCTCATCTCGAAACTCAAATCTCTTTTTTCTTCAATTGAATCTTATAGATAAGCTGATTACAATGATAAGTAAAATACATTTCTCAAAGGAGATTTTTAATATGCATATCCATATTATTCAGCATGAATCGTTTGAGGCACCTGGTGCTTATTATGTGTGGGCTATCAGCCGGGGGCATGAGGTGTCATTTACCCGGTGCTGGAAAGGGGACGTGCTGCCGGAAAGTATGGAAGGTATTGACTGGCTGCTCATCATGGGCGGCCCGCAGAGTCCGGATACCACGGAGGCGGAATGCCCGTATTTTCATTCACAGAAAGAACAGCAGCTCATACGGGATGCCATGAGCCATGGAAAAATCGTATTGGGCGTGTGCCTGGGGGCGCAGCTTATGGGGGCAGCCCTGGGAGCCGGAGTAGAGAGAAGCCCGGAAAAGGAAGTGGGACTGGTGAAACTTCACCTTACCGCGGAAGGAAAGCAAGACCCCATAACCCGCGTACTTCCACCGGAATTTGTTTCCGGAGCCTGGCATGGGGATATGCCGGGGTTGACAAAGGATAGCGTAATTCTGGCATCTGGTGGCGGCTGCCCCAGGCAGATTGTCCGCTATGGACGAAAGGCTTATGGATTCCAGTGCCATCTGGAATTTACAAGAAAAACCGTAGATGGGCTCATTGCCCATGCACCGCAGGATCTGGAAAATCCAAAACATTCTCCGTATATTATGACGGCAGAACAGATTCGGGAATATGATTACACCACCATGAACGATCAGCTCTTCTTCCTCCTCGACCAGCTGGGGTAAAGAGAAAGATTTGAGAATTGAGTGTGCGAGTGACGAGGGGAAAAGACATATCATATACCCGTCATTCCTTCCGATTCACATAGAGGAATCAACTATCCCCCATCCGCCGAGGCGAATGGGCCCCCTTTCTTTCAAGAAAGGAGCAGTTTTATAGGCTTGCCTGTACTTGTACATAAGCTTGCTGTCGAACTGAAAGGTAAATTACAAGACAGTGTTCCCGTTTTCGTACTATACATTAAGAATGCAAAAGCTTTGCAAACGGAAAGGATGCGAAACGTTTCCCGTTCTGGAGAGAGAGGGGGAATGACGACAATAGCTTGTCGTCATTGGCTGTAAGTCCATAGAATTATGAAATCTTTGATTTCAATAATATTGACAGCCCGGTCTTTGCTGGCAGATGGTGGAAAGTAGAATCCTCTTTGTGAGTCTGTAGGAAAATGCCTCGTTGTTGTGCTTTTCAACTGTCTTGAAGCTTTTTCAACCTATTCTTTACTACAGATATACTTTGACAAATAATTTCCCCTTTTCCCCATATGTCCCCCTCTATACATAAGCGAATTATAACTCAAAGCTTCAGCAATATTCCCCTTTGTTCTAACATACAGAAATCTACTTTCCCCCACCAGCCAAAGGCTGGCGGTCCGCCCTTTCTCTCCAGAACGGGAAACCTTCGAGCCCCTGCCCTTATCAATTCAAATTCATTCTGTGAGATTGCGTTGTTTATTTTCTCCTCGATACTTATATCTTCGTCAAAAGTGGAAAGTAGAACCCTCTATGTTGGGATAAGGGAAAGCAAAAGGATGTTACATATGGCCCTTTTATAAAAACGTTTCTTATCCGCCCTCTCACCGCATACCTATAATCTGTCTATGTAGCAAAGGAGAGCATACAGCACGTTTTCCTCTCTGGAGAGAGAGGGGGAATGACGACAATAGCTTGTCGTCATTGGCTGTAAGTCCATAACCTTATGAAATCTTTGATTTCCATACTATTGACAGCCCGGTCTTTGCTGGCGGATGGTGGAAAGTAGAATCCACTATGTTGGAATAAGGGAAAGCAAAAGGATGTTACATATGGCCTTTTTTATAAAAGAGGCTATTCGCAGAATCCACCCCCTGTGCCTCTGCAGGAGGCACACCGACCTGCCATGTTGAAGTTAAGGCACCGACCTACATCCGTTCAGGATGTACCGACCTGTGAGCCTCTAGCTCGCACCGACCATGAGCCGAAGGCTCATCTTTGTATGTTTGAATGTAGGAAAGTATGCTGTTGTTCTGAATTCTTTTAATCTGAAAGGAAGCCCCACAGACTTCCGGTCTGACGTCTGATTGTCTGATATCTGTTTTTCTCTATGTTTACAGATTTTCTTCCAATCTCGCTGTTCAATTCTCTTCATTCCTGTTTTTTACTCACAAGGAGGCTCTGCGCATGCAGATTGATTTTACAACTGGATCCATAGGTAAAAAGATTTTCCTTTTTACTCTTCCCCTTATGGCCGGAGATGTGTTCCAGCAGCTGTACAATGTGGTGGATACACTCATTGTGGGCCGGTATGCCGGGGTAGCGGTTCTGGCAGCGGTAGGGTCTTCGTATACCCTTATGACGTTTCTTTCTTCCGTCCTTATCGGACTCTGCATGGGCAGCAGTGCCTGGCTTTCCATACAGGTGGGACGGGGCGGACAGGAGGGACGCATGCGCACCGGACTTTTCCTGTCCTTTTTGCTCATAGGGATTCTTATGGCCATTCTCACCGGAGCTTCGTACCTGTTTCTGCCGCAGATTATCCATATCCTGCAGATACCGCCAGATGTGGTGACTCCGATGAAAGAGTATCTGACTATTATTCTCATGGGTATGGGCGCGGTATTCCTTCTGAATTATCTGGCTGCCTTTCTCCGGGCTATAGGAAACTCTGTGGCACCGCTCTATTTTCTGGCAGGAGCAATGGTTATCAACATTGTTCTTGACCTGTATTTTATTGTGAGCCTCCACATGGGGGCATCTGGTGCAGCCTGGGCTACGGTGATTTCCCAGTATGCGGCCGCTGTGGGGCTTGCCCTGTACTGCGCAGGAAAGATGGCTCCTTTCTGGCCGAAGGCAGCGGATCGTCACTGGGACCGTTCCATTTTTAAGGAAATGTGCAATCTTTCGCTTATGACCTCTGTGCAGCAGTCCATCATGAATCTGGGGATTCTGGCCATTCAAGGGTTGGTGAACAGCTTTGGTACTGTGATTATGGCGGCCTTTTCCATTGCCGTGAAAATTGATACGCTGGCCTATACGCCGGTACAGGATTATGGCAATGCCTTTTCCACTTTTGTGGCGCAGAACTACGGTGCCGGGCGGTGGGACCGCATCCGTAAAGGGGTGCACCTGTCCTTGTGGATACTGCTTTTCTTCTGCGGAATTATCAGTGCCATCGTCTGGTTTGCTGCAGCACCCCTCATGGGTATCTTTGTGGATGCCTCGGAAACCGCTGTCATTGCCGAAGGCGTGCGCTATCTCCGCATAGAAGGAAGCCTTTACATCGGTATCGGTATCCTGTTCCTCCTCTATGGGTATTATCGGGCCATCAACAGCCCGTTCATGAGCATCGTACTTACGGTGATTTCTCTGGGCACCCGGGTCGCCCTTGCCTTTTTACTGGCTCCGCTTCCGCAGTTCGGTGTGTCCGCCATCTGGGCAGCTATCCCCATCGGATGGTTCCTTGCCGACATGGTCGGGCTTCTCTGGATGAGGCGGATGCGTACAGCGTAGAAAATATTGGCAGCAGAGCCCGGGTTTATTATAATGAGGGAAAGACATCGAACATTTGTTGTATAGTAACAGGAGACATGCACCATGTCAGAACCTTCTCTTTTCAGCAACACTATTCCCCAGCCACTGGCAGCACGACTCCGTCCGGAAACGCTGGATGAATATGTGGGACAGACACACCTTGTGGGGAAAAACGGTATTCTCCGCCGGCTTATAGAAAATGATAGTATTTCCTCCATGATTTTCTGGGGACCTCCCGGCGTGGGCAAGACCACACTGGCGCAGATTATCGCTCATACTACCCGGTCCCGGTTTATTGAATTTTCTGCCGTTACCAGCGGTATTAAGGAAATTCGGGAAGTGATGAAGCAGGCCGATACCAGCTCACAGTACGGGCAGCGAACCATTGTATTTGTAGACGAAATCCACCGTTTTAACAAGGCGCAGCAGGATGCGTTTCTGCCTTTTGTGGAAAAAGGCAGCATTATCCTCATCGGAGCCACTACGGAAAACCCGTCGTTTGAAATCAACAGCGCGCTTCTTTCCCGGTGCAAAGTCTTTGTTCTTAAAGCGCTGACAGCGGAAGATATTCAGTCCCTGCTCAAACGGGCCCTCACCAGTCCAAAGGGATTTGGAGGACAGCGTATTGTCATTGCTGATGACCTGCTGGCAGCCATTGCGGAATTTGCCAATGGCGACGCCCGCACAGCTCTCTCTACCTTGGAAATGGCAGTACTCAACGGCGAGGAAGTCAATGGCACCACCACGGTGACAAAGGAAATTGTGGAACAGTGTACCTCCCGGAAATCCCTTCTTTATGACAAACACGGGGAAGAACATTACAATCTCATTTCCGCACTGCACAAATCCATGCGCAACTCCGATCCCGATGCGGCCGTATACTGGCTGGCCCGCATGCTGGAATCCGGCGAAGATCCCATCTATATCGCCCGGCGGGTTACCCGATTTGCCGCCGAAGACGTAGGCCTGGCTGATCCCCGGGCCCTGGAAATCGCCGTAGCAGCCTTCACGGCCTGCCGCCTCATCGGCGTGCCGGAATGCAACGTCCATCTCACCGAAGCGGTAATTTATATGGCCCTGGCGCCTAAATCCAACGCTATGGAAACCGCCTACCTCACTGCCAGAAAAGATGCACTGGAACACCTGGCCGAACCCGTGCCGCTTGTCATCCGCAATGCCCCCACATCGCTCATGAAAGATATCGGCTACGGCAAAGGTTATAAGTACGCCCACGACTATAAAGACAAACTCACCACCATGCAGTGCCTCCCCGACTCCCTGAAAGACAAAACCTACTACCATCCCACCGAACAGGGCGTAGAAGGCCGGTTCAAACAGCGGTTGGAGTATATAAAGGAGTGGAAGCGAAAGCATCAGAAGTAAGGAATATGAGCCGGTGGCTCACTTCCAAAGAGCTTTCGCTTCCAGGGCGGTGTGAAACCCAGAGGTTTCACAGGGCTGTATGAGCCAAGGCTCATAAGGCTGTGTCTTAACATCAAAAAACAAGGCTGTGCAGAAGCTAACACATTAGCTTCTACAAGGGGCGGATACTGCGTATGGCATTTTCTTGTAAAAGAAAATGCAGACCGGGAATTTGATGGAGTCCCTCTCAGACTTAAGACATCAGACCAGAAACTTTTCAGGTTTCTTTTCAGACAAAACCATAAAGCGGTTGAGCTGCGCTCGTTATATAAGAAGTCTTCGACTTCTGGACATAAAAAGCCAGAAAGAATCTCAAATGAATTGGATTCTTTCTGGTCTTTGTTTTTTATAAAGAGGCCATTCGTAGAATCTTTTTGCAGATGAGCAAAGCCAATCTGCAGGCGGATTCTGGGAATAGCATTTTTGTAAAAAGATAATAATGTGAAAGCTAGTAAAAGGAAAGCATGCAAAACGTTTCCCGTTCTGGAGAGAAAGGGGGAATGACGACAAGGGCTTGTCGTCATTGGCTGTAAGTCCATAGAATTATGAAATCTTTGATTTCCATACTATTGACAGCCCGGTCTTTGCTGGCGGCTGGTGGATAGTTGATTGCTATATGTTAGAGCAAAGGAAAGAACAAAAATGTTCGATATAACCATTTTATAAAAATTCTCCGCTTCCTGACTCAAATCTCAATTCTCGTGTCTCGCACCTGTCTTTTTAGTCTGAACCATCTGATAGTCTGAAAAGGGGATGGCCGCAAGTCATCCTCTTTTCTGTTATAATGAAATTCTCAGGAGGATGTATGGACGGGAAATTGAAACGAGAACAGAAAGAGCAGAAGGTGGAAGACAGCGGATATGTCCGTGTCAATGCCAGAGAATATGCGGAATTTCTGAAATATAAGACAGCTAAACGGGGAGAGGAGCTGCGGAGTGAGGATCAGATCAATATGTATTTTGAAATCCTTCGCAGTTACTTTGAAGATACCTTTATAACCGATCATCTGCCGGGAATGGACCGGTATTTTTCCATCCAGTCTTTTTCCAATGTAGCAGCCATGGGCATTAATCTGCTGGGAATCCCCATGGAAGATATGCTGGCGCTCATTCATGGCTGGATTGGGGAAATGAAGTCTGTCAATCCGGAGTTGCTCTGGGAACTGCCTCAGGTGATGGACCCGGAGGAAATTGACGGAGAGGAAGAGGCAGTGCCGGTGGTCACCAATCTGATGGATATTCGCACATCCCTGTTTCTGGAGATGGAGCAGTTCCTGGAAAAGGAGCTGCTCAATGAAGAACGGGATGGAAAGGACTATATGGTGAAACGGGATACTCTCATTGAGACGGTTCGCCTTATCTGGATGCTTACATTTCATGAAATTCATAAGGTACCTTCCGGCGGAAATGCCGGGGCGGCACAGATTCACTGAGGGCAAAGGAAAAGAAACTATAAATTTTTTCTTCTGCCCCTTGTTTTTTTGCTGCATTGCGAGCATAATAGCAAAGAGCCAAATGGTGATGGCTGTACAATTTATTCAATTCCGACGAAAAATCATGACCCATGATTTTTTTTTTGGAAATTTTCAGAAATTATGTAATGTCGGGGAGGAATTATGTCAAGAACCAGAAACATCATTGATGTAGAAGCAAGACCGCCGTTTATGCAGACGGTTCCGCTCAGTCTTCAGCATTTGTTCGCTATGTTTGGATCTACGGTACTGGTACCGTTCCTGTTGCATGTAGACCCGGCCACCTGCCTGTTTATGAATGGCATTGGCACGCTGCTGTATCTTACCATCTGTAAGTGGAAACTTCCGGCATACCTGGGGTCCAGCTTTGCTTTCATTTCCCCGGTGCTGGCGGTTACTTCCACCGCAGGCATGTCCTATGCTGATGCACAGGGCGGGTTTATTGCCTTCGGTATCTGTTTTATGATTCTGGCGTTCCTGGTTAAGGAAGTGGGAACGAAATGGGTAGATGTCCTTTTCCCGCCGGCAGCCATGGGTTCCATCGTAGCCATCATCGGTCTGGAACTGGCACCGCTGGCTATGAACATGTCCGGCTTCCTGGATCCGGTGCAGGGCATGAGCAATACCACAGCCATTATCATTTCTATGTTTACCCTGATTGTGACCATTCTGGCCACTATTCTTGGCCGTGGATTTATCGGCATTATTCCGATTCTTATCGGTGTAATTTCCGGATACATCCTGTCCTTCTTCATGGGCGTTGTAGATCTCTCCGCAGTAGAAGCTGCCGCATGGTTTGCACCTCCGACTTTCTATAAGCCGGCATTCAATGTCAGTGCTATTCTCATGATTCTCCCGGCAGTATTCGTAGTATTTGCCGAACATCTGGGGCACCTCTTCGTAACCAGTGATATCATCGGCCGCGACCTTATCAAGGATCCGGGCCTGCATCGTTCCCTGTTTGCTGACGGTCTGTCCAACGTCATCTCCGGCCTCGTAGGTTCCACACCGAACACTACCTATGGCGAAAACATGGGCGTTATGGCCATCACCGGTGTATACAGTACCTACGTAATCGGCGGCGCAGCACTCTTCGCTATTCTCTTCTCCTTCATCGGAAAAGTAGCCGCTGTCATCCACGCCATCCCGACCCCGGTTATGGGCGGCGTATGCATACTCCTCTTCGGCTTCATCGCCGCATCTGGTATCCGTATGCTGATTGAAAAGAAAGTGGACTACACCAAGTCCAAGAACCTCATCCTCTCCGCTGTAACCCTCATCTCCGGTCTCTCCGGCGCCACCATCGTCGTAGGCCCGGTACAGCTCAAGGGCATGGGACTGGCCACCGTAGTCGCTATGATTACCTCCCTCTGCTTCCTCTTCTTTGAAAAGACACATATGGAGAATGACCAGTAAAAAAAGGCAGCCGCAAGGCTGTTTTTTTTATTGGTTATGGGTTGTGAGGAAAACATCGAATTGAGATTTGAGTCGGGAGATGGATACTTCGTATGGCTAAAAATACAGGTAAGAGGTTAGAGGGGGATGCGGAAAATTTTTATAAAATGGTTATATCGAACATTTTTGTTCTTTCCTTTGCTCTAACATATAGCAATCAACTATCCACCAGCCGCAGGCTGGTCCCCCTTTCTCTCCAGAACGGGAAACGTGTTGCATGCTTTGCATCTGTGAAGCTTTAGCTTTCTTTCGTTTGTATCTCAGCTCAGTTATCTTTTTCTCCATCATTTCTCAATAAGCCATCCCATGATTTCGTGCTAAGCTGGGATGAGCAGGTTATACCAGGCAAAAAAATTATCCCCTGGACTGTACAAAGTAGTACGCCCAGGGATGTTTTGTTTGGGAGAGCCAGTTGCCCGGAATGTGTAAAATTTCTCCCATGCCATATCGTATACTTATATATAGAAATAGAACCATAGAAATAGAACTAACATAAAAATATCACGCATGAGAGGGGGAATCTTTATGACACAGAACGAAAAAATACTGAACTTTGCAATGAAATATTATTATCTGTATCTGAATCCGCAGACGACGGAAGCGGAGGTAACGGATGGATTTGCCGAAGCCTGCCGGGAGCTGGGATTTTCTCCGGAGGGAGATCCGTATGCACTTCTTCCGGACATAAGGAGAACGGGATATATTTTCCTGTCAGAGGAAGACACGGAACATATCCTGGAAAATCTGGTGGATTCCTGCACCCTGGGTTCCCGTATATTTTCCAGGTGGCAGACCACTGTGCAGAGAAAGAAAGACGGCTGGAATGTGCGCCTCACAAGCCATAAAAGCAGAAAATGGTTTACCACTGCCTTTTTCTGGCTGGCCATGATGGTATCCGGTAAGGGGAGAAATCCCTTTATTTTCCGTGGGCAGCTTCGCTCGTTCCGCCTCCGTTCCTGTCTCAAACGGGAAGGCCGGTCTTTCTGTGCCACCGACGATCTGGAGCAGGTTTTGTCAGTAAATCCGGATGGAACCATCTGGGTGGAACGCTATCACATGGGAGACTGGGGCCTGGAACTGACAGAGAAGCAGAAAATTCCGGCTGACGCTGAAACGGTAAGGGAACTTCTGAGCAGGATATCTGATTTCTTTTCAGGATATGCATTTAAATTCACGAAGAACGCAGATATGTGGGACCTGACCCTTCAGAACCAGGAAGGGCAGGAAGTGCATGGCTATGGGTTGCTGCGCCCGGATGCTCTGTTTTTCAGTGACCTGTCTTCCTTCATCCGTAAGACACTGGGGAGAAAAGATTTGTGGCTGTTTGACGGCAATCCGGATTATATCGAACGGATGGAAATCCTATACCACCGCCATGAGATTTGTGAAGATCCTATCGAGGAAGAAGATTACACCTGCGATTATCATGAACAGCTCATTATCGACCGGGAGTCGGCAACTGTAGAGCGGTTCCGCCAGATGAATGACAGCTGTGATTTACGCAATATCTGGCACATGAAATACCGCGTACCCAAATTTCTGGATAGCCTGAAGCTGAATATTTTTTCCCAGGTAAAAGGAAATCCGGAGGACGTACTGCCAGATCCTGACCGGACTGATACCTATACCATCCGCATCACCACCTGCCATAAGGGAATGCGGGAAATCCGGGGAACATTTGACAAAAAAGGACTTCCCATTGACTGGCCGCAATTTGCAGAAAAGCTGAAATCATTCCTTGCCCAGTTTGAATCTGGCGATGATGACATGCTCGACAAAGACAACTACAGCCGCACCCTCCGGTCAAAGGATGATCTGATTTTCTGCTACGTAGTATTTAACCGCGGAGGAAAATCCTATTGCTATCTGGCGGATGAAGAATACAAGCCAGGAGAAAAAGTAAAAGTTCCGGCAGGTGAGGATGATGAATATTATATTGTCACCGTAAAACGAATAGTCTACCGCCCGGCAGAAGAATCCCCCTATCCATTGGACAGGATAAAGAGGGTGATTGGACGAATACCTGAAGAAGAGGAAAGGCAGCTATGAGTCTGCGGATGAAGGACAGTGCAGAAAGGACAGTTTAGAGAATTGAGTGTGAGTGATGAGGAGGATCCTCATATATCTGTCATTCTGTTAGATTCACATAGAGGAATCTACTTTCCACCATTCGCTAAAGCGAATGGTCCCCCCCTCTCTCCAGAGAGGGAAACGTTTTACATGCTTCTCTTCGTACAGCTTTTGCATTCTTGCCCTTTGCAAGAAGAGAACATTCCGCTTCACTCCTGCAATCTGCAAGGATTGCACGGACCCGGGCCGGAGGCTTACTGCCTGGATTATTAAAATCACTGTGAAATTTCGTGACAGGCCGGGATAAATAGGTCCTTCCGAATGGAAAAAATGCCCTCTGGACTGTACATAGCAGTACGTTCAGAGGACATTTTTAGGTTTGGGATAAGCTAATCGCCCAGAGCAACTATAATTTCGTGGCAGGCCGGGATGCAGAGGTTGTTCCGGGGTAGAAAATATCTTTCTGGACTGTACGCAGACGGTACGTTCAGGGAGGTTTTTGTCCCGGAACAAGATATGCGCCGTATCATTTATTCCCTCATAAAATTTCGCGGCAGGCCGGGATGGATGGGTTATCCCGAGTGGAAAAATGCCCTCTGGACTGTACATAGCAGTACGTCCAGAGGGCATTTTTTTGCTCGGGATAGGCCAGTCTCCCGAACCGATCCTAATTTCGCGGCAAGTTTTCGTTCTGGCAAGGAACCGATATAATTCAGGTTCTTCGCTGTACTTTGTACGCGGAGGTTCTAAAATTATATCGAGTGACGCTGTCCAGAACGGAAAATCGCCCGAAATTTACCGGTTGTGGATAGTCTCGGGATAAATATCATGCTCCCTCAACCTATATGCAGCAAATTCTTCCCACTTAGTGCCTTTCATACCGTGATTGCAGTAGGGGTCGATGGAGAGGCCGCCGCGGGGGAGGAATTTGCCCCAGACTTCGATGTACCGGGGTTGGAGGAGGTTAATCAGGTCGTCCATGATGATATTTACGCAGTCTTCATGGAAGTCGCCGTGATTGCGGAAGCTGAAGAGGTAGAGTTTCAGGGATTTGCTTTCTACCATGAAATCTCCGGGAATGTAGGAGATGTAGATGGTGGCAAAATCGGGCTGTCCGGTTTTTGGACACAGGCTGGTGAATTCAGGACAGTTGAATTTGATAAAATAGTCGCGGTCTTTGTGTTTATTGGGAATTCGTTCCAGATAGTCGGGGTTATAGTCGTATTCGTAGCGGGTGTGCTGATTGCCCAGGAGGGTCAGCTCATCCAGTCCTTCTCTTTTTTCCATGTTCTTTCTCCTTTACAGCATCTCTTTGAACAACTGGCGGTATTCCGGGGTATTGAATTTTCCGGAAGATGAAATGGTGGTGGTCACAGCCCCCGGCTTTTTAATGCCCCGGGCAGTCATACAGGAATGTTCGCCGTCGATACGGACGATTACATCCTGGGAACCGGTTACTTTTTCTATAATGGTTCGGATATCGGCTCCGATGCGTTCCTGAATCTGAAGCCGGCGGGATACGGCATCGGCAATGCGTGCCACTTTAGAAAGGCCGATGACCCGGCCGCTGGGGATATAGCCTACGGAGACATGCATATGGTACATGAGCGCCAGATGATGTTCGCAGTGGGAAAAAATAAAAATATCTTTGACTACTACCGGTCCTTCTTCGGAAGAGGAAAAGGTCTTTCCAAATTCCCTGGCGATTTCTTCATTGGAAACGGTGGTATAGGCCATCTGTTCTTCCATCATTTCTGCAAACCGGCGAGGCGTTTCCAGAAGTCCTTCCCGATTCGGGTCCTCACCGATGGCTTCCAGTATCAGGCGGGCTGCCTGTTCGAGTTTATTCTTGTCTGCCATTACACACCACGCCTTTCTGCTCCCCATATAATCTTGTGCAGCTGTACCTGTACACATACGGAAGAGAGCTCATATTTCCGTACATATTCCACCAGCTCAGCTGGCGTAATTTTTCCCCAAACGGGACTTACATAGAAATCAGGGGCTATGCCTTTCCATCCAGTGACGATGCGGCGCATATCGTTTAAATCCTGCTCCGACGATACGACAAATTTCAGCACATCCCGTTCGTCAAGCTGCGAAAAATTGGAGAGGAGCATATGGTCCTTCATGCCGCTGTCTGTGCATTTATAGTCCATGGTATAGAAAACATGCTCCGGACGATGGGCAAACAGAGGCACAGCCCCATTGGTCTCTATGTTGATATCGTATCCTTCATCGGACAGAGTCTGGCAGAGGGGGAGAAGGTTCTGCAGCATAGGTTCTCCTCCGGTAAAGGTAATCCGCTTCCATGGATAGTTGTGAATCCGTTTCAGCAGTTCTTCTTCCGTAAGAACTTCCAGCGCATCACTCCTCTTGAGTGCATATGCGGTATCGCAATAGGTGCACCGGAGATTGCATCCGGCAAAGCGGACGAATATGGCCATCCGGCCGGTGCGTTTTCCTTCGCCATCAATGCTGTCAAACAATTCCACTACAGGAAATTCATTTTTCATATATGGCCACATTTCCTTCCGTTTCTTCTACCGACACCTTTACGCAGTACGGAATGCGGTCGCAAATCCATTTCGCCATATTTTCAGCGGTAGGGTTGAGATTTCCTATCACATCATTGATGAGTACATGGTCCAGCTGGTTCACTGTTTCCTTGATTTTGGTGAAATCTACTACCATGCCATTGGAATCCAGCGTCTCCCGCTGGCAGGTCACGGTAATAATCCAGTTGTGTCCATGGAGGTGGCTGCACTTGCTTTCATAATCCAAATGCAGGAAATGAGCCCCGCTCACTTCCATTCGTTTAGTAATCGTATACATAGTTTCTATCCTTTCAGTCCAGAGCCGGATCCTTCACACCATTGGCCTCAAAAGCCGCTGCCCGGTCACGACAGGTACCACAGGTACCACATGGCTTTTCGCCGCCTTCATAACAACTCCAGGTGAGCTCATAGGGCGTACCAAGAGCCAGGCCGGTCTTCACTACGCCGGCTTTGTTTTTGTCCGCAAAGGGGAATACCAGATGTACCTTGCCATAGGTACCAATGGAAATCGCATCTTCCATGGCCTTGAGGAAAGGCTCCGAGCAGTCAGCATACGCATTTCCTGCCGCATCATCAGCATGGGCGCCGATGTAAATATCTACCTCTTCATCCTCGTACAGACTGGCCGCCAGGCTGGCTGCCACAGAAAGCATGAGGCCGTTTCGGAAAGGAACATACGTGGACACCCGTCCTGTTTCTGATTCCTTTACCTGGTCTTCATAACTTTCATGCTTGATTTCCTCACTGGAGCCAGCCAGGAGGGCACAATTCGAATACTGCAGGATGGAGGATAAGTCAAATTCATAATGTTTCACGTGAAACCATTCAGCCACTTTTCTGGCCGCTTCCAGTTCCTTTACGTGTTTCTGCCCATAAAAAATAGAAGCAGTACATACATTGTCTGCTCCCAGTTCTTTGACAGCTACGGAAATACATGTGGTAGAATCCACTCCGCCGCTGGATAACACTATTGCTTTTTTCATTTTTCTTACCTCCTGTTTTTTATAGTTGGTTAGCAGAATAAGACAACTGGAAAAGATTATAACACATCTGGTTTGTCTTTGCAGAAAAAGGACAGGTACGAGGTAAGAGAGAGAAGGCAGGCCGTTGGAGAAATGTCAGGAAAGTGGTTATACAAGGGGGGTATATAAGGGCTATGGATAACATCCTCTGGCTTTTGCATTCTTATCTTTATAGAAGAGAATATTCCGCTTACCCCTTGTAAAACGCAGACATAAAGGCCTCCTTTCGGGGAAAACCTGGATAAGA
>NZ_FMXA01000015.1 GCF_900103425.1 Dialister histaminiformans | reverse complement strand
TACCGAAGAACGGTTTTTATGAAACAATTTGGTATTCTTGTATTACGATTTATGAATAAAGAGATATTAACGAACCTGTCAGGGGTATGTGAGTACATTGATTATGTGGTTAAGCAGAGGTTGAAAGAACTTAGGAGCAGACAGAGCCAGGAGCTTTACCTATAATTCCTTACGATGCACATACAGGAATCAACTCTCCGCCATCTACGATGGCCCTCCTCTCTCTCCAGAGAGGAAAACGTGCTGCATGCTTTCCTTTGCTACATAGACAGGTTGGAGGTATGTGGTTGGAGAGTGGATAAGGAACGTTTTTATAAAAAAGGCCATATGTAACATCCTTTTGCTTTCCCTTATCCCAACATAGAGGAATCTACTTTCCACCATCTTCGATGGTCTCCCTCTCTCTCCAGAGAGGAAAACGTTTTGCATGCTTCCATTAATCAGCTTTTGCATTCTTGCCCTTTGCAAGAAGAAAACCTTCCGCTTCACACCGTCCCAAATCCCATAGGAATTTGCCGACAGCAGACAAAGTTTGCGACCTTTACCCTCTCTCTCCAGAGAGGGAAATATCTTAGAAGCTTTCCTTCGGTATAGCTTCTACCTGTTAACGATTAGTCGAGGTATAGCACAAAATAGTAGATATACATTTTTTGACGAAGATATAAGTATCGAGGAAAAAACGCAATCTCAAAGAATGAATTTGAATTGATAGGGGCAGGGGCTCGAAGGTTTCCCGTTCTGGAGAGAAAGGGGGACCGCCAGCCAACGGCTGGTGGTGGAAAGTAGAATGCTGTATGTGAATCAATGGGGATAACGGTAATATGTTGCACTTCTTCCGCTTTATGAAAAAGCAAGAATGCAAAAGCTTCACAAAGGGAAACTTGCGAAACATTGCTCCTTTCTGGAGAGAAAGGGTGGACCATCCGCTGGGCGGATGGGGGATAGTTGATACCACGTTGTTTGGGTACAGGAAAGCATGCAAATGTTCTGAGTTCTTTTAGTCTGAAAGAAAGCCCACCAGGCTTTCGGTCTGAAGTCTGAAGAAAACCTTTCAGGTTTTCGTGTCTGATAGACTGCATTCTGCAGGCGGTCTGCCTTTATACAAAGAGGCAATACGCAGTATCCATCTGCAGATGCGCGAAGCAAATCTGCCAGCCTCTAACCTCTTATCTCTTATCTCAAACCTATCTTTATATTTCTCCCCATTGCTTTTTATACATATATAGTATAAAATTAAGAGAAAAGTTAATATCTTGTCAAAGAAGACTTACTGGCTTGTACTTTTATGGTACCTGTAAGTCTTTTTTTATGACACGGGAGGAAAGAAAGTATGATGGATTTTTTGAACAACATTGTATCTGACGTGAATGGGTTCCTCTGGACCTACGTCATCATTACATTGCTGGTAGTTGCGGGATTCTATTTCACATTCCGTCTCCGCTTTGTACAGATCAGACATTTTAAGGAAATGTTCCGGCTTATTGTCTCTTCTGCTGGTTCCAAGACAAAGGGGAATGAAATTTCTCCATTCCAGGCATTCTGTGTTAGCACCGCATCCCGCGTAGGGGTAGGTAATATTGCGGGTATTGCCATTGCAATTACCACCGGTGGTCCGGGAGCTATTTTCTGGATGTGGTTCATTGCCGTAGTTGGCGCAGCTACCGGATTTGTAGAATCCACCCTTGGCCAGATTTATAAGGTTCCGGTAACCGGCAAGAAGGGGGAAACTTCCTTCCGAGGCGGCCCGGCTTACTATCTGAAGTATGGTTTGGGATACAGTGCCTGGGCAGCTCTGTTTGCTGTACTCATTTCTGTTACTTACGGTATGATTTATAACTCTGTACAGGCTAACACCATCAGTCTGGCGCTCAATTCCGCGTTTGGTTTTGACAGGGCAGTTATGGGGATTATCCTGGCTATTGCCTCTGTAGCTATTATCTGTGGCGGTCTTGGTCGTATTGCACGTGTAACCGAATGGATGGTTCCACTGATGGCAGGCGTGTATATCCTGGTAGCTCTGGGAATCATGATTTATCACATCAACCTGCTTCCGCACGTTTTTGCAGAAATTCTGGAAGATGCATTCAGCTTCCAGGCAGCTGCTGGTGGCGGTATGGGTGCGGCTGTTCTTACAGGTTTCAAGAGAGGTCTGTTCTCCAACGAAGCCGGTGAAGGTTCTGTTCCGAATGCGGCAGCTACCGCTGATGCGGATCATCCGGTAGTACAGGGGCTGATTCAGTCTTTCGGTGTGTATGTAGATACTCTGTTTATTTGTTCTGCCAGTGCATTCATTATTCTCCTGTCTGGCGACTACACAACCACTAATCTGACGGGTATCGAATTGGTACAGTGGAATCTGTCTCAGTACTTTGGCTCTATTGCTCCATCTGCAGTAGCTATTCTGATTTTCCTGTTTGCGTTCAGCTCTATTGTAGGTAACTACTATTATGGTGAAATCAATATTTCCCACCTTACCAAGAAGAAGTGGCCACTTAATCTGTATCGTGGTCTGGTAGGCGTGATGGTATATTTTGGTTCTATTGCCGATCTGCCACTGGTATGGAACCTCGCCGACCTGTTCATGGCATTCCAGGTCCTGACCAACGTTACGGCCATCCTTATTCTCTTCCCGAGAGTTAAGGAAGCGCTGGATGATTACGAAACGCAGCAGGCAAATGGGGTAGCTTCTCCTAAGTTTGTAAAGAACGTTCTCAAGAACACCACCGGTGTGGTTTGGTGGCAGAACTGATAGGAGAGGTTAGAGGTAGGAGATTTGAGGTAGGAGGTCTGGCAGACTTGCTACGCTCATCTGCAGAATGATTCTGCGAATGGCATCTTCTTATATAACGTATCCAAAAGACTTCCAATTCAAATGGAAGTCTTTTTTGATGCCTTGAAGGAAATGAATATTAAAATACAAAATGTTAAAATTATGATATAATGATATTAATATAAGTACAGATTATAGAATTGGGGTTTATGAATTTGTATTTGTTTACTTAGGGTATTTTTTTGAGTAAGGGGGATTTGTGGATTATGGATCATAAGGATTTAATTGTCTGGCAGAAATCAATGGCGTTGGCGAGTTTTATCTATTCGTTAACTCGTGGATTTCCCAGGGAAGAGTTATTTGGGTTAACAAATCAGATAAGACGAGCAGTTATTTCCATTCCATCAAATATCGCAGAAGGGCTAAGCCGAGGTACTGATAAAGAGTTTGTCTTTTTTCTACGGGTTGCAAAAGGGTCAGCTGCCGAAGTGGAAACCCAGCTTCTAATTTCTAAAAATCTGGGTTATATAAACGACATGGAAATGAAACGAGCATTAGCATTGTACGATGAAATCATCCGAATGCTTGGCACTCTGATAATGAAGATAGGTAAAAGAATTGAGGCTGGAGGTTAGAGGTTTGGCAGATTAGCTTCGCGCATCTGCAAGTGGATTTTGCGAATGGTATTTCTTGTATAAGAGCCGAAAGAATCAAATGCAATACTGATTCTTTCGGCTTTTAATTTACCAAAGTTTTCCATATCCCCCTCTAACCTCCAACCTCAAAACTCAAACCTGTTTTTTAGCTATTCGCAGAATCCACGTGCAAATGAACGGAGTAAATTTGCTCCCTCCAGCCTCCTACCTCCAACCTCTTACCTCGCCATTTCCCAGGCGGGAAATGGCACAAAGTGGTAAATCATGATAAAATAAAAATGTTTTTACGGAGGTGGATACATGAAGGGAATAAGAAAAATTCTTCTGGCATCTCTTCTCACTCTGACGATGGCGGGCAGTGTTTCGGCTGCTTCTCTGTCCGGGGGAATGAAGGGACCTGAGGTTTCTCAGTTGCAACAGCAGCTGATAGACTGCGGTTATTTTGCCCGCCAGGTAGATGGGGATTATGGGTCCACTACGGTCAAAGCGGTTGAATTATTTCAGAAAGATCATGGACTTCGCGTAACCGGAATAGCGGATGACGCAACGCAGGCGGCCATTAAACGCGCCAAAGGGGGAACTCGTGCAGGTGGCGGAGTACTGATTGCGGAAGGAAATACCGGAGGTACATTAATTACTTACCAGCAGATTCTTCAGGCTAAAGGCTATCTGAAGGGCGGCGTAGACGGAAGATATGGCCCGGGAACGGTTAAGGCAGTTTCTGATTTTCAGAAAGCTTCAGGACTTCCGGTGTCCGGGGTGATTGATGAGTCCACCGCCAGTGCATTGCAGGCTGCTGACCCCAAATTGGGGCAGAAAGTCAATGCAGAAATGGCAAGACAGGCGCAGGTGCATAAGTCATCTTCGCAGAAGGTAACCTCTGCACCGGCTGTCAACGCGTTGCCACGAACAGCCCCTTCCCGTGTGGCACCATCCACTGGCGGAAGAACTTATCTGTTTGGAAAAGGGGATCAGGGGCCGGATGTAGCCTCTATTCAGACAAAACTGAAAAAGGCGGGTTTCCTTTCTGATAAGGCGGACGGTATATATGGAGATAATACCGTTAAGGCTGTCAGCACTTTCCAGAAAAAACTGGGACTTCCGGTAACCGGAAATGTGGATGCCAGGACCTTATCTGTTCTTAACAAGGTAATAGCCAAAAATAACCGGCAATCCGGCAGTCAGATGGAAGATGAGCTGGAACTGGGAGATTCAGGAGACCGGGTAGTAAAACTGCAAAATCTGCTTCTGCTTCACGGATATAATCCAGGGGGTGTGGATGGACAGTTCGGCAATGGTACGAAGCAGGCAGTAATGAAACTTCAGAAGAAAAATTCCATGCCGCTTACCGGTGTAGTGGATGAAGGAGTATGGAATCGTCTGAGTCGAGCACCATCTCTTACCGGAGATTATAAACAGGTGATGATTATGCAGTCTACCGCCTATGCGCCTAATGCCGGCGGAACCGGTTTTACATACAGTGGGAATTATGCTGGTAAAGGACATGCGGCTGTAGACCCGTCTGTAATTCCGATTGGAAGTGTCCTCTTTGTAGAGGGATACGGATATTGCATAGCCGATGATATAGGCGGAAGCGTTAAAGGAAACATCATCGATGTAGGTGTGGATACCATGGAACAGGCCTACAGCTGGGGAAACAAACAGGTGAAGGTGTACCTGGTGAGGTAAAGACAGGTTTGAGAATGGAGGGAACCGGTTATTAGGGGATGTGGCAGACAATGAAGCACTTCCCATTAGAATTCAGTTTCCTATTTTGACGAAGATATAAGTATCGAGAAAAACACGCAATCTCAAAGAATGAATTTGAATTGACAGGGGCAGGGGCTCGAAGGTTTCCCGTTCTGGAGAGAAAGGGCGGACCGCCAGCTTTAGCTGGTGGGGGAAAGTAGATTTCTGTATGTTAGAACAAAGGGTAGTATGGCTGATAAGTAGAAAATCAAAGATTGCATGAATGGTATGTCCATTTTGAGTAATTATTGGCAACATGTTTATGCTATTCCTACATTCCAACAAAGAGGATTCTACTTTCCACCGACATGCGTCGGTCCCCCTCTCTCTCCAGAGAGGGAAATATGTGATATCCTTCTACTTTCCTTTATTCAAACAAAGTGGAATCAACTATCCACCGACTTCGTCGGTCCCCCTTTCTTTCAAGAAAGGAGCATCGTTTTTCATGCTTTCCTTTAATCAGCTTTTGCATTCTTACCCTTTGCAAGAAGAGGATATTTGGTATCCAGGTCCGTATTAAAGCTTGATAAGGGTAAGAATGCGGATTGCCTGGTTACAATAATCCCAGAACAACAGCATGCTTTCCTACATTCCAACAAAGAGGATTCTACTTTCCACTGACTTAGTTTTATACTCTAACATAAGCCAGAATGTTGATGATTAGATAAAGGCAAGAATTCAAACGTTTCCCATTCTGGAGAACAACTATATCCAATGTTATACGTGAGACGTAATATGTTCGAGCAAGGGAAATTAGATTTCTTCTATGTCAGGAAGCAGGAAAGCCAGTTAGTGTATATAACATTTTGAACTGATGAAAATCCATGTGCAATATCCGCATTGTTATCCTTTATCCCCACAAAATAGAGAATCAAGATGAGTAGAATGCAAAGCCTGCACAAAAGTATCCAACTTTTGCAGTGAGCATGTTGTAAATATTTTCTCAAAATAAAACAAGGTCGTCAGAATGTATCTATATTCCTGACGACCTTTTCCATATCCATGCTCAAACCTCAAATCTCCATGCGGTCTTTATAACTTCCTGCATTTCCATCTGGGCCTGTATCTTGTATAATATAAGGTAAGACTTTATGCGTTTTTGACTGAGAGGTATATTATGTTTATTGATAGAGCGAGAATAATCGTTGAATCCGGAGCCGGTGGCGATGGAGCGGTGGCATTTCGCCGGGAAAAGTATGTTCCCCGCGGAGGCCCGGCTGGTGGTGATGGCGGTGAAGGTGGTTCTGTAATTGCTGTAGCTGATCAGGAAATCAACACACTGCAAGCATTCAGACGCCATCGCAAATGGGCCGCTAAAAAAGGGGAAAACGGGGGTGCCAAGGATTGTTTTGGCAAAGCAGCTGACGATGTACTGGTCCCGGTTCCGCTGGGTACACTGATTTATGATATTGACACAGGCAAATTAATTGCCGATATGACTCATCATGGTCAGCGGGTTGTACTGGCAAAAGGCGGACGGGGAGGCAGAGGCAATTCCCATTTCGCAACGCCTGCCGTAAGAGCACCAACTTATGCAGAAAAAGGGGAACCTGGGGAACGCAGAGAAATGCGTCTGGAACTGAAGGTGCTGGCTGATGTAGGTCTTCTTGGATATCCAAGTGTTGGTAAGTCAAGCCTTATCCGCAAAGTATCCGGTGCTAAGCCGCAGGTAGCTGCTTATCATTTCACTACATTGAATCCGATTCTTGGCATGGTTAACCTGGATGAATCCAGAAGCTTTGTTATGGCGGATATTCCAGGTCTTATTGAAGGGGCCAGTGAAGGGGTAGGTCTGGGGGATGAATTCCTGCGTCATATTGAACGCACCCGCGTACTGATTCATGTACTGGATGCTGCCGGCAGTGAAGGCAGAGATCCGATAGATGATTTCCATGTCATTAACCAGGAGCTGGCTAAGTACAGCGATAAACTGACGAAAAAGAAACAGCTGGTGGCCGCTAACAAGATTGACCTGATTACCGATATGTCAAAACTTGACAAGCTGAGAGAAGAAATCGAAGCGGAAGGGTATGAATTTTTCCCTATCTGCACTCTGGACGGCCGTGGATTGAAGCCGCTTATGGAAAGAGCATGGCAGATCATTGAAGCTACACCGAAGGTAGAATTGGAAACTCCGGATACTTCCATCATTTATGATGTGAAGCCTGATGATTTCAAGGTTAAGGTGGAAGATGGCGTTTATTATCTGACAGGTAAACGCGTACAGAAGCTTGTAAATATGACCAATTTTGATGATTATGTATCTCTTCGCCGTTTTGAAAAGGCATGGAAATACATGGATCTGGAAAAGCTTCTGAAGAAAGAAGGCATTAAAGAAGGCGATACCGTAAATCTGTACGGTGTGGAATTCACTTATACAGCAAGAAAACATGGAGAAGATACTCCACAGGAGGATGAAGAATAGTATGCTTACAGGAAAACAGAAACAGTATCTTAAAGCGCTGGCAAGTCATCTGCCGGCAACCGTTCAGATTGGCAAGGATGGTCTTACTTTTTCCGTTATTGACAGTGCAGAAAAAAATATCACAGCTAACGAACTGATTAAGGTAAAGATTAATCAGAATTCTGCGGAAGATATCCGTCATGTGGCAGAACTTCTGGCCGATAATCTCGGCTGTGAACTGGTACAGGTTATCGGACGCAACTGTGTACTGTTCCGTCAGAAAGATGATAAGTCACATTATGAACTCCCAAGATGAACTGAAAGCCAGACAGGCCATACCTGCTAAAAAGAGGGTGGTGGTTAAGATTGGAACCAGTTCTCTTACCTATCCGAACGGAAAACCAAACCTTCGTTTTTTTGACAGCATGGCCCGCCAGTTGATGGATTTGCAGAACCGCGGGTATGAAATGGTTCTCGTATCTTCTGGTGCCATTGCCATGGGTATGCCGAGTCTTGGCTATACGACCAAACCGAAGAATCTTCCGGAAAAGCAGGCCTGTGCAGCCGTTGGGCAGGGAACGCTCATGCATCTGTATGAAAAGTTCTTTCACGAATATGGCGGGATTGTTTCTCAGATTCTCCTTACAAAAGGGGATGCGCTGAATCCTAAACGATATCTCTATGCCCGTGGCTGTCTGGATGCGCTTCTTGCATTGGACGCTATCCCGATTGTTAATGAAAATGATGCGGTGACTGCCGATGAAATTAAGGTAGGAGATAATGATACCCTGTCGGCTGTAGTCGCAAGTATCTGTGAGGCAGATCTGCTGATTATCCTTTCTGATGTCAACGGGTTATATACAGATAATCCCTCTGCCAATCCTGATGCTCAGTTTATTTCCTATGTCGGCGAATTCTCCAGAAAATATATGGATATGGCTGGCGGAGCGGGAACTGCCCGTGGTACGGGTGGCATGCAGACTAAGATGAAAGCTGCGGAAATCTGTACCCGCTCGGGGATAGATATGGTAATTGCCAACAGCAGTATTCACGATGTTCTCTTTTCTATTATGGATGGTGAAGCCATTGGTACCCTGTTCCAGGCCGATAATGTGCATCCGCAGATGAAGAAGCGGCAGATTATTATTGGCTCTGCTATTAAAGGTAGAATCTATGTGGATAAAGGATGCCGGGATGCCATTGTGAATAATGGCTCCAGTCTCCTGCCGGTCGGTATTTTGCGGGCAGAAGGAAACTTCCATGTGGGAGATCCGGTATCCATCTGTTATGGAGATCAGGAAATAGCCCGTGGCATTACCCATTATGATGCAGAAGATGTGAACAGCATCCGCGGATGCCAGACGGACGACTTAAGCGAACGTCTTGGGTATGAAAAGACATATGACACGGTAGTACATCGGAATTATTTACTTGTAATCCGCTAAGGAGGAACATGATATGAACAGCAGTGAACTTAAAGCAGCGTGTCTGGAAGTTAAAAAAGCTTCCCAGGTGTTAGGCAGTCTTTCGGAATCAAAGAAGAATGAAGTACTCGGTGCTGTTCATGATGCTCTTCTGAAAGAGTCGGATTTCATCCTTGCGGAAAACGCAAAGGATATGGAACGCGCGGAATCAGTATTTCATCTGTCATCATCCATGAAGGAACGACTTAATCTGACTGAGAAGAGGATTGTCTCCATTGCGGAAGGGGTAAGACAGGTTATGACCCTCCCGGATCCATCGGGCAGGACTATCAGTGACCGTACATTGCCTAATGGCCTGGAAATCGTAAAGACATCCGTACATTTTGGTACGATCGCCATGATTTATGAATCCCGTCCGAATGTGACAGTGGATGCGGCAGTGCTTTGTCTCAAGAGTGGTAATGCCTGCATACTCCGTGGTGGCAAAGAGGCTCATTTTACCAATGCGGCACTGACACAGGTTATTCAGAAGGCTCTGGTATCCTGTAATGTACCAAAGCAGGCCGTATTCAGCATTCTGGATCCATCCCATGAGTTGGTAAACGAACTGCTTCATCTTCGTGGCATTATTGACCTGGTTATCCCCAGAGGCGGCCATCGCCTGATTCAGACGGTGGTAAGCAACAGCTCTGTTCCTGTGATTGAAACCGGAAGCGGGGTATGCCACACCTATGTGGATAAAGAAGCGGATTTGGACAAGGCAGTCAGAATCATAGTCAATGCCAAGGTTCAGCGTCCATCCGTATGCAATGCTATGGAAACCCTTCTTATCCATAAGGATGTAGCTGATGCTGCAGTGAAGAAGGTATTTCCTGAACTGGAAGCCTACGGAGTGGAAATCCGGGGTGATGAAAGAATATGTTCTCTGTGGCCTCATGCCATTCCTGCAGTGGAGGCAGACTGGAGTACAGAATATGGTGATCTCATACTTTCCGTCAGGGTAGTGGATTCTCTGGAAGAAGCCATAAATCATATTTCCCGTTATTCTACTCATCATTCGGAATGTATCGTCACTGAAAACAAGAAAAATGCACGCCTTTTTGTAAATGCTATTGATGCAGCCTGTGTCTATGTGAATGCGTCCACTCGTTTTACTGATGGTTTTGAATTTGGCTTTGGTGCTGAAATCGGCATCAGTACACAGAAACTCCATGTACGAGGCCCTATGGGACTGGAAGCACTGGTCACATGCAAATATAAGATATTCGGCGATGGACAGGTACGTGGATGAGCAATAAACAAAAGGATTTTTCCCTGGCGTATAAGCTCAGGTGGATATGGTATTATCTGACTAAGACGACAAAAGGCCGTTTTGAAGTGCGTCATTGTCTGGAAGTACTTGTTTTCATTATTATTTGTGTTTTATTCTTGGATGTAGCAATTTATTTATGTCACATAAAATAGGAATTTTCGGTGGTTCATTTAATCCCATACATATTGGACATCTGGTAATAGCGGAAGCTGCATGGCAGGAGTTTGGCCTGGAGAAGATTATCTTCATTCCCACTGCCGATACCCCGCAGAAGGATATGCATAATATAGATAAGTACCTTCGATATGAAATGGTCAGGCTGGCTATTGCAGGAAATGACCACTTTTCAATTTCTCCCATTGAGATTGAGAGGGAAGGCATTTCCTATACGGTGGATACCATAAGGGAACTGCGGGAACGCTGTGATGTGAACACCGATTTTTATTTTATTGCCGGTACAGATGCAGTAGCTGATCTGCCGGAATGGAAATACAATAAGGAGCTTCTCCATGCCTGCTACTTTATCAGCGCCAGCCGCCCGGAAAAGAAGGAAAAGCTTGCAAAAACCATTGCCTTTTTCGGTGAACTGGGAAAGGAGAAGATTCTTACACTGAAAACGCCTGAATTGGCCATTTCGTCAACCATTCTCAGGGATTGGCTTGCACGGGGAGTTTCCACGCGCTATCTTATGCCGGATTCCGTTATTCAGTTTATTAAAGAACATCATTTATACAGAAGGTAACCATGGATAAGAAGGAAATAAAAAAACGTTTGAAGGAATTGTTAAAAGATAAGAGATATATCCATTCGCTGGGAGTTGCTTCTGTTTCCCGCCACCTGGCTGAAAACTATGGGTATGCCGATCCTGACAAGGCAGAACTTGCCGGCCTCGTGCATGATTGTGCAAAAAATCTCCCTCTGGAGAAAATGCAACAGCTGGCAGATGAAGGCCGTATTCCCATGGATCTGGC
This sequence comes from Dialister histaminiformans, assembly GCF_900103425.1. Taxonomy (GTDB): domain Bacteria; phylum Bacillota; class Negativicutes; order Veillonellales; family Dialisteraceae; genus Allisonella; species Allisonella histaminiformans. The sequence goes on along the minus strand of NZ_FMXA01000015.1, from coordinate 36,396 downwards.
ACTATATAACAGTAAGGCGCTCCTCCATGGACCGGCCGGATCCGTTCTGGCGAGAAAACTGTTCAATATAACGGATGAGGAAATTCTGTCTGCTGTTTATTATCACACCACAGGACATCCGGATATGCAGCTTCTGGAAAAGATTGTTTTTCTGGCAGATTATATTGAACCATCCAGAGATTTTCCTGGCGTGGACAATCTTCGCCGGCTTTCAGAAATTTCACTGGATAAGGCGGTACTGGCAGCTTATGCATCTACCATTTCACATCTTTTGGATACCAATGCCTTCATTTATCCGCTAACCATGGAAGGGCGGAATGATCTGCTGAAAAAAATGGAAGAGGGGCTGTAAATGCGTAGAAGAAAATATCACATTCGTCTGGGAAAGCTGATGGCATTTATTCTGGTCATTATCGCTTTGTGTGGAGCCCTGGTTTATGCCGCCGCATCCATATACCGCTATGTGTCAATGAAATCTGATACGGGAACAGCAGAGACGGCTTCAGCACCTGATTATTATCTGCTGGTGGGGATAAATAATGACCCGGTGCCGTCTGCAGAGACGGTAATTGTCTGCTCTGTTGACCGCAAGACGAAACATCTGGAGCTGATTTCTGTGCCTGCCAGTACATCATCCGGACTTGGCATTGATGCAAAGAATCAGATTACGGTGGGGGAAGCTTATCGCAAGGGCGGAGTCATTGAAACCAAAAGCTGTATTGAAAATCTGATGCATATCCGTATTAACCATTTCATCATTTTCAATGAAAAAACATTTAATGAGGCTATGAACCATTTCGGAAATATAAATCTGTATGTGGAACAGGAAATGATGCATAATAAGGGAGATGGAACAGCCGATTTCCATCTGTACACGGGTTATCAGACTCTGGATGCTAATGGTGCGATGGCTTATGTACGCTACATGGATCCGGAACAGGATGAAATTGCCAGGATTCAGAGACAGCAGCGTTTTATGAAGACCTGTCTGCTTCAGATGCAGCAGCACTATGCGGTTACCAACTGGGAAATGGTGCGTCATTACTGGGCTCCTTATTATTCCAATGTTACCTATAAGGAAGCCGCATCTCTGGCTTATGATATTACTGGTTTCCCGGCTGAAAATATTCAGTTTGCCATTCTCCCAGGAGAGATGGAAAACAAAGATAAAAATACTAAGGTATGGGTAGTAAACCCGATTGAAATGCAGAAGACCATTGCTTCTACTATGAATTAAATAAAGGAGATTTTAATCAATGAATCAGGAAATTAAAGAAATTTGTCATGCTATTGCGGATAAGAAAGGTGTCCTTATCAAGGTTCTTAATGTGAGAGATCTGACATCTATTGCTGATTATTTCATTCTGGCTTCTACACGAAACAAGAAGCAGAGCCAGGCAGCTGCTGATGCGGTGGAAGACAAGATGGCAGAAAAGAAGGTTCACTGCCTCCGCAAGGAAGGCTATCGTGAAGGGGACTGGATCCTTCTGGATTTTGGTGACGTTATCGTTCATATCTTCACAGATGATGAAAGACGTCATTACGAACTGGACAGCCTCTGGAGTGAAGCACCGGCAGAAGAATATCATGAAGAAGATGATGAAGCCGATGGCTTTGAAGGCATGCTTAAGGTGAAAAGATAATTGATGGAAAAAGATATTACACAGAAAACAGTAAAAAAAGATTTTTCAAAAAGCCGTACCCAGAGATTCCACCCTGTTTACGATGAAGAAAAACAGCGAGAATACTCCGAACGGAACCGCAATTTTGTTCAGAAAAAAGAAATGACACTGAAGGAAAATTCTATTGCCACACTTCCAGTGGTCCGTGTGGCTGACTTTGGTGCATTCCTTTCCGCAGGTACCGGTGATTCCAATGATGATATTCTGCTTCATAATGCACAGCAGACGGAACCGGTAAAAGTTGGGGATCGGGTAAAGGTATTCCTGTATCATGACCCGCATCACCGTCTTACTGCCAGTATGCGATTGCCAAAGGTTAAGGACGGGGAAATTGCCTATACTGATGTCCTGCTTACTACTAAGTTTGGTGCATTTGTGGACGTGGGAACTGAACGAGGAATTTTTCTTCCTATTTCTGAAACCATAGGCCGTGTTCATCCTGGACAGAAAATCTGGATTAAGCTCTATACTGATAAGACAGGCCGTCTGGCTGTTACCATGCGTGGCGTGGCAGAAGATATGATAAAAATTGCAAAACCCGCTCATGGAATCAAGGTGGGTGGCAAGATTGAAGGTACTGTTTACAACATTACCCGATCTGGCGCGTTTATCATTACCCGCGAGAAGTGGATTGCTTTCCTCTATAAGGATGATATGCCGAGAAATCTGGAAGCTGGACAGGAAGTAACCGGTCGCGTCACCTTCGTACGTGAAGATGGCCGTCTGAACATTTCCCTGCGTCCTACTAAGGAAAAGGCAATGGATGCAGATATGGAAAAGCTGCTCGATTTTATGGAAAAACATAATGGTTTTATGCCATTTTCTGATAAGAGCAGTCCCGGCGACATCAAATACGCACTGGATATGAGCAAAGGCTCGTTCAAACGCGCACTGGGTCACCTCTACAAGATGGGCAGAGTCAAACTGGAAGAAGACGGAACAAGACTGGTGTAAAAAGACAGGTTTGAGACAGGAGAAAAGCAGAATCACTTCGCTTATCTGCAAATGATGGTCCACAGTTCCTTTATATAGAAAACCCGTAAGAATTTTCTATGATCGGTGGGCCGGTCGGCTTTAAAGCTTGAGATAAGTAGACAATCATGCAGGCTTTCAGACATGAAAACCAGAAAAGCTTTCTTCAGAAAAAACGGCAGGAATTTTTCCTGTCGTTTTTTGATGTGGTTGGGAATTGCAGTGGGAACAAGACTGATCTTAGAATTGAGTATGCGGGTGACGAGGAGGAAAGGCATATCATATACTCGTCATTCCCCCTCTCTCTCCAGAGAGAAAAATCGTAGAGTAAGAATTTCTTTAGCCAAAAAACGGAACCGCTTACTTTTATGGCAAAAGGATATATGTTCGTGACGGCCTTTATACACAGACATATGCCAGGAGGCTAAAGGTTAGATAACGGAATGTTCTCTTGTAAAAAGGAAAACAAGCAAAAGCCGATAGATGGAAAGCATGCAACACGTTTCCCGTTCTGGAGAGAAAGGGCGGACCGCCAGCCTTTGGCTGGTGGGGGAAAGTAGATTGCTGTATGTTAGAACAAAGGGGAATATTGCTGAAGCTTTGAGTTATAATTTGCTTATGTATAGAGGGGGACATATGGGGAAAAAGGGAATTTATTTGTCAAAGTATATTTATGGAAGGCCCAAGGCGGAAAATCATGCTCGACATCTTCGTAAGACAATGACACGGAAGGAAGTATGGTTGATGAGCTAAAAGCAAAAGACCGTAAGAATGCAGTAGCATCCAAATGGAAAGAACATAGCAAGTTTCCCGTTCTGGAGAGAAAGGGTGGAATGATGACAATAGCTTGTCGTCATTGGCTGTAAGTCCATAGAATTATGAAATCTTTGATTTCAATACTATTGACAGCCCGGTCTTTGTTGGCTGGTGGGGGAAGGTAGATTGCTCTATGTTTGAATAAGGGAAAGTATCTGTATGTTTGATAAGCTTTGTGCATCATCTCATCTTCGTATGTTGTAATACAGGAAACAACACTTTTGTACTGTATTCCTTGCCCTGTATCTCCAATAAAAAACGTCAGGAATAAATTGGTATTCCTGACGTTTTTTATTGGAATTGAATCGCTGTGCAAAGCAAAAAGATCGCACAGCCTTTAGTCTTTCTAAATTCCCGCGACTATCCTTTATATGCCAAAAGCCAGGATATTTCAGAATCTTACTGTTTCTGAGAATCTCTGAGCAGTGTCATGGAGAAGAGGATGCAGAGTAGAGTGACTCCTGTATCGGCGAATACGGCGAGCCACATGTTGGCGTAACCGGCAAATCCGAGCAGCATGACCAAGGCTTTAACTGTCAGTGCAAACAGGGTGTTAAATTGGGCAGTTCTCACGGTTTTCTTTGCCAGTCGGATAGATTCCGGAATGGAAGAAACCTGAGAGGTCATGTACACGGTATCCGCTACGGTGATAGCAGCATCGGAACCGCTGCCCATAGCGGCGCCTACATCGGCTCCGGCCAGCACCGGCGCGTCGTTAATCCCATCCCCGGTAAAGAGAACAGGGCCCCTTTCTATGCGGGTGTTCTGCATTTCCTTCAGCTTGTCTTCCGGAAGAAGACTGGCGTGTACTTCGTCTATATGCAGTTTGTCAGCTATCATCCGTGCGGATTTTTCTGTATCGCCTGTGAGCATGACTACATGCAGTCCCATGTCATGCAACTGGCGTACCGCATCGGCTGCGTCATCTTTTGGTGTATCGGCTATGCAGATTTTTCCGGCCAGATGATTATTGACAGCCACATAGATGGATGTGCCTTCCCAGGTATCCGCGGTATTTACAGGAATTCCTCTGGCAAGCATCCATTTCCTGTTTCCTACACATACATGATCATTTCCGGAGTTTCCTTCCAGCCCATGACCGGATATTTCCTGAACATCAGTAAATGGCTTGGCCTGACAGTCTCTGGCCCGGGCGGCATTGACAATGGAATGGGCTATAGGGTGAGTGGAATAGGTTTCCAGACCCGCTGCCAGGGACAAAAGTTCCATTTCTTCTATACCCGGTTCCCGTTCAATGCGGACAACGGAGAAACGGCCTTTAGTCAGGGTTCCTGTTTTGTCCAGAAGTACATTCCGGATTGTTGCCATCTTTTCTATAACCTGTCCGCTCTTAAACAGGATTCCCTTTTTAGAAGCGGCACCAATGCCTGCAAAGAAGGAAAGGGGCACAGAAATAACCAGGGCGCACGGGCAGGAGATAACCAGGAAGGTCATAGCTGTATAAATCCAGTGCTTCCAGCCACCCATCCACAGGGGTGGAAGGATTGCAGTAATTAAGGCAATGCCTACGACAACCGGTACATAGATACGGGAAAATCGGGTGATGAACCGGTCTAATTCCGGCTTGGTGGCCGCTGCGTTTTCTACCGCATCCAGAATACGGGTTACCATGGATTCCGAAAGTTCCTTGGTTACCTGCATAGTCAGTGTTCCTTCCAGATTGACGCATCCGGAGACAAGGCTGATTCCCGGATGTATCTCTCTGGGATCGGACTCTCCGGTGATAGGAGAGGTGTCCACATGGGAATTGCCGCTGAGGACGATGCCATCCAGAGGGATACGGTCTCCCGGGCGAATCATCAGTGTGTCGCCTACATGGATGGAGGATGCGTCCACAGTAGTTTCTGTGCCATCCTTTAGAAGGATGACCGTATCAGGCCGCATATCCACAGCTTTCGTAATCTCACGGCGGCTCTTTTCGGATGCTCTGTCTTCCAGCACTTCGCCTATACGGAAGAAGAACAGTACACCGGACGCTTCCGGATATTCACCTACTCCCAGAGCACCTGCGGTAGCGATGGTCATGAGCACATTTTCGTCAAACCATTCACCATGCCGGATATTGCGAATCAGATTTTTAAATACCGGCCAGCCGAGAAGAAGGTAGCTTGCCAGAAGCAGAACAATTCCCCAAAGGCGGGGTACCTGGGGCAGATAATACAGGATGAGCCCCAGAATGTAGCAGGCCAGTCCTGCTGGAAGGGTTCTGTCTTTTGATTCAGCGGATGGTTTTTCTTCCTGCGCTTCTGACGCGTCCACTATACGGGTTCCCGGTTCAATGGCATTGCAGGCTTCCCTGAGGGAAGGGAGAAGGGCATCCGGATTCAGTGCTGTCAGTCTCAGCTTTTTGCTCGCATAGGAGATTTCCGCGGAAATGACACCTTCCTGCTGGTTTATAATCTTTTCCAGCTTAAGGGTGCAGTTCGGACAGTCCAGAGTCGGCATATCGTAGGTTTTAGTGACTGCCTTTTCCGGGGATGTAAACGGCATAATCTGAATTTTCGGATCGATTCGAGCGGCTGTCTTTTTCAGGGAGGGAAGGACATGAGACATATCTTCCCTGGAGATGACATACAGCATCTTGGTCCGGAAACTCAGGGATGCAAAAAACACAGCCGGGAGACGGCGGAGGGCACTTTCCAGGCGGGCTGCACAAATGAGGCAGTCCAGATGAGCGAGAGAATAGATACTTTCGTGATATGTCTTACCCAGAAAATTACAGGTGCATTCTGACAGAGAACGTCCACACTGGTCGCAGAACTTTATCAGTTCTTCACACTGTGTGCAGTGACAGTCGGCTCTGTGTCCTTTCAGCGGATGCCGTATTTTCTGTTCATGGTAATGACCGAAAGCGATGCGTTCATCTTCCTTACGCGCATTTTCGTCTTTCATCACATCATCGGTATATTCTTTCAGTGCTTTCAGATCCGAATCTTGGCTGTGATCATGAATAGTTGTTAATTGAGGTTGCGAGGGGCCATCATCATCTGAGGATGGGCTTTCTCCTGAGGAGGAGCTTCCATTCCGGCTCTGATGATTCTGGCCGTGTGTTCCATGACATGCATGGCATGCACAGTTGTGTGCATGAGGTGTTTCGTGCTTATGCATAGTAAAGACTCCTTTATAAAAAATATCTGGTGCATGAATCAGCACCTGGCCTATTTTAACATAGGGGAAAGGGAAAATGCGATAGAAGGATGGGGATACATAGATGAGCGGATAAGCACTTTGCTCGGTCCGCAGGTCTTTGATAAGGAGTTGAATCAAATGACGACAAGATATTGCCCTCATTTCCTCGAAAACTTCGGTGAGAAGATTTCAAGGAAATGAGGGCAAATACGGACCTGTTAAGCCTGCATATTTAACACGAACAGGGACTCTCTGGTTAATAGTTCGAATGTGCGTATTAACACTATATCACTACGGTTCCGGTGTTACTACGAGGGTTTTCTGGTGGGAGTAATTAACCAGTCCTGGAGGTCCCTGTGGGATTTTCTTTACATATTTGATGAGAGTGTAGTCTACGCTGACTTTTCCTGAATCCCGGCCCTGACTGTGTTTAGCGGCGAGTCGGGCGGCGTGGAGGAGTACATTTTCAGGAATTTCTTCCCGCGCGTCTTGTCTGTGAATGACTACATGGGAGCCAGGAATTTTCTGGGCGTGGAACCATACATCCTGCTTGTCGGCCTTATGGAGGGTAAGATACTCGTTCTGAACGTTATTGCGCCCGATATAGATGGTGAATCCATCTACGGTTACTGTGGCTAGTTCCGGATTCCGGCTGTTCTTCTTATGGCCTGGTCTGCGGGTTTCCTGTTTGTGGATACCGGCGGCCTTCAGTTCTTCTTTCAGCGCATCCAGTGCCTTTCTGTCTTTTACATCAGCGGCAAAGAAGGCCAGGTTGTTCAGATATTCCTGCATCTGCTGGCATTCTTTAATCTTCTCCGCGCCAATTTCCTTGCGCTTTTTCAGCTTATTGTACTTTTTGAAGTAGAGCTGGCTGTTGGAGGAAAGGTTCAGTTCCGGATTCAGTGGAATAGTTATATCTACCGGCGGGTCGACAAATAGGTTAGATACGGTTATGGATTTCTCGTGGGGAACTTTCTGCCATGCGTTAATGGAAAGGAGATTACCCCAGAGTTTATATTCTTCCATTTTAGCGGTTTCATTCATTTCTTCCCGGATTTTCCGCTCTTTCCGGAGTTCCTTCTTCCATGCGGAATGAATCTGTTTTTCCAGATTCTTTACCGCAGCGGCAATAACCCCGCCTGAGCTGGATACTTCCTGATAAATCCAGTCATTGACTGACACATGGGTGTATGGAAGGGAATCAGAAAGGGGAATCGCCGACCGGGATACCCGGCCGCTGGCATCGGTATAAAGATAGAGACCGGTGGTATCCGCGATTTCCTGAGCCACGTTGTACAGGGCATGTGCCAGTTTATCTTTTCCTTCGCCAGTTAAAGTGGAATACAGATCATCATATCCGATATTTGCCACGGTACAGATCTTTTCCACTACCTGACGGTTGAGACCATTAAACAGACGGAAAAGGATGGATGGCGCGGTGTCATCATCTTCTGTAGACGGATAGTCCAGTACATTCCGGAGTTCTGCTTCTGAAAATTCCATAAAATTCATGCGCCCGGAATTCTTAGGCAGGGTATATTCCACCTGAGGGAGAACGGTCCGGTCTTCTTTCCGGCTGTGGATACATGCGTCCAGAATGGTTCCATCCTGGGTAAGGATGATATTCGGAGCCGATGGAAGGAGTTCACAGTAAAGATACCGGGAAACAATGGCACTTCCATCTTCAATGCGATTAAACTCAATACGGACAATGCGGTCCATGTTTATCTGGGTCACAGAGGCAATACGGCTTCCTTCCAGATGTTTCCGCATGGACATGCAGAATGTCTGGGAAGGAATAAAATTCGTATTTTTTCTCTTATGGCTCAATACGCAGAGATATGTAGGGGTATACGCGCAAAGAAGAAGATGCATGGGCTTCGCATCCGCACGGAATAATTCTATTTCAAACATACGGTCATCGGTCTGATGGATTTCACGAATCTGTGCGCCAATCAGCTGCTGATTCAATTCGTTTACCAGATGGCATATCATTAGGCTGTCAAGTTGCATAGTATGTCCTTTCTTCCGGTTAACACTATCCTGTTACACTGTATATAGGTTCGTCAGGCAAAAAGCGGAGAGTTTTTACCTGATTAGTGGTTTTAAATAGACAACAGACATTATTTCGTCTGTATGCTCGCCGTTTCTTAGTATATCATTTTACATTTACCCATGGTAATGCTAAAATGTATTAATATATTTTTGATGACTATGTGCCGTTTTCAGATAGGGAAACGACATCAGAAAGGGAGATTTCAATGCATTTTACTAAGTGGAATGGATGCGGCAATGACTTCGTATTTATTAATGCCATGCATATGGATGACCTGAAACCTGTACTCGACAAGTGTGAACGCATTTGTGACAGACATTTCGGCATCGGTGCGGATGGCATTATTTTTGTTTTGCCCTCCCAGAAGGCGGATCTCCGTATGCGTATTTTTAATGCGGATGGTTCTGAAGCTGAAATGTGCGGTAATGGAATCCGATGCTTTGCCAGATGGGCCTATGAACTGGGCCTGGTAAGTACTCGCCGGTTCTCTGTAGAAACAGGGGCTGGAATCCTCTATCCGGAAATCCTGGATGACCACAGAGTGCGCGTGGATATGGGGGCACCTCATCTGGAAGCCGCTGTGGTTCCTACTACCGGATTTTCAGGAAATCCCGTGGTTTCAGAAGAACTGGTCTCTTCCACAGGCAGTCACTATAAGGTCACCTGTGTTTCCATGGGCAATCCGCACTGTGTCATCTTTACGGATAATGTGCCGGATGATGAATTCCTGAAGAAGGAAGGATCCGCTATAGAAAAAGATGTGCATTTCCCAAGGAAGACCAATGTAGAGTTCGTCCATCCTCTGGGAAACAATCGTTTCCGTATGCGTGTATGGGAACGGGGAACAGGAATTACCATGGCCTGCGGCACCGGATGCTGCGCTACGGCAGTTGCGGCCATTCTCAATGGACTGGCCAAAGATGAAGCCTACATTGACGTGGATGGAGGCACACTGCATATTTCCTGGAAAGGCGGAGACAGTCATGTATTTATGACCGGTCCGGCAGCGATGGCCTTTGAAGGGGATTTTACCCCGGAATTAATCTGAAGGGGAGGTAATCTCATGCAGAGTATGACCGGATATGGAAGCGGAAGTGCTTCTCATGCGCTGGGGACGTTGGAAGTCAACATCCGTACCGTAAACAGCCGTTTCCTTGAAATATCCTTACATGATTCCAAAATACCGGCAGCGGTATCTCAGACGGTTTATCAGATGGTAAAGGATTCACTGGAACGGGGCAAGGTAACGGTAAAGATATCTTTCATCCCCGCTCAGGGAGGCAGCGGCCGTCAGGTACATGTGGATAAGGAACTCCTGTCTGCCTATGTGAAGGCGCTTCAGGAACTGAAGCATGTTAAAGGCATCAAAAAGAGCAAGGTGACCGTGCAGGATCTCCTGACCCTCCCAGAACCATGGCTTACTGTGGAAGAACAGCAGATTCCGGAAGAGGAAATGATTGACCTGGCCAGAGAAGCGGCTTCGGAAGCCATTCAGCAGCTCATTGCCATGCGTGTACGGGAAGGTAAAAATCTCACCGAAGATTTGCTTAAGCGCCTGGACTGGATTGAGAATAAGCGTCAGTTCCTTATGGACCATGCCAATGAAGCGGTATATGCCTATGAAAACCGGTTTAAGGCCCGCCTGATTGAACTGCTTGGCGGTCTGCACATCGCGGTAGATGAAGGCCGTATCCTTACGGAAATCGCCGCCTACGCGGAAAAGACCGATTTTACAGAAGAGGTTGTCCGTCTGGGAAGTCATCTGGATCAGTTTCGTAAGATTCTGCGTTCTGATGGCCCGGAAGGTAAGAAACTTAACTTCCTTCTTCAGGAAATCAACCGGGAAGTCAATACCACCGCCTCCAAGGCAGATAATCTTGACATAGTTAATTGTGTTATAATGATTAAAACTGAACTCGAAAAGATGCGAGAACAGGTTCAGAATTTGGAATAGAGGTATGACATATGGCTTTTTCACTGATTAACATCGGCTTTGGCAATATGGCAGCTGCCAATCGTATCATGGCAATTATCAGTCCTGAATCCGCTCCGGTAAAACGTATTGTACAGGAATCCCGTGACCGCGGGCAGCTCATTGATGCCACGTATGGCCGCAAGACGCGTGCAGTACTTATTATGGATACCGGGCAGATTATTCTGTCTGCTGTACAGCCTGAAACTATTTCTCATCGCCTGTTGACTAAGGATATTGTAAGTGCTGAATCTGAGGAGCTTGACGAAGAATAATGAACACAACTAAAAAAGACAAGGGAATACTTCTGGTAGTATCCGGCCCATCTGGGGCTGGTAAGGGAACAATCTGTGCGGCTATCCGCAAGATTTTCCCAAAACTGAATTATTCCATTTCCATGACTACACGAGCTCCACGTAAAGGGGAAGTAGAAGGGACAAGTTATTTCTTCCGCACGAATGAAGAATTCGAGAAACTGATTAAGGAAGATGCGTTCCTTGAATATGCCCGGGTGTATGATCATTATTACGGTACACCTAAGAAGTATGCTCTCGATAAAATTGAAAACGGAGAATCCGTACTTCTGGAAATTGATATCCAGGGAGCTATGCAGGTTAAGCAGAGATATCCACAGGGGGTATTTGTTTATGTAGTACCTCCGTCTCTGGATGTTCTTTCCGCCCGTATTCATGGCCGTGGGACAGACAGCGAGGAAGTAATTCAGAAGCGTCTGGCAAAGATTACCGATGAGCTGGCTATGGCGCATAAGTACGATTACATCATTGTCAATGATGTGCTGGAAGATGCTGTACACAAGGTCTGCTCCATTCTGGAAGCAGAATCCTGTAAGTTGTCCCGCAATGAAGGACAGGTAGAAGTTATATTTAATCAGTATATTAACAAGGAGGTTGGTTCCAAATGATGAGTTATCCGTCTATCGACAGCCTGGTAAAGAAAGTCGATAATAAGTATACTCTGGTTACCCTGGCCGCTATGCGTGCCCGTGAATTGAATGATGGTGCTGCACCACTGGTTGAAGGTGCAGAAGGCAAAAAGACCGTAAGTATTGCTCTGCAGGAAATTGATGATGGCAAGATTACCTATGCGGATGCAAGTCGTATTCGCAACCGTTAAAGCGGAGGCCTTATGAACTTTAAAGGCAAACATATTGTACTGGGAGTAACAGGCAGCATTGCTGCCTATAAGGCATGCGGACTGGTAAGCCACCTTCGTCAGATGGGTGCAGAAATCCGTGTCATTATGACGGAACATGCAACTGAATTGGTAGCATCCCGTCTGTTTGCTGAATTGTCTGGTAATCCGGTAGCTGTGAATATGTTTGGCAAGGTCACAAACTTTGATGTTCGTCACATTGCGCTTGCCGCTTGGGCGGACATTTTTGTTGTGGCTCCGGCTACAGCCAACATTATCGGTAAAGTAGCGTCAGGAATTGGGGATGATATGCTCAGCACATCACTGATTTCTGCTCATTCGCCAATCCTTTTCGTTCCCGCTATGAACACACACATGTTTGATAATCCGATTGTGCAGGATAACATGAGAAAACTTCACAACTTTGGATATCATTTTGTGGATCCGGACAGCGGCCATCTGGCATGCAATGCCAGCGGCAAAGGACGTTTCCCTGAAGAAAGCAAGATTTTTTCAGCCATGGACCAGATTCTGAATGGTCGTGGACTACTGAAAGGTAAAAAAGTCCTTATTACTGCAGGCGGCACACGGGAAGCTATTGATCCGGTGCGCTACATTGGCAATTATTCCAGCGGAAAGATGGGATATGCCATTGCCCGTGCCGCTTTAAGGGAAGGAGCCATGGTTCACCTTATCAGCACAAATCCGCCGCTTCCTCATCCGGAAGGGGCCGATATGGAATACGTATCTTCCGCCGTGGAAATGAAACAGGCGGTGGATAGGCAGTATGACACCAGTGATGTGGTGGTTATGGCGGCAGCCGTTGCGGATTACCGTCCGGCCGCTGTGGCTGATCAGAAGATTAAGAAGGAAACCATGACTTCTCCGGATCTCAAACTTACCCTGAATCCGGATATCCTTCTGGGGCTGGGAGAAAGAAAGCAGAATCAGGTACTGGTTGGCTTTGCCGCAGAAACCAATGATGTAATAGCTCATGGCAGGGAAAAACTGGTCAGAAAGAATCTGGATCTGTTGGTAGCCAATGATGTATCCTCTCCGGAATCCGGTTTCCATGTGGATGAAAATCAGGTTTCTCTTCTCACTCCGGATGGCCATGTTTCCAGCTATCCACGAATGGCTAAAGAGGATATTGGCACACTTATTATTGAAAAGATTGCCAGTATCATGAAATAAGGTAAAAGACTGGAGGGGCAGATGGGATCTGCGTCCAGACGGCAAAATCTGTCACCGGAAGATTTCCGGAAATGGATTTTGCGAACAGCCTTCTTATAAAAGCATAAAGGCGACTTCCATTTTTACGGAGGCCGCCTTTTGTATTCTTTATTATTTTCTGAAAAGGGCACCCGATGAGTTGGCTTTTCCGCCCTGGCGTTTCCTTTTTTATTCTCCTCTTGCATTCTTCAGTAATTTCGTATAGTATATGAAAGACAGTGGTCTCATCAAGAGCAGCTGAGGGATTGGCCCAAGGACGCTGCAGCAACCATCCGTTTTGGACAAGGTGCTAATTCCATCAGCTTTTGCTGGCAGATGAGGGAATGACTTTTCACCCCCTCAATTGATTTTGAGGGGGTTTTTCGTATGAGTAAGCACTGCAATATACATATAATTGCCAGTAAGACCATAGGAGGAATATATGGCAGATAAATTTCTTTTCACATCTGAATCCGTGACAGAAGGTCATCCGGATAAAATTGCAGATCAGATTTCTGATACCATTCTGGATGCCATTCTTGCCCAGGACCCACATGGCCGTGTAGCCTGCGAAACTATCGTAACTACCGGTCAGGTACATGTATTCGGTGAAATCCGTACAACCGCTCATGTAGATTATGGCGCATTAATCCGTAAGACCATTAATGATATCGGATATACCAATGCCGATTATGGGTTCGACGGCGATCACTGCGGGATTCTTATTTCCCTGGGCCGTCAGTCCACTGATATTGCCATGGGGGTAGATAAGTCCAAGGAAGCTAAGAATGGGAACAAGGATAAGCTGGGAACCACCGGCGCTGGCGATCAGGGTATGATGTTTGGCTATGCTTCCAATGAATCCGAACCTTATTTCAAAGACGCATATATGCCGCTGCCGATTACCCTGGCGCATCGTCTGTCCTATCGTCTGGCTCAGGTCAGAAAGAATGGAGAAGTACCTTACCTTCGCCCGGATGGAAAGACCCAGGTTACTGTGGAATATGAAAATGGAAAGCCGGTTCGTGTGGATACCATCGTTATTTCCACACAGCATAACCCGGACGTTTCCCATGAACAGATTGAAAAGGACATGAAGGAAAAGGTGGTTAATCAGGTAATTCCGGCAGAACTGCTGGATGACCAGACTATTTATCACATCAACCCGACAGGCCGCTTTGTCATCGGAGGTCCGCAGGGGGATGCTGGGCTTACCGGACGCAAGATTATCGTCGATACCTACGGTGGTATGGCCCGTCATGGCGGCGGAGCTTTCTCCGGTAAGGATCCGACAAAGGTTGACCGTTCCGCAGCCTATGCAGCCCGTTATGTAGCCAAGAACCTGGTAGCTGCCGGCATTGCTGACCGCTGTGAAATTCAGCTGGCCTATGCTATTGGCGTAGCGGAACCGGTATCTATCTTTGTTGATACTTTTGGCACCGGCCGTATTTCTGATGAAGAAATCACTAAGCTTATACGCAAGCACTTTGACCTTCGTCCGGACGGCATCATCTCCATGCTGAATCTGGCACGTCCAATTTACCGCAAGACGGCTGCCTATGGCCACTTTGGCCGTCAGGATGTGGAATTCCCATGGGAATCCACCGATAAGGCCGCCATTCTCCGTAAAGAAGCCGGTTTATAATCAGAAGGCTTCCGGATATGATAAAATAAAGGGTGTGAAAACACCTTCTGTGCCATACAGGAACTGACTCAGATGTTTCTGTCTGACACGATTATTCAAATCCTTATAGGGGCTTTGATGAAATGAGTTCTCATTTTTTCACAGCTCCTATTTTTATATGGTAAGACAGGAACAGGGAAAGGAGGCATATCCATGGATACCCTGGCAGAAGTCATTATCAACCGGCCATCCAAGCATCTGAACCGGACCTTTTCCTACCGTATTCCGGAAAAGCTCTCTTTTCTCTGCGAAGGATGGCGATGCATAGTTCCTTTCAGTGGACGGACAGAAGAGGCAATCATTCTTTCCACACGGGAGGAAGATATCTCCAGGCTAACCTATTCCGTTAAGGATATACAGGGAGCTGTAGATACATTCCGCTATTTTACTCCGGAAATGCTGAAGACTGCATGGTGGATATCTTCTTACTATCTCTGCACACTGATAGATGCCCTGCGCCTGTTCCTTATTGACAAGAAAGGGATAAAGACAAAGGTCTACTATTCCCTGTGCTGGGATAAGATTCCCAAGGACCATCCCCTCCGGGGACTGATTGATGAATCGGTGGAAATGCTTACAGAGGAAGACTGTCTCCTCCTGTTTACGGGCAGTGAGTTTGCTAAAGCTCTGTCCAATGGGTATATCGCCCGCCGGGAATCAGTAAAGGCCTCCCATAGAGAACCGCTGGAACGATGGATAGCGCCAACGCTTCCCATTCCGGAAGAAGAAACGGCCCGGAAAAAGAAACAGGTTTTCCTGTATGCCTTTCTTACTGAACATGGCTCGGTACCGGTAAAGGAAGGAAAGAAACAGGGGTTTTCCATGGAAGTCATGCGTTCCCTTGTCCAGGGCGGACACGCTCGTTTTTTCTATAAGAAGAAGGATACCTATTCCCTCATTGGGGACAGCGGACAGTTGTCACATAAGGAACTGACGGAAGAGCAGAAAAAGGCATGTGAACAGATTATTCAGGCGGAAAAGGAAAAGAAGTTCCAGGGCATCCTCCTTAAAGGGGTGACAGGGAGCGGAAAGACGGAAGTCTATGTGAGAGCCGCCGATCAGGCGCTGGCCATGGGGGGTATGGCTCTCATCCTTGTTCCGGAAATCGCGCTCACGGTGCAGATGGTTTCTTATTTTGCTCATCATTTTGGAGATGATGTGGTATTTATTCATAGCCAGCTCAGCAAAGGGGAACGATATAACAACCGCATGAGGGTAGAGCGGGGAGAGAGTCATGTCATCATCGGCTCCCGTTCTGCGCTGTTTATGCCTTTCAGAAACCTTCGGCTCATCGTAGTGGATGAGGAATACGATTCCTCCTATAAACAGGATGAGACACCCAGATATAATGGATGTGATCTGGCCAAGGTTATGGCGGTGACCTATCAGTGTCCCATCGTACTGGGCGCAGCCACTCCCTCAGTGAATACCTATTACGCGGCAAAAACGAATCGTATTTCCCTTATTACGATGAATAAGCGGGTCTTTGAAACTCCGCTGCCTGAAGTAAGCATTGTAGATATGAAACAGCCTCAGGCTCTGGTGCAGTCGCCGCTTTTCTGTGACGCACTGCTCCATCTTCTGAAAAAGACAGTGAACGGAGGAAAAAAGGCCATTGTCTTCCTGAACCGTCGCGGCTACGCCACTACACTCATGTGCACTCACTGCGGATATGTGTTTAAGTGTCCGCACTGTGAAGTGTCCCTTGTATATCACAAGGACCGGCAGCGCCTTCAGTGCCACTACTGTGAATCCAGTTATCCGCTTCCTCAGGAATGTCCGAAATGTCATTCACAGAAAATCCTGTACAGTGGAAGCGGAACGCAGAAGCTGGTAGAAAATCTGTGCACTCTGGTCCCTCAGGCATGCATTGCCAGACTTGACCTGGACAGCACCAGGAATAAGAACAGTGCCAGGGATATTCTGGATGATTTCCGAAACGGGAAATACAATATTCTGGTAGGCACACAGATGGTGGCCAAAGGGCATGATATTCCAGGTGTACAAGCGGTAGGTGTTGTAGGTATCGATATGATTCTGAACCTTCCTACCTATCTGGCTTCGGAACATGCTTTCATGCTGATTACCCAGTGTGCCGGCCGTTCCGGAAGAGACCGGGAACAGGGGCATGTAATACTGCAGACCTATACTCCGGAGAACTTTGTCATACAGGCCGCTGCCAGGCAGGATTATGAAGCCTTCTATACTCAGGAAATTCAGTTCCGTAAGCTTCTGGGATATCCGCCGTTTATGAAACTGCTTAAGATTTCCTGCTTTGGAAAGGAATACCGGGCCGTGAGCGAAAAGGCCGCCCGTGTATACGCATGGCTTAGGCAGGAAACGAGGCAGGCAGATTCCTTCCAGATTACTCCGCCGTATGATGAAGCGATTAAAAAGAAAAGGGATACCTATTACATTTCCATCCTTATCAAAGGGGAGAATCTGGCGCCTCTTAAGCAGAAAATACGCCAGTCCTTTATACTTCAGGAAAATGGTATAATTATAGATGTAGATCCGTTATAAAGACATTGACATATAAAAAGGAGAATTTACAATGAGCAAAATTATTACTGCCGGAAACCCGGACCTCAAGAGAAAGGCTCTTCCGGTTACTGCATTTGACAAGAAGCTGAAATTTATCATCAGTGATATGAAGAAGACGCTGTATGAAGCCAACGGTGTCGGCCTGGCCGCTCCGCAGATTGACCTCAATATGCGTGTGTTTGTAGCCGATGATGGCGAAAGTGGTTTTGAAGCCTATGTAAACCCGGTATGGGAACCGGTAGGGAATGAAACCAATGTGGACACGGAAGGATGCCTGTCCGTTCCAGGATATGTTGGTTTGGTAGAACGGTATACCACTGTACGCATCAAGTATCAGGACGTGCGCGGCAAGAAAAAACAGAAGGTGGCTACCGGCCTTCTGGCACGCTGCATTCAGCATGAAACCGACCATCTGAACGGAATTCTGTTTATTGAAAAGGCTACCGCATTAAGGAGACTGGAAGAATGAGCGAACATTCACTGCGCATCATATTTATGGGGACTCCCGATTTTGCGGTACCGTCCCTGAAAAAACTCTGTGATAATGGATATACCCCGATTGCTGTATACACACAACCCGACCGTATCAATGGCCGGGGGAAGAAGATTACCCCTCCGCCGGTAAAGGCTCTGGCTATGGAAAAGAATATCCCTGTATATCAGCCGGAAACACTTAAGACTGAGGAAGAGATAGAAAGAATCCGTGAGATGAAGCCGGATCTTCTGGTAGTCATCGCCTATGGACGTATCCTTCCGAAAGCGCTTCTGGACATTCCTGCATACGGGGCCATTAACGTACACGGGTCCCTCCTTCCGAAATATCGTGGAGCCGCTCCGATTCAGCGGGCTATCATTGATGGGAAGAAGGAAACCGGTACGACCATTATGAAGCTGGATGCCGGTATGGATACCGGAGATATGCTGGTTCAGAAAAAGATGCCGATAGGTCCGCATATGACAGCAGGTGAACTTTTTGATGCCCTGAGCCTCGATGGGGCGGATCTGCTCCTTCAGGTGCTGGATAATCTTCCGGAATATATGGCCGGCGCCGTTCCGCAGGACGCTTCCAAAGCTACCTATGCGGAAAAGATTACCAAGCCTATGGGACGCATCGACTGGACAAAGGATGCCGTAACGCTGGACGCTCTGATCCGCGGTATGTATCCTAACCCGGGAACATTTACATTTTTCCGTGACAAACGTCTGAAGATTCACAGAGCCTGTGTCTCTGAGGCAGCGGACACTTCCAGTGAACCGGGAACCATTGTTTCTGTTTCTGGCGGAGCCATGGGGGTACAGACCGGTCGCGGCATTCTGACCCTTACGGAAGTACAACCGGAAAACCATAAGAAAATGCTTGTTTCTGATTTTATTAATGGTCATCAGGTAAAGATAAATGATAAACTGGAATACTAAACCGATTGCACCACCGTCGGCCCGACGCCTTGCCTACGATGTGCTTTATGATGTGTTTGTTAAGGAAGCGTATGCGAATCTGACTCTGCAGAAGGTCATGAAGAAATATTCTGGAAAAAAATATGAACCGCTTTCCAAACCGGAAAAGGGCCTTCTGACTGAATTGGTATATGGCGTCTGCCGCCGGTATAACCATCTCACATGGATTATGGGCCGGTTATCCACCCGTCCGGTGCGCAAGATGGATTCCAAAGTACGGATTCTTCTGGCCATCGGTCTGTATCAGCTGGTGTTCCTGGACAGGATTCCGGAGTCGGCAGCGGTGAATGAAACCGTGGAAATCGCCAAGAAGGTAACCCATCTTGGAAATGTAAAGTTCATCAATGCTATTCTCCGCAGTTATCTGCGTAAGAAAATTCAGCTTCACTTCCCACAGAGAAAAGGACATGAACTTCAGTATCTGTCCCTTACTCTCAATGAACCGGAATGGCTTATCCGTCGCATGAGTGCTCAGATTGGAAAGGCACGCACCGAAGCGGTCCTCGAAGAATTCAATAAGGCGCCGGCGCTGGATATTCATGCCAATCCTATTAAGCTTCCGGCTTCCAAGCTTTTTGAAAAGCTGAAGTTCCATCACGCGGAACCTGAGCTCATTCCGTTCATTCCGGACGGCAATGGCATCCGGGTAGGCAATGGCGATGCCTTTTTCCGGTCCCCGCTCCTTAAGAATGGGGAAGCTTACGTGCAGAGTGCCGCATCCATGATTCCTGCGGTAGTAATGAATCCATCCAGAGGAGACAAAGTACTGGATATGTGCGCGGCTCCAGGAAGCAAGTCCATTAATATTGCTCAGCTTACAGGAAACTGGGCGTCCATTGATGCCTGGGATTTATATGAACATAAGGTCAATCTGATTGACCACAATGCCCGCACGCTGGGAATCCGCTGTATTCACGCGGAACAGCATGATTCTACTGTGATTGATGAATCCAGAAAAGGGCAGTATGACAAGGTCCTTCTGGATGCGCCCTGTTCCGGGCTGGGCGTACTTGGCCACAAGCCGGAAATCCGCTGGAGACGTACGGAAGACAATCTTAAGGAATTTCCTCCGCTTCAGCAGAAACTACTGGATGCCGCATCCGTTTATGTCAAACCGGGTGGTGTTCTGGTGTACAGCACCTGTACGCTGAACCGGGAAGAGAATGAAGACATGATAGCCTGGTTCCTGGAAAAGCATAAGGATTTCCGCAGGGATACCTTTGATTTTGCAGGACGCCATCTGGTAGAAGGTATGATTACCATCTGGCCGGATGAATTCCATACAGACGGATTCTTTGTAGCTCGTCTTGTGAGGAGAAACAACGATGATTAATATATGGGCGAAAACACTGCCGGAACTGGAAGATATACTCGTTCGGGGCGGTTTTCAGAAATTCCGCGCTAAACAGCTCAGGGATTATCTCTATAAACGGTTTGTCTTTGATTTCAGTGAAATGAAACAGCTTCCGGCCAACCTCAGAGAATGGCTTTCCGCCAATGCGGTTATTGATAAGCCGGAAATAGTGAAAGAACAGAAGTCTGACGATAAGGATACGACAAAGCTTCTGCTCCGTCTGGATGACGGCAGTTTCATTGAAACGGTATGCATGCACCATGTGTACGGAAATTCCATCTGTGTTTCCACACAGGTCGGATGCGCCATGGGCTGCGTCTTCTGTGCCTCTACGCAGAAGGGGCTGGAAAGAAATCTTACCGCCGGTGAAATGCTGGCCCAGATGTTTGCTTTCCGTGAAGTTTTTGACGCGCCGATTCATTCCCTGGTCCTTATGGGCTCAGGAGAACCACTGCAGAATTATGAGGAAGTTCTTCGCTTTATGAGGCTCTGTCATGATCCGGAGCTGCTCAATATCAGCTATCGCAATATGACTCTGTCCACCTGCGGCATCGTTCCCCGTATCTACCGTTTGGCTGATGAAGGGCTTCCAGTAACGCTGGCAATTTCCCTTCATGCGCCGAATGATGAAATACGCAACCGTATCCTTCCTTCCAGCCGCGCCTTCCCGATAGAGGATGTTATAAAGGCAGCTCGGTATTATTTTAAGAAAACAGGACGCCGGGTGACCTTTGAATACATTCTCATCAAAGATGTCAACTCCAGTCTGGAAAACGCGGAAGAACTGCATCGTCTGTTGGGAGACCTCAACTGCCACATCAATCTGATACCTATCAACGGCACAGAACACATTAAGCTGTTCCCACCGTCGACCAATCAGATTTTCCGCTTTCAGCGGGTACTTACGTCCCATGGACGCAATGCTACGGTAAGAAGACAGATGGGGGATGAGATTCAGGCCGCCTGCGGGCAGCTGAAGCGTCGTTTTATCCAGGATGTGAAGAATTCGTCAAAATAAACATTCAATGGTAAAATAGTAGATAATTGCAGTTTCTTTTCGTTTGATTTCACAGGATTTATTATGATTACCAAGTGTGGAAAGACCAATACCGGCTTAGTCCGGAAGAATAATGAAGATTGCATCTACGTGGGAGAACAGCCTTGTTTCATCCTGGCGGATGGCATGGGCGGTTATGCCGGCGGTGAAACAGCCAGCCGGCTGGCCGTTTCTTCTGTGCGCAATTCATTAGAACAGGAATCCCTGTCATCCATAACCGAAGAAACACTGGCGGAAAGCTTTCAGGAGGCCAATCAGGCCATTCTGGCAAAGAAAGCGGAATCTCCGGACCTTTCTTCCATGGGAACGACTCTGCTGACAGCGGTAGTTCATGATAACTGCCTGTACTGGGCCCATGTGGGGGACAGCCGGCTGTACCTGCTGGAAAATGGTACATTCCGCCAGCTTACAGAAGACCATTCTTTTGTGATGCAGCTGGTGAAGCAGGGAGAAATCACGCGGGAAGAAATGCGAACCCATCCGCGCCGCAATGAAATTACCCGGGCGGTGGGTATTACCAGTGAATTAAAAGTAGATACAGGACACTTACCATTTAACAACGGAGCCGTCATGCTCCTTTGTTCGGATGGCCTGACCAATATGCTTACCGATGAAGAAATAAAGGCCTCCCTCCAGGCACACATGACTGATACGTTGGATGTATGCGCCTGTGTGGATGACCTTATGGAAAAGACATATGCGGCAGGAGCGGAAGATAATGTGTCCGTAATCATAGCGTATAATGAATCATTGCAAAATGGAGTAAATGACAATCATGATTAATAAAGTACTCGATGACCGTTATCAGCTGGTCAGGAAAATTGGCACAGGGGGCATGGCGGATGTATATCTGGCCAAAGACCTTCTGCTTGACCGGAAAGTGGCAGTAAAAATCCTGCACAGTAATTTTGCTGAAGATAACGAATTTATTTCCCGTTTTCGGCGGGAAGCGCAGTCTGCGGGTAAATTGAGCCATCCTAACATTGTTGGGATTTATGATGTGGGATGCAGTGAAGGGTATCACTACATCGTCATGGAATATGTGGAAGGGCAGACACTGAAACAGTACATCAATACGCATCCGCATATACCTATCGATACCGCTGTCCGCATCGCCATAGATATCGGTAATGCGCTGGCGGAAGCTCATTCCCACGGAATCATTCATTGTGATATTAAACCGCAGAACATTTTGCTTACTGCCAATCATAAGGTAAAGGTCACTGACTTTGGTATCGCCAGAGCAGTCAATTCTTCCACCATTATGACCAGGGAATCCATCCTTGGCTCAGTACACTATCTCTCACCTGAACAGGCGGCAGGGGATAAGCTTACCGCCAAGACTGATATTTACTCTCTGGGTATCGTCCTGTATGAAATGCTGACTCATCATCTGCCATTTGATGGCGATACGGCTGTCAGCATTGCGCTCAAGCATATGCAGGATGACGTGCCGAGACCTACCCGGTACAATCCGGCCATTTCTCCTATGCTGGAAGAATGCCTCCTTACTGCATTGCAGCGGGATCCGAACCGTCGGTATGATACTGTACAGGATTTTGTTTCCGAACTTAAGATTGCTCAGGGTTTCACCGCGTCTCCGTTCAAACCGGCAGAGCGGGAATTTGCCACTATGACCCGTCCAATCTCACAGAAGACACGGCGTATCGAGCGCTGTGATTCCGAAGGGAAGGTTTCCAGTTTCATATCCAATCTGCCACAGAAATATATCTGGGGCGGTCTGCTGGTTATCTTTGCCGCTGCTTTTGCCTGGGCCTTTTTCAGCTTTGGCAACTTCTGGAGCAACAAGGTGGTTACCGTTCCGGATGTAGAAGGAAAGCCTGTGGAAGTAGCCCAGCAGATGCTGGAAGATGAAAATCTGAAGGTCTCTGTGGATGAAGTGGCAAGTAATGAGGTGCCGGTTGGGGAAGTTATCGCCCAGACACCTACCGCAGGAACTGAAGTTAAGGAACAGCGTATTATCCATCTCACCGTCAGCAAGGGCGGAACCGTTATTCTGGCTCCGGATCTCAAGGGCCTTACCCTGGATCAGGCAAGGGAAAGACTGAGTAAGCTCAACCTGGTACTGGGTACTGTCAGAAACGGCAGCAACCCGAACATGCCGGCTGATGTTATCATTTCCCAGACCCCGGCCTCTGCGTCCCAGGTAGACAGCGGTACACAGATTAACGTCGTCATCAATGTACGGCAATCCAAGGTACCAAACGTAGTCGGGATGACCCTGGCAGACGCTAAGAACGCGCTTCGCGCCAGCGATCTGTCTGTGGGACAGGTAACTTCCAACGATGGAACCAGTCCTTCTGACGTAACCTCCATCGTAGTCAGCCAGAGTCCTAATGCCGGGGCTAATGCCACCGGTGTGGTCAACCTGGTCATCAGCAGCAATAACAAGCCGGCTCAGCCGGTAACCAAGAGTGGTACCGTGAATATTACCCTCCCGGGAAGCGGGGACAGCAAGAAAGTGGAAATATTCGTAACGGACAGCAATGGCCGCCGGGAAGTATACAGCCAGACGGCGGCACCGGGAAGCAACATTGTTAAGGATGTTTCCGGAACGGGTACTGTCCGTGTTCAGGTTGTAGTCGACGGGTCGGTTATTCAGGATAGAGAACTGTGATATGAAAGGTCTTATTATCAAGAATCAGAATGGATATTTTACGATTGCAGGACCGGAAGGCGCTACAGCACTGGCCCGTTCCCGCGGCCGTACGAAAAGGAAAGGTTCCATTCTGGTAGGAGACTGGGTGGAATACGAACAGACAAAGGATTCCGCTCCCAGCATTGTCTCCGTATATCCGCGCATCAATGAACTCCACCGTCCGCCTATTGCCAATATCAATCAGCTGGTGCTTACGGTGGCCGCTGAAAATCCGGACCCCAGCCTGTTCATGATTGACAAGATGCTGGTGCTGGCGGAATATTCCCGCATTCCCGGTATTCTTCTCTGCATCAATAAGGCAGACCTCAATCCGGAATACGCGGAAAAGCTGCAGACCCTTTATGAAAAGGCAGGATACCCATGTATAGCGGTTTCGGCCATTCAGGAGAAGGGAATCTCTCAGCTGAAGGAAGCATTATCCGGTCCGGTTATCTCATTTTCCGGTCCTTCCGGGGTGGGGAAATCCACATTGCTCAATCATATTCTGGGCAGAGAACAGTTTGCCCATCAGGCTGTGAGTCAGCATACCGGCCGCGGACGCAATACAACTCGCCATTCTGAGCTGGTGCGGCTGATGGATTCCCTGTATGTGATGGATACACCGGGGTATACCTCTCTGGATCTGGACAGCCAGGTGGAAGACGGACTGGACTATCTGTTCCGGGATTTCCGTCCATATCTGGGCCAGTGCCGCTTTAACAACTGCAGGCATCTGAAAGAACCTGGATGCGCCGTTTCCAGGGCCGTGGACGAGGGATGTATCGCACAGTCCAGATACGCATCCTATGTCTCCATTTTGAATGAAATAAAAAACCGCATTATCCGCTATTGATAAGGAAAGCAGGCACCGGGAAAACCGGTCCTGCTTTTTCTGATGAGGAAATCGTTCCCAGGCGCAACCACAATGTACATTAATTGCGGCAGAAAATGACCATGATTCCCACGGATTCCCATCCATAGAAACCGGATAAGAGAAATTCACAATAAAATGAATACGGATGCTGTATAATAATAGAAGACAAAACGTATATTACCTGGTCTACCCAGACAAGTTTATCAGGAGGATTCAACATGGTAAAAATTGCACCATCCTTATTATCTGCTGATTTTGCCAGTCTGGCAGAAGAACTGAAGGATATTGAACGTGGCGGTGCCGATCTGGTCCATCTGGATATCATGGATGGCCATTTCGTCCCTAATCTGACATTTGGGGCTCCGATTATCAAAGCCCTGCGTCCGCATACCAACCTGACCTTTGATGCCCACCTTATGGTGTATCATCCGGAAAATTATGTTAAGCCGCTGGCGGATGCCGGTGTCAATATGGTGTCCTTCCATGTAGAAGCCGCACCGCACGCTGACCGTATAGTACATATGATTAAAGACGCTGGCATGAAGGCCGGAATCGTCCTTAATCCAGCCACTTCACTCTCAACGGTGGACTACCTGCTTGAGATTGTGGATTATGTTCTTCTTATGTCCGTCAATCCTGGATTCGGCGGTCAGAAATTTATTTCTTACACCATGGATAAGGTCCGTTCTCTTCGTTCCATGATTTCCGAACGTCATCTGAATTGTCAGATTGAAATCGATGGCGGTGTAAAGGCTGAGAATGCCGGTAAGCTGGCAGAAGCCGGCGCGGATATCCTGGTAGCCGGTTCCGCAGTTTTTGGAAAGGAAGACCGGAAGGCTGCCATTGCCGCTCTGCGCTGATTCTCATAAAGGCTGTGAAAAGACCTGCATGCTTTTTCACGGCTTTTTCTTATCACACCGGATAATTATTGTTACAGGCTTTGCTTTTATAAAGGAGTCATTATGATTGAAAAAAACACAATCTGTCATTATTTGAATCTGGATGGTATCCGTCTGACACTGGCAGACATTACGGATGCGGCACTGGAAGCCGCGAAAAGACATAATATGTCTGATCAGGCTGCGGCCATGCTGGGAGAAATTATGGCCGGTACAGCCATTCTGGCTACCGATTTCAAGAATCATGAAGGGGTATCTCTCCGCTGGGAAACCAATGGACCGATAGGAAACATTCATACCGATGCCTATGAAGGGAAATATCTGCGCGGCTATATGGACCATCCGGAAGCCGCAGGTGCCGATGAAAGCATTCTTAATGAACACGGCATGCTCTATGTAACCAGATATTCCCTTCTCCGTATGCCTTATACAAGCTCTGTGGAACTTAAGGGACATGATGTTTCCTCCTGCCTCACCGATTATATGAAGGAATCCGATCAGACGCTATCTCATATTCAGACGGCCGTCATCCGGGATGAACAGGGCAGAATACAGCGCGTATTTGCCTTCATGGCTCAGCTGATGCCTCAGGGAAATAAGGATAAATTCAAAGAATATTTCTCCGTAAACTACCATTTCGCAGGGGAAAGCCATGCCGCGGAATCGGTGGAAGATTTGCTGAAGAAGGGCAAATTCAGCCTTCTGGGAAAGATGGAGGTATCTTTCCGCTGCACCTGTTCCGCAGACCGTATCAAATCAGCGCTGCTGTCATTAAACGCACACGATCGGGCAGAAATTCTGAAAGATGACAAAGTGGAAGCTACCTGTGAATATTGCGGCAGCCATTACTCTATCCCAAGAGAACTCATAGCTCTGTGGTTTGAAGAAGAGAAGGGAAGTAATGTACAATGAGTAAACTCGCGTTTATAGGAGGTACCGGGGTATATGATCCGGAGATACTTACTGATCTGCATGAGGAAATCATCCATACTCCCTATGGAGATGCCCGTATAGAATCCGGAAAATTTGGCGCAAAGGCAATCATATTTCTTGCCCGTCATGGGGTGAAACATACCATTCCACCGCATAAGATTAATTACCGGGCTAACATTTATGCCCTGAAGATGCTCGATGTAGCCGCTGTAGTCTCCACTACAGCCGTAGGCTCAATGAATCCGTCGTACAAGCCGGGCGAACTGGTACTGGTAGACCAGTTTATTGATATGACTAAGAACCGGATTGGCACGTTTTTTGATGGAGACCGGTATGGGGTGGCTCACTATGACATGTCCCACCCATACTGCGAAACACTCCGTCAGGCCGTACAGCAGGCTGCCCGTGCGGAAAATATACTTCTCCATCCGCACGGAACCTATATCTGTACAGAAGGCCCGCGTTTTGAAACTGCCGCTGAAATCAAAGCTTATCGCATGTGGGGCGCCGATGTGGTGGGCATGACCAACGTTCCAGAATGTCAGCTGGCCAGAGAAGCGGAAATCTGTTACTGCACCATTTCCATGGTCACCAATTTCTCCACCGGTATGACCGATCAGCCGCTTACTCACGCTGAAGTTGTGGCCTGCATGAAAGAAAATCAGTCGTCTTTCCGTAAAATCATTACCCTTCTGGCAACCACCTATGATCCGGATACAGATTGTTCCTGCCACCACGCGGGACAGGCCTTCGGAGGATTCCATTTATGACCGATAGGCTTAAGTCTCTGGAATGGAAGAATAATGTACTGTATCTGCTGGACCAGAGAAAACTGCCACAGAAACAGGAATATCTGGCATGCACAGACTATAAGGAAGCAGCCCAAGCCATCCGGACCCTGGCTGTACGGGGGGCCCCGGCCATAGGTATTACCGCTGCGTATGCCATGGTTCTGGCGGTACTTGCGTTTACTGCCCGCGGACTATCCGGAGAATCCCTCCGCCATGCCTTCTACGCGGCAGGTGAGGTACTGGAGCAGGCCAGACCCACGGCAGTCAATCTGTCCTGGGCTGTCCGGGAGATGGAAAAGACATTTGATTCCGCAGAGGACGATAAACGCTGTGAAACCCTGACCCGCCGTGCCATGGCGATGGAAGAAGAGGATAAGCAGCTCTGTCATTCCATGGCCGTACATGGTGCAGATTTATTTTCCGGGAAAAAGAATCTGACCATCCTTACCCATTGCAATACCGGCACACTGGCTACTGCTGGGACAGGTACTGCTTTAGGAGTAATACGTGAATTGTTCAGAAGAGGCCAGCTCTCTGCTGTGTATGCCGATGAAACACGTCCGGTCCTTCAGGGAGCCAGACTTACCGCATCAGAGCTCCGGAAGGAAGGGATTCCCTCTATTCTAATCTGCGATGATATGGCGGCTCTGGTTATGAAAACGAAGAAAATAGATGCCATTATTGTAGGAGCTGACCGGATTGCAGCAAACGGAGATACAGCTAACAAAATAGGCACTTACGGACTGGCCATCCTTGCAGCCTATCACCACATACCGCTGTATGTAGCAGCACCATTTTCCACTTTTGATTTTTCCATACCTTCCGGAAATCATATTGTCATCGAGGAACGAAACCCTGATGAGATCCGATATGTGGGAAACACACAGATTGCCCCGGCAGATATGCCGGTTTTTAATCCGGCCTTTGATATAACACCGCACACTCTGATTTCCGGAATCATTACCGAACGAGGAGTTATTTCTCATCCCGATAAGGATTCGGTTGCTAATTATGAAAGGAGCATATCCCATGGTTAAACCTTCTGTTATTCGTGATATTCATCTTGCCGATGAAGGCATGCAGCGTATCCGCTGGGTAGAGAAATTCATGCCTGCATTGAATACGTTAAGCAAAACCTGTTTTAATCCGGATACCTTTAAAGGCAAAACCATTGTAATGTCCATACATCTGGAAGCTAAGACCGCTTATCTTGCGCTTACCCTCAAAAAAGCCGGGGCTAACGTCATTGCCACCGGGAGCAACCCTCTGTCTACCCAGGATCCCATCGCGGCGGCCCTGGTCAGTCAGGGAATCACTGTATATGCCACCCACGGATGTACGGATAAGGAGTATATGGACTATCTCAATATGGCGCTGGATCATAAGCCGCATCTCATCATTGATGACGGCGGGGACCTGGTACATCTTCTCCATACTACAAGGAAGGATGCCCTGGAAAATCTGATTGGCGGTTCAGAAGAAACCACTACCGGTGTATACCGCCTGCGTCAGCTGGCCAATGAAAATAAACTCCTTTTCCCTATGCTTGCGGTAAATAATTCCCAGTGTAAATTCCTGTTTGATAACCGATATGGCACAGGACAGTCTGTATGGGATGGCATTATCCGCAGTACAAATCTCACTGTAACCGGTAAGACCGTTGTCGTTGCCGGTTATGGCTGGTGCGGAAAAGGGGTAGCTATGCGTGCAAAGGGTCTGGGCGCACATGTTATCGTAACGGAAGTAGACCCTATCAAAGCCATCGAAGCCGTATTTGACGGTTTTGATGTAAAGCCCATGGTGGAAGCCGCTCCGTATGGAGATTATTTTGTCACTGTAACCGGAGATATTCATGTCATTAACAAGGATGCCTTCCTGGCTATGAAGGATGGGGCCATCTGTGCTAATGCCGGTCACTTTGACGTAGAAGTCAATAAGGAAGACCTCAAAGAAATATCCGTTTCCCACTTTGAAGCCAGAAAAAATATTGAAGGTTACGTTCTTCCTGATGGCCGGACCATTTATCTTATGGCAGAAGGCCGCCTCGTCAATCTGGCAGCAGGCGATGGACATCCGGCGGAAATTATGGATCTGTCTTTTGCTATGCAGGCGCTGGCAGCGGATTATATCTGCCGTCACGAAAAGGAACTTAAGCCAGGCCTCTATGTCCTGCCTCATGAACTGGATGTTAAGGTTGCGCAGATTAAACTGTCCTCTATGGGCTATTCCATCGATTCCCTAACGGAGGAGCAGAAAGCCTATCTGGGATTAAAATAAGTAAAAAGGAGATTCCTTTATGAAATTACTGATTAAAAATGTGTATATTCCCGGTAAAGATGGGAAAGCGGTTAAAGCGAAAAACATTGAGATTACAGGAAACCGAATCAGTGCATTCCCAAAACATCCCGATGTATCTCAGTATGACCAGATTATTGAGGGGAAGGGGAAACTGGCACTTCCAGGACTGGTAAATACTCATACCCATGTAGCCATGACTCTTTTCAGAAGTTATGCTGATGACATGGAACTTATGGACTGGCTCCAGAATAAGATCTGGCCAGCGGAAAACCGGCTCAATGATGATATCGTTTATTGGGGAAGTACACTGGCCTTTGCGGAGATGATTCGTGGCGGTACAACATCCTTCTGCGATATGTACATGTTTATGAATTCATGTGCGAAGGCAGCGGCTCAGGCTGGAATCCGTGGAAATATTGCCCGCGGTCTTGCCGGAGTTTCTCCCAATGCCCAGTCAGCGTTACAGGAAAATATAGATTTATTTGAACAGTGGGATGGCGCCTGCGATGGCCGTATCCGCGTCATGCTGGGACCTCATGCACCTTATACTTGCCCACCGGATTACTTAAAACAGGTAAGGGATGCTGCCATTACCCACCATATTCCGATTCATATCCACCTGGCAGAAACCAGAACGGAAGTAGAAAACTGTGAGAAAGAATACGGAATGACACCTATTGCCCTGATGGATCATGTAGGTCTGTTTGATGTCCCAGTATTGGCAGCTCACTGTGTTCATGTAAATGACAAGGATATTGCGATTATGGCTGAAAAAGGCGTTCGCGTAGCTCATAATCCGGGAAGCAACCTCAAGCTGGCTTCCGGAATAGCTCCTGTTCTTGCCATGCGCAAAGCCGGAATCACAGTCGGCCTTGGTACTGATGGAGCCTCCAGCAACAACAAACTGGATATGTTTGCGGAAATGCGCCTCGCCGCATTAATTCATAAGGCGGTTTCCTATAATCCGAAAGCCATTGAAGCCGGTGAAGCACTGGACATGGCTACCAGGGAAGGGGCTAAATGCCTTGGCTACGATGACCTGGGAGAACTTCGTGAAGGCTGGCTGGCGGATATTATCCTGATTGACCGCTCGGGATTTAACTGGAAACCTGATTTTAATGATGTGTCCATTACCGTTTATGCGGCTAACTCCAGAGATGTGGATACCGTAATCATCAATGGTAAACCGGTTATGATAAATAAAGAGCTGCTCACTATTGATACCGAACGCCTGGATTTTGAAGTTAACCGGGTAGTCAAAGAACTCTATGGCGGTTTGGAATAACACACAACCATTTCTGTTTATTGCAGAAATGGTTTTCTTTTTGGAAGTAATGGAACGTATGTTCTTTTGTGCAGTTCCTCCCTTATAAGAACATGTGTTCTATGTACACTGTATCTGTTTTTCCCGAAAAATAAACCTTTTAAAGTCTGGAAACAGGAAAAGCAACCGACATATAAACGACAGATAATAGAAACAGAACTTTCTTTAAATGGAATACGGCTCACTCTTCTGGATATATGCAAATACGAGTTTAATGTACTTACAAAATAATTCATTCGCTGTTAAAAAGTGTAAACACCACATATTTCACCAATAATTAAATCAATCTGGTTATACTATATTTATTATTTCTGATTATTTTAATATATTCAGTCTTGATATAGAATCTATTTAGATTCATTTAGATTCTATTTATTAACAGGAGAGGTATGTTATGAGCAACACAACAAGATCACAGAACGAACGGTATGAATTAAACTGCCAGCTGGCACAGATGCTTAAGGGCGGTGTTATTATGGATGTTACTACTCCGGAACAGGCAAAGATTGCGGAAGCGGCAGGTGCCTGTGCCGTCATGGCTCTGGAACGTATTCCAGCGGATATCCGTGCGGCTGGCGGCGTATCCCGTATGAGTGATCCGGCCATGATTAAAGGGATTCAGGAAGCGGTTTCTATTCCGGTTATGGCGAAGTGCCGTATTGGCCATTTTGCGGAAGCCCAGATTCTGGAAGCCATTGAAATTGATTATATTGATGAAAGTGAAGTTCTGTCTCCGGCTGATGATGTATACCATATTGATAAACATCAGTTCAAGGTTCCATTTGTCTGCGGTGCCAGAGACCTGGGAGAAGCTTTACGACGCATTGCCGAAGGAGCTTCCATGATCAGAACTAAAGGCGAACCAGGCACAGGGGATGTAGTACAGGCGGTAAGTCATATGCGCCTCATCCAGTCTCAGATTGCCAAAGTAGCAGCTGCCCGGGATGACGAATTATTCGAAATTGCGAAAAAACTCAGTGTACCGTATTCCCTGGTTGCCTATGTGCATGAACACAGGAAACTCCCGGTCGTGAATTTTGCAGCCGGAGGCATTGCCACACCGGCGGATGCTTCTCTTATGATGCAGCTGGGGGCTGAAGGGGTATTTGTTGGCTCTGGAATTTTTAAATCCGGAAATCCGGCTAAGCGCGCCGCAGCCATTGTTAAAGCCGTAACCAATTACAAGGACGCCCATTTACTCGCTTCCGTTTCTGAAAATCTTGGCGAGGCCATGGTAGGTATCAATAAAGATGAAATAGATTTGCTCATGGCAGAAAGAGGCCGTTAATATGATAGTTGGAGTACTGGCTCTTCAAGGTGCCTTTATCGAACATGAACAGATGCTCCGGAAACTGGGCGTAAGCACTGTAGAACTCCGGCAGAAAGCCGATTTACAGAATAAACCGGATGCATTAATCCTGCCGGGAGGGGAAAGCACCACACAGGGAAAACTTTTAAAAGATCTGGGGATGTTCGAGACTATAAGACAATGGATAATGGAAGGATTGCCAGTTATGGGGACCTGTGCGGGAATGATACTTCTGGCAAAAAAGTTGAGCAATGATAACAAGCAATGGCTGCAGACATTTCCTGCCACTGTACGCCGAAATGCCTACGGCCGACAGCTGGGAAGTTTCATAACCAGAGCTCCCTTCAAAGGAATTGGCGAAGTGACCATGAATTTTATACGGGCTCCTTATATTGAGTCCATTTCCCCCGGAGTAGAAGTTCTGGCAGAAGTAAACCACCACATAGTCGCTGCCAGGTACAAAAAGCAAATGATTTTATCCTTTCACCCGGAGATAGGGGAAGATACACGGATACATAAGCAATTTCTCCAGATGGTTACAAAATAAATTTAATCCATATTGTTTTAACATACATACATATAAACAGGAAAAACAGAGAGTGAATTTATTATTGCTCTCTGTTTTTCTTTTTTCAAACATACGTTCTTTTGAGATTTTTTCTTTAACAAGAATATGTGTTCTATGGTGGTATCTTAAAACTATCCCTCTTCTGAATAATATAGAGTTCTATATTTACATTGTTTACCAGAATGATATACATACTTTCAAGTAATTTTATTATTATAAAGAGAACAGGCTTTTATATTGCATCAATCCCAGAATACAAAGATTGTCATGGCGTTCCGTTTCAAACTAGTAAAAGCTGTTCCAAACCGCTTCTGTCAGGTTAAAACAGGTTGAAACAATTTCAATCCGATTTTACCTGTTGCAAACATTTTCGTCAGGTTCAGGCAGTTTATAACAACGCAAACCAGTGTGATATTGCATCTGTTAAAATCTGTCCGCATTTTTTCTCAGAAGTGGATAAAGGTAAAACGAAACAGATAGGCGCTCTTAATTACCGGAAGAAGGTTCATCCACCTGTTACCGCCATATTTGGCCACAACCCGTTAAAGAAATTCAATCTCACACAGGCAAAAACAGTTTGCACCAGTTTCAGTCAGCTTCTAATTGATCCAAACAATTTCAACCTGTTTTAATCAGGTTCAAACAGGTTTTAACTTTGTAAACCTGTCACAATCCAGTAAATATCTTCTATAGATTGCTTGACGAAGGATTATACAAACATCACAGGAAAAAACGAAACCTGATGTTAAAAGAGCAAGAAGATATATAGAATCCAGGGAGACTCTGATGAAGTCTTTCTACAGTATAATCTGATAAAAAAATTCACCTTTTCAGTGGTAAAGACAATCGGACGAAAAAAGATGAACTCCATTGATTATCACTGCAGAGCCTACTGAAGAATATCAGAACGTGATCTGCAGGCTACCAGGTATCCTCAGAACAACAAAATATCCGAAGCAAAGAGCTATTGACAGGTATAAAGGTATATTTTTCTGAGATTCAGAACTTCAATCTCTGGAAGTTACCGGTAACCATCCAAATTTTTACAAAACTTCACAAAACAGCTAAAATCCACCGGCCAAAGACGCATTTTCAATATATTCCATGAGTAGTTTTTCATTAAATTCATTTTCACGCGTTAAAAGTGCCTTTAAACGCAAATTCTCATTTAAAATTGACTTTTATCATTTATGATTGATAACTCAGAGGTCTCCAGGGGATTATAATAGAAAAACAAGAAGAAGTAATTCAATTTTCCGGATCATGCCCCTGAACACACTACCTGATCATCATCTTATTGCCTATAAAGATAAAAAGCAGTAAGCAGATACAATCCTGAAAACTTTCTGCTCAGAGATGATAATGCATGCGGAATCTGATATGTTCTGATAAATAGAAAAGTTCAGAATAAGCTGACTTAAACAGAGGAAGTAAAATACCAGAGTATCCAATATTAGTAATAATTAAAAACAGGAAACAGATCTCAGGAAAAGCCCAAGGAAGGCATCAGTCTAACTTATGATAGTCAGACACATGTTTATAATGTATGAATTTCTGTCACTGACCAACAGATCTGTACACAGCACAACCATACGATGTTGAACTCAGTGTCAGAATAGTCTTCAAATCCAAAAGACCAATCATTCCAGGCAACAGAAAGGACAAACAGAAACTGCAAATGAAACAAAATCCGATAAATTCGATTAAAGCAGGGTATAGAGTAGAGCTAAGGGCTAAAAACCATATAAAAATTACTTCCGATAATTTAATGTTATCGGAAGTAAACATATTTCGCCCTATTAACGTTTCTCACAATATCCTAGAATGCCTGATTCTATCGAGTATTATACCACATTTTGCCTAAATAAAATGCAGTAACGATTCGTAGCGTTTTTTGTAGTTTTTAACGTATTAGGACGGCAAAATGGACGGCAAAATTATCACCGGATTTTGCTGTATTTATCGATGATTTCTGAGCGTCCTGAATTGCAAATAAGTTAAGTAAGCTGGCCACTGACAATGCAAACCCAAAAGCATAAGCATCCCGTTGACGGCGCATGACTACCTGTTTATGTTCCATTGCTTGGATTTGCACTTTCAACGTCTCTAATGATGCTTTCGATTTTTCCAGCTCGTTCCTGCATTCGGTCAGCGAGATGCTGGCATTCGTCAAGTTCTTCTGCGTCGCGTTTAGTTCGTTCTGTAAGTTTTCCAGTAGCTTCATTTGCTCGCTTGACGTGGACCTCAGCATTTTTAATTTCTGTCTGAGCTGTTCCAACTCCATGTTCTGCTCTGTCAATGCCTTCTTCAACGTGTTCCACTGAGTTAACTGCATCGTGATAGTCATTGGCTGTCCTGCTGTCTGTGTAGAGCAACCACCATCCGATGATGCAGCCGATGAATATGACAGCGGATACACACATAACATAATGGTAAACTGGTCGGCGACTGCAAAGAGATGAATGGCATTAGATTCTGGGGAATAACCACCTTTGTATTGTCCTCCCTTCTGGAAGTAGTTGCTTTCATTATTATCATGCTCATTCCCAGCTTTTGATGATTTGATGTTTTTCTTTACAACCAACGTTCTATCTTTATTGACAAATGGTTGATGGTTAGAATCCTTGACGTTTTTAAGCATTTCTGCTATTGTAACTTGAAAGGGTTCATCATTCGCTCCTAAACGGCCTTGCGCCGTTTTTAGGAATGGTGAACTCTTTTTTTGTATGATTAAATCATACAATTTATGGGTTATATCCCTTGGAGTCATACCATTCTTCGCCTACAATACGTGCTATATAAAATTTGTCTTGTACTTTAATTGGCAGATAAAAATTATGATATTTAAAAACACCTTCCCCTGTATATTCTTCCACTTTCTGAAAGTACTTTTCTTTTCCTTTATTCAGGAGATAATAATTTAAATGCCCATCCACAACATAGGGAATCCCTGACAGGTCCTTGACATTCCCCCAGAATTTCCAGTAAAGTGTGGTTAATAGGTGATTTTTCACCTAAACCGCTCCATTTCAGGTCCGCTTGATCTGGTCGGGCGGTTTTAATTTTGCGATCAAATATTTCATACAGCGTAGCAGGAGTTCTATTAAATAAAATGTCACTTTCAAACACTTCTGCAGTTATCAGTGCCGTATATGGATTATGTTTGTAAATTACCGAAACAATGAAGCGCATTAGTCCAAATTCTTATTTCACGTTCTCCAGAAAATCTGTGTTGAGCAGCACTCTTCTGATAATATTCAATGATTTATCATTCAGAATAGTTGCTGCCGAAAGAGCCTCCGTTGATGGAGGTTCTTTTTGTATCAGTTGTTTTAATTCTTCTGCCGTACATTCTATTTTCAGGGTTATAGGACAAAAAGTGTGTTTTTAGTCCCAGTAAAAACTAATATCAAAATCAGTTTTATGAAGTTCTCCCCAAACAACAGCGTCTCCCCAAGTGGGAATTGATCCTTCTAATTTACCTCGTTCATTCATGGTATTATAAATATCGGAAATACTTTCATTGGTCGGCATAACCTTTAGTATTTCTGTGGATGAAAGCGGTTTCGGTGAGTGCATGTAGCACCACCAGAAAACCGCTTTTATTCTTTTTTCAATGGATAGTCCTCTGTGAT
>NZ_FMXA01000019.1 GCF_900103425.1 Dialister histaminiformans | reverse complement strand
CCCTGTGCCTCTGCAGGAGGCACACCGACTTGCCCTTTGATGTTAAGGCACCGACCCGAGAATCCGATAGGATTCTTGCGGACCTGCAAGCCCTTGGCTCGCACCGACCTTGAGCCGAAGGCTTACCACGTAAAGGAGTTCCACTAATGTATAATCGATACCGAAAATTAATTGCCCGTCGTCCGTTTCTTCTGGCCTGGTTTTCCTTTGATGGCCGGGTGAATCGCATGCAGTATTTCCTAAGGTCCCTGGCTCTGGGGGCCGTATGGATTCTTGCGGTGGCCATAGCCTGGTATGGGACCAATGCACTGTTTGACCTGAAGATGGATATACTGGGATATATTCTGACTGCTGCATTCCTCCTGGCGGCTCTGCTGATAGTCATTGCCGACAACTCACTCATGGCCCGGCGCCTTCATGATATGGGATACCGCGCCGCACCGATCATGTGCCTCGTCTACGGAATAACCTTCGTCAGTCCGGCAATAGACCGCCTCCTCGGAGCATCCGGCTGGGTAAACAACGCCGTATCCATATTCAACCTCGCCGTGACCTGCTACCTCTTTTTAGGGAAAGGAGAGAGATGAGCCTAAGGCGTATAGCCTATGAGCTCCGCTCATAGTAAGGAATCCTATGAAACTATATACACTTGGACCTGACCATACCATGTGCGGTCAGGCATTTACTTCTTATCTTCTGGGAAAACTTCCGCCCTGTACCCTGGTGGCACAGGGGATGTCTCTGTATTTTACTGAAGTGGTACCGGACAGTCTGCCGAAATCTATCGTAGAAATGACAGAAGGGCCACTTCACAGCGTGCGAAGCGATGAACCGGAAGGAAAGACCCGTCTCGCCTGGCGTGAGTATCTGGCTCATCACCATCTGCCGCCCCGCGTGCAGGTGCTGGCCATGCCCGATGGGGCCGTTGTCGTCCCCGTCGGCACGGTAGATGTATCGGAAGCACAGGAAATCGTGTTTTCCAACCCGCTGCTTGACGTGCTTACTGCGAAAGAAGTGGCCGACACCTATGCTCTGCCCGTGAAAAAGGTGGAAGCGGACATCCTCAATCCGGACAGCCCGTTCGCCAAAGGCGAAACAAGAAAATCCGGCCGGGAATGGCTCATCATCCGCCAGGCCGCCAGCCGGGTATATGCCGGAAAAACCGAGACTGTGCCGGCACGGAATCCACTCCTCTGTTCCTTTACCACCGTGGAAGCCGCCGAACTCTGGAACCGCAGCAGCGGAGAAGTCCGGTCTGCCGCCGCAGGAGCCGGCCACCGTGCCGCCAGAATGGACGACAACGACAGAAGACAGGCCGGAAGAACCTGGCTCGTAAACTATTCCGCCATGGAAAGACTGTACGGAACCCCGAACGCGGAAGAGTGGAATAAAATGATTGGTTTAATGAGTCACTACTCTTCAAATAAATCATAGACCGCAAAAGTGGGCAGGCCGCTTTCAAGATGGGGGCAATCCCTGCGGGCTTGCAGACCATGCGCGTCAGCTCATTATCAGGAGGAATACGTATGAGACAATGCAGTTTTTGCCATAAGGAAGTTCCTGAGGATTCGGCTTTTTGTCCTTTCTGCGGCCGAAAACAGGATGAACAGGTAACCTGCCCGAATTGCGGCGTAAAAAACAGGGCAGGCAGTCATTTCTGTTCCCGCTGCGGGTATGCTTTCAAGGTGAACCCTGAGGGAGCAAGTACCCGGCCGGGAAATGAAACCAATAAAAAACGGCTGGCAGTGATTCTGGCTGCGGCCCTCCTGGTGTTCGGAGGAGCTCTGACTTATTTTCTCCATACAGAGCCTGCAGGAAACGCAGAGTCTGTGACTGCGGACAGCGTCTCTTCTGAACCGGTGACTCATGAAGGGGCCAAACTGAATACCGCGGAGAGTACACCGGAAAAACAGGTGGAAAATATGATTCACCAACGTGGATATTCCGGATACCATGTCCTGGCCGTTTCCGACATGGATGACCTGGGCTTCCTGGCGCTGGTTACACCGGATGATGACACGCAGCAGTTCATAGCCTATGACAAGCCGGATGGGGTATTGGCTTTAGTGGACAGAGATCGTTATGACATGCTGGTCCGTGAATTTGGCGTAAAGAGAGACTATGGCTACCAGCCTCTCATTTTCCCGGTGACAGTAAAGAATGATATTCGAAATGAGGATGCGGTACTTGGTGAATGGGACGGCGGCGATCACTCGTTCATGATTTACTATCTCTATACGCTGGATAACAACGGAAACGTCAAAGTCGACGGCAATACCAGCTCCGCCACAGGAAGCGTAGAGGCCTCCCATTATCAGGCATACCTTAAGAGCAAACGCACAGTAAATATAGCCAATACGATAGTCATGCACCTGCCAGGTCTCAAACGGCATATGGAAGAAAATGGAGTAGAATTCTGGAGATAGGGAAAGAACCGGAGATAAACTCATGGGCGGCAAGCCTTCGGCTTAGGGCCTTATGAATCTTCAGAGGATTCGTAAGGCGGTGTCTCAACATCAACCGGCCAAGGCGGTATGGAAGTGGATGACTTCCATAAGGGGTGGATACCTGGATGAACTCATCATTGTCAGTTCATATCTTCATTGACTCTGCCCGTTGTTTCCTGCTATTATTGGAAGGGATACCTGAACAGGGTACCGCAGCGCCCCCGCGTATGGGAGGCGCTTTTTTTGTGTGTATAAGGTGGTTTTTGCATGAAAGATTATGATGTAGTAATTATCGGCGCCGGCCCGGCCGGAATCTTTACAGCACTGGAGCTTGCCGATACCGGTGCTTCCATTCTGATTCTTGAAAAAGGACATGATATTCATCATCGACTGGAACTGAACAAGGATCCTCATGGGGATCGCAGTGAAAAGCGCATGAATATTGTGTGCGGCTGGGGTGGTGCCGGTGCGTTTTCTGATGGGAAGCTGACATTGACTACAGAGTATGGCGGCAATCTGGAAGATTATATGCATAAAGGAGAGCTGGCTAAACTCATTTCCTATGTGGATGATGTGTACTGTCGTTACGGCGGCAGGGACCGCAAGGTGTATGGCGATGAATTTGCGAAGGAACGGCATGAGCTGAAGCGGAAAGCGGCAGCGGCGGATCTGTCATTTATTCCGGCCCGCATCCGTCATCTGGGGACGGACGTAAACGGCCAGATTCTGGCGAATATGCGGGATTCTCTGCCGTCCAATGTGCATGTACTCTGCGATACACCGGTAGAAGAAATCCGCTGTGAAAACGGCGCGCATTTCATTTCCACCCATGGAGAAACCTATCGCGCTAAGTATCTGGTAGCGGCTCCAGGACGGGATGGCTCGGAATGGTTTGTCAATCAGATCAGAAAACTGGGACTGCGCATGACCAACAATGCAGTGGATATCGGGGTGCGCGTGGAATCTCCGGCGGAAATTTATGAACCTATCACGGATATCTGCTATGAATCCAAACTGGTATATTACAGCCGCAGTTTTGATGATCGTATCCGCACGTTCTGCATGAATCCAAACGGTTTTGTGGTGACGGAGAATAACGACGGACTCATGACGGTAAACGGCCACTCGTTTGCCCATAAGAAGAGTGAAAATACGAATTTTGCCATTCTGGTATCCAAATCTTTTACCGAACCGTTCAATGAACCGATTGCCTATGGTAAGTACATTGCTTCGCTGGCCAATATGCTTGGCGGCGGGCCGATCGTACAGCGTCTTGGCGATCTGCGGGATGGACACCGGTCTACCCGGGAGAGGCTCATGCGCGGTCTGGTAAGACCAACAATGCCCAGTGCTACACCAGGAGATTTATCTTTGGTCTTGCCATATCGCTTTTTAAAGGATATTATGGAAATGTTTGAAGCCCTCGACAAAGTGGCACCGGGTGCCAATTCCAGACATACCCTGCTGTATGGCGTTGAGGCGAAATTTTATTCAGCCCGTGTAGAGCTTTCAGATAAGCTGGAAACCAGGATTCCTAATTTCTTCGCCATTGGCGATGGAGCGGGAATTACGAGAGGTCTGGCCCAGGCTTCAGCTGCCGGCGTAGTGGTTGGCAGAGAAATCTGTGCGCGGGAAGGTAAACCAAAGGGGGACTAATATGATTCCGAGGTACACAAGACCGGCTATGGAAGCCATTTGGAACGAAAGACACGAATGGCAGACAATGCTTGATGTTGAAATTGCAGCATGTGAAGCTAATGCCCAGCTGGGCCGCATTCCGAAGGAAGCGGTAGAAGTTATCAAAGAAAAAGCAGATTTCGATGTAGATCGCATTCATGAAATCGATGCAGAAATTAACCACGATATCATTGCGTTCCTGTCCGCAGTAGGCGAAAAGGTGGGCGATGAAGCCAAGTACATTCACATGGGACTCACTTCCACCGACGTAAGAGACACCGCATTCTGCCTCCAGATTTCCAGAGCATCCGATGTCATTCTGGACGACCTGGAAAGACTGGCAGCCGTTCTGAAGAGAAGGGCTGTGGAATTTAAGCATACGCCGACTATCGGCCGTACCCACGGTGTTCACGCAGAACCAACCACCTTTGGTCTGAAGATGCTCCTCTGGTACTCTGAAACTCTCCGAAACATTGAACGTATGAAGAGGGCGAAGGATGAAATTTCCGTAGGTAAGCTGTCCGGTGCAGTAGGAACCTATGCGGATATTGATCCTTTTGTAGAACAGTATGTATGCAAGAAGCTGGGCCTTAAGCCGGAACTGATTTCCACTCAGGTGGTACAGCGTGACCGCCATGCTATGTACATGTCCACCCTGGCTGTCATTGCAGCTACTCTGGCACAGATGGCTCTGGAAGTACGTCATCTCCAGAGAACCGAAGTGCGGGAAGCAGAAGAATATTTCAGCCCGAAGCAGAAGGGCTCCTCCGCTATGCCGCATAAGCGCAACCCGGTGCGCAGTGAACGTATCTGCGGTATGGCCCGCCTGATTGAAGGCTACACTGTACCGGCATATCAGAATGTTCCGCTGTGGCATGAACGGGATATTTCCCATTCCTCCACCGAACGTGTTATGTTCCCAGATGCAACCATTGCGCTGGATTTCATTCTCAATGAAACCATCAACCTGATTGACAAGCTTCTGGTTTACCCGGACAAGATGATGGCTGACCTGAACCTCACCGGCGGCCTGATTTACAGCCCCCGCGTACTGCTGGCTCTGGTTTCCAAGGGTGTATACCGCGATACGGCATATCGCTGGGTACAGCGCAACGCCATGAAGAGATGGCTCCAGGGCGAAGATTTCTATGAAAATCTCTGCAAGGATGAAGATGTAAGCAAGTATCTGACTCCGGAAGAAATCAAGGCATGCTTCAATCCGCATGCTATGCTCACCCATGTAGACGATATCTTTGCAAGATTCGTTCTTTGATAGCAGAACAGGAGAAGGACAGGGTCCTTTTTCCTGCTGCATGTTTTCTTAATTAACGGAAGGAAGTATATAATGGCAACAGCTATGGTCATTGGCGCTCAGTGGGGCGACGAAGGTAAGGGAAAGATTGTAGATTATCTCGCGGCAAAAGCCGATGTAGTCGTACGTTCCCAGGGCGGAAACAACGCAGGACACACGGTGGTTACCGGAGGTAAGGCTTACCCGCTGCGCCTCATGCCCAGTGGAATCATGTATCCGGATACCATTTGTATCGTAGGTACCGGTGTGGTTATCGATCCGAAGTCTCTGCTGGAAGAAATGAATGCGCTGAAGGCACAGGGCGTAGATCCGAGCAACCTGCAGATTTCTACCCGTGCCCATGTGGTATTCCCATATCACATCCGTCTGGATGAAGCAGAAGAAGCGCGCAAGGGCAACCGCAAGATTGGCACCACCAAGAATGGTATCGGACCGTGCTATGCAGACAAGATTAACCGTATCGGCATCCGCATCTGCGACCTCATGGACAAGGACGTATTTGCTGAAAAGCTGAAGTACAACGTAGAAGTAAAGAACATGCTTCTGGAAAGACTGTACGGCGTAGAAGGTTTTGATTATGAACAGATGCTGAAGGATTATCTGGGCTATGCAGAACAGCTGCGTCCGTATGTATGCGATACCAATCACACCGTACATCAGTACATTGAAGAAGGAAAGAATGTACTGTTTGAAGGGGCACAGGCTTCCATGCTGGACTTGGACAATGGTACTTATCCATACGTAACCAGCTCCCATCCGGTAGCCGGCGGTGCCTGTGTAGGCGCAGCCATCGGACCGCACCTTATGCAGAATATCTTCGGCGTAGTCAAGGCCTATTCCACCCGTGTAGGCGAAGGCCCGTTCCCGACCGAACTGAACAATGAAATCGGAAACAACATCCGTGAAATTGCTCACGAATACGGCACCGTTACTGGCCGTCCGCGCCGTGTAGGCTGGCTTGATGCCAGAGCCGTACGCTATGCGGCAGGTCTCTCCAGCTTCGATT
This sequence comes from Dialister histaminiformans, assembly GCF_900103425.1. Lineage (GTDB taxonomy): Bacteria > Bacillota > Negativicutes > Veillonellales > Dialisteraceae > Allisonella > Allisonella histaminiformans. The sequence goes on along the minus strand of NZ_FMXA01000019.1, from coordinate 23,358 downwards.
ATCTGGCCATCACCCGTCTGGATGTACTCGATGGTATGGACGAAATCAAGATCTGCGTAGGCTATGAAAAGGATGGCCAGCCGGTAGAAGAATATCCGGCTGACCTTAAGTACCTGGAACAGCTCACTCCGGTATACAGAACCTTCAAGGGCTGGAAGCAGGACATTTCCGGCATTCGCAAGTACGAAGAACTTCCGGAAAATGCAAGAATTTACGTAGAAGCCATCGCACAGCTTACTGGCGTTCCGATCGGCATCGTATCTGTAGGCCCATCCAGAGAACAGACCATTGTGGTTAAGGAAGTATTCTGATAAGCAAAGGTAAGCTTCGCTTATAGACTGCGGCTCGAAACGGGGCAAAGCCGCCTGCTTTGCAGGAGAAAACTAAAGAAACAAAAAACGATTTTCCATAAACTGGAAAATCGTTTTTTTGATTCCTTGCATAGTATTTCTGATGGAATAACGATAATATGTTGCACTTCTTCCGCTTTATTAAAAGGTAAGAATGAGAAAAGCTGGTTAATGAAAGTATGCAGCACGTTTCCCGTTCTGGAGAGAAAGGATAAAGGCCGCAAACTTTGTTTGCTGTCGGTGTGAATCAGAAGATTCACAGGTCAGTGAGAATGGCGTTGTTATTTTCAGGTCGGTATGAGCTGAGGCTCATAGGGTTATACAACCCCATGGGGATTGCAGGGGAATATGGAATAATCTCTTATAAAAAGGTAAAAATACAAAAGCTTTGCAAATGGGAAGCATGCCGTATGCAGCTCCTTTCTGGAGAGAAAGGGGGACCGACGAACGTCGGGGGATAGTTGATTCCACTATGTGAATCTGAAGGAATAACGATAATATGTTGCACTTCTTCCACTTTGTTAAAAGACAAGCATGCAAAAGCTGATTGACGGAAAGAATGCAACACGTTTCCCGTTCTGGAGAGAGAGGGGGAATGACGACAATAGCTTGTCGTCATTGGCTGTAAGTCCATAACCTTAGGAAATCTTTGATTTCCATACTATTGACAGCCCGGTCTTTGCTGGCGGCTGGTGGAAAGTAGAATGCGGTATGTTTGTATGAAGGAAAATATAAAGATGTTACTTATCACTTCTTTGTAACAACTTTCCTTATTTTCTCAATTCTCGTATCTCATACCTGTCTTTTAAGTCTGAGGTCTGAAGAAAACTTACTGGTTTTCGTGTCTGATCGTCTGCCTTTATACAAGGGGTGCTATACGCAACATCACCCCCTGCAATTCCTGTGGAATTGCACCGACTGAGCCTCAGAATCAATTCCAATATACTTCTCCCGTCTCTATATCGTATACCGCACCGACTACCTGTTCTTCTTCCAGACCGTCGTGGCGGAAGGCATCGAGAATTTCGGCTACCGCGTATTTTACGTTAAGCGAGGCGGCGGTGAAGTCGTCGGTTTCGTCTCCTATGGCCTTATGAATTTTATCAGTAATGGACTGGATATGGCTGTCGCCTTCGCCGGCTATGGTGGCAGCTACGGCGCCGCAGTGGGTGTGTCCCAGCACGACCACCAGCGGGCTCTTTAAATGAGATACGGCGTACTCGATGGATCCCAGCTGATGCCGGTCAATCACATTGCCGGCTACCCGGATGGTGAACAGTTCGCCCATACCGGCGGAGAAGATAATTTCCGGAATTACCCGGGAATCGGAACAGGCAATAACAATGGCATAGGGGAATTGCCCGTTTTTCGCTGTATTTGCCCGAATGGCTGACGAAACGTCACCGGTATAGGAATTACTCTGGATATATTGTGAATTGCCTGCTTTGAGGCGTAAAAGGGCTTCTGCCGCTTGTATGCGGTTGGACATGATAAGACCTCCTTATGGGGAGACGAAGAAATACAGAAAGATAAAATTTACAGAGTTTCTGTTACTGCAGTATACCATGCTGAATGTTCCCTGCTGATAGTTTCTGCTATGTGGCGGGCTTCTTTCAAATCATCAGCAATGAGGAAGAATGCGGAGCCGGAACCAGTCATCTGGAATGGACGGCCGAACCGGGAGAGGGCTTCTGATGTGCGGGCCAGTTCGTCTTCCTGCGGAAACAGGCCTTCTTCAAAGTGATTCATCAGCGAAGCAGAAAGAAGGGATATGTTCTTTTCTTCCAGGGCCTGCACCATCTGCTCTGTTGTGTCTGGACGCTTGTGGGATGACGCATCAATCTGTGCATATGCAGCGCCGGTGGATACAGATATATCGGGGCGCACAATCACCAGAGGCAGTCCATGCCAGGGGGTAACAGGCGTCATTTTCTCTCCTATGCCCTGGCACCGGGCACATCCGCCGGCAAGGCAGAATGGCACATCGGCACCAAGACCGGCAGCGAGAGACAGAAGCTCATCCTGGCTGAGCGGGTGGTCATATACTTCATTGGCGGCCAGAAGTACGGCAGCTGCATCCGCAGAACCGCCGCCCATGCCGGCCGGAGAGGGAATGCGTTTCTTAAGAATCATGGAGAGACCTTTGGTGAGACTGGCTGCATCCAGGAAACGGCGTGCGGCAGTCCACATGAGATTATCTTCTCCAGCAGGTGCTGTCCCTTCGGCTACGGTAAGGCGGAGGGAGTCATCGGCAGATACGGTGATTTCGTCCGACAGAACAATCTGATGCATAATGCTGTCAATATCATGGTATCCGTCAGAACGCTTATTTCCTACATACAGGGTCAGGTTGATTTTGGCATGTGCTGCCACAGTGATAGAAGACAAAGGAGACCTCACTTTCTGAAAGCCTGAAGGCTGTTTCTGTATATTTCCAGATAAAACAGAGACCCCATAACAGACAGCAATACGTGACTGCTGGCCATTATGGGGTCTCCATTTCATATGTTACACATATGAGTAAGGGGTGCGGAAGAGGGGACTTCCGCATGCTACTGTATAGCGTAACGATATCGGGGGGAATTAGGGGATTCCCAATACCGCACTACTATACGGTGCCTGCCCATTGACAGTCATCGCCGGGCAGGAAATGTGTTAAGTAAACACTTATGTATCTATGTTATATGAAAATTAGAAAAAATTCAAGTGCAATATAAAAGATTTACAGATTTCAAGGGTGTTTTTTTTGGATGAGTAAAATTATATAAATAACTATGGATTATCGGTTACATGTTGTATAATGAGAAAAGATTTATGGTTTACAGGAGAAATACAAATGGAAAAAACCCCATTCTTAAACCCTTCCGATTTTCTGGAGGATGAAGCTTTCCTTATCAGCTTCAACATTGCCCTTATCTGCCAGCGTATCTGTGATATGCAGACTAAGATTCTGAAGAAGTATGATCTTACACCGAGACAGTCCCTTGTACTGGCCTATTTGCGCAATCACCCGGAGGATAAGATAACCCAGAAGATACTGGAGGATAAGATGCACCTGTCCAATCCAACGGTGACCGTGATTGTCCGGTCCATGATTGGGAAAGGACTTATTGCCAAGGAAAAGGACACAGAAGACAGAAGAAAATACATTCTCCACATGACAGAAAAAGGAAAAGCTGCATTCAACAATGGCCGCGGAGAATCCAGAGCAGCCGATGACCTGGCCTATGAAGGCCTTTCCCGGGAGGATATTGATTATCTCAAATCCATAATGCGCCGGATTATGGATAATCTGATTGCGGAAGAAAAGAAATGAGGCTCCCTGCAAGCGGAAGCGGGTGGTCTGAACAGATTCTTGATACTGTGCCAAATGAAAGGTTTTGTGCAAGAGACCTGAAGGAATCAAAAAGCGACAGGACATATCCTGCCGCTTTTTTGTGTGTGAAAAGAAGCCTGCAAAGCAGGGGTATAGGACAAATTTGTGTGTTTTTGATGCCAATGAAGCTAGTATTTATCGAGCTTCCTTGGCGCGACAACAAGGGATTGTTGTCGCGGGGTGCAAATCTTCCGGTTTAGAAATTCGAAGAATTTCCTTATTAAAGGCAACCAGGTCTGCTTTAAAGAGTGAGATGATTTTTGAGGGGCAAAAAGTGTTGTAAAAATCTCAAAACCCTTGTCAATACTGGTGAAACAGGCTTTTATTTTTGTTGCTAAAATTTTAGCAGGCTTTCCTCTGATTTTACAACCAGGAATCAACTATCCACCGATGTTTGTCGGTTCCCTTTCGCTCCAGAAAGGAGCCGTTTGATGTGCTTGTCCGTACTTGTTCATAAGCCTGCTTATAAACAGGAAGAACCATTATAAGGCGGTATTCCTGTTTTCGCATTATACGTTAAGAATGCGAAAGGTAATTAACGGAAGCATGCAGCACGTTTCCCGTTCTGGAATACGATAGCCAATCATGGTGCATAATATTCAATTTCCAGGTTTGTTTTAGTCAGAAATCTGCATTCTTACCTTTATCAGGCTTTAATACGGACCTGGATACCATTTTTATGGAAATTCAAAGAATTTCTTAGATAGAAGACTTGTATCCCGTGGCAACAAGATATTGTTGCCACGCCCGCCTGCCATATATAAGATATCAAGGATTTGCAGGCATTCGAGACAATCCGTTGTCTCGAATCCATCCGCTTGTCGAATGGTGGAAAGTAGAATGCTGTATGTTGGGATACAGGAAAGCGTGCTGTTGTACGTTTGACTCTTATTCATCTTTAAAGCAGATCATAAGGCCGCAAGAATGGTTATGCCATTCTCGGCTCAGGATGGCGCAATCCTTGCAGATTGCAGAAGTGAAGCGGAATGTTCTCTTCTTGAAAAAGGCAAGCATGCGAAAGCTGATTAACGGAAGCATGCGAAACGTTTCCCTCTCTGGAGAGAGAGGGGGAATGACGACAATAGCTTGTCGTCATTGGCTGTAAGTCCATAGCATTATGAAATCTTTGATTTCCATACTATTGACAGCCCGGTCTTTGCTGGCAGATGGTGGAAAGTAGAATCCACTATGTTGGAATGTAGGAAACCATGCTGATGTGCTCCCTCTGAAGTCTGATTTGCCGGACCGTCTGATGTCTCTTCTGAGGTATGTTTGCAATTCCGCTCAATCCTCAAACCTGTCTTTTCAGAATTCACCACTCGAAAGTCCCGGAAAGACTTTTGCTATCCTGCTTTTTGATGTTAAGGAATAGCCATTCTTGCAGTTCTTGAGCAACAAAAAAATGCAGCGAATGCTGCATTTTTTTGTTGCTCATCTATCTTACATAAAGAATGCCTGTGCTTCTACGTACCATACGTTTTCCATCTTGCGGTCGCCCATATCTTCGGCCTTGAAGCCGTATTCAGCCTTGAGCTTGAGCCCCTTCATTGGAACATATTCGAAACGGGCCAGGTTGAACTTGGCGCCGCCGTAGTTATGTTTGTCAGGATCGGTGACATTGGGGTCGGCCACGGCGTTCATCTTGTCAGCCAGGTATGCCGGCATCTTGCCCATGTCGATACCGTTGAACTTCCAGTGCTTGTAGACATGTCCCATGTACTGATCTGCTACATCGCTGGAGGAACCGCCGAAATAGGTTCCTGCCTGGCTGTAGATGTGGTCCAGGGTGAAGGCATAGGAATGCGGCTTCAGCATATCTACGTCGCCGAAGGTTACGCCGAAGTTGAAGCTGTGCGGACGTTCGTTGTTCAGCGGCAGACGGCGCATGTTCTTCAGGTATTCGCCGTGAATGGACAGGTGATCGTTAATGTTGTAGGACAACGCGCCGCCCCATGCCTTGGCAATCGGGTCTACCGAGCCGTTGACCTTAGCGCCGTACAGATGGATTTCGTACTGCTTCGGTGCTACGTACTTATAGGAAATGAAAGTTACCGGTACATCTTCATCGGAACCCCATGGCATATGGACATCGCTCATCGGATAGTATACACCGTTGGACCAGTCGAGGCCGCTGGACAGAGCCTGCAGGCGGTCGTTATGATTGAACTTGTCTACCAGGTTGGAAGAAATGGTAGATGCGGTAGCATTGATTTTTGCCTGATAAGCAGCTCCTGCCACCGTGGTAGTAGCCACGTCCTGAGGTATGCCGCTGGCCATCATCTGCTGTATGGTGGAAGCGGTGAGAGCATGGCTGACATCGTTCTTAATGTTTCCGGACAGGTCGTTGATGTTGGTAGTACGGTTGATGGAGTTGGAAATGACCTTGGACAGGGCATCGGCCTGCGTGTCGCTCATACCGGGCAGTGCCATCAGCTGCGACTTAGCCATAGCGCCGGCCAGCTGGGAGGCAGCGGCCTTCATGCCGGCTACGCCGTGCATCATCGGGCCGGTGTAGTCGTAGTTAATGTTGTTGGCGCGGCCGGTGGCAATACGGAGGGCGCCACCCTTGAAGTAGTCGCCGAACTGTACGCCAATACCGGTGAATTCGCCATCATAGGTGTAGCCGGTGACACCCATACGCATGGGGAAACGGCCAATAACGATATTGTCATCTGTCGGTCCCTTATCAAAGAAGTAATGATCCTTCACTTCACCCCAGTGGTAGGTGGTGAAGAAACGGTTCAGCTTAAATTCGCTGTCGTCTTCATCAGTAGCATTAACCCCGGTGAAGGATTTGCCGTTCATGGACATATGGGTTTCCAGCTGTCCATAGAGCCATACTCTTGGGGTCATCTTGGTGTAAGAGTTGACACGGAAACGGAATCCCATGGAATCGTCGTGGTCATGGTCAGAGGCCTTGAAGATGTTATCATAGGATGGCATAGCGCTGGCACGGAAATCATATATGAATGTGGTATCCTTAAATACCTGATTTTCCAGCTTATCTACCCGTACACCCAGGTTATCCAGCTCACCGGCATAATCAGAGGACAGTTTGTCCAGTGTAGCTTTCTGGTCAGAAGTCAGGGTATCTTCCTTAGCCATGAGGCGGGCTACAATCTGTCCCATTTCATAACGGGTAATATTTTTATTTCCTTTAAAGGTTCCATCCGGATAACCATCAATAACGCCTTCGTCGGCCAGCTGGCTGACAGCCTGGTAGGACCAGTCGTCTGGGGTTACGTCAGAGAAAGCATTGTCTGCCATAACAAAGGAAGTGGTAAGCATGAGTGCAGCCAGAGCGGCACCAAAAGGTAAGCGTTTCATGAAATTTCCTTTCCGGATGAAAATCCTTCGCTTGTATTGAAAATAAAATCAAACAAATATACAAAAATGATTTATAAAATCGTAAATTAACCTATTCATTATATCTCCGGAGAATAAGAAATGTCAATAGAAGGATAAATGTGTATATTTTATGGGATTTTTCGGAATGGATCATCTTGGGAATTAAGGAAAGAATATCCTGTAAAAGGAGGAAAAACATCATCTTTTTCATCTAATTGAGAATAGATGGAGAATGAAAAAGTTAAACAACAAGCATAATATTTTTGATAATGGGACAGGCTAAACAGGGAATGGGAGGGATGACCATGAGAGGGGGAATAGTATACAGGCAGAGCTGCATAAATTAAAGAGATTACAAAAAAGAAAATGAAGTGCAGCGCAACTCTTGACTGGATCGGAAGGCGTAGCATATACTAATTCAGCGTTAAAAAGCAGAATGGGTATTCTTCTCCCTTGATGACAGGACAAAAGAAGAAAAAAGAACCGGAAACAGGCAGTATTTTCCGGGACGGGAAAGGATGTGCAAGTTATGGAAAATCAGGTGACTCTTCGTTTTGCGGTACCGGATGATGCGGAAGCAATCCGCTCTATTTATGAACCTTATGTGCTTAATACAGCGGTTACTTCTGAATACTACGTTCCTACGGTGGAAGAATTCCGGGCGCGTATTACCAGAACTCTGGAGAGATATCCCTATATAGTGGCTCTGAAAGACGGGCAGATTATCGGCTATATTTATGCCAGTCCTTTAAGCCCAAGGCATGCGTATTCCTGGGCGGCAGAAACATCGATTTACATTCGCCAGAACGTGCGCCGCATCGGAGCAGGAAGCCGGCTATACAAAGCCTTATCGGCTATCTGTATGAAGCAGCACGTGCTCAACCTGTATGCCCGCATCGCCTTTGCTGATTCGGAAGATGAATTCCTGGTCAATGCCAGTGCCCGGTTCCATCAGGCCATAGGATTCTCAAAAGCTGCCGAATTTCACCGGGTATTCCATAAATTCGGTCGCTGGTACAACGCTATCTGGATGGAAAAACTTCTCGGTGGTCATCCCGAAGGTACCATGCCCGAAGTGATCCCCTTTCCCCAGCTCCATCTCACGGATGAAGATCTGAAAGCGTATTGAGGTAGATGAGCTGATGCGCAAAAGACCGGTATGAGATGTGAGGAATGAGGGAAAACCCGCAGGCTGAAGCTGTCTGTCAGTGTGAATCTCAAGCTCGCACCAACCATGAGCCGAAGGCCATCTTTATTCTCCCTCACATCTTGCACCCTCGATTCTCGAATCTCTCTTTTTCCACAATAAAAAACTGCACCATGAAAGGTGCAGTTTTTTGATTGTTTTTTACTTATTTATCAGCCAGCAGCTTCTTGCACTTGGCGATGTTAGCACGAATGGTATCGCAGCAGTGCTTGAACTGAGCCAGTTCGTTGTCTGGCAGGTTGAATTCAATGATGTCTTCTACACCGTCAGCGCCGATGACGCATGGCAGGCCTACATATACATCTTCTTCCCCATATTCGCCCTTGAGGCTTGCACTTACTGGGATGATCTTCTTTTCATCGTGGAGAACCGCGCTTGCCAGGGTGACAGCGATGCTGGAAATGCCATATTCAGTGCACTTCTTGCCTACATAGGTAACCCAGCCGCCGCGGATAGCATCATGGGTAGCCTGTGCGCGGTCAAACTGGAAACGTGAATCCGCCGGATCCATGTCGTCCAGGCGCTTGCCGTTGAAAGAAACCTGGGACCATGGGGTCATCTGGGCATTGCCGTGTTCACCCATCATATATGCCTGGATAGAGTGCGGGTCAATGCCTGTCTGCTTGGTGAGCCAGTGATTCAGACGGGAAGAGTCGAGGCCGGTGCCTGTGCCAAATACGTGGTTCTTCGGGAGACCGGATTTTTCAGCAATCAGGTTGGTAATGACATCGCATGGGTTGGTTACATTGATGAAGAACCCTTTGAATCCGCCAGCCATAACCTTCGGAATATAGTCATTGACCTGTACAGCGGTGAAGTTCATTTCATCATCGCGGCTTCCGGTAGCTACCAGGGATACATTGCCTGCGCAGTTGATGATAATGTCGCAGTCACCCAGTTCTTCATAAGCAGCTGGCTTATATACTACGCGGCGTGGCATGAAAAGAACCGCATCCATCAGATCCTGTACTTCGCTCTTAACCTTCTGTTCATTTACATCGCAGAGGCGGACTTCATCGGCAACACCCATCATACCCAAATCAAATGCTACGTGGGCACCTACATGTCCAATCCCAATTACGCCGACAATTCTTTTTTTCATATAGAAAACCTCCTCTACCTGTCTTCGTGACGGCTTGGTGTTAACCATCATGGCAAAATTGTTGTGTTATATTATATCACCGATATTGAAAAATAGTAAAGATTCTATTTTTGTATAGACAGCAATGCGGGAAATGCATGAAAAGAAGCCCTGGGCGGGGATGCTGCCAGCGGATACATTACATGATATAGAATAAATATAATATAATAAATATATAAAGAAAATAAGAATATTCCTGTAGCTGTATAAATAGATATTCCTGTAGCTGTATAAATAGAAAAGACGGAAGGCCCGCAACCTTTGCTGGTACTCTGTGCGAATCAGAAGATTCACAGGGCGGTAAAAATGGGAGTGCAACATAGTTAATGATTTACAACTTCAAGCTTTTTAGAAGACCGGGCTACCATTTATGGGAAATCCATACGGATTTCGATTCAGTAGACTAGTAGCCAGCAAGCCCGCGGCTCGAGGCTATACAAAGCCTCCTGCTTTACAGGGGGATATGGAATGCTCTCTTGTGACAAGGAAAGAATGACGGATGAGCTTTGCTCATGCAAAATGCTATACACAGTATCCCCCCTCTGAAAACTTCCAGTGGAAGGTTTTACGAGCTTCCCCACATGATTTCTTATAATTCTATTTATGAATGGGTTTATATGCGTTAAATGAATATCAGACATGAAACCCAGGCATGGAGAGGGCGAGGCGATGTAGGAAACATAAAACCATGGAAAGGTAAAAAAGCTGATAAATACAGGAGAAATCCGGGGTATAATAAAAAATATACGCGAATTCAGAGTAATTTGCCCTTGTACCATCCGAGAGATGCCGAGTGGTGGGTATAGATGTTTTCTAATGGGAATCCATATATTTTTTTATTGCCTAACTGTTTTTTCTATGCTAGAGTTAGGTAATTCCTTTTTACACGATGGAGTTAACGATTAGGAAAGGAGTTGCTATTATGCAAAAAAAATCTAATGAATTCGTTGCCATCGGCTTAATGTTGTTTGCCCTGTTCTTCGGTGCAGGCAACCTGATTTTCCCGGTTTTCATGGGTCAGAATGCAGGTATTAATGTAACCTGGGCCACTCTGGGCTTCCTGATTACCGGCGTAGGCCTTCCGTTTGCCGGCGTACTGGCTGTATGTTATTCCGGCGACGATCTGCAGAATCTGGCTTCCCGCGTAGCGCCATGGTACGGCGTAGCATTCACCGTTCTGCTGTATCTGACCATCGGACCGTTCTTCGCTATTCCGCGTACTGCCACAGTATCCTATGAAATTGCGGTAGCTCCGCTTCTGGGACCGGAAGCTAAGAGCATTGGTCTGTATGTGTTCGCTTTTGTTTTCTTCGCCCTCTCCTGGTGGCTGGCTATTACCCCGGGTAAGATGGTAAGCCGCATTGGCAAGATTATCACTCCGTTGCTGCTTATTTTCCTGGTCATCCTCATTGGCGCTTCCTTAATGAATCCGATGGGCATTCCGCAGGCTCCGACGGACAACTATGCAACTCCGGTTGGCGCAGCGGTACAAGGCTTCCTGGATGGCTATAATACCATGGATGCACTGGCTGCTCTGGTATTCGGTGTTATTGTGGTACAGTCCGTTAAGATGTTTGGTAAGACCACGCATGAAGAAATCACTTACTCCTGCTTGCGCGCAGGCCTGATTTCCACCTTCATCATGGCTCTCATTTACGGATCCCTGAGCTTCCTGGGTGCCAGCTCCGTTCAGGCCATCGGTATTCAGGAAAACGGGGCTCCTGTACTGGTTCAGGCAGCGCAGTTCTATTTTGGCCAGTCTGGTTCCATCATTCTGGGCGGCATCGTAATCCTTGCCTGCCTTACCACCAGTGTTGGTCTGATTGCTTCCTGTGCAGCTTACTTCAATCTGCTGCTGCCAAGAGTTAATCATGTTCTCTGGGCTACCGTATTCTCCTTCGTATCCTTCGGCATTGCACTCTTTGGTCTGAGCACCATCATTTCCGCATCCATTCCGGTTCTGATGTTCCTCTATCCACTGACTATCGTGCTGATCCTGCTGGCACTGACCGGCAAGCTTCACGGAGGAGCACACAGTATCTATGCATGGACTATCGGCCTGACCGTTATTCCATCTCTCTATGCAGGTTTCCATACCGCAGGCATTGCCCTGGGCGGTGTAGATGCCTTCATGGCTTCCCTGCCATTTGCACACTACGATATGGCATGGATCTCCTTCTCCGTCGTGGGATTTATTGTGGGCCTCGTCGTCAGCAAGATTAAAGGCTAAACAATAAGTGTCACCGTTACCCATCGTGTAATCTGAATGAAGGCCTGTCTCTTCGGAGACAGGTCTTTTTATGTGGATATAGTATAATTAAAGCTGTGCAGGAAATGTGATGCCAGTCTATGACGGCATATGTAAATAAACCTGCCAGAGGAGTCATTATGAGCGAATCAATATATGCATCCTGGAAGCCTGTGCTGGAAAAGATTATGCACCGGCTAGTGGATTATCTGGAAAACAAGAATGCTGAAAAGAAAGCTTCTACCGGAGAGTCCGCATTTGAACATATCAATTATCGGATTAAGGGAGAAGAAAGCATGCGCGACAAATGCCGGAGAAAAGAGATTCCGGAAACGCCGGAGTCTGCACTCTGCACCATTCATGATGCCATAGGCATCCGTATTGTATGCTGTTTTCTTGATGATGTGTATGACCTGGTAGATGTCATCCGGAATATACCCGGCGTCCGGGTAGCGAAGGAAAAGGATTTTATTACCAGCGCCAAGCCGAGCGGTTACCGCAGTTACCATCTCATCCTTGAAATCGAGGATGAGACCACCGATGCACTGGGAAATACGCCGGGACATTATTACGCAGAAGTCCAGCTTCGGACCATTGCCATGGATTCCTGGGCCAGTCTGGAACATCAGATGCAGTACAAGCACGAAATCAAGAATAAAGATCTTATCAGCCGGGAACTGAAGCGCTGTGCGGACGAACTGGCAGCCTGCGATGTGTCCATGCAGACTATACGGATGATGATTAAGGAAGCCTGAAAGAGGGCATTTGTGAAGGGGGAATTTATGCGCATTTTACTCGCAGAAGATGAACAGGATATGTCCCGTGTTCTGGCGGCCATTTTTAAGCATGAAGGATATGATATCGATGTGGCGGCCAACGGACAGGAAGCAGTGAATCTGGCAGAAGCCAATAGCTACGACTGTATGATTATGGATGTCATGATGCCTGTGAAAGATGGCCTCACCGCACTGGCGGAAATCCGTGCCTCAGGCGATACGACACCGGTCATTATGCTTACAGCAAAGGCGGAAGTGGAAGACCGCATTCAAGGCCTGGATACCGGGGCTGACGATTATCTGGCCAAGCCGTTTTCCGTGAAGGAACTCATGGCCCGGGTAAGGAGTCAGACACGCCGGCAGGGAGCCTTTAATCCGGGAAAAATTACCCTGGGAAATACCACGCTGGATGTGGAGTCGGCAGAAGTTGTAGCAGGGAACACCATCAGCCTCAGTCCTAAAGAAGCCAGATTGCTCCGCTACTTTATGAACAATGCAGGCAAGTCCCTGGATGAAAATTCTGTATTCCGTCACCTGGGAGAAGAAGGGGAGGCAGAAGACCAGGATGAGGTATGGCTCTATGTGAACTATCTGAAGAGAAAACTGGCATCCGTGCAGTCTGACCTCACGGTGGAGGGGCAGCGTGGAGGTCCGTATCGGCTTATACAGAGCGGAGTGAATACCTATGGATCTCATTAAACGATTACGTCACCGGTTCATTTTTCTGGCCGCTGTCTCTATTTTCATTATCGTGTCTGTGGCTCTTCTGTCTATCAACTGGATGAGTGCCCGGTCCATGCAGGAAAGCTGCTTCAAGACCATGAACCGGATTGCGGATAACGGCGGGGTTATGCCCATGAGGGAAGGGCACTATCCGGCAGCGGCCACTACCTGGTTTATTGATTCCGACTGGAATGATGAGTCACGGGAGTCGTATTACTCTACCCGGTATTTCAGTGTCATTTTTGACCGGGAAAACAAGGTAACAGACATTCACGCAGAGCAGATTGCCGCCTATACGGAAACTGAGGCGGTAAAGCAGGCACTCCAGATTCTGGCCAGCCGGCAGGATGCCGGTTTTTTTGAAAAGGATGGTTCAGATTACGGGTTTGTTGTGAGAACCGATGCTAGCCAGGACAAGATGGTAGTAGTAGTGGACGCCAGCCGGGAATTCATGGCCGTTCGTTCCTTTATGAACTTCTCTTTCCGCTTTGGTCTGGTTTGCATAGTCCTTTTCATTATTATCTTTGCCTCCCTGTCCAACCGGGCGATTCAGCCGTTTATCCATAATTTTGAGAATCAGAAGCGGTTTATCACCAATGCAAGTCATGAACTGAAGACCCCGATTGCCATCATTTCCGTCAATGCGGAAGCACTGGAAATGGTGAATGGAGAAAATGAGTGGACCCGTGGCATACTGAAACAGGTACATCGCCTGTCTAATCTGATTAACCATCTCATTCTTCTGTCCAAGATGGGGGAAGGCTCCCAGTTCCAGATGCAGAAAGCTCTGGTCAACATATCCGAGGTGGCATCCAATACTGTCGGTTCGTTCCGCCTGCTGGCGGAAGAGCAGCATAAGAAGGTGGAAGCGGACGTGGAAAAGGATATAAGGATTCAGACAGATGAAAAATGTTTCCTCGAATTGCTCAATATCTTCCTGGACAATGCGGTGAAATACTGTGATGAAGGCGGTACCGTGCGCCTTGCGCTGCGGAAAGGAAAGAAAGACGGCACCGTGGCACTGGCTATCAGCAATGACTATGCGGCGGGGGAACACGAGGATTATACCCGTTTCTTTGAAAGATTCTACCGGAGCGATGAGTCGCATAACAGTGCAAAAGCCGGCTATGGTATCGGCCTTTCCATGGCCCAGGAAATTCTGGGCATGCTGAAAGGGAAAATCCGTGTATCCTGGAAAGATGGCCGCATTACATTCGTCATGGTCATTTCATCACTGTAAGGAGGGGAAAACCATAGAGAAAGAAGAAATGCTGCAGGATGCGGTACTCTATGTGAAGCGCACCTGCATTTTCATAGACACCTGCAGTCTGCTGTCAGAGTATTCGGAGGCCTTCTGGAACCAGTGGATTCCTACCCTTCGTAAAAGCGGACAGAAAATCATCATCATCCCTTCGGTGTTAAATGAACTCATGCGTCATCGGGATAACCGCAAGGATAAGGCACTGGCCCGAAAGGCAGAAAATGTGCTTTACCTTTTGCAGGTGCTGGAAAAAGAAAATCTGGCCATGTTGGCCGGCGTTGCAGAATCGAACTATGCGGATGCGGATTTCACTAAAATCCTGGCATGTGCCTCCCGGAAGCAGCCTATGCTGTTGATAACCCAGGACAGGGAGCTGGCAGCAAAGATTCATCGCCTGAAGAATCGTCACGCCATAGCGGCGCGCCTTTCCGAAGGGGGCATATTGCTTAAAGCCAAACCGGAAAGGAAAGAACCATTTCTTACCAGACTCTGGCAGGGAGTCTGCAGTTTTTTCGGAAAAAAGAAAGATGACCGGGAAGCAGAAACCTGCCGCCTTTGTGGCAAATCCTGGCCGGCGTATCGAATGAAGGCACACCTGTGCCCGGAGTGCCTGAAAAAAGGGACTATCCATCACTGCAAACGCTGCGGAAAGGATATGCTGTATACCAATTATCTGAAGTACGTAGAAAAAGCAGAACCATTCGCCTACTGTGATGACTGCTACCGATTCCGTAAAAAGGTATTTCAGTATCGAACCTGTCAGGATTGCGGCTGCACCTTCCCCATTACCCAGGGAGAAGCTGAATTCTATCAGGATAAGGGGTATGAACTGCCCAAACGATGCAAAGACTGCCGGCATAAAAGAAGGAGATAAAGAAGGGCCGGCTCTATCAGGTAACCGGCTGGTAATTTTATCCATGATGTTGACTGTGTTTGCCAGTGGGAATCTCCGTGTTTCCTGAAGAGAGAAAAGTCGCTGTGAAACGAAAAATTCACAGCGGCTTTTTATTTTTATCATGCTCATTCTGTATGCTGAAGGGAATTTAACAGGCATTTTACGGCCTGGCAGGTTCTTGCTAGGATATATGGGGTAGGGCAACTGATATGTGGCAGTTACAGGGCCTGACCATACTCGCGAACTGCATGCGCAGGGGCACTTGGTGGACATGGGGGAGAGGATGACATACAAAATGAGGTTGTGGATTGGAGTCGGTATACTTTGTCTGGCAGCGGTGGGAGTGGCAGCGTATTTGCACTCACCTCGCTTTGGGCGTCCTTTCAGGCCTCAGCGTCTGGCCAGGGTGGAGGCATCTTCCCATTATATAAACGGGCATTTTGAAAATCTGAAACCTGTGCCTGTTATATCGGGGCCGGATAAGGGCTTGATAAGGGGACTGATGGATTATTTCATGGAAGAGAGGCCGGGTGCGGTACCGGAAGAACCTGTCCCCAGTGCGAAAGTCAATCTGTGGAAGCAGGATCGTAACGAAGATTTTGTAGTCTGGATGGGGCATTCCTCCTTCTATATGCAGTTGGACGGGAAACGAATACTCGTGGATCCGGTGTTCAGCGATTATGCGTCCCCCATCTTTTTTGCCAATCGCGCCTTTAAGGGGAGCAATGTGTATACGGCGGACGATATTCCACCGGTGGATATTCTGGTTATCAGTCATGACCATTGGGATCATCTGGACTATCCTACGATTATGTCGCTTAAAGACAAGATTGGGAAAATCGTCTGCCCGTTAGGCGTGGGAGAATACTTTGAAGAGTGGGGATTCAGGCCTTCCCAACTTTATGAGGAAGACTGGGACAGCGATGTGGAAATTGCCCCGGATTTCCATATTCACGTACTGACGGCGCAGCATTTCTCCGGACGTCTTCTGGAACGAAATCCTACAGAATGGGCATCTTATGCATTCATTACCCCGACCCATAAGGTCTACTACAGTGGAGACAGTGGGTATGGACCGCATTTCCGGGATATCGGAGATGCGTTTGGAGGGTTTGATCTGGCTCTTCTGGAAAACGGGCAGTATGACCCGCAGTGGCATAATATCCATATGCTGCCAGAGGAAACGGCGCAGGCGGCAACGGATCTCCAGGCACGCTATGTGATACCTGTTCATAATTCCAAATTCGCACTGGCCCGTCATGCCTGGCAGGCGCCTATGCAGAGTCTGGAAAAGGCACACCGGGGAGCCTCCTGGAATCTGCTGACGCCGGAAATCGGAGAAAAGGTATCCATGCAGAAGCCGGGGCGGTTTCCGGAGTGGTGGGTAAATCGGAAATAACAAGTATAAAAAGGGGGGAGATAGCCTATGAATCGATTCAAATGGGAAATAGCAGGAGTTATTGTAGCCCTTGGAGTTCTTGTTTCTGCCTGTGGAAATGGGAGTGCAAAGGCTGTGTCGCAGGACACTCCGGTGATTCCTGCAGATAAAAAGGTTTTGGTTGTGTATTACTCTGATACGGGAAATACAAAAGCAGTTGCCGATAAAATTGCAAAAGAGACGGGAGCGGATGAGTTCCGCCTGGAGCTGACAAAACCTTATACAGAAGAGGATCTGGATTATAATGATGACGATAGCCGCGTATCCAGAGAACATGAGAATCCTTCGCTGCGTCATGTGGAGTATACCGGTGATGTAGCGAACTGGAAGGATTATGACATAGTATTTATTGGTTATCCTATCTGGTGGCAGCAGGCGGCCTGGACAGTGGAGCCCTTTGTAAAAGATCATGACTTTTCAGGAAAGACGGTCGTTCCTTTTGCTACTTCGGCGATGGCGGATATAGGAGACAGCGGGAAAAATCTGGCTTTTCTGGCTGGAGGAAACGGCAAATGGCTGGATGGGGAACGATTCTCAGGAAAGGCATCTGCGGCTGAAGTTCGTGAATGGCTCCAGTCCCTTTCATTCTGAAAACAGAAAAAGCATCTTATTTAATTTATATACCAGGGAGGTTTTTATGAAAGCACTTATGATTTATGGTCATCCGCACCCGGATATGTCACTGGGAAATAAGACTATTATGGAAACAGTGAAAGCCGCAGTCCCGGATCTGGATATACGCCAGGTGGCTGAATTATATCCTGACGGGAAGTTTGACATTAAAACTGAGCAGGAGGCCCTTGCAGCAGCAGATACTATTATCCTGCAGTTCCCTGTTTACTGGTATGCCTATCCGGCACTGCTGAAGAAATATATTGATGATGTATTTGCCCATGGATTTGCTTATGGCAGTACCGGGACACGGCTGAAGGGGAAAACACTGATTGTCTCCTGTACCACCGGCGCTCCTTATGATGCATATGCAGAAGGCAAAGTACAGGGCCATACCATGGACAGCTATATGTTTCCGGCTGCACAACTGGCCAGACTTTGTGGTATGCGATTTGGCGGTGTTCTGCACACAGGCGGTGTAATGTATATTCCCGGGGTAAGCAAGCCGGAAGACAGGGAACCCATAATCAAAGCCTGCCAGGCCCATGGGAAAAAACTGGCATCCCTTCTGAAATAAGGAGAGAAAAGAGGACAACACGAGCTGAGGCGCAGCATCAGAAATCAGCTTACAGAAGAAAAGGCAGGCATGCGAAAGCTAAGAGCAGGAAAGCATGTCATGGGTTTCCTCATCTGGAAGGAAGAGAATGTATTTTCTTTCCCACAATTCCGCCATACTCAGAAATTCGCAGGAATCTCCTGAGTATGGTGGTGAAAGGATAAGGGGGTGTTTTCTGGAAAAGGGCCGAGTTTTCCTTTGAATCTCAAGCTTCAACTCTCTAACCTGCTCTTCCCCGGCTGGCTTCTCAGGATTCACTCGTTACATGGTTCATGAGCTGCCGGCTCTATATTGTCGTATAATAGAGGCAAGGACAACGTTTTACGTGTGTGCAATAAGGAGGGATACTTATGCTGAGACATGTAAACCGGTTACAGTCTGCTGTATACGGCATCGCGATTGGGGATGCCCTGGGACTTCCTGTGCAGTTTATGCCCCGTGACTCGTATCCGGAAGTGACGGAGATGATAAAAAGCGAGAAACTTCCATGGCCTGCCGGGACCTGGTCAGATGATACCAGTCTCACCCTGGCCACGGTGGACAGCCTTCTTACCTGTGAAGGTGTGGATATTCCGGATATGCGTGCCCGATTTATGGATTGGATGGACAATGGGGCGTATACTCAGGACGGAGAAGCTTTTGACCAGGGGTTTACCACCGTGCATGCCTTGACCCATGGGTGCGGGTGTACCAATGAACAGTCCAATGGGAATGGATCGCTTATGCGCATACTTCCACTGGCCTTTGTGCAGAACCTGAGTGATGAACAGATTGCCCAGGTATCCGGTATCACCCATGCGCATCCGCTATCAGTGGAAGCCTGCCAGGTATACATTCACGCAGCACAGCTCATTCTGGACGGATTTTCTCTTTCCGAGGCCATAGAGACAGCCTGTCTGGCATCGGAAACATTTGCTGGTCTGGTGGATATAGGACAATGCAGCCGCAGTGAAATACGGAGCACCGGTTACGTAAAGGATTCACTGGAAGCGGCCGTCTGGTGCCTTCTTACTACCAATAATTTCCGGGATGCCCTCGTTAAGGCAGTCAACCTGGGAGAGGATACCGATACCATTGGCGCCATAACCGGAGGACTGGCGGGCATAGCGTACGGTATGGAGTCAATACCGGAGCCCTGGATGAATGCACTTCGTAAGAAGGATATCATTGAATATTGCCTTACAGCGAGGTAGCCTGGCCCAAACAGATGGAAAGAATAGTTTTTACAGAAAGGATGATTCCCATGGTAAAAGAAGAAGTACTGAACAAAGTAAAGGAAGTTATGGACGCTTCGTCCTGCTATGAAGGACTGAAAACAATTTGCGGAGACTATCTGAAAGCCGTAGGGACGGAAAAAGAAAAGGCGGCTGCAGATGTACTGAAAAAAGAACTGAAGGCAGACGTAAACTCCATCGATGAAGTGATTCCGTTCTTTGAATCAGAAGAAGGAGAAAAGGTGCTGGGCAAAGACACAGCAGCCCACCTGGCAGCTGCAGCAAAGGAAGCTAAGGAAAAAGGCGTGAAATACTGCATCTGCCCAGCCTGCACCGCTGGCGGATGGCTCCTCGATCACGAATCCGAATTCTGAAAAGCAGGTATGAGAAAGTAAGACGGGTTTGAAAATTGCGCGGAGGGATTTGAAAAAACTGGCAGGCCTGGAGCTGTCATGCAAATCAGATGTCCGATAAAATTAAAAAGCATAGTAAAACGACTTTCCAACCTATTTATGGAAAGTCGTTTTACTATACCTCTATCCAAAAGCGGTGAAGAATGCAAAAGCTGGCAAAAGGAAAGTTTGCGAAACGTTTCCCTCTCTGGAGAGAGAGGGGGAATGACGACAAGGTCCTGTCGATAAGTCCATAGAATTATGAAATCTTTGATTTCCATACTATGGACAGCCCGGTCTTTGCTGGCGGATGGTGGAAAGTAGAATGCTGTATGTGAATCCATGGGATATGTTGCTCCTCACTTTTTTATAAAAGAGGCTATTCGCAGAATCCACCCCCTGTGCCTCTGCAGGAGGCACACCGACCTGCCATATTGAAGTTAAGGCACCGACCTACATCCGTTCAGGATGTACCGACCTGCGAGCCTCTAGCTCGCACCGACCATGAGCCGAAGGCTCATCTTTGTATGTTGGAATAAGGGAAAGCAAAAGGATGTTACATATGGCCCTTTTATAAAAACGTTCCTTATCTACTCTCCAACCACATACCTCCAACCTGTCTGTATAGCACAGGAAAGCATGCAAAACGTTTCCCGTTCTGGAAGACCATATCCTAATATAGTGCACAATATCCAATCTCCAGATTTAAAGTAGATCGGCCTGCCATTCTGATGTTAAGCCACCGACCTTGAGTGTCCGTTCATCTGATTCCATACCCTGAAGAGCCGGATGGATGAACCAGGGTGGCCTTTCCTTCGGAACCGGAATTTCCGGTAAAGTAAGTCTGTCGCAGTCCATTGTTCTGCGCTCCGGTGGATGCATCATAGATATAATAGTCCACTGGCACCTGAATCTGACTGCCTTTGCGTGTGGTGTAGAACCCTCGGTCATTTACCGTCCAGTTCCAACCGGATCCGCCGGTGGCGTAACTGGATAGATCGCCTCTCTGGTCAGCCGAGTAGTGCATGAGCACATAATAGTCTGTGGTGCCGTCGCTGCTGGCCTGCCGCCCTATGGTCCAGGCATCGCCGGGGGCAAAAGGGATGCCCAGATTTCCGGCTGCCTGATTGCCGGCATCCGTTCCGGAAAAGAGGTACTGCCCCCGGTTCAGGGTCAATGTTCCGTCCGCAATGGCCTGGCCGACAATTTCCGGAATGGTGTGATGTTCCTGATTATTTTCCCCGTTTGAACTGCCCTGGGCAGCGGTTTCCATCAGATTCCCTGAATTGCGGAAAATGGTTTGCAGAGAATCCTTGAGTCCGCTCTGGGAATAAATCAATACACCCACTGCCACCAACAGTGCCAGAAGAAGGGCATATTCAATCAGATCCTGGCCTTTTTCTCTTTGGCCACTTGGTAAGTAAATCATAGGGATATCTCAATTCAGAAGTAAAGAACTGTGCATAGTTCGATAAACAGGGTTTGCTTCTTTTCATTATAGTATTGGCAATATAGAAAGACGGTAAATCAAAACGTAAGGCATGAAAAAAGGTTGTGAAAAAATGTTTTTCACAACCCGGAATTGCAGTCTGAAGGCTGAATGTCTGATTTTTCTGATAACTCTATGTTTGCCGGTTTTTCACATTTCGCCTGCTCACTTCTCTTGCCTGTCGTTTATTCTGTCAGCTCATGAATTAAAGCAGGAACCGTAGTGATTTCATTAATCTTCCACGCGTTGGCGCCACAGAAAATCAGAGCATTATCTACATCCCCTTTAACGGCTCGGATCAGCGCCATGGTGATGCAGTACGGAGTGGTAGCCGGATTGCATGTCTTCAGACAGTTGAAACAGTGGTCCGGCGGGATACGACCCTTTTCAGCTCTCGTTACGAAAGCATTGCGAATAGCGCGGCCAGTCATATGAACCGGGCTGTTTACCAGGGTAATATCTTCCTTGTGGGCATTTACATACATCTGCTTAAATGCATCTGCTGCATCGCATTCCTTTGTGGCTACGAACCGGGTGGCCATCTGTACGCCGGCAAGCCCCAGAGAAAGGTAGTGGCTGATGTCTGCCTTATCGAACACACCGCCTCCGAAAATTACAGGAATTTTTTTCTTGAATTTTTCTTCATAGGAATGGACGACCTTCAGGATGTCACCAATCTGTTCCTCATAGCCGCCATTACCCCACATGGCCACTTCCTCCCGGGTATACCCCAGATGTCCGCCCGCTTTAGGCCCTTCAATAACGACAGCATCCGCGGTGCGGTGATGGTGCCTTTCCCAGAGGTGTAGCAGTACCGATGCCGCTTTGGCAGAAGAAATGATAGGGGCAATCTTTGTCTTTGTTCCTTCTACCAGTGACGGCAGAGTTTTAGGCAGTCCGGCTCCGGAAAAAATGATGTCAGCGCCATTCTTCACTGCACACTTTACATATTCGGCATAGTGATGACCACGGCACATGACATTGACACCGATTACGCCGTCTGGTGCGATTTCCCGAGCTCTGGTCAGATGTTTTGCCAGAGCCCGTTCGTTGGCACCATAGGAATTTCTGAAGAAATCCTCTTCCTGATAGCCTGGCTGAGCTGCGGATATGACACCGATTCCTCCTGCCTTTGCCACAGCCCCTGCCAGGGATGACAGACTGATACCAATCCCCATGCCCCCCTGAATGATCGGGACCCGTGCACACAATTCTCCTATATGAAGTGATGGAAAATCCATAACCCCTCCAATCTAACATCGTGCGATAAATGTTTGATTTAATTCTCAAATAGCTAATATCTGAAGTATACTCTGAATATGCTTAAAAATCAAGAAATGGTGGGAAATAGCAGTTATTCCTTTTAATCAATAATGAACTTCAGACATTGTGTTTATCTATACATAACATAAATTTCGTTTTGTTTTATTCTCAATTAGAGAAAAACACAGGATACACACCGGTTGTCTGGCGTAGTATAATGAAAACGGCACATAATGCCGAAGATATGGTAAAACAAAGGAGAGTATATTATGGCTAACAAATATGCAGGAACTAAGACAGAAAAGAATTTGTGGGAAGCCTTTGCAGGCGAATCCATGGCAAGAAATAAATACACATTCTTCGCTTCCACAGCAAGAAAACAGGGCTTTGAACAGATTGCAGCGATTTTTGAAGAAACCGCTAACAACGAAAGAGCCCACGCCAAGATGTGGTTCAACGAACTGGGACTTGGCGGCAAGACCGCTGAAAACCTTCAGCATGCCGCAGAAGGCGAAAACATGGAATGGACCGATATGTATGACCGTATGGCTAAAGAAGCCGACGAAGAAGGCTTCCACGATCTGGCAGAAAGCTTCCGTCAGGTAGGTGCCATTGAAAAGAGACACGAAGAACGTTACAGAAAGCTGCTCCACAATGTAGAAACCAAGCAGGTTTTCGAACGCAGTGAAGTCAAGATCTGGGAATGCCGCAACTGCGGACATATCGTAGTAGGTACCACTGCGCCAACTGTTTGCCCGGTTTGCAAGCATCCGAGAAGTTTCTTTGAACTTCATGCTGATAACTTCTAAATTCTAAGCAATTTTGACTGATTTATAAGCAATTTTGGCCCATTGGCTGCGTCAGCACCATGCTATGCGATTCTCACGTATGCAAATACAGTTCGACCCGCCCACCATGGGGCTTCCTTGTCACTGCATCAAAATCGTTAGAATTTAACTGACATCAAAGAAATAAAAGCCCATTGGCTGCGTCAAGGCCGGTTGGGATT
>NZ_FMXA01000013.1:43055-59767 GCF_900103425.1 Dialister histaminiformans | reverse complement strand
CTTTTTCCTTTAGAGACATCAATACCTACGCTAATCATAGCGCACCTCCTGATAATTTAAATAAAAGTAATTGTTCCAGCCACACTTATTATCATTCAGTTTAGTTCGTTACACGGGAGCAAATCCCAACCTGCTTAATCGAATATTTATAACAAGGGGCGGGTTGACAGTTTGTCGTACGGATGCGAAATCCAATGGCTTTTCGTCATACCAATTACTCCCCTAATTATAAATAAATAAGTGCAGCTGATGAAGATGATCATTCTCCAACAACTACACTTTTATGGTACTAAAATGGCTTTACAGAAATAAAAAAAGAATGTCTCATTTCATATGGACAGAGGCTATATCTTTTGATATGGTCCGGCAATCTATCCACAGAAGTTAAAAAGTACGATTTTATCAGTAAATACAGCGATTTTCGGCAATCGGGCCATGAGTATGGGGTGACAGTAAGCATGGATTGGCAGTGAGGGTTGTTTATAACATGGAACCGGAAGGAGATTTATGTAAATTATTTTGTAATAATTTACATAAACTTTACACAACTATCATAAGATGAATAGAAGAGTTGTATATACATTTCATGTGGGGAGGATTTCACATGTTCAGCCTGGTCAACAAGCATGAAGAATTTTTTGATTATCTTGTTTCCAATGCCCGAAATTTTCATAAGAGCGTATTACTGGCAAAAGAAGTGCTTCAGGACATTTCAACATTAGAAAGAAATGGCAGAGAAGCCACAAAGCTGGAACACGCAGGCAATAAACTGACAATAGATATTGTGGCACGTATGAAAAAAGTGTTTATCACTCCGATTGACAGGGAGGATTTCTACGCATTAACCAGAAGACTGGATGATTGTGTGGACGATATGAAGGATGTGGTATTAAGTCTTCGCATTTACCATGCAAACAATACCTGGTCAGAACCTCTGAAAATGGTTAATATCCTTGAAAAGATGTCTGGGGAAATGATTGAACTGATGCGTCTGCTTAAGGATATTGATAAGAATGAGAAAGAAATTGCTGCTCATGCAAGACAGTTGAATAAGCTTGAAAGTGAAGCCGATGTCATTTATCGAGGTGCTATTTCTGAATTGTTTGACGGTACCCATGAGATTATAGATATCATCCGATGGAAGGAAATTATGGGAGGCCTGGAAGATACTGCCAACCAGGCGGAAAATGTGGGCAATCTGGTTAAAGAAGTGGTAATGAAATATGCCTGAATATTATCTCATCATCATTCTGATCATCCTGGCTCTTTCGTTTGATTTTATAAACGGATTCCATGATACGGCTAATGCTATTGCTACCTGTGTTGCTACACGTGCACTGAATCCAAAAGTGGCAATCATTATGTCTGCTGTTTTAAATTTTGTGGGGGCTATGGTTTCCACCGGTGTAGCCAAAACTATCGGTGGAGACATTGTGACATCGCCTTCCATGGTTGATTCGGTAGTGCTGATTGCGGCTATTGCAGCGGCTATCTTCTGGAATCTGCTCACCTGGAAGGTCGGTCTGCCGTCCAGTTCCTCACATGCCCTCATAGGAGGTATCTGCGGGGCAGTTATTATCTCTTATGGGATAGGGGCTATTAATGGAGACGGGATTCTGACCATTGTAAGCGGCCTTGTACTCTCTCCGGTAGTAGCGATGTTCTGCGGCTATATTATAATGACTTTGTTCTATATTATTCTGCGGAATTTCAGCAAAGGTCAGGTCAACAATGTAGCCAAAAGGATTCAGGTGCTGTCTGCTGCGTTGATGGCATTTTCTCATGGCTCCAACGATGCACAGAAGTCTATGGGCATCATTACTCTGGCCTTGCTGTCCGGTGGGTTCATCGGAGCACTGGAAGTCCCGGTGTACGTTAAAGTTGCCTGCGCACTGGCTATGAGTGCTGGCACCAGCGTAGGGGGATGGAACATCATCCGCACCGTGGGAAATAAAATTTTCCGTATGCAGCCGGTCAATGGTCTTGCAGCCGATTTAAATTCTGCAATGACTATCTTTACTGCTACGATGCTGCACCTCCCGGTATCTACAACCCATGTAGTCTCAGGCTCTATCATGGGGGTTGGCTGGGCAACCCGGTTCCGCGCTGTGCACTGGAGCGTAGCCTACCAGATGGTATTTGCATGGATTCTGACCATCCCATGTACCGCTGCTGTAGGGGCCATTGTATATCTGCTCCTCTATCATATGGGGTTATGATTACAGAATTCTGAATATTGAGTATCCGCCTTTTCCTGAAAGGGCGGATATTTTTATGACTGGTTTGCGGAGGCAGGGGCCTGTCTTGTGTCCCTTATGAAATGAGAGGCCGGATAAATGGGCTCCGTGCGTATGGTATGATAAAGAAAAACGAATTTTGGAGGTTATTATGCTTATTCAATGGTTTCCCGGTCACATGGCCAAAACGAAACGGCTGATTATTGAACACCTGAAAATGGTGGATGTTGCAGTGGAACTGCTGGATGCCCGCATTCCTGTTTCCAGTGCTAACCCTATGGTTGAACAGCTTATTCAGGGGAAAAATCATCTGGTTATTCTGAACAAGGCCGATCTGGCCGATCCGGAAGTTACCGAGCAGTGGGTATCCTTTTATAAGGGAAAGGGTATCCGTGTGATTCCGGTAAGCAGTACCAGTAATAAGGACAGGAAAAAATTACTGGCAGCGATTAAGGAGACCGCGGCTCCGGCACTGGAAAAATGGAAGCGCAGAGGAATCCGCAACCGCTCAGCCAGAATCATGATTCTGGGGATACCGAATGTAGGTAAGTCGACGCTGATTAACCGTCTGGCTGGCACAGCGGCAACCCGCACAGCGAATACTCCCGGACATACCCGGGGAAAACAGTGGGTACGTCTGGCCCAGGGGCTGGACCTGCTGGATACACCAGGAGTTTTGTGGCCTAAATTTGACGACCAGGTGGCAGCCCTTCGCCTTGCGGCTACAGGGGCCATCGCAGGTGATGTGTTTGACTCCTTTGAGGTAGTCTCTGCGCTTTTAAAGGATTTGAGTGTTCGTTCTCCTGAAGTACTGAAGGAAAAATACGGCATTGATGATCCGGAGGAAGATACTCTACTGATGATTGAAAAGGTTGGAAGACGCAGAGGCAGCCTTCTGCAGGGCGGAGCTGTGGATACGGCAAGGGCGCAGCAGGCGGTATTAAGTGATTTCCGGAGCGGAAAACTTGGACGAATCACTCTGGACGGTGTTCCTGGAGATTATTATGAAAATCAGTGAAATCAAAGATATACTTGCGCAGGAAGAGGTATCAGAAGAGAGGCTCGCTGAATTTATGTCAGATGAGCGCAAAGGGGTACAGAAGCTGGTTCAGTCCTATATGAAACGGCTGGAAAAGGATACGAAAGAACATCTTCGGGTAGAAGCCCTGTATGATACAGAAAACAGATTCTATCAGAAGAATATATATGCGGTAGCCGGAGTGGATGAAGTGGGACGTGGTCCTCTGGCGGGACCGGTTACCGTAGCGGCGGTGATTTTGCCTCCCCATTGGTTCTGCCGGGGGTTGAATGACTCAAAAAAGGTAACTCCGCAACACAGAGAGGAAATCGCTGAAAAAATTAAAAAGGAAGCGGTAGCGTATTCCATAGTCAGCCTTCCTCCGGAAGAAATTGACGCATTAAATATCTATGGCGCCACATTGACGGCCATGTATCGGGCGATAGAAACCCTTAAAGTAAAGGCAGAGGCGGTTATCGTAGATGCCATGCCGCTGCATTTACCGATTCCGGTGGAATCGATGATTCATGGGGATGCCAGAAGCGCATCTGTTGCGGCGGCGTCCATTATTGCCAAGGTGCACAGGGATCATATTATGGATCAGTATGATAAGGAATATCCAGGATATGGATTTGCCAGCAATAAGGGGTATGGTACGGCAGAGCATATAGAAGCCATTCATCGTCTGGGAATTACTCCGATTCACAGAAAGAGTTTTGAACCGGTAAAAAGTATGGTTATGAAGTCGTTAGTTGAATAAGAATTAAAAATGGGATGTGAAAAATGATAAATTATTTTTTCACATCCCATTTTATGATACACGGAAAAGCCGGATATTTTCTGAAAATCTCCCCTGAATAATGTATAAAATATGCAACATATGAAATTAAAATAAAAAAATTATATACAGCACTTGATTTTTTGTATATAAAAATGTAATAATATACAAGTAACATACTTATTGATGGAAGCATGGGAGGGGGATAATGGGAACTACCAGCTCAGGGAGAAAGGGAGAACAGCTGGCAGCGTCGTATCTTAAGCGCAAAGGGTATGCGGTTATTGCAAATAATTACAGACGAACCCATGGGGAAGTGGATATTATTGCAAAAGATGGAGAGACACTGGTCTTTGTTGAGGTGAAATCCAGAAAGAACAGGGCCTTTGGCAATCCCATGGATGCAGTAAATCCGGTAAAGCAGAAACGGCTTCAGTTTATGGCCCGGCAGTATATGGCGGAACGGGAGCTGTGTCATGTGAATGTGCGGTTTGATATCGTTGAAATCTTATGGGGAGATACGGCGAAACAGGCAGTGAAGATTCATCACGTGAAAAATGCATTTTGATTAATCAGAGGGGACATATGTTTTCACAGGTATCAGGGGCAACCACGTTGGGGATTAACGGGCATGTGATTACGGTGGAAGTGGATATTTCCAGAGGGGTCACGGGTTTTAACATCGTAGGACTGGCAGCGGCGTCGGTAAGGGAGGCCAAGGAACGGGTTCGTGCAGCGATTCAGAATTCCGGGTACCAGTTTCCACTGGGAAAGGTAACAGTGAACCTGGCACCGGCTGATTTGAAGAAGGATGGTTCTGGTCTGGATCTGCCTATAGCTATAGGACTTCTGGCAGCGAGTGGACAGATTTCAGGGCAATGTCTGCAGGGACGGATTTTTATAGGTGAACTTTCCTTACAGGGGCGTATACGGCCGGTTCCCGGGGTATTATCCATGGTACTGGCGGCACGGCAGGCAGGATTTTCCATATTCATTATGGCGCCCAGCAGTGCACCGGAAGCCCTGCTGTGTGAACAAATCCAGGTATTTGCACCACAGACACTGCGTGAACTGGTGGAGGCGATGCTGGAACACGCTGCATTGCATCCGGAGATAAGACGGGAAGAAAAGAAGTCCGTGACTTATGCGGTTGATTTTTCTGAAGTACAGGGACAGCAGCTGGCCAAGCGGGCCATGGAAATTGCTGCGGCAGGGGCTCATAACCTGCTGATGATAGGTCCTCCCGGGTCCGGGAAGACCATGCTGGCCCGCCGTATTACCACCATACTTCCGCCGATGAACCGGGAAGAAGCGCTGGAAGTAACTAAGATTTACAGTGTGGCTGGTCTGTTTAAGGCTGAACATATCATACGGGAAAGACCATTCAGGAGTCCGCATCATACCATATCCATGGCTGGTCTCACGGGAGGCGGCTCCATACCCAGACCGGGAGAAGTTACGCTGGCTCATTACGGAGTACTTTTTCTCGATGAGTTGCCGGAGTTTCCCCGTTCGGTTCTTGAAGGGCTCAGGCAGCCAATGGAAGATGGGGAAGTACATATAGCCAGAGTGAATGCGGCATTTACCTATCCGGCGGATTTTATGCTGGTAGCAGCGATGAATCCATGCCCCTGCGGATATCTGGGAGATCCGGATCATGCCTGCAGCTGTACGGACGGGGAAATCCGAAGATATGCAAGAAAGATTTCCGGCCCGCTTCTGGATCGTATAGATTTGCACGTATCTGTGGCCAGACCTCGTTATCAGGAGCTGACTTCACAGAAAAAGGGAGAGACATCTCGGGAAATTGCGGCCCGGGTAGCGGCAGCCAGGAAGATACAGCGTGAACGGTTGCGAAAATGGCACATGCAGAATAATGCACAGATGGGGCATCGGCAAATCAAAGAGACCTGTATTTTGCAGGAGAAAGGTAAAAAAATTCTGAAAGATATCTTTGATAAGCTGCATCTCTCAGCGCGAAGTTATGATCGAATCATTAAGGTTTCCCGCACAATCGCGGACCTGGAAGGAGCTGAACAGATAGAACCTGAACATATTATAGAGGCAATCAGTTATCGCAGTCGTGTAACAAGGAGATAATAATGGATTATTTTGCGGCTGCACTTACTGGTGTACCCGGGGTGGGAGCAAGACGATTGCGTGCACTTCTTACCTGTTTTCAGTCGGCTGAACAAGTCTGGCGGGCAACAGAAAAAGAGCTGTACGCATCACATACCCTGCCGGAATCGGTGATACAGAAGTTAATCTCTTACCGGAGAAAGACGGACATAGCAAAGATTCAGGAGGATATGAGGAGGGTAGGGGTACAGTGCGTAACCTGTTTTGAAAGCAATTATCCAATGTTACTTGGTCAGACGAACAATCCACCGGCAGTTCTTTTTTATAAGGGAAATCTGCCGGAGGGGAACCGGATAGTTTCCATTGTTGGCTCACGAAAGGCAACACCTTATGGAGTGAATGTGTCATACCAGCTGGCAAAAGAGCTTGCTGCGCATGGGGTAACCATTGTGTCGGGAGGCGCCAGGGGGATTGATACGGAAGCTCATAAGGGGGCGCTGGCCAGTGGTGGAGCTACCATAGTGGTGGCGGCATCTGGTTTGGATTACGTGTATCCACAGGAAAACAGAAAGCTGTTTAAAGCGGTCTGTGAACATGGTGGTGCCGTGGTGTCTGAGTATCCGCTGGGGGTGCGCCCCTGCGGACGGCAGTTCCCTGCAAGAAATCGCATCATTGCCGGAATGAGTTGTGGCGTCGTTGTAGTAGAGGCGGCGGAAAGAAGCGGCTCACTGATAACTTCTGATTTTGCGTTAGAAGAAGGACGTGATGTATTCGCTGTTCCGGGAAGCATATTCTCATCTCTGAGTAAGGGGACAAACCGGCTTTTGCGAAAGGGAGCTATATGTATAACATGTTCGATGGAAATACTGCAGGAATATAACTGGGGAATAACAGAAATACCACAGCCCGGTCATGCCGATGTGCTTGAGCCGGATGAAGAGTGGGTGTATCGTTTTTGCAGTACCGGCAGTATGGTGACGGAGGAAGAAATTCTGGAGCAATCTGGGTTTTCAATCCCACGTTTGAAACTGCTGCTGGTTAAATTGCAATGTAAAGGGAAGATAAGAGAAGTGAGGAACGGGGTTTTTGTGGCGATATGAATTTCCGGGCCTCATGAGAGAGGATA
This sequence comes from Dialister histaminiformans, assembly GCF_900103425.1. Lineage (GTDB taxonomy): Bacteria > Bacillota > Negativicutes > Veillonellales > Dialisteraceae > Allisonella > Allisonella histaminiformans. The sequence goes on along the minus strand of NZ_FMXA01000013.1, from coordinate 52,529 downwards.
TGTGAGGGGTCGACGGATAATATATTGTTTGATGTGCCAATATACCGTCAGGGGGACCCAGGGGGCACAATCCGTCTTATCAGGGGATAACAGGATACGCATGCATAGGAAGAAGGCCATTTTACATGGTCTTCTTTTTATTTTGAACAGCACGGGCATATAGTATGAGGACGCTTAGTTCAATGAAGCACGCTGATGCAAATGGTGCAACCGATGATTTAATGGCAGGGGGAGAATTTACGGAGGGGAGTTTCCTGCAAGAGGGGCAGGAGGAAGTATGATATATGCGTTGGACATAAAGATGAAGTACAGAAGCAAAACAGGGAAGAAGAAAATGAAAAGCTGAATATACTGATATAATCGGCTCTGGTGAGGGACATATGATATAATGATTGTGTTCTTGCCTAAGCCTGCATGCATCTGTTATTGTGGATGCCATGCGGGCTTGCTTCATACAGACAAAATGAAATGGAAATTAAAAGCATCAGGATGAATCAGGAAAACAGAGCGTATGATTCATAGCATGTGACTCATGAATCTGCTTTGTGAGCCAAAAGCCGGGTTATGAACTGTTTTCCGGCAGGAAGGATACCGGATCAGTTTTGTTTTTCAAAAATTGACGTCCTGTTGTACAATAGAATTCATTATTACCGATACCGATATATCATGTCACAGGCATTTCTTATTGAGTAAGAGGGGGATGGACGTGTCTATCAAAAGAACAATTACCATTGGAACAAAGAAAAAGAGCCGAACCAGAAAAGCAAAAGTAGCAGATCCGGTTTTTAAAAGGAAACCGACTGCGGGTGGAAAACATCTGGTCGTCGTGGAATCTCCGGCAAAGGCTAAGACTATAGAAAAAATTCTCGGATCGAATTATAAGGTGCTGGCCTCTATGGGGCACCTTCGGGATTTACCGGCCAGCTCACTGGGAGTAGATATTGAAAATCAGTTTAAACCGGAATATGTAAATTCCAAAGATAAGGCGGATGTTATTCATGCTTTGCAGAAGGAAGCCAACAAGTGTTCCGATGTCATGCTGGCAACGGACCCTGATCGTGAAGGGGAGGCAATTTCCTGGCACTTATCCAAACTGCTGGATGTGAATCCGGAGGATAATGTCCGTATTGCCTTTCATGAAATTACGCCGCCGGCTATTAAGGAAGCCATCAAGCATCCAGGACCGGTAGATATGCACAGGGTGGATGCACAGCAGGCAAGGCGTGTGCTGGACCGTCTGGTAGGCTATAAGCTGTCTCCCTGGCTGTGGAGGCAGTTGTATAAAGGACTTTCTGCCGGTCGTGTGCAGTCCGTGGCTGTGCGGATTATCTGTGAACGAGAACAGGAAATACGTGCTTTTGTTCCTGAAGAATACTGGTTTGTAAACGCAAAATTCAAGACGCTGAAGGGCGAAGTGTTCTCTGCCCAGTATCTGGATGATAAGGGGAAGCAGGCTCGTCTTGCCAACAAGGAGGAAGCGGATGCAGCGCTGGCTCTCATTCAGGGGAAAGAGGCAGAAGTTGTTTCTGTTACCAAGAGAAAACAGCAGAGAAGGGCACGTGCTCCGTATACTACATCCACGATGCAGCAGGATGCAGTAAACCGTTTGGGCTTCAGCTCAAAGAAGACTATGATGCTGGCACAGATGCTGTATGAAGGTATTGAACTGGCTGGTCATGGACATGTTGGGCTTATCACCTATATGCGTACAGATTCCACACGTATTTCCCAGGAAATGATAAAGCAGGTCCTTCCATACATTGAGAGTGTTTACGGAAGGGAATATGTACCGGAAACGCCGAATATTTATCATAAGGCCAAAGATGCTCAGGATGCCCATGAAGCTATTCGCCCGACATCGCTTGCATTTTCTCCGGATGTGGTGGCTTCTTCGCTGAGCAGAGATCAGCTTAAACTGTACACATTGATCTGGAACCGCTTTATTGCCAGCCAGATGGCACCACAGATTCTTCAGAATACTACAGCGGTACTGTCCTGTGGGGATGCCCGGCTGCGCGCCAGTGGATCTCATGTGGTTTTTGATGGTTTTACCACCGTTATGAAAGCCGCATCCCGTAAAAAGGCAGAAGGGGAAACTGAAAAATATCTGCCACCGCTGGAAAAGGGAGAAACCGTATTTCCTATATCCAGTGAAGGGGAACAGCACTTTACTACACCTCCGCCAAGATTCACGGAAGCCAGCCTCATCAAGACGCTGGAAGAAAAGGGGATTGGCCGTCCTTCTACCTATGCAGCTATTCTGGATGCTATCCAGAGAAGAAAGTATGTGGAAAAGGATGGGAAGCAGTTTATTCCGACAGAAATTGGATTCAAGGTAACTGAACTGCTGAAGAAATACTTTGGTCGTATTGTGGATATCGGCTTTACTGCCGATATGGAACAATGGCTGGATAAGATTGCGGAAGGTGATGCTACATACCTTCAGGTACTCACCGACTTCTACGGTATTTTCAGCAAAGAGCTGGAAAAAGCTGATGCGCATGCGGAAGAAGAACGGAAGAACAATGAAGAGGTGTCTGACCAGGTATGTGAAAAGTGCGGTTCACCTATGATTATTAAGTTTGGTCGTTTTGGGAAATATCTGGCCTGCTCTAATTATCCGGCATGCCATAATACCAAATCACTTAATGTGAACAATCAGCCGGAAGAGAAATCGGATAAGCCGTGTGAAAAATGCGGGGCACTTATGGTGTACAAGAATGGACCGTATGGACGGTATCTCCATTGTCCGGAATGCGGAACCAACAAATCCATTGTTATTGACACGGGAATTACCTGTCCGAAATGTGGAAAGGGACATCTGGTAAAGAGAAAATCCCGCAGAGGACGTTATTTCTATGGCTGCAGCACCTACCCCGCATGTGATATGGCGCTTTGGAATGAGCCGGTGGATAAATTCTGCCCGGTTTGCGGCCATATTATGGTAAAACGAGTATATAAGAACGGGACGGAAAAAGTTTTCTGTTCCAATCAGGAATGTACAGAATATCCAAGAAGAAAGACAAAGAAAGCCAGTGAATAAAAGGAAAAGGAGTAAATAATGACCGAGAAAGTAATTGTGGTTGGTGCAGGGCTTGCAGGGAGCGAAGCGGCATGGCAGCTGGCGCAGAATGGCATTCCTGTCCGTCTGGTAGAAATGCGCCCGGTAAAGCAGACACCGGCACATCACACAGAGCTGTTTGCAGAGCTGGTGTGCAGTAATTCTCTCCGGGCAGCCGCCATAACCAATGCGGTAGGACTGCTTAAAGAAGAAATGAGACGGATGGATTCTGTGATTATGCGGGCAGCGGATACCCATCAGGTTCCGGCTGGCGGTGCGCTGGCTGTGGACAGAGAAGGATATGCCAGAGAAGTGACCCGCCTGGTTTCAGAGCATCCACTGGTTGAAGTGGTACACGAGGAACTGACAGAGATTCCCCGTGAAGGACTGGTAATCATTGCCACAGGGCCGCTGACAGAAGGAAAGCTGGGAGAAGACATCCAGCAGTTCTGTGGTGGAGAAGGATTCCATTTCTATGATGCGGCCGCTCCTATTGTTACAGAAGAATCCATGGATCTCTCCGTAGTATATAAGGCATCCCGATATGGCAAGGGGGAAGCTGCATATCTCAACTGCCCGATGAACGAAGAAGAATATCATGCGTTCAGAGAAGCGCTGATTCATGCGGAAACCGCAGAAGTGCATGGTTTTGAAAACGGAAAGGTTTTTGAAGGCTGCATGCCTATCGAAGTTATGGCAGCGCGCGGAGAAGATACCATGCGGTTTGGCCCGCTGAAGCCGGTAGGACTTCCACTTCCCGGGACCGATAAAGAACCTTATGCGGTTGTTCAGCTTCGCCAGGATAATGAAGAGGGGACACAGTACAATATTGTTGGATTCCAGACTCATTTGAAATGGGGAGAGCAGCGCCGGGTGTTTGGTATGATACCGGGGCTTAAGAATGCAGAATTTGTACGCTATGGGGTCATGCACAGAAATACCTATATCGATTCTCCGGATTTGCTGAATGCCACACTGGAAGCGCGAAAGCGTCAGGGGCTGTTCTTTGCCGGACAGATGACCGGTGTAGAAGGCTATGTGGAATCTGCAGCATCAGGAATTGTAGCGGCATGGAGTGTCATGGCCAGAATTCATGGGGTGGAACCTGAGGCATTTCCTAAAGAAACAGCTATGGGGGCCCTCATGTGGTATATCAGCCATTATGATGGAAAGAACTTCCAGCCCATGAATGTGAATTTCGGACTGATTCCTTCGCTGGCTAAACGGGTACCAAAGAAGGAAAAGAATCAGAAGCTGGCAGAAAGAGCACTGCATTCGCTGACACAGTTTATTGCAGATTACAGCGAATCCATTAAAAATGCATAACAGATTGCTGTAAAGTATGACAGTAAAAAGGACGGTTGAAGCAAACCGTCCTTTTTGCATGGTGGAGAAACCACAGATGCGAAAATTGAGGGTGCAAGTGACGAATAAAACGGCAAGCTGGCAAGGCAGGTGGCCTGAAGTCTGAAGAAAATTTTTTATGATTTTCGTGTCTCATGGTAATTCTTCTCCATGCTTTCAATTCCCTGCCCCTTTAATTCTCACACCTGTCTTTTCCGCATTGGTGGAAATACCTGCATATGAAAATAAATGGCCAAAATGATATGATGATATATAACAAAATTATAACAAGAAGGGGATGCATTGTAGTGGATAACGAGAAGGCACCAGCAGCAGGACAGGTGCACAAAACATTATCGAATCTTGATTATTTTAACGTTGGATTTGGCGCTATAGTAGGCATTGGCTGGATTCTGATGGTAGGGGATTGGGTCGTACTGGGAGGCGGGCCGCTGGCGGCTATGATTGCCTTTTTCCTGGGCGGGATAGCCCTTCTTCCTATTGCGGCCTGCTTTGGTGAACTGGCGACAGCCCTTCCGATTTCCGGGGGTATTGTTGAATATGTGGAACGCGCTTTTGGACAAAAGGCGTCTTTTCTGGCCGGATGGCTTCTGGCCTTTGGGGATGGCATAGTCTGTCCATGGGAAGCACTGGCCATTACCACAATAATGACGGAACTGGTTTCCGCTTACTGGCCATGGCTCCGTTCGGTCAAGCTGTATACTATTTTTGGATCGGATGTATATCTTTATCCGCTGCTGTTTGGTCTGGCCGCAGCAGGCTATGTTATTCTGCAGAATTTTCGCGGGGCGTCTTCTATGGCCAAACTGCAGAAATTCCTCACGAGGATGCTTTTCCTCGGGATGTTCATTGCTATGGTCATTTCCTTCTGGCGCGGAGGAACTTCCAATTTTTATCCGTTTTTCCAGTTCGTGCATGGACCGGCGTCTGAAACCGGCGGCAGGGATTTCTGCACGGCATTGATTTCCGTTCTTGTGCTTACACCTTATTTCTATACAGGGCTTGATACCATTCCGGATCAGGCAGAAGAAGCCAGACCGGATATCAACTGGAAGAATTATGGACGTGTGATTGGCCTTACGGTACTGGCATCGGCTGTTTTCTACTGTATCTGTATCTATTCGTTCAGCACGATTGTTCCGTGGACTGACTTTGCGTCACGCCCGATTCCGGCATTGTCCGTATTAAGGGATATTAACGGATATCTGGCTATATTCATGCTGATTATCGCTACCCTGAGCCCGCTGGGACCGATGAATTCACTGTTTTCTGCAACGTCCCGTATCATTCTGGCTATGGGAAGAAAAGGACAGCTTCCGGCTGCCTTTTCCAGGGTAGATAAGAGAGGGACACCTAAAGCGGCCAATATCCTGCTGGCGGTACTTACCATCATTGGTCCATTCCTTGGATATCATATGCTCCTTCCGCTGACGGAAATAGCAGGACTTGCCTTTATTCTCCCCTGTACTATGGTTGCGGCAGCCTGCCTTAAGTTCAGGACCATGTATCCGGATTTGAAGAGACCATACCATGTTCCAGGCGGTAAACTGGGAATATGGCTGGGTATCATAACCGGCAGTTTCCTCACCGGGCTGTTATTGATTCCGGCCAGCCCGGTATCCCTGGACTTAAGAGAGTGGATTATCCTTAGTGGATGGCTTCTTTTTGGCGTATATCTCTATCTTCGCAGAGACAGAAGCGTACAGAATCAATAAATCATGGGATAAGTACTGGTCACATGGCGTGAAATGCATTACAATTTAAATAGTTATTTATGGACATCGGCTGAAATAATAAATTCGGCCGATTTCCTTTGATGGAGAATATGAGTTATGGATACGGAACATATTAGAAACTTTTCAATTATCGCGCATATCGACCACGGAAAATCTACACTGGCCGACCGTCTGATTGAACTGACGGGCACAGTAAAGAAAAGAGATATGGAAGCTCAGATTCTGGATACCATGGATCTGGAACGTGAGCGTGGAATTACAATCAAGGAACAGTCGGCCCGTCTGATGTATAAGTACAAAGATGGAGATGTGTATGAACTGAATCTGATAGATACACCAGGGCATGTTGACTTTAACTATGAAGTATCCCGCAGCCTTTCTGCCTGTGAAGGGGCGATTCTGATTGTAGATGCTACCCAGGGGGTGCAGGCACAGACGCTGGCCAATGTATATCTGGCACTGGATAATAATCTGGAGATAATTCCGGTAATCAATAAGATAGATCTGCCGAGCGCAGATCCGGAACGTGTGAAAAAGGAAGTAGAAGATATCATCGGGCTGGATATGTCAGATGCTATCGAAGTCAGTGCTAAGACCGGCTTTGGGGTGGATAAGGTCCTTGAACGGATTGTAGAACAGATTCCGGCTCCGGAAGATAAGAGTAAAGAACCACTGCAGTGTCTGATTTTTGACTCCATTTTTGATTCTTATCAGGGGGCCATTGCCTACGTAAGAGTTGTAAGTGGTTCTGTGCGTCCTGGAATGGACATCCGTATGATGGCTTCTGGCAAGGTGTATAAGGTAACGGAAGTAGGATACTTTTCGCCGCTGCCTAAGGCTGATACGGAATTGCCCTGCGGGTCTGTAGGGTTTATCTGTGCAAGCATTAAGAATGTACATGACTGTGAAGTGGGAGATACCATTACTACCGCAGAAAACGGGGCGACGGAAGCCTTGCCGGGATACAGAAAGGCGTTGCCCATGGTATTCTGCGGGCTCTATCCTATCGACAGCAAGGATTATGATCAGCTGAAGGACGCACTGGAAAAACTGAGTCTTAATGATGCGGCTCTGGAATTTGAACCGGAAACGTCAACAGCGTTGGGATTCGGATTCCGATGCGGATTTTTGGGTCTGCTCCACATGGATGTGGTACAGGAACGCCTTGAACGTGAATATCATCTTAAACTTATTACTACGGCACCATCTGTTATTTATAAAGTGTACAGGACTGATGGGGAAGTGGTTATGGTAGATAATCCATCGGCATTGCCACCACAGAACAACATTGAACATATTGAGGAACCAATAGCTAAAGTGGATATTCTGGTGCCATCGGATATGGTGGGCGCTGTTATGGAACTGGCGCAGAACCGTCGCGGTGAATTTATTACCATGACTTATCTGGATACGACCCGCGTCACATTGACTTATCGAATTCCGCTGTCAGAAATTATCTTTGATTTCTTTGATAAACTTAAATCATCCACCAGAGGCTACGCATCACTGGACTATCAGCTGGATGGTTATCAGGATACGGATGCGGTCAAGCTGGATATTCTCCTGAACGGAGATCTTGTGGATGCGCTGTCTGTGATTGTTCACAGAAGTAATGCGGCATCGAGAGGGCGCTCCCTGGCACGGAAACTGAAGGACATTATTCCGAGACAGCAGTTTGAGGTACCGATTCAGGCAGCCATTGGCAGTAAGATTGTAGCCAGAGAAACAGTAAAGGCCTATCGCAAGGACGTGCTGGCTAAGTGCTATGGCGGGGATGTAAGCCGTAAGAAGAAACTTCTGGAAAAGCAGAAGGAAGGCAAGAAGCGTATGAAACAGGTAGGAAGTATCGAGATTCCACAGGAAGCGTTCATGGCGGTTCTTCAGAATGACGAATAATAAGACACTTGGACTTTATATCCATATTCCTTTCTGCCGGTCAAAATGTGGATACTGTGATTTTTATTCCTTGGCAGGGAATACCGATGAGCGGTATGTACAGGCCCTCTGCGAGGAAATAAGACTGAGAAGCCCGCAATTCAGAAACCGTATATGTGATTCTGTCTATTTTGGAGGGGGAACCCCTTCTATGCTTTCTCCGGAGTCTTTGTCGGTCATCATGGATACACTGCATCAGTGTTTTTCCATAGACAGACAGGCAGAAATTACGATGGAAATGAATCCGTGCGATATTACAGCGGATTACCTGTCCGCTGTAAAGGGGATGGGAATTAACCGGGTTTCCGCAGGAGTACAGACGAATAATGACACGCTGCTCTCTTTTCTGGGGCGGAGACATACGGCCAGTGAGGCAGCGGCGGCCATTCGCCGTGCTTATCGGGCAGGAATTCATAATATCAGTCTGGATCTGATGTATGAACTCCCTGGGCAGACAGTAAAGGATTTTGAAAAATCATTGCTCTGGGCTGTGCATCTCCCGGTCAATCATATGTCAGTATATAGTCTGATTATTGAAGAAGGAACACGTTTTGGACAGCTTATGAGAAAAGGTCTGCTGCAGCGTCCGAATGAACTGGAAAGCTGGCAGATGTATCAGGCCATGTGCAGAATTCTTCCTCATTACGGACTGGAAAGATATGAAATTTCCAGCTTTGCCAGAAAGGGATATCGTTCCCGGCATAATATGAAATACTGGCGTCTTGACGACTATCTGGGGCTGGGGCCGGCCGCCTGTTCGCGCATTGGACATATGCGTTTTGAAGATGTTCCCGGAATAAGGCAATATATACGTGCTTTGCTTTCAGGGAAGCTTCCGCCGGAAGAAAAGACAGAGCTTTCCATCTATGAAGAAATTGAAGAATATTGCTTTATGCATCTTCGCATGCGGGAAGGATTCAGCCGGAAGGCTTTTGAGGAAAGGTACGGAAATCCGCTGGAAACTTATTATAAGGATACAGTGGAAGTACTGAAAAGACAGAAGCTGCTCAGGGAAGATGAGGGAATGATCCATATGACACCCCATGGGGCAGCTATAGGGAATTATGTGTTCGAACAGTTCTTACTCACCTGAGATAATCCGGGAGTAATCTGATACGGAGAAAAATAATATATTCCATCTGGATATCCTTGCGGGGAGATCTTACAGACAGGGGAAGATTAATGTTTGAGGGGAATGGTTTCAAAAGACATTAAAAATCGCCAGCTCATTGTGGGCTGGCGATTTTTAATGTTCTTTATAAAGCAGAAGAAAAAGGCAGCAAAAAAAGGAGATGCAACGCATCTCCTTTGATTTGGTGGATCATCAAGGATTCGAACCTCAGACACCCTGATTAAGAGTCAGGTGCTCTAACCAGC
>NZ_FMXA01000013.1:0-42305 GCF_900103425.1 Dialister histaminiformans | reverse complement strand
ATTTGGTGGATCATCAAGGATTCGAACCTCAGACACCCTGATTAAGAGTCAGGTGCTCTAACCAGCTGAGCTAATGATCCATAAGCTGACATAACTAATATATACTATGGTAAAAGTTATGTCAACCTCTGGATGATATTAATAGTGAATACCAAACTTCTTTTTCAGAGAATCAATGTCACTTCTCATTTCCTCATCACATTGCCTGAGCAGGGTGTTTCGATGGAATGTATCTCTTTTCATAGCAGCGGCCCTTTTAGCGGAAGCGGTACGGTAAATATGCGCCAGTTCCTTTTTATAGCAGGACATGAGCTCCTGTAATTCTTCAGCGGAAAGTTCTTCTTCGTTTTCCATGGGATGCACCTCCTCTAATGATATATATTTTAACATACTGGTAAAATGGGTATAGTATTTGAGCATTACGTCAGTATGTGTTATAATTCTTTCGTCAGGCGCCTATAGCTCAGGGGATAGAGCATCGGTCTCCGGAACCGAGTGCGAGGGTTCGAATCCCTCTAGGCGCTCCATTTATAAACGCCGGAGATGAAGGCATCTTCGTTTATATCAGAGAAAAGACGTCAGTTCAGATCGGGACTGATGTCTTTTTTCTATATCTGCCGGGAAGCAGCGAATTCAGGGGAAATAATAACCTGTTGTCCGGGATAAGGCGGATTCATTAGAGGAATATCAGAAAGGCCTTATTAAATTTTAAATAAAGAGTGGGATAAGGCTATTGACGTACTCTCCGGGCTTGCTTATGATGAAGCTACAAGCAGGCAATGTAAGTCTTCTGCCGGAAAACCGGCCTGGGAGGAATATGAATAAACAACATGTAAAGCAGCAGAGTGATGCAAAGATAAAGCTCATCATTCTTGCTGTTATTTTTTTCCTGTTCGCCTTAATATATGTGATTAATCCTGGCTTTTACCGGACCATGTATTATCTGTCAGTCAATGGGGATCTGAATGGGACTATTTCCTATCTCAGAAGCTTTGGGCCATATGCGGTATTAGTGAGCATTCTGCTGGATGTGCTGGTAAATGTTTCCGGGGTATTGCCTTCTATTTTTATATCTACAGCCAATGCCCTCGTCTTTGGACTATTCTGGGGATTTATCCTTTCCTGGCTTTCCGAAGTTATCGGAGTAGTAATTTCCTTTCTTCTGATGCGTCTTATGTTTCGAGACCTGGCAAGGCATCTGATGGAGAAAAACCGCCTGATAAGGAAGATGGGTACGTACGACAACTGGAAGATTGTGGCACTGAGCCGTATGATACCTTATCTTCCTAATGGGCTCGTGACAGCGGTGTGTGCAGTGTCTGATATCAGCTTCCTCCATCATCTGGAAGGGAGCCTGATTGGTAAGTTTCCCTCTGTATTCATCGAGGTCTTCGTTGGCCATGATATAGTTTACTATGAAACCAATGGAGCAAGGCTGCTGGGACTGATAATCGGGGTGGCGGTAGTATATGGGCTTCTGTGGGCGTGGAAAAGGCGCAGATAATCGAAAGGTCATGTATTACAAAGGATATTTGCTTTGTGGTAACATAAGAAGACAATGTAAAAAAGGAGTATGGAAATGATCAGTGGAGAAGCAGCAAATCTTGAAAAATATGCAAATCAGCTTCCGGATACCATCTATCAGTGCCTTGGTCAGATGGTACAGATGAATCTGGCAGAAAAGGCTGACGGAATTTATGAAGTGAACGGGTTCCGCCTTTCTCTGGAATCTCCGGTTACGGAACCGGAAGAACAGCGAAAACTGGAAGGGCACAAACAGTTTATCGATATTGCCTTTCTTGTGCAGGGGGAAGAATACATGGGAATCCAGCCGGTATGCTATGTTGAGAAAAACATAGAATCTCATCCTGACAGGGACTTGTACTTTTTTAAAGGAAGAAACGGGGAAACCAGAGTGCATCTCACACCGGGGAGCTTCGTTATCTGTTTTCCTGAGGATTTACACCGACCGCTTTGCTCCGGTCCCGAAGGGCCTGTACAGCTAAAAAAGGCGGTAGTCAAGGTGCCAGTGGATGCCTTATGATGAAATCATAACAGGGATATAATAGATAGCTAGCTATTGAAACATTATCCCTGTTTTGTTAATATTAGGATAATATAGTTTTACAAAAGCAGACTTTTTGTTTCAGGGGGTAAATAATGAATTATAGAAAATGGCTCGCAGCGACTGCGGCAGCGGCAGTATTGACAGCTGGACTGCTTTCCGGCTGTGGTTCTGACCAGCAGCAGGCAATGCCAAATGCCAAGGTGGACACGTTTAAGGTGTTTACATCCGATACGCCGATTCAGCGTCAGTACACAGGCACTGTGGAGGCTTTGCAGGAAGTTCCTGTAAAGGCTAAGGTTTCCGGTACAGTTACAGAGAAATATGTAAGTGGTGGTGAACGGGTAACGGCCGGACAACCATTATATCGTCTGGATACAAGAACTTATCGCTCTAATCTGGCTTCTGCACAGGCAGATGCAGCCAGAGCAGCAGCAACGTATCAGAATGCCCAGACTGATCTGGCACGTTATGAAAAGCTGATTGCCGGAGGGGCTATTTCCCGTCAGGTATATGACACACAGAAGGCCGCCGTTTCTGAATATAAGTCTGCAGTTAATGCGGCTCAGGCGCAGGTTCAGATTGCAAGGGATAATCTGAATGATACGATTGTGACGGCACCATTCACAGGGACGCTCTCTATGGATGATGTCAATGTGGGAACCTATGCTACAGCAGGAACCACACCACTGGTGACCATTTCTTCTTCTGATCCGCTCTACGTTCAGTTTGATATGTCTGAAGCGGAATATCTTAACCTCGTGCGTGAACATGGCGGAACCAGTGCTTTAGGGGATTCTCTGAAGCTTCAGCTTTCTGATGGTTCCGAATATGGATATACAGGAAAGATTGTACAGATCAACCCAAGCATGAACGGGGGACAGATTTCTTTCAAGGCAGCATTCCCGAATCCAGGAAACCTGCTGATGCCGGGTATGTTTACTACGGTTGTTTCTGATTCTCAGGTGGCGGCTAACAGTCTGCTGGTTCCAACGCAGGCAATTATTCCGTTGCTTGACAAGAACATGGTTGATGTTGTGGTTGGCGGGAAGGTAGTACAGAAGCCTGTGAATGTAATTGGTACATATGGCCTGTATTCCATCATTTCTTCCGGCCTGAATCCAGGAGATGAAGTCATTGTGGCTGGCCAGGCCAAGGTTGTGAGTGGTCAGGCGGTTCAGGCAGTTGAAGTTACAAAGGCTACCCTCGAAAAGCAGGCTAAGGAAGCTATGACCGCACAGCCGGCAGGCGGCACCGGTAAGTAAGGAGGTCTCATGTCAAAATTCTTTATTGAGCGTCCTATATTTGCAATTGTTATGGCTATTGTCATTTCTATTGCCGGGGTGCTCTGCATGTTCACATTACCAGTAGACCGATATCCACATATCACTCCACCACAGGTTTCTGTACATGCTACATATTATGGTGCAGATTCCCAGGTTGTAAACGATACGGTTGCTGAAGTTATCGAAAAGCAGGTAGTTTCTGTAGAAGGCTTTGATAACATGTCCTCTACCAGTAACTCCAATGGTTCTTATTCACTGAATGTGCAGTTCAAGAGCGGCGTAGATGACGATATGGCTACGGTTCGAGTACAGAATGCAGTAAGCCAGGCTACCGCAGGTCTTCCTGATTCAGTAAAAACACTGGGGGTAACTACTCAGAAGTCTTCCGGGGATATGGCACTGGTTATTTCTCTTCAGTCTCCAAATAACACGTATGATGCAGCGTTCCTGAAGAATTATTTCAGTATTAACTATCTGGATGAACTGAAGACGATTCCAGGGGTTGGTAATATTACCGAATGGGGTTCTGACTACGCAATGCGCGTGTGGCTCGATCCTATGAAGATGACAAAGAATAACATTACTACTTCGGAAATTGTAAATGCTATTGCCACACAGAATCAGCAGATTGCCGGTGGTATCATTGGTACTGCGCCGGTCGCTCAGGGGACTGCATTGCAGTATATTGTTAATGCAGAAGGTCGTCTGAAGACCCCGGAACAGTTTGGTGAAATCGTACTTCGGACTAATGCAGATGGCTCTCTGCTGAAGCTGAAAGATGTATCCCGTATTGTGCTGGATCAGCGTTCTTATGACTTTATTGCGCGAAGCGGTAATCATGCTTCCTCTGCACTTGGCATTTCTCTTACTAGTGATGCTAATGCGGTGCAGACGCTGACACAGATTAAGGAAAAACTTGCTCAGGATGCCAAGTCTTTCCCAGAAGATATGACCTATGCAATCAACATGGATAATACAGACTTCATCAATGCTTCCATTAATGAAGTAATGCATACCTTCTTTGAAGCGCTGGTTCTGGTTGCGATTATTGTTTATATCTTCCTACAGAATTGGAGATCCACACTGATTCCAATGATTGCCGTTCCGGTATCCCTGCTGGGAACCATTGCATCCTTTGAAGTACTTGGTTTTACTATTAATACACTGACCCTGTTTGCTATGGTACTGGCCATTGGTCTGGTAGTCGATGATGCTATCGTAGTTATCGAAGCGGTAGAATACGAAATGCGATATAACAATAAGTCGCCCAAAGAAGCTACCTATATCGCAATGCAGAAGGTACAGAGCCCTGTAATCGGTGTTGCCTGCGTACTCGCTGCGGTATTTGTGCCGGTATCATTCCTCGGCGGTATCATGGGGATTCTGTATAAACAGTTCGCTTTAACTATTGCCATTTCCGTTATTCTTTCTGCATTTGTTGCATTGTCCCTCACTCCAACTCTTTGTGCGTCTATCCTTAAGGAAGAATCCAAAGTTATTGAACGAGGTCGTTTGCAGAAATTCTGGGACAAGTTCAATGATGGGTTCGACCGAATGGTAAAGATATACGGGAATTTCCTGCGCAGGCTGGCTAAGCGGCTGGTGGTTCCTATGGGAGTACTGGTGGCGCTCACTGTGATTTCCGGTGTTCTGTTTGTTAAGCTGCCAACCGCATTCCTTCCATCCGAAGATAATGGCTATTTCTTTGCCTCTTTCACACTTCCGGAAGGTTCTGTTAATGTTAGAACCAATCAGGAAGTTGAAAAATTCCTCCGCTTTATTGCCAAACAGCCTGGTGTACAGGAAGAAATGGGGATTACCGGATTTGATATTCTGTCAGGCGGACAGAAGTCGAATGCAGCGACATCCTTTGTTAAGTTAAAGCCATGGGATGAACGTAAGACTCCAGATACATCCGTGGATGCTATGGTAGGTAAGGCCTTTGCCTTTGGGGCTATGAACCCGGGCGCAAATATTATTGCTATGAATCCACCGCCTATTCCAGGTTTGGGAACTTCTTCCGGATTCACTCTGTATATTCTGGATAAGAGCGGCGGTTCCATGGAAGAACTGAATGACGTAACCAATCAGTTCTTGGCTGCAGCTAACCAGAGACCTGAAATTAATGGTGCATATACCACCTTCCGTATGGATACTCCGGCATATCATTATGATGTGGATCGTCTGAAGGCAGAACGAAATGGTGTAAACATCGGTGATATTTTCAGCACATTGGCTACTTTCTATGGCGGAAATACCGTTAATGATTTCACTCTGTTTGGTCGTAACTATAAGGTCGTTGTAGAAGGGGATACACCATTCCGTATGAATCTGGCGGATAACAAATATGTGACCGTTCGTGATGCATCCGGCAACATGGTTCCGATTGGAAACTTTATTACTCCAACACAGACCAGTACAGCGGCAGTTATTACCCGATTCAACAATTTCCCGGCTGTTAAGATTGGCGGTAACAACGCAGCTGGATATTCTTCCGGGCAGGCACTTACCGCATTACAGGAAGTGGCGGATCAGGTATTGCCAAGCGGATACAGCTACGCATTTGCGGATACTTCCGAACAGGAACTTGAAGCAGGTAACAAGACAGTTTATGCTCTGTCTCTGGGCATTCTGTTCGTATTCCTGTCTCTTGCAGCACTGTATGAAAGCTGGAAGATTCCGTTTTCCATTCTGTTTGGTCTGCCGACCGGGTTCTTCGGAGCCGTTGTGGCAGCCTTTGCCTTCAATGTATATAACGATATCTATTTCCAGATTGGTCTGCTGACTATTATCGGGTTGGCGGCTAAGAATGCGATTCTGATTGTCGAATATGCGAAGGTTCGAGTGGATAATGGCATGGATGTCGTACAGTCAGCTATAGAAGCAGCAGAAATTCGTCTGCGTCCTATTCTGATGACGTCTCTTGCGTTTATTCTCGGTAACATTCCTCTGGCATTGTCTACAGGAGCAGGTTCCGTATCCCGTTCAGAAATGGGGATTGCGGTTGTCTTTGGTGTAACCTCAGCAACCATTTTCCAGATATTCATTATTCCGATGCTGTTCATCGTATTGGAACGAATAAACTTCTCCGGATTACGTAAAAAGATTCTGAAGAGATAATCAGCATAAGAAAGGATTGTGGATAATACAACAGGTATTGCCACAATTCTTTTTTATTGGAGTTTGAGTACTGATATCAGGAAAAATAGAAAAAGTTGAAAGTTTAAACTGTTTTTTTTCTGGTTTATGGTATAATACTTAAAGATTCATCGATTGTGTAAAAAGGAGAATACAAATGAGCAAAGTTATCGTTATTGGACATAAGTCTCCGGATACGGATTCTATTGCAGCAGCTATCAGCTATTCTAATCTCAAGCGTGAACTGGGAATGGATGCAGCTGCTTATCGCGCAGGCGAATTAAACAAAGAATCCAAATTTGCTCTGGATTATTTTGGCGTGGAAGCACCGGAATTTATTGACCATGTAGAAGCTGGTCAGCAGGTTATTCTGGTTGACCACAACGAATCCAAGCAGTGTGTGGATGGCATTAAGGATGCTGAAGTTATTGAACTGGTAGATCATCATAGAATTGGTGATTTTGAAACAGCAAGCCCGATTTTCATTCTGTTCTGCCCGGTAGGCTGTGTGAATACCATCATCTATAATCTCTATAAACTGAACAACGTGAAGCCGTCCAGAGCTATGGCTGGCATGATGCTTTCTGCTATTATTTCTGATACCGTTTTGTTCCGTTCCCCGACTACCACGGATAAGGATCGCGAAGCAGTTAAGGAACTGGCTGAACTGGCTGGAGTTAATTACGAAGAATACGGCATGGAAATGCTTAAGGCTGGTGCTGATATTTCTGACTATCCGGCTGAAAAGCTTGCTGGAAATGATACCAAGGAATTTGAATCAGCAGGTAAGGTATTCACTGTTGGACAGATCTCTGTAATGGATGTAGAACCAATCAATGCGAAGAAGGCTGATATTATGGCAGCACTGGAAAAGAACCGTGCAGCGCATAACTATGTTGCTTCCTATCTCATGGTGACCAATATTCTTACCGAAGATACTTATCTCTGGTTCACTGATGGTGCAAAGGATGTTGCAGAAAAGGCATTTAATAAGAATGCTGAAGATAACTGCGTATATCTGCCAAAGGTTATGTCCCGTAAGAAGCAGGTATCCCCACAGCTTATCAAGGCATATGCTGAATAATTTCTGTCAGGGATAACTGTATAGATATAAGGCCCGTACATACCATAAGAATGTACGGGTTTTATTATGTTTTTTACATATAGATTCTATTGGATTTATTGTGAAGGAATTGGAATCCCATGTGGAGGAGGAAATAATACATGGCTGAGTTTTTAGATAGCCTGAACAAAGAACAGCGTGCTGCTGTACAGCAGATTGATGGCCCGCTGCTGATTATGGCCGGGGCAGGTTCCGGTAAGACCAAGGCATTGACCTGTCGTATTGCATATATGCTGGAAAAGGGGATTGATCCGCATAAAATTCTGGCAATCACCTTTACAAATAAGGCGGCTCAGGAAATGCGGGAACGTGTACACAACCTGGTTGGGAGTGAGGCGGAATATATCTGGATGTATACATTCCACTCTTTTGGCGCCAGATTCCTCCGGAGGGAAATACAGAATTATCCACCGTATACGTCTCAGTTTACAATTTATGATTCAGATGATACCAAACAGCTTATAAAAAATATACTGAAGGAGATGAATCTGGACGATAAACAGTTCCAGCCAAATGCCGTGGCCGGGCATATTTCCAGTGCTAAGAACCGTCTGCTTGGCCCGGCAGCTTACCGGAAAGCGGTGGGAGATAACTTTTTTGCTCAACGTATAGCCGATATTTATGACCGGTATGATGCAGCTATGAAACGCAACAATGCGCTTGATTTTGATGACCTGCTTCTGGTAACGACAGAACTGCTCAAGAAAAAGGAAATCCGTGAAAAGTGGCAGAACCGTTTTCACTATATTCTGATTGATGAATATCAGGATACTAACCATGCGCAGTATCTGATGGCCAGATATATAGCAGGAAACCGCCAGAATATCTGCGCTGTTGGGGATGCGGACCAGAGTATTTATTCCTGGCGAGGTGCGGATCTCAGGAATATTCTCGATTTCCAGAAGGATTACCCGGATGCGAAGATAATTAAGCTGGAACAAAATTACCGGTCGACTAAAGTTATTCTTCAGGCAGCTAATGAAGTCATTAAGAATAATCTGGACAGACCATCCAAGCGGTTGTGGACACAAAATGAAAAAGGCGCGCTTATCCAGCATTTTGAAGCGGTAGATGAGCATGAGGAAGCTAACTATATTGTTTCCAGCATGAAAAAGAATCATGAACAGAATCGGGTTCCCTATGGGAATATGGCTATTCTGTATCGAATGAATGCACAGTCCCGTATTCTGGAAGAAGCGCTCGTCAGGCGAGGGATTGCCTATACTATGGTTGGCGGAGTAAGATTCTATGACCGTGCAGAAATTAAGGATATCATGGCATATTTGAAGGTGCTGGGAAATATGAGGGATGATATCAGTCTCCGTCGCATCATCAATACGCCAAAACGTGGGATTGGTGCAACTACGGTGGAAAAACTGTCAGAATATGCCAGTGAACATGGCATTTCCCTTTTTGAGGCGGTTATGGCAGCGGATGATACCAATGTGACCTCTTCAGCCAGACAGAAACTGCAGAAATTCAGCGCCCTGATTTTCGGACTACTCAATGCGGTGTCGGAGGGGGATGTATTCCAGCTGATACAGAAAGTGCTGGATGATACTGGATATCTTAGAAATCTGCAGAAGAGTGATGATCCGCAGTCAGAAAGCAGGGAAGAAAATCTGGGCGAACTGTTGTCTGTAGCCAGAGATTTTATGAGAAATAATCCAGATGGGGATCTTACCGCATTTCTTGAACAGGTGGCCCTGGTTAATGATGTGGACAACTATGATGGAGAAGATGATAAGGTCACCCTTATGACATTGCACAGCGCCAAGGGACTGGAGTTCCCTGTTGTATACATTGCCGGTATGGATGAAGGCATTTTCCCGGGCGTCCGGTCTCTTATGAATGATACGGCGATGGAAGAGGAACGGCGCCTCTGTTATGTAGGGATTACCCGTGCAAGGCAGAAACTTTATCTTACCAATACCCGGATGAGGACTATGTATGGTAAGCTTAAACCTTATACACCAAGCCGGTTCCTGAAGGAAATACCGTCGGATCTGGTGCAGCAGATTGAAGTAGAAGAAAGCCAGCGGCGCAAGACTCAGGTTATGCGCCGATATGATACATATGCCAGTGAGCGTGCCGTCTCGACAGCCGCATATTCCGGAATTCCTAAAAATCGCAGCCAGGGAGCACGATACGACTGGAAAGCCGGGGATAAGGTTATTCATAAGCTGTGGGGGAAAGGCAAAGTACTGTCTGTATCAGGGACAGGAAAGAGCATGATTTTAAAACTGCAGTTCCCAGGTCAGCAGGTTCGCCAGGTTATGGCAGCTTTCGCTCCTCTGGAAAAGGAAGATTGAAAAGGGGAATGACTTAATCATCTGACAAAAATTGTAAAGCTATGAAAAGAGATGGGAAAAGATATCTTTTCATAGCTTTTTTCATGGTAATGTATCTGCGCTGGGGTACGTGGTAAAATATAGCCGTATGCTCTTTATAAAGGAGAAGGATTATGATACCTGAAAAAACAGCAAAAGAAATAGAACAACTGCGCAAAGAATTGCGCTATCATAGTTATTTATATTATGTGAAAGATGCACCGCAGATTACAGATTATGAGTATGATCATATGTATCGACGTCTGGTGGAGCTGGAAGCAAAATATCCGGAGTCAGTCACGCCGGATTCACCGACACAGCGTGTTGGGGGAAAGGCGTCGGATGATTTCAGAAAAGTACGGTTTAAAAAGCCAATGCTTTCTCTGACGAACGCATTCAGTGCAGACGAACTCCGGGATTTTGACCGCCGGGTTAAAGAAGGTCTGGGAACAGATTCGGTGGAATATATTACAGAACTTAAGATTGATGGATTGTCTATGAATCTGGTGTATGAACAGGGGCGACTGGTTCAGGGACTGACCAGAGGGGATGGCCGTGTGGGAGAAGATGTAACTTCCAACGTAAGAACGATAAATTCCATCCCTCTTTTTATAGAGAATGCTCCGCCATATATGGAAGTACGCGGAGAAGTATACATGCCGCGGAAGAGTTTTATTCAGTTGAATGAAGCCAGAGATGAGGCAGGATTAATGCCGTTTGCGAACTGCAGAAACGCCGCAGCCGGATCACTGCGTCAGCTGGACCCGCATGTCACTGCGGCAAGAAAGCTGGATTTCTTTGCTTATGCACTGGGAAGCGTGGAAGGGCTGGAAATCCATTCCCAGGAGCAACTGCTGAAGCAGCTGGCAGCTTTTCATTTCCGGGTAAATCCCAATTATCGCAAATGGGATTCTATCGAAGGTGTAATAAAGGGGGTGGCCGAATGGCAGGATAAGCGCAGAGAACTGGCATATGATACGGATGGCATGGTGATAAAGGTCAATGATTTTGCCCAGCAGGAAGAGCTTGGGGCCACGGTAAAAGATCCTAAATGGGCTACTGCATACAAATATCCACCGGAAGAAGCGGAAACACAGGTGGAGCGTATTATTGTTACTATGGGACGTACGGGGGTTCTTACACCGTCTGCTGATCTTACACCGGTTCATCTGGCAGGGACTACGGTTAAACGAGCTACTCTGCATAATATGGACTTTATACGTGAAAAGGATATCCGTGTCGGGGATTGGGTGCGTATTTATAAAGCCGGTGAAATCATTCCGGAAGTAGCCGTGGTGGAAAAGGATAAGAGAACTGGCAGTGAAGTGGTTTTTGAAATGCCTTCTCATTGTCCGGTATGCGGCTCTTTGGTGGAACGTGTGGAAGGAGAAGCGGCTTATCGCTGTACCAATCCGGAATGTGGAGGTATCGTACGGGAAAAGCTCATTCATTTTGCATCCCGGGATGCGATGGCTATTGATGGTATGGGACCGTCCGTAGTAGATAGTCTTCTGGCATACAATCTGGTAAAGGATCCAGCCGATTTCTACAGCCTGAAGGCGGAGGATATCGAGCAGATAGAACGGATGGGAGAAAAGAGTGCAAATAATTTGGTAGCCTCCATAGCGGCCAGCAAAAATAAGGGCCTGGCCAAACTTCTTTTTGGTCTGGGAATCCGATATCTGGGAGCCAAGGGCGCAGAGCTTATTGCGGAGCGGTATCATACCATAGAGGCTGTTATGAATGCAGATGTAGAGTCGCTGAAAGGGACGGAAGGCATCGGGAATGTTATTGCGGACAGTTTATATGCCTATTTTAGAAAAGAGAAAAATATAGAATTGATTCACCGGTTGCAGGCAGTGGGGGTTTTAACAGAAGAAGTCCGTGAAGAGCAGATTGGTGGAGCCTTTTCCGGAGAAATGGTAGTTCTCACTGGTAAACTGGCATCTATTGGTCGTAGAGAGGCAGGTGAACGTATCCGCAGTCTTGGTGGAGACGTGCAAAGTTCTGTGACGAACAAGACGACTCTGGTGGTAGCAGGAACTGATGCAGGCAGCAAACTGGAAAAGGCCAGGGCCAAAAATATTCCGGTTATTAATGAGCAGGAATTCCTGAAACGGGCTGGTCTTGAAAAGACAGAATAATATCTCTCTGAATATTAGTGTTTATACAAAAAGCAGAAAATACAAAACTGTATTTTCTGCTTTTTTATTGTCATAAAATGGGAATGCGAGGAATAAATATACACTTATATACGAAAGTATAACTTAATTTTATAATATAACGCCGGATGAATTTTTATCTAATAATGTTTTTTTGAAGAACGAAATAAAGTTTACAATCGAGATAAAATGCAGCAAGTGTCAACCATTAGCGGAATTTCAGATTATTTGTGGTGTGCCAATGTCGTGCAATTGATGTACAAGTAAAAAGTAAGAATATACTTGAGTATACTTTTTGAAATAACCCCGGTTTTTTATACTATTCACAGTAAAAGGTTTGATAGACTTTCAGGGGATGAGATGGCGTAAGCAGCCAGCATATTCCTGATGCAGAGAATCATCCGGCCAAGATAAGGCTGCATCGCAGGGGAAGAGTAAGGTGATAGTTTACCCCGGTGTATTGCAGAGCCCTTTCCGGAAGATTCCGGAAAGGGCCTTTAATATTTGGGAGTTGACAGACCGGCAGTTCATCTGGCCTGAAGCTGTCACAAAAGATGGTGTTCAAAAGGAGGGTATACATATGAACAGGATTTACAGAGTTATTTACAATCAGGCAAAGAATTGTTATGTGGTTACATCAGAATTTGCCAGAGCACATACAAAAAGTGCAGGGAAAGCCACGCGGGGCTTGGTTATTGCCGCTATGACGGCTGGGGCGTTATTGTCTGGGGCGGGAATGAGTTTTGCCGCTCTCAGTACGACGGAGGTCAGCACACCGGCAAGTGGAACAGCCACCGTACTTTCTGGTGAGCTATCCGATGTGGTAACCGATGTTTCAGGGGCCGGGGCTACACTCACTGTTACTAAAGGGGATGGCAGTTCTACAACTGTCGTGGTAAATAATGTAGCCAATGCAACAGAAGCAGAAAAGGCTGTGAGCGATAAGGATGGTAATGATATTTCCACTACGTATCTGAAAACGGCAGATGCGGAGACTACCTACGCAACCAAGACCGCATTGCAGGCACAGGCTGATCATGATCAGGCCAATGTAGATGCACTGTCTGGAGCAATCAACCATGGTCTGGCGGTAGATGAAAATAATACGTTGCAGAAAATCACTTCTTCTGTTGATGCGGATGGTAACGTAACCACCTCAGTTAATCCGGCAGATACTCTGATTATCAATAAAGGTGAGACCAATGCGGTAACCATAGATACTACCGGACTGTCTGTTGGTACAGGAACCAAGATGGACGTCAGTGGGGTATATGCAGGCGGCAGTAACAGTACCGATGCAGCGGCTGCATTAAATGCAGATGGAAGCATTACCGGGGGAAGTCTCAGTGTTACCGGTTCTATGACAGGACATGACCTTACTCTGAGTGGAGGAAATCTGAATGCAGGAAGTGGAACCATCAGCACTACAGGAAATGTGGAAGCAGGAAAAGCAACTTTCCACGATGATGTGGATATTGCTAAGAATCTGAACGTGGCTGGTAATGCATCCGTCACTGGTGATGTGACAGCCGCTTCTTTCAAGGTTGGCAATGAAACATATATCAGCGCGGAAGGAATCAACGCAAATAACAAGAAGATAACCAATGTAGCTCCAGGCGAACTGTCACCGACCAGCATGGACGCGGTAAACGGTTCTCAGCTCTACAATACTAATCAGAGAGTGTCCAAACTGGACAGCCGCCTGGATAAGGTGGGGGCTAATGCAGCGGCACTGGCTAACCTTAATCCACTGGAATTCGATAAGGATTCTAAGTTGAATGTGGCGGCAGCCGTAGGCAATTACAGGGATGAAACGGCAGCAGCTATAGGCATGTACTATCGTCCGAATGAAGACGTAATGCTTGGAGTATCTACCTCGTTCGGTACCGGTGAAAACATGGTGGGCGGCGGAATTTCTGTAAGAGTGGGCCGCGGTGGCAATAAGTCGGCACGTGCAGCAACTGAGAATGCGATCAAGGAGAATGAAATCCTTCGTCAGGAAGTTAAGGAGCTCGAAGCACGCATGGACGCATTGCTTTCCGTGCTGAATCCTAATATGTCCAAGGAATTCCCTGATGTACCAGCTAACCACTGGGCATATGAAGCAGTTTCCCGGTTGGCTGGGAACGGCATCATAGAAGGTTATGAAGATGGCAAATACCATGGGGAGCGTCAGATGACCCGCTATGAAATGGCGGAAATTATCTACAAAGCACTTTCAAAGGGCGTTAAGGCGGAAAAAGAACTAATTGATGAATTCCGTCCGGAGCTCCAGGCCATGACAGCCAGCAACAAGGCATAACCTCATTAATCATCAGTTTTCGTCCCTCCAGGCCGGATGTTAGTTACGGGAGATGATGATTTGAGGAAAGGGTCAATGCATAGGTAAAAATTCTGTGCATTGACCCTTATATATTGGTGGAAATGTGAGCAGGGACTGACAGCTGTTTATTGGAAGCGAAGATGGTAATGACCACCAGACTGCAACAAGCAGGGTACTTAAAAGGGGGACAAAGAAAAAAGGATTCAGAAATAATTTATGGTATTTCTGAATCCTTTTTTGATTTTGACGGGAAAGTGCAGAGGCATGATCTTTCACGGATTAAGGAAATGTTGGTTTATAAGGGTGGCCAGCTGCGTTCTGTTTTTAATTCCCAGCTTTTTATATATACGGGAAAGAGCCTTTTTTATTGTAATTTCTGCGAGATGCAGTTCCTCGGCAATTTCCCGGTTAGTTTTTCCGGATACGGCCAGATGGATAATACGAAGTTCCTTACCAGTCAGTGTTTCCTGTAGCAGAGGAAATTGCATAGATTTTACTTCCAGATGATACGGTCTTTCCTGGACAAATAAAGCTATGTCCTGAATCAGATGGTTCATGGAATCGCTTCCACGTATTTGACTCCAGGTGACTGGTAAATGGGAAGTAAATGGAAGAAAAGGCGAAATAATATGATCCGGAGCCGCCAGAGTAAGCGCTTTAGTGAGACTTTGGCGAAAGTCGTCCGGCTGATTCAGCATATCATAAGCAATGGCCTGATATAAATAACTGTAAATTTCACCTAACACTGAATGGCGTTCTCTGGAAAAGCGTTCATTTCTGAGCGCGGCATAAAGGAGAGGGATACCGTTTCCCGGTTTTATCAATGTACAGGTTTCGATAAGTTCCTGATAGGTAAGCCCGGGAGAGTGGCGGAGAGGAGATTCAGGTTCAGAGTCTGGCGAAATATTTTTTTCAGCTATACACGGTATGGCGGACCGTAGTCGGAGGCTGCAAAGATGAATAAGCATGGACTCATAACTGGTGGCTCGGGGCAACAAAGACTGTAATTTTTCATAGATATCGGAAAGAGAGCTCGAATCATTCTGGAAATAAGCCATAAATCCCTGAATATAGAGGATACGTGCTCTTAAGGTCAGTTCAAGGGCAAAAGCCGGCAGTGTTGAGAGATGAGCCAGAATTTCTGCGGACTTTTTCCAGTTTCCGGTATGATAACTGTACTCTGCCTTAAAATATAATGCCCATTCTTCCTGATTCTGTTTATGATTTATAGTAGCCGACAGTTGATGCAATGTGGCAAGCTGATTTATTTCTTCACTGAATTTTCCGGGCACCGAATGGTAAATTAGTGCAAAAGAAGGGCATAAAAAACCGAGAGGAGGCGCATAGAGTTTTTGTCGGAAATGGGTGTGCTGTAAAATGGTGCAGGCATTTTGCATATGATTGATCATCGAGGGGAGATTGTTGAGAGAAATATAGGCTTTTAACAGCTCGAAGAATATGTGTTTGTCCTCTCCGGTCAATAATGAATTAACCCTGTCATAATTTTTCTGATACAGATTTCTGGCATTTGTAAAATACATGTCCAGCAGTATGTAAAGTACCGGATACATATGTTTTTTCAGCACAGAAGAAGGAACATGATCCAGTAAATCCATAGGGTATGTTTTGGGATTGGAAAGCAGTATGGTGTCTGCGCCCCTGATGAATATGCGAAGGCAAAGAGAATAATTCTTTGCACGGTTTGCATAAGACATGGCTTTGGTATATTGCTGCTGAGAAAGAAAATGTTGTGCTGCGCAGGTTAAATGCTGGTTCTGTTCCTCTTTCGGAAGCAGAGAGAATTTCTGCTGCAGGAATTCTCTTATCAGAGGATACAATGCATAGGTACCGGTGGTCTTTGTCTGGTGAAGAACAAATCCCTGAGCCAGGAGTTTGTTCAGCAGGGCATAGATATTGGTATTGCCGCAGACTGTTGTAGCATCTTCAATAGAGAAGTTGTCAAAGATGGAGAGGATACTGAGACAATGCTGTTCTTCTGTTGAAAGACTGGGCATGAGTTTTCTGCCTATCATGCGGAAGAAGGAAATCTTATTCTCCGGTAAGACCGGCGTTTCTGTCAGTTGTTGATAGGCCCGGGTGCCTTCGGCGATGGGATAGGTTTCATCGGGATTAAGTTTGTCATATGAAACGGAATTATTGATATGGACAATTTCCCAACAGATGCCATTGGCACAATCCGGATTTTTCCTATATAGGATGTCACACTTGAGATGTTCTTTCAGAAGCAGTGGAGTGGATGGCAGTGTCTGTACATCATTGGCAATGGTGATGTTTATGAAGTCGGCACTTAAACGATGCACAGCCGTGGTTTCGTTATGAATAGTGAAAGGAATCATTTCATCTTTTGTGGAGACAAAGAATCGCATGACCTCGTCCCGTCCGGATCTCATCATCTGTGATCCGCTGCCACACCAGGAAACATCAGGGGCTAACGATGCAAGAAGCAGGGCGATATCGTTTTGGACGTAGAAATCATGATATATGCGACGTGTATAGGATAAAAGATCAGCCTCTTCTTTCAGTGGGTCATTGTCAATGTGCATAATTGGACACCTCTCCGGGGAGTAAGCTAAGATTTTGAACGGACAGCAGATACCGTTTTTCTGGGTACTCTGTGTTAACATAAATTTATAACTTAAATTTAATATACATTCATTTTACCATAACGTAGATTGTAAAATATAATGCAACAGTAAAAAACTCATATTGGTAGTTTCCTGTAAAATGTGAATAACGACAAATACATTATAGAAAGGACTACCAATATGAGTTATTCCCATCTTACCATAAAAGAACGTTATCAGATAGAAGCATAGGTGCTTGAAGGTCATTCTGTTCGTAAAATTGCGTCCCTTATGAAGGTACATCCTTCCACCATTTCTCGTGAGTTCAAGCGTTCACCGGGGCAGTATTTCGCTGAACGTGCAGAAGCCCATGCCTCCTTATGCCGCTCTACCAAGGGGAGATGCACCATCTTTACTGCTTCTCTAGCTAAAACCATCTATAACTGGATTCATAATAAACAACTTTCCGTCGATGAAAAGGTTCTTCGTTGATGAAAAGGTTTTTCGTCGTAAAGGAAAACCTTTCAGGACCATGGAAATCAGAGGAAAGTTCTTGATTGGAACTCCCATCTCTGACAGACCGCCCGAAGTAGAGACACGAAAGACTTTTGGGCATTGGGAGATTGATACCGTAGTATCTCCTCGTGGAAAAGATAAGGCCTGTGAAGCCACCTTCCTGGAACGCAAAACGCGTTTCTATGTGACGATTTGTATTCCGGATTGTTCTGCTAAATCTATGCTATATGCGGTTAAACAGCTGATAAAGCGATATGGAAAGAACTGTTTCCGAAGCATGACATCAGACAGAGGGAAGGAATTTGCCTGTTTCCGGGAGATAGAGGCCATGGGCATTCCCTTCTATTTTGCAGAGGCATATTCCTCACGGCAACGCGGAGCCAATGAAAATTCCAATGGTCTGCTCAGAGAATTTTATCCTAAGGGTACATTATTCTCTGCCATCAATCAGGAAGAGCTGGATAGAAGCGTGTCATTGATTAATGAAAGACCACGAAAATGTCTTGGATTCAGGTCTGCATCAGAGATGTTTACACAGGAAATTTCTAATTTGTGAAAAGTGTTGCGTTATTTATTGCAATTCGCTAATTATGAATGAGGTTGGTCCGGATTGTCATTTATTTAGCAGGCTATCTGTTCAAGTTGACTTGAAATCTGGTAAAATATAGAAGCAAATGTCTTAAAGAAGGAAGTGGAAACTTTGAAAATTACAGCTGAAGAAGTAAAAAAGGTAGCTCTTCTTTCCCGTTTATCCTTTACTGATAAGGAAATCGAGGAACTGGAAGACTCTATGAGTGGAATTCTGACCTATATGGAAGAATTGAACCAGTATGACACGGAAAATGTAGCACCAATGGCTCATGCGGTAGAACAGTTTAATGTTATGCGTGAAGATAAGCCGCATACATCTTTTACTAACGAACAGGCTTTGATGAATGCGCCGGAAAAAGAAGACGGTTATTTCAAAGTACCTAGAATCATATAGGAGGCAGACAAGTGGGTTATACAATTCATGAACTTCATGAAAAGCTGATACAGAAGGAAATTTCTTCTGTGGAATTAACCAGACAGTTCATTGCACATCGTCAGCAGGTGGAGGGCGATATTCATGCTTTCCTTTCTGTCAATGATGAAGAAGCACTGAAGCAGGCAGCGGCAGTGGATGCTAAAATTGCAGCAGGTGAAAAAATTGCTGCACTGGCCGGTATTCCCGGAGCAATCAAGGATAACATTGTCATCAGAGGACAGAAATGTACAGCGGCTTCCCGTATGCTGGAAAACTGGACATCTCCTTATGATGCAGGGGTTATTGAACGACTGGAAGCCAATGATTATGTGTCGGTAGGTAAGACCAATATGGATGAATTCGCCATGGGCAGCTCTACCGAGAACTCTTATTTTGGGCCATCCATGAATCCGTGGAACACGGAATATGTACCTGGCGGTTCTTCTGGCGGCAGCGCAGCGGCTGTAGCAGCAGGGGAAGCGGTCTGGGCACTGGGCTCTGATACCGGCGGATCTATCCGTCAGCCGGCTTCTTTCTGCGGCCTGGTAGGCCTGAAGCCAACCTATGGCCTGGTTTCCCGTTATGGCCTTATTGCCTTTTCTTCCTCTCTGGACCAGATTGGACCGATTACCAGAGATGTAACTGATGCGGCTATCGTTCTCAACGCGATTGCAGGGCATGATGAACGGGATTCTACCTCTATCCCTATGGAAAAGGCAGACTATACCGAAGCTCTGGTCAATGATGTCAAGGGCATGAAGATCGGCGTTCCGGAAGAATTCTTCGGAAAGGGCATTAAACCGGAAACCAGAGAAGCTATTGAAAAGGCCATTGCTTTCTTTAAGGAAGCAGGAGCTGAAATTGTTCCGGTTTCTATTCCGCATATTAAGAGCGGTGTATCGGTTTATTACATTATTGCACCGGCAGAAGCCAGCTCCAACCTGGCACGTTATGATGGCGTAAGCTATGGATTCCGTGCTCCGGGAGATAACATTGTGGATATGTACATCAATACCAGAACACAGGGCTTCGGCAAGGAAGTTAAACGCCGTATCATGCTGGGGAACTATGTACTTTCCGCAGGATATTATGATGCCTATTATAAGAAGGCGCTCAAGGTTCGCCGCCTGCTTAAGGAAGACTTTGACCGGGCCTATGAACAGTGTGATGTACTGATTGCACCGTCTGCATCCGGCACAGCATTTAAGTTTGGCGCATTCTCTGATCCGCTGTCTCTGTATATGGAAGATATCTGTACCGTCCCGGTCAACCTGGCTGGTTTACCGTCTATCAGCAT
The DNA here is from genome assembly GCF_900103425.1 of Dialister histaminiformans. GTDB lineage: Bacteria > Bacillota > Negativicutes > Veillonellales > Dialisteraceae > Allisonella > Allisonella histaminiformans. The sequence continues at coordinate 22,474 of NZ_FMXA01000013.1, read as the reverse complement.
CCCGGCAGGATTCCACAATGGACTGCCGCTGGGCATGCAGATTATCGGACCGGCACTGGGAGAAAAGAAGATTTTACGTGCAGCGTACACATTTGAACAGAATCATCCTGAATTCACAAAGACCGCACCGAAAGGAGAAATGTAAGCATGAAATACGAAGCAGTAATTGGGCTTGAAGTGCATACAGAGCTTCATACGGCCACAAAGATTTTCTGTAACTGCAAAACCTCTTTTGGTGCAGACCCGAATACCAATGTCTGCCCGGTATGTCTGGGACTTCCAGGCGTATTGCCGGTGCTGAATAAGAAAGTACTTGAATTTGCTGTGCGTGCCGGACTGGCATTGAACTGCGAAATCTCCCGCTTCAGCAAATTTGACAGAAAGAATTATTACTATCCGGACCTTCCGAAGAATTTCCAGACTTCCCAGTTTGACCTGCCAATCTGTGAACATGGCTATCTCGACGTGGAAGTGGATGGGGAAGTAAGCCGTATCCGCATTACCCGTGCGCATATGGAAGAAGATGCCGGCAAGCTGGTTCATCATGGCTCTTCCATCACCACAGCGGATTATTCCCTGGTAGATTACAACCGTACAGGCACACCACTGTTGGAAATCGTATCCGAACCGGATATGAGATCAGCTAAACAGGCGGTTGCCTATATGGAAAAGATGCGTGCCATTCTTCAGTACTGCGGCATTTCAGACTGCCGTATGGAAGAAGGTTCTCTGCGCTGCGATGCCAATGTATCTGTACGTCCGGTAGGACAGAAGGAACTGGGCACCAAGACAGAAATTAAGAATATCAACTCCTTTAAAGGGGTTGAACGGGCTATTGAATATGAAGCACTGCGTCAGGCAGAAATTCTTGAAGCAGGCGGTACCATCAAGCAGGAAACCAGAACCTGGGATGAAAATGAAGGGGTAACCAAGAGCATGCGTTCCAAGGAAGAAGCCAACGATTATCGTTACTTCCCGGAACCGGACCTTGTCCCGTTCACCGTATCTGATGAATATATTGAAAACATCAGAAAGACACTGCCGGAACTTCCGGATGCCCGTAAGGCACGGTATATGGAATCCTATGGCCTGTCCGCTTATGATGCTGCGTATGTGACCAGCGATAAGGACAGAGCGGATTTCTTTGAAGCTATGGTCAAAGCAGGGGCTGATGCCAAGGAAGCGTGCAACTGGCTGATGGGTGAACTGGCAGGCAAGCTGTCCGAAAACGGTCTGGAAATCAAAGATTCCAAGGTGACTCCGGAAGCTATGGCTGAACTGCTGAAGCTTATCACCAAGGGGACTATTTCCGGCAAGATTGCCAAGAAGATTTTCCCTGAAATGTGGGAAACCGGCAAGAGCGCTGAGACTATTGTTAAGGAACAGGGACTGGTTCAGATTAGCGATACCGGTGCACTGGAAGCCATGGTGGATGAAGCGATTGCTGAAAATCCAAAGGCTGTGGCTGACTTCAAGTCCGGCAATAAGAAGGCTATGGGCGCAATGATTGGACAGATCATGAAGAAATCTCATGGTAAGGCTAATCCGCGCATGGTCAGTGGTATTCTGATTAAGAAACTGCAGGCTCTGTAATCCGGGCTGAATCAACAGTTAAATCATGAACAGAAAAGACTGATGCTTATGAAGGCATCAGTCTTTTTGCTGCCTTCGTGCAGGCAGAAGAGAAAATGGGATGAGATGGATTCTGGATAAAATATGTCAAACTATGATAATATTAAATCATAAGTTGAATGACAGCGTTGCAGGAAAATATGTGCAGGATGTGTTGTAATTGCCGGGTTCTGAAACTGCAGCTGGTCAAAATATGAGGATAAACGGATGACAGAAGATAAGAATACACAGGTTCATGAAGAGCCTCAGGTGATGAGTGAAACCGATGTCCATGATTTTCAGGGCCTTACGCTGAACGAAAACGGACAGGAAGAGCGCAGCCGGGAACAGATGGACTGGGATGATGCTGCAAAACAGGCAGGAATCCATGTAATTCATATACACAGTCTGCCGCTGTGGAAGAAGATCCTGTATGGGGCGGCCTTCATTGGCTTCCTTATGCTGCTGGCAGTCGCGGTCTGGTTTGCCTTTGTCGGATTTGGGGCAATACTGGCCGTCGCGGCTCTGGTTTATGTGGTTTCCAGACTGCTTCGATAAACAGGTAATTAAAAGTGTTGTGACAGTTCACAGCACTTTTTTAATCTTTACACATGGAAAGAGAAAACTGATTCAGGAGAAGGCAAAATGCCGGCCGGACAGGCCCTGGCTGCCCCTGAACATATGGTTGCCTCTGATGATATAATGAGAAAAGAAAACGAGGTACACTTATGAACAAATCCCGCATTAAACGTAATTACCAGGAACCGGCCATTCCTTTCACGCTGAAGGCTCCTTTTAAACCTATGGGGGACCAGCCTAAAGCTATTCACACGCTGGTCGATGGGCTCAATGACGGACACTGGGCACAGGTCCTTGTAGGGGCTACGGGTACAGGTAAGACATTTACCATGGCCAATATTATTCAGCAGGTACAGAGGCCTACCCTTATTATTTCACCGAATAAGACGCTGGCGGCACAGACAGCCAGTGAGATTAAGGATTTTTTCCCTGACAATGCGGTGTATTATTTTGTCAGCTATTATGATTATTATCAGCCGGAATCCTATATACCGACTACTGATACATATATTGAAAAGGATTCTTCAAGAAATGAAGAAATCGACCGACTGCGTCACTCGGCCACAATGGCGTTGTTTGAACGGCGGGATGTAATCATTGTTGCTTCGGTGTCCTGTATTTACGGGTTAGGGGATCCGGAAGATTACAGCACCATGGGACTGTCCCTGCGGCCGGGGGAAGAAATTACGCAGGAGAATTTGTTAAGCCGGCTTGTGGAGATGCAGTATCTGAGAAATGATATAAACTTCACACGGGATACGTTTCGTGTGCACGGGGATACGATTGATGTATTCCCTGCCGCTTCAAATAATACGGCGGTGCGCATTGAAATGTTTGGTGATGAGATTGACCGGCTGACTGAATTTGATGTGCTTACCGGAGAAACGGTGGCAGAACGAAACCATATCGCCATTTTCCCGGCTTCGCACTACGTAACTACAGGACCCAAACTGAAAAGGGCGATTACCAGTATTGAAAAGGAACTGGATGAACGTCTGAAGGTGTTGAAGGCACAGGATAAGCTGCTGGAAGCACAGCGCCTCAAACAGCGTACAGAATATGATCTGGAAATGATGCAGGAAGTGGGATATTGTTCAGGCATTGAAAATTATTCACGACATATGTCGAATCGCAAGCCCGGAGATCCTCCTTATACTCTCCTGGATTATTTCCCTGACGACTATTTGCTTATGATTGATGAATCCCACGTTACGGTGCCACAGCTTCGGGCTATGTATAATGGTGACCGTTCACGAAAGACCACATTGGTGGATTATGGGTTCCGTCTGCCCAGTGCGTTGGATAATCGTCCGCTGACATTTGATGAGTTTACGGAAAGAATCAACCAGGTAATTTACGTATCGGCAACGCCGGGACCGTATGAACTGGGAGTGTCGACCAATACGGCGGAACAGATTATTCGCCCGACTGGACTTCTGGATCCGGATATTGAAGTGCGTCCAATTGAGGGGCAGATTGATGATCTTCTGGGAGAAATTCATAAACGGGAAAAGCTCAATGAAAGGGTGCTGGTTACTACACTGACTAAGAAAATGGCAGAGGACCTGACCGATTACCTGACGGAAATGGGAGTCAAGGTCAGATATCTCCATTCCGACGTAGCAACCATTGAGCGTGCTGAAATCATACGGGACCTGCGCGCCGGGGTTTTTGACGTGCTGGTTGGTATAAACCTTCTTCGCGAAGGGCTGGATATGCCGGAAGTTTCACTGGTCGCCATTCTGGATGCGGATAAGGAAGGCTTCCTGCGTTCTGAAACATCTATGATTCAGGTAATTGGCCGTGCAGCCAGAAATGCGCACGGACATGTCATCATGTATGCTGACAGAATAACCAAATCGATGCGGTACGCCATAGAGGAAACCAACCGCCGCCGCTCGATTCAGCAAAAGTATAATGAGGAACATCATATAATTCCCCGGACGGTGCAGAAACGGGTCAAAGATCTGATTGATCTGACTAAGGTGGATGAAAAGCCGGCCGATTACAGAGGCGGAAAGAAACAGGAAATTTCTGATGATGAACTGTATCAGCAGATTACCGAAACAGAGCGGGATATGAAACGTGCAGCCAAAGCTCTGGAGTTTGAAGAAGCAGCTATGTGGAGAGACAGGCTGGCACAGCTCAGGCAGCAGTGGAATGAACGGTTCGGTTCTCGGTCAGATGCGGCAATGAAGACTATGAAGAGCGGGAGAAAACGAATAAACCGCCAGTTTAAGAAAAGAGTATAACCAAATGATATTAAAGGGGGAAAACCATATAGGGTTTTGTATCCCCTTTTATATTCCCATGGAGGTCTTATGGAAAAAGGAATCGTTATTCAGGGGGCAAGACAGAATAATCTGCAGAATATCAGCCTGACACTCCCGAGAAATAAGCTGATTGTATTCAGTGGATTGTCGGGATCGGGAAAATCGTCCCTGGCCTTTGACACCATTTATGCAGAAGGACAGCGTAAATACGTAGAGTCACTCTCTGCCTATGCCCGGCAGTTTCTCGGTCAGATGAATAAGCCTGATGTAGATAAAATTGAAGGGCTGTCTCCGGCCATATCCATCGATCAGAAATCGACAAGCCATAATCCAAGATCCACAGTAGGCACGGTGACGGAAATCCATGATTATCTTCGTATGCTGTTTGCCCATGCGAGCCGTGCGTTCTGTCCCCGGTGTGGAAAGCCTATAAAGAGACAGACCGTGGATCAGATTGTGGATGCAGTAGAGGACATGGAACCGCGCACGAAGATTATGATTCTGGGGCCGGTGGCATTTGGCAAAAAAGGGACGCACAAGAAGCTGCTTGAACAGCTTCGCCGGGAAGGATATGTTCGTGTACGTGTGGATGGAGCCATCCGGATTCTGGCTGATGATATTATTCTGGAAAAAACAAAAAAACATACGATTGAAGTAGTGGTTGACCGTATCATCATAAAGGAAGGAATCACCAAGAGGCTTACCGATTCGGTGGAAACAGCACTGCAGCTTGGCAATGGTATGGTGATTGTCAATGAAATCGGCGGAGAGGATCATATGTTCAGCGTTCATTTCGCCTGTCCGGAATGTGGGATTTCCCTGCCCAAACCGGAGCCAAGAATATTCTCATTCAACAATCCTCTGGGGGCATGTCCTGCCTGCACAGGCCTGGGGTCATCCCTTGAAGTGGATTTTGATCGGGTGATGCCAGATAAGGACATATCCTTCCGCCAGGGGGCCATACGGCCATTTCCGGTAAATCCGGATAGCTGGCTCATGCGTCAGCTGGGGGCACTGCTTAAACATTACGACCTGACCATGGATAGCTGTTTTAATGATTTTTCCCCAGAAGCCAAAGACGTCTTTATGTATGGGGGCGGAGATCCGCTGGATTTTGAATACGAGAATATGCGCGGCGAAGTAAAGCAGTATACCCGTATGTTTGAAGGCATCATACCCATGGTAAAAAGGCGATATGAAGAAGCGTTTACAGATAAGATGAAAGAAGATCTGGCGGAATATCTGGTGGAACGTCCATGCCCGGTCTGCCACGGGGCCAGGCTGAAGCCTGAAATCCTGGCATTCAAAATAGGAAATAAGAACATTGCAGAAATTTCAGCCATGTCAGTCAGCGCGCTTCTGGACTTTTTCCGTCATGTCGAAATGACAGAAAAAGAAAAGATTATTGCCGCTCAGATTCTGAAGGAAATCAGAAATCGGCTCACCTTCATGGTCAATGTAGGGCTGGATTATCTTACCCTGGCAAGAAGTGCGGCAACGCTTTCCGGCGGCGAAGCGCAGAGAATACGTCTGGCTACGCAGATTGGCTCAGGGCTGGTAGGGGTACTGTACATACTGGATGAACCATCCATCGGGCTTCATCAGCGGGATAATGACCGGCTGATTGCCACATTGAAGGGGATGCGCAATCTGGGAAATACGGTCATTGTGGTGGAACACGATGAAGATACCATCCGGGCCGCTGACTGGGTTGTGGATATTGGCCCAGGAGCCGGCGACAACGGCGGCCGGGTAATGGCGGAAGGAACACCGCAGGAAATTGAGGCCAATCCGGCTTCCATTACCGGTCTGTATCTATCAGGGAAGAAGTATATACCGCTTCCAGAACATCGCAGAAAGGGTAATGGCCTTTTCCTGCAGGTCCTCGGAGCTCAGGAACATAACCTTAAAAATATTGATGTATCCATTCCTCTGGGGGCATTTACTGTGGTTACCGGTGAATCTGGTTCAGGCAAGAGTACGCTGGTAAATGATATTCTTTTCAAAGGCCTGTCCAATAAGCTGAATAAGACGCCTTTTGGAGCCGGGAAATGCCGGGAAATACGCGGAGCGGAATATATTGATAAAATAATTAATATTGATCAGCAGCCCATTGGACGTACGCCAAGATCCAATCCGGCCACCTATGTAGGAGTTTTCAGCGATATACGTGAACTGTTCAGCCAGACCTCGGAGGCCAAGATGAGAGGCTATAAGCCGGGGCGGTTCAGCTTCAATGTAAAAGGTGGACGATGTGAAGCCTGTCATGGGGATGGCATCATAAAGATTGAAATGCAGTTTCTTTCCGATGTCTATGTGCCCTGCGAAGTATGTCATGGCGCGCGGTATAACCGGGAAACACTGGAAGTCCATTATAAAGGAAAGAATATTTATGATGTACTGAATATGACAGTGGATGAAGCGATTCCTTTCTTTGAAAACCATCCTAAAATCCTGCGGAAACTGGAAACAATGCAGGAAGTGGGGCTGGGATACATCCATCTGGGACAACCGGCGACTACCATGTCAGGCGGGGAGGCGCAGCGTGTAAAGCTGGCAACAGAACTGATGAGGAGAAATACCGGGGATACCCTGTATATCCTGGATGAACCGACAACAGGCCTTCATTCAGAGGATATACGTAAACTGCTGCTGGTGCTTCAGAAGCTGGTCGATGCCGGTAACACGGTAGTGGTTATTGAACATAACCTGGATGTGATCAAAGTAGCAGACTACATCATTGATCTGGGTCCGGAAGGGGGCGACTGGGGCGGCGAGATTGTCGCGGTCGGCACTCCGGAAGACATATGCCGTGAGAAAAAATCCTATACTGGACAGTATCTCCGGATAGTTATGGACAGAACGAAGAAATTTATGGAAAGGGAGAAGAATGATTGATGTCAATGACAAAATCCGCGCCAAAGTAGAATCACTGCCTACGACTCCCGGTGTATACCGGTGGAAAGATAAGAATGGCAGGGTTATCTATGTTGGCAAGGCGGTCAATTTAAAAAATCGTGTACGCTCCTATGTACGGGAAGATAAGAACCGGTCACCCAAAGTGGCTGCCATGATAAGGCACGCGGACGATCTGGATATTACCATGACCAATACGGAGATGGAGGCGCTGATTCTGGAATGCAACCTGATAAAGGAACTGCATCCGAAATACAACATTTCCCTGCGGGATGATAAGACGTATCCGTATGTGAAAATTACCGGTGAAGAATGGCCCCGCATCTTTGTGACAAGAAACCTGAAGCGCGATGGATTTTCCCGGTATTATGGTCCGTTTACCGATGTAGGCGGTCTGCGGAGGGCTCTGCGCCTTATTGAAAGGCGGTTTCCGATAAGGACATGCCGGAGCATGCGCGTGGACAGACCCTGTCTTCAATATTACCTGGGGCTTTGTACCGGTCCCTGCTGCGGGAAAATCAGTCATGAGAAATATATGGAATATGTAAAGGCCATATGTGATATTTTTGAAGGAAAGAACACGGAACTCGTCCGTACGCTGGAGCAGGATATGCGCAGAGCTTCTGAACGGATGGAGTATGAGAAGGCCGCCCTGTTCAGAGATCAGATCCGGGCCATTATGAGTGTGCAGCAAAGGCAGAATATCGTAGCTAAGGACGGAGATTTTGATGTAATTGGCCTGGCGCGGGATGGCGGGCATTCGGCCATTGAGATTTTTTATGTACGATATGGAAAAATGATTGGCAAGGAAAATTTCAATATTCCCGAAAGCCAGGAAGAAACAGATGAGGAAATCATTGCGGCATTTATAAAGGATTTTTATGGAGCCAATGCGGCCATTATACCGAAATGTGTACTGGTTCCTGTGCTTCCAGAGGAGCAGAAGCTTCTGGAAGAATGGCTTTCTGACAGGAGAGGCAGTCATGTAGAAGTTGTCGTTCCGGAGAGAGGATTTAAGCGCGGGCTGAAAGATATGGCTATGGAAAATGCAGCTAAATATTTGAAGGATAAAAAGCTGCAGTGGGCATATCAGGATGCCCGGGAGGCGGGAGCATTGAAAAAGCTGAAGGTACTCCTTCATTTGCCCCGGCTTCCGGAACGGATGGAATGCTTCGATATTTCGCATAATCAGGGGGCGGAAACCACGGGGTCCATGGTGGTATTTGAACAGGGGCGTCCGGCGAAGAAGGAATACAGGAAATTTAAACTTCGCACCACACAGGGGAAACCTGATGATTTTAAGTCTATGGCCGAGGTTATGGAACGGCGGTATGGCACAGAGAAAGACTGGCCGGAACCGGATCTGATAGTTCTGGATGGCGGCTTGCCTCAGATGAATGCGGCTATTCCGGTCATTCGCGGGTGCGGTGTAGATGCACCGGTTATCGGACTGGCCAAGCGCATGGAAGAAATCTATGTGGAAGATAGCGATGAACCCATTGTTCTGGACCGGCATGAACCGGCATTGCAACTTCTTCAGTATATCCGGGATGAGGCGCATCGGTTTGTCATTACTTATCACAGACAGTGGCATGCCAAGCGCAATACGGAATCCATACTGGACCATATTGAAGGGGTAGGGCCGGCAAGACGAAAGGCACTGTGGCACGCATTCCGTTCTCTGGATGAGATGAAAAAGGCTTCTGTCGAGGAATTGACACAGGCAAAGGGAATGAACCGGAAAGTAGCGGAAAACGTGTATAATTTCTTCCGTATGCGCAAGGATGAAAAACAGATGGTCATTCATCAGACCGGTCAGAGTAAGTGATTAAGGAAGATATAGCTTATCCTGGAGGAATTCAGGTATCAGAACCTTATTCCCATGTAAAATTATTGATGAAATTGTAAAAATACTCTATAATACAGGCAAAGCCTTCAGTTCAAAGTTTGGCATAAGTCAGAAAGGGTGATTCATCATGGCAGACTACAAAAAAGACGAGAAGGAAAAAGTAGCACCCTGGGTAGAAGACATTAATGAACTTGTTACCCGACGTCAGTGGAAAAGATTGCTTACAGCAACATTTGTACTGAAACTTCTTTCGGAATCCAACAGCTATGGAAATCGGCTGGAAAAAGATATATTTGCCAGAACACATAATACTTATAAGCCGAATCCCAATGAGCTCTATCCGGTTCTTCGGTTGCTGGAAGATAAGGGATTTGTAAAAAGCCAATGGGATTCTCCTGATAAACGAAGCAGAAGAATCTATACCATTACAACGCGTGGCAGGCAGGCTATACCCTATATGATAGAGCAGGTGCTTGGCTGGCTGAATGATTTTGATGCGTTGATCAGTACGGTTCGCGAAGAGTTTGCAGACTAACGCAGAAGGTTATTGACAAAAACTGCGCCACTTCGTATAATATTGAAGTTGATAATTTTCTTCGTGAGAACGATGAGTGGGGAGCGGTTACAGAATCGTGAACCGAAAATAACGGAGTAATCCGAGCGGTAAGGAGGTGCCGAAATGCCAAGTCCAAAGAGAAAAAATTCCAAGTCCCGTCGCGACAAGAGACGTGCTAACTGGAAGCTGACAGTCCCGGGACTGGTGGAATGTCCACAGTGCCACGCACTGAAGATGCCTCATAGGGTTTGCCCAGAATGCGGTTTCTATAAAGGAAAGTCCGTTGTAGCAGCTCACACAGCTGAATAATGAAGCATAGAAAATAGATGTGATTTTATCGCATCTATTTTTTAGTGCCTTCATTCAGGAGATGTCTCTTCTTTTTATGGCACTTCTGTGCTATAATACTCGCAATACATAAGAGTCTCTGCTAATCAGGTGCAAGTGAAGGGGCCGGCCTGAGCCGTGAAGCGGAGAATAATTGTAATTATGGGAGGAAAAGTAGAATGGTAGGAAATAAGTGGAAAAAGGTACTGGCAGCGGCCGTTGTGGGAACCATGATGGCAGGCTTCATTTCAGGCTGTGGTACCGATTCAGCACAGGGAAAGAAAAAAGTAGGAATTGTACAGATTGTACAGCATCCGGCCCTTGATGAAGCCAACAAGGGATTTGTAGCCGCACTGAATGAACGTGGTCTGGGCGATAAGGTAGAAATTGATCAGCAGAACGCGCAGGGGGATCAGTCAAATCTCAATTCGATTGCGTCTCGCTTTGTTTCCGGCAATGTAGATCTGATTTGCGCAATCTCTACGCCGGCAGCGCAGGCTATGGCCAATGCGACGGATACCATTCCGATTGTAGGGACAGCGATTACCAGCTATACCTCAGCTAAGCTTATGAATGATGAAGCTCATCCGGATAGCAATGTAACCGGTACATCAGACAGAGCGCCATTGGATAAACAGCTGGCATTGATTAAGGAAATCCAGCCGGATATTAAGACTCTTGGGGTTCTGTATAACTCCAGCGAAGCTAATTCCGTGGTTCAGGTTGCCGATCTGAAGAAGGCATGTAAGTCAATGGGAATCCAGGTTAAGGAACTCACTGTCAACAATGTAAATGATATTCAGCAGGTAGCTGAAGGCTTCCTTGGCAAGGTGGATGCGATTTACGTTCCAACAGACAATGTAGTGGCATCTTCCATACCGACTCTGATGTCTGTGGCTGACAGAGGCCATATTCCTGTATATGGCGCAGAAGTGGGGCATGTAAAGAATGGAGCTTTCGCTTCGGAATCTATCAGCTTCTATGATATTGGGCATAGGGCTGGCGAGATGGCAGCGGACATTCTGGAAGGGAAGAAGGAAGTCAAGGATCTTCCTGTAGAGGGTGCACCTGTCACACATCTGTATATTAACAAGGCCGAAATGGATAAGCTGGGAATCAAAGTTCCGCAGTCCGTTCTTGACAGAGCTAAGTTAATCTGAGTATAGCCGCTGGTCCTGTGCAAATGAAAAACAGACTGCGCGGCTGGTTATACTGAGGGTATCAGGAACTTCCGGACGTTATACGGAAGTTCCTTTTTTTACAGGGAAAAGGGCGATTCAGACCCTTTTTCATTCTGGGGGTATATAAATGGATCTGGCGATTTCTACAGGGGCACAGGGGCTTATGTGGGCTATCCTGTCCCTGGGGGTATTTCTTTCCTTTCGAATTCTGGATGTTCCGGATATGACATGTGAAGGGAGCTTCCCTCTCGGGGGAGCTATAGCGGCTACCATGGTGGTGGCCGGAGTGTCTCCGTGGCTGGCCATTGTGGCAGCAGTTATCGGTGGCATGGTGGCAGGTGCGGTTACAGGTATTCTGTATACAAAGCTTAAGATTCCCGCAATCCTGGCAGGAATTCTGACTATGATTGCACTGTATTCCATCAATCTGCATATTATGGGTAAGGCGAATGTATCCCTGCTCCGCACAGATACGATTTTCCGACTGGCTTCCCGGTTTCTGGACTGTGGAAGTTCCGTTGCGGCTCTGGTAGTATCTGGTGGATTGATTCTTGTACTGGTGCTGTGGGTATACTGGTTTTTCGGCACAGAACTAGGCATGTGCATCCGCGCTACCGGATTTAATGTGCATATGATGAGAGCGCAGGGGGTAAATACAGACACCATGACTATTCTGGGACTGCTGCTCAGCAACGGTCTTATTAGTGCCTGTGGCGCTGTAGTGGCACAGAATAACGGATTCGCAGATGTAGGCATGGGGATTGGTACGCTGGTTATCGGCCTTGCGTCTATCATTATCGGTGAAGTGGTGCTGAATGCGACCTCCTTTAAGACATCCCTTATTGCGGTTATGGTTGGTTCTGTGATTTACCGGGTTATCATTGCTGTGGTTCTTTACATGGGCATGGAACCGAATGACTTAAAGCTCTTTACTGCCGTTGTGGTAGTATTGGCACTGTCTATGCCGCTGATTAAGACGCATATCGCTGCGGGAAAGGAAGGTTGAGGTTATGCTGAAAGTAACAGATGTTAAAAAGACCTTCTTTAAGGGCACAGTGAATGAAAAGAAAGCGATTCGGGGAATTTCACTGACAATGAATGATGGGGATTTCTGCACGGTTATCGGAAGTAATGGCGCAGGAAAGAGTACACTGCTTAACCTGATTGCAGGCGCACTTATCCCGGATGAGGGACTGATTGAAATTGATGGCAAGGATGTTACCAGAATGCCTGAATACAAACGGGCTAAATATATCGGCCGCGTTTTCCAGGATCCGATGAAGGGGACAGCAGCAGGGATGCAGCTTCAGGAAAATCTGATGCTGGCTGACCGGCGCGGACTTTGCCACAGACTCCGCTGGGCATTTACACCGAGCAGAGAACAGTATTATCAGAACCTGGTAGCCCGACTGGGACTTGGACTGGAAAACCGGATGACGGCGAGAATCGGTCTGTTTTCCGGCGGACAGCGCCAGGCGGTAACGCTGCTTATGGCCACCATGCGCCGCCCGGAAGTTCTTCTGCTGGATGAACCTACGGCTGCGCTGGATCCGAAAACAGCGGAGACCGTACTTAATCTGGTCAATCAGATTGTTACGGAACAGAAGCTGACGACCCTTATGATTACTCATAATATGAGAGACGCCCTTCGACTGGGAAACCGTCTGATTATGATGAATGATGGGAAAATCATTGCAGATTATAATGCGGAACAGAAAAAAGAGCTGACAATAGATATGCTTCTCAGAAAATTTGAAGAAGTAACTGATGATGTGAGCGACCGCATGATGCTTGGCGGGAAATAATCACAGGCGGAGCCGATGCCGCTGCTGTCTGAGGAATGACGGGTTTTACAGAATATCAGTAAAACGACAGAATTTTCCGGGAACACTTGAAAAAAACAGAGGCGGCATGTATAATCTAAAAGGTTGAACTGTACCTGAGTTAAACGAATCTCCAACGTTGACCCAGATATGGCTATTTATATTTCAGGAGGAAAAGATTATGTTAACAGCTGAACAGAAAAAAGAAATCATGACCGCTTATGCAGTACATCCAGGTGACACAGGCTCTCCGGAAGTACAGATTGCTATGCTTTCCAAGAGAATTGCTCTTCTGACCGAACATCTGAAGTCCCACAAGAAGGATCATCATTCCCGTCGTGGCCTGCTCAAGATGGTTGGCCGTCGTAGAAACCTTCTCGCATACCTGCAGAAGAAGGATATTAACCGTTACAGAGCTCTCGGCGAAAAGCTTGGTCTGCGCATTAAGTAATTATAAAAAAGAGATGAGGATTTTATTCCCATCTCTTTTTTTGCTAATATAATATCTCAGGCGATCTGTTTATGTGCATGTTTTTTCAGGTGAGGTTGTGCTTTAGCACAGGTAAAACAACAGGAGGCAGCTATGCATAAAAGAATTTTGGGAATTATTGGGGCAGGACATGTTGGATCACACATTGCGTATGCAGCCGGAATGCTGGATGCTGCGGATATTGTCAAAATATGCGATATTAATGAAATCGCTGCGGCCAGCCAGGTTCAGGACCTGAATGATGCAGTGAAATTCATGCCGGGGAAAGTGCATTATGAAAGTGCAGGATATCCGGAACTGGGGGATTGTGGAATAATCATCAATACCGCAGGAAAGACGAGCATGAGCGCAGAAAACCGGGATAATGAACTGATTTTTACAGCCCGACTGATTATCTCCTGTATGGAAAAGGTCCAGGCCAGCGGTTTCTCCGGGGTGTTTATCAATGTGGCCAATCCCTGTGATGTAATTACTCAGGTTATATCGGAATCAGGCATTCTGCCGGAAGGACATGTGTTTGGTACAGGAACCAGCCTGGATTCTGCCCGATTGACCGATTATCTTTCCCAGCTTACCGGACTGGATCATAACTCCTTCGACGGACTTGTCATGGGGGAACATGGCGACAGCCAGATGATTCCCTGGTCACATATCGATTTTATGGGACAGCCTTTTGAAAAGGCTGCCAGAGAATTTGGTATCCATATAGACCGGGAACAGGCCAGAAAGCATATTCTGGATACAGCCAGAAGAATCTATAAGGGAAAAGGCTGTACAGAATTTGGTATCGGCGCAGTAGCCGCATCCATTGCCCGGGCCGTATTTGCTGATGATAAGAAAATCTTTATGCTCAGCGCACCGCTTCACGGGGAATATGGACATACAGGAATATGTGCAGGTGTTCCTGCGGTAGTAGGTCAGAACGGCATTGAGAAAGTACTGGAATATGACCTCACAGAAGAAGAAAGAGAACAGTTTAATCAGAGTTGTGAGAAGATTCGCCAGGGCGTCAGCAGAGCCCATGAGCTGATGAAGGAATAATCATATAAAGGAGGTTGAACCGGTTGAAATGCCGGACAGCCTTCTTTTTTATGCGTATTTTGTTTTATGGGCAAAGGGCCGCGCAGAGGCAGATAAAGTCACCTGGATCTGTTTTATCCCCAGGACATGGCAGGGATCTGTAAAGTGTATTTTATCCATATACTCGTGGTATAATGAAACAATATGATAAAAGTGGTATATAGGAGGAACATGGAATGTTCAAAACATTTGAAATGGAGCTGGCCGGCCGTAAACTGGTAATTGAAACCGGCAAAATGGCAAAACAGGCAAGCGGAGCAGTTCTGGTCAGATACGGGGATACAGTGGTACTGGTCACTTCTACAATCAGCAAGGAAGCCAGAGAAGGAACCGACTTCTTCCCCCTTACAGTGGATTATGAAGAAAAAATGTATGCGGTGGGGAAGATGCCGGGAGGATTCCTCAGAAGAGAAGGTCGTCCGGGAAACTCTGCCATTTTAAATGCACGCCTCATTGACCGTCCTATTCGTCCGTTGTTTGATAAGAGATGCAGACATGACGTTCATGTAGTAGCTACTGTACTGTCTGTTGAACAGGATAATGCGCCTGAATTGTGCGGAATGCTGGGGGCATCCGCTTCTCTGGCTATTTCCAATATTCCATGGGATGGACCAATTGCCGGCGTCCGTGTAGGCTGTGTAGATGGCCAGTATGTCATCAACCCAACACAGGAACAGCTGGCGGCTTCTTCCATGAACATAACGGTTGCCGGTTCTGAAACGGCAATCCTCATGGTGGAAGGCGGCGCAAAAGAAGTTCCGGAAGAACAGGTCCTTGATGCCATTATGTTTGGCCATGAGGCCATTAAGAAACTGGTTGCCTTCCAGAAGCAGATTGTTGCGGAAGCAGGAAAACCAAAGATGGAACTGGTATTCCCGGAAATTCCGGCAGATATCGAACAGGCGATTCATGATTACGCTGCCGGTCCGCTTAAGGATGCTATTTTTAATCCAGATAAGCTGACACGTGAAGCACATATGGCAGAAGTCCGGAAGGAAGCGGAAGAACACTTTAAGGAAATTTATCCGGACAATGCAGCCGATGTGGACGCATGCCTTGATCATCTGACAAAGTCCATTGTCAGACATATGATTTCCGTAGATAAGATTCGTCCGGATGGACGTGCATTGGATGAAATCCGTCCAATTACCTGCGAAGTAGGACTTCTTCCAAGGGTTCATGGTTCAGCCCTGTTCACCCGTGGACAGACACAGGCGCTGACCATTACAACTCTGGCACCGATGTCTGAAACACAGATTATCGATGATCTGACAACCATAAAAGAAAAGAGATATATCCATCAGTATAATTTCCCGTCATACAGTGTAGGGGAAACCAAGGGGTCCCGTGGTCCTGGACGCCGTGAAATCGGTCATGGCGCTCTGGCAGAAAGAGCCCTGGTTCCGGTAATCCCATCGGTAGAAGAATTCCCTTATGCCATCCGTGTGGTTTCTGAAATTCTTGAATCCAATGGCTCTTCTTCCCAGGCGTCCGTATGCGGAAGCACACTGTCCCTCATGAACGCAGGTGTTCCGATTAAGGCTCCGGTAGCCGGTATTGCTATGGGTCTGGTTAAGGAAGGAGAACATTTTACTATTCTGACCGATATCCAGGGCATGGAAGACGCCCTTGGCGATATGGATTTCAAGGTAGCGGGCACAGCAAAAGGCGTTACCGCCATTCAGATGGATATCAAGATTCACGGACTTTCCCGTGATATTCTCCTGTCCGCGCTTCAGCAGGCCAGAAAGGGCCGTCTGTTCATCCTCGGCAAGATGGCGGCATGCATTGATAAGCCGGCAGACCATCTGTCCAAGTATGCTCCGAAGATTATTACCATGACCATACCGGTAGACAAGATTCGTGATGTCATCGGTACCGGCGGTAAGACCATCAATAAGATTATTGCGGAAACCGGTGTCAAGATGGACATTGAAGAAGATGGACGCGTATATATTGCGTCGGAAGATGAATCGGCTGCGCAGCAGGCCAGAAAGATTGTGGAAAGCCTGACTCATGAAGTGAAGGTAGGAGAAACCTATCTCGGCAAAGTAACCCGGCTGATGAAGTTTGGCGCCTTTGTGGAAATCCTTCCGGGTAAGGAAGGTCTGGTTCATGTTTCTCAGCTGGCAATGCACAGAGTGGAAAAACCGGAAGATGTAGTGCATGAAGGGGATGAGATTATGGTCAAGGTCATTGAAATCGATGACAAGGGCCGTATCAATCTGTCCAGAAAAGCATTGCTCATGGAGAATAATAAAAGATGACAAGAGGATTTGAAGTTGTATCGGCCTTTGCCGGACAGGATATCCATCTGCCGGTAAGAAAAACAGAAAAAAGCGCAGGGTATGATATAGAAAGTGCTGCCGATGTGGATCTGCTGCCAGGTAAAGTGACGGTAATTCCTACTGGAGTAAAAGCATATATGGGGGCAGGAGAGTATCTCAGCATCCATATTCGTTCCAGTATGGGAATCAAACATGGTATTATGCTGGCGAACAGTACCGGAATCATTGACGCGGATTATTACAATAATCCGGATAATGAAGGCCATATTATGGTAGCCCTGCTGAATATGACGGATAAAGTATTCCATGTAAATAAAGGGGATCGCATTGCTCAAGGGATTTTTACCGCTTACCTGAAAGCTGACGATGATAACGCTTCCGGCAAACGGGAAGGTGGAATCGGAAGTACAGGGTCGTAATATGAGTATAGTGAAGGAAAAGCGTATCAGCAGAAAAACTGTCTTTGAGGGACATCTGATAAAGGTGTATACAGATGAAGCGGACCTGGCCGGCAGGCGGGTACATCGGGAAGTGGTACTCCATCAGGAGGCCAGCGCCATCATTCCAATCGATAAGGATGGAAATGTCCTGTTTGTAGAGCAGTATCGGTATCCTGTGGATAAGGTGCTTCTTGAAATTCCGGCAGGCAAGGTGGACCCGGGGGAAGATGGGCTGACCTGCGCCCGTCGGGAACTGGAAGAAGAAACTGGGTATACCGGTGAGCTGATACATTTAGGAGATGTATATACTACACCTGGATTCTGCAATGAGCTGATTCACCTGTATCTGGCGGAGAATCTGGTGCATACCCATCAGCATCTGGATGAAGGTGAATTCCTTAATGTGGTAGCCATACCTCTGAAAAAAGTGTTCGAGGACATCAGAGAAGGGCATATTCACGATGCCAAAACTCTGTCTGCTTTTGCTATTGCCGGAGAACGGTTGAAAAGATTGGCAGATAAGTAGGCGGAATGGGTATCGTTATATGAATCAGTAAAAAAGGACTGTGAAAAAATGAGAACGATCATTTTTTCACAGTCCTTTTCAGGTTGGTTTTCAGGTTGGCGGAATAACTACATGGATAGCAGATTATCAGCAGGCTATTGTTTTGCCGGTGTGACCAGCAAATCGTATATGGAAAAATTGCTTAGTGTATCCTGCAGATGGGATTCCATGACTTCCAGATGATTATGCACATTGCAGAAGTTGCAGTTCTTTTCTCTGTAAGGGCAGGAAAAGCCGGGAACCGTACATGCGGAAACCGGACGTACCGCATCAATGGCCGCCATTACATCATAAAGTGAAAAATCATGGGGGTCCTTGATAAGCACGCATCCACCGCTTACTCCGCGTTTGATAGCAATTATATCTTTGCGGGACAGCTTTTTGGCAATCTTATATACGAAATTCTGAGGAATACACTGACTGTCGCAGATTTCCTTGATGGTCAGGCGATTGGATTTTGCTTCAAAAAGCGCGCGAATTAAACGTATTGCATAATCCGTTTCTCTGGTGATTAACATATCTCTTATTCTCCATATGAAAGTTGTCAATGCATGAGGAAAATGAAATTTAAATTTATGATAATTATAGTCCGATTTTATTCATTTCTCAACTATTTTTATCAAATTTGACCTTTAAAAGATAAAAAACAAATTAACGGGGGAAACATAGAATAAGATAAATGCGAACGCAAATGTGTTATAATTAACAACAGGAACATCATAAGCATGTTTCAGCATACGGCATCTGCAGATTTCTGAAAACGTATGGAATGCCGTCAGTATATAATTGCGCAAGGGAGGAATCAATATGGAAGATTGTTTATTCTGCAAGATTGCAGCAGGAGAAATTCCAAGTACAAAGGTTTATGAAGATGACCACTGGTTTGCGTTCAGGGATATTAACCCGTCAGCACCTGTTCATGTGCTGCTCATTCCGCGCCAGCATGTAAAGAACATTCTTGCACTTACCGATGAAACCAATAAGAATTTTTCCGACTTTTTCCTGGTAGTAAAGAAGATTGCTGAACAGGAAGGACTGGGAGATAATGGATTCCGTCTGGTAATCAATACCGGGGCGGAAGCAGGACAGACCGTATTCCATTTCCATGCGCATATCATAGGCGGAAAAGCTATGGGCTGGCCGCCATTCCCGGAAGATAAATAAGCGGAAAATACAGGCAGTTCATGTTTTATCTTCCGCAGCCTATAAAAAACTTTGATGGATTTTCAATTCATCAATTGACACGTAGGGAACAATAAATTATAATCAGATAGTGTGCATTAGCACCCCATCGTCTTATTGGGAGGGAGGGATAACATGTCTGAAATTAAGGTCAGAAAGGGCGAATCTTTGGAAAGCGCTCTTCGCAGATTTAAACGTTCCTGCCAAAAGGCCGGGGTTCTTTCTGAAGTAAGAAAGCGTGAACATTACGAAAAGCCAAGCGTAAGACGTAAGTTGAAGTCTGAAGCAGCAAGAAAACGTAAGTTCAAGTAATCAGTAATCGGGTGATTAGATTGTCAATTAAGGAACAGCTTATGGCGGATATGAAATCGGCCATGAAAGCTAAGGCAGAAGGCAAACTGGCTCTGAATGTAATCCGCATGGCGCGGGCACATATCAGACAGGCTGAGATTGATAATGGTCATCAGAATTTCAATGATGACCAGGTCATTACCGTTCTGCGCAAAGAAGTAAAGCAGCGTAAGGAAACTCTCGCTGAACTTGCTGATTCAGGCAGAGATGATCTGATTAATCAGACCAATGCTGAAATCGCTGTATTACAGAAATACCTCCCGGCTGAACTCTCTGAAGAAGAGATCAGGAAGGTTGTGCAGGAAACTTTGAATGCTATACCGGAAGAACAGCGTAACATGGGTTTCGCTATGAAATCCTGTATGGCAAAGCTTAAGGGCAAGGCGGATGGTAAGGTAATCAGTACCATTGTACGTGAATTACTTGCTAAATAGTCTGTAATTAAGCTTGACAAGTAAATACGGATAACGTATACTTAGTCCATAAGTTAATAATTCTGTCAAAGATGACTCATTCACATTAGTGGATGAGTCATTTTTATTTATCTGGAACTAGATTCCAATCACTTAGGAGGATATCATGGCTGACGAGTTACTCTATTACATTCCTGCTGGGCAGTATGGAAAAGAGGGGGTCTTATCCCTCCTTGCACAGCATCCTGAAATTAAATTTGTATCTGTTGTAGGTATCGATCTGGCCGGCAATGATACAGATGAAAAGATCCCGATTCGTATTTTCAAGGAAAACTATGATGATTTCTTTGCTGGCAGAGCCGTACAGACCGATGGCTCCTCGGTAGTGCTTATGAACATTGCCACACTCAATGATGCCAGAGTGGATATGGTAACTGACAGCAGCGTAAACTGGTACATTGATTATAATTATGAAAACCTGGATGAAGAAACAGGACTTCCGACTGGTACTCTCCGTATTCCTGCATTCCTTCTTCACAATGACAGATTCGTGGATTCCAGAGCTATTCTTAAAAAATCATGTGACTATGTAGCGGCTGAACTTAAGAAGCTGCTCACCACCCATCCGGTAAAGGGAATGGAAAATGTACCATTCCATGAAATCCAGGATATTATATTTACCACCGGTACTGAACTGGAATTCTGGGTAAAGACACCAAGTGAAAAACATTCTGTTCCGAATCTTTCCATTTCTCAGAAGTTACAGGAACAGTATTGGCAGAGAATGCGCGGTAATGTTCGTACAGCCATGGAACAGACCGTAGATGCTCTCGAAAAACGTGGAATGCTCGTTGAAATGGGGCATAAGGAAGTTGGCGGAATTAAGCCGCATGTAGATGACAATGGACATATTGTAGACGTAGCAGAACAGCTGGAACTTGACTGGAGATTCAGTGATAACCCGCTGCAGGCTGGTGACAATGAACTGGAAGCCCGCATTGTGGTTCGCGAAATTTTCCGTAAGAATGGTCTTGATGTTTCCTTCCGCGCTAAGCCGATTATCGGCGTTGCGGGGAGTGGTGAACATACCCATGTAGGTATAGTAGCCCGTCTTAAGAACGGCAAGACAATCAATCTGTTGGCACCGGAAGATATGAAGGCGGATTTCCTGTCCACCATCGGTTATGGGTTTATTATGGGGATTCTGAAGAATTATGAAGCAACCAACCCATTTGTTTCCTCTACCACGGATGCATTTAACCGTCTGAAGCCAGGCTTTGAAGCTCCCGTATGTATCGTAACCTCTCTGGGTCACACTCCGGATGTTCCATCCAGAAACAGAACCATCCTGATTGGTCTGATTCGCGATATTGATAATCCGAAGGCTACTCGCTTTGAACTCAGAGCGCCCAATCCGTTCACCAACACCTATCTGGCAGCTTCCTGCCTGTATCTCACCGCACTGGACGGAATCCGTTATGCGGTAACCTCCGGTAAGACCCCGGCTGAACTTCTGGCTGAACTCTCCAAGAAGCCGGAAGATAAAGCAGATTACCTGGAAGAAGGCAGAGCTTATCGTTGTGAAGAAAATGTATTCGAAGACTTCACAGATGAAGAACGTGATGCTGAATTCGGTAAACCGCCGGCAACTGTCTGGGAAAACGTCAAGATTATGCGTGCTAACCCGGATAAGGTTAAGGTGCTGACTGCAGGGGATACCCTGACTGCGGATATCGTTGACTCCTTCGTAGCTTCTATCCTTTATCGCTGGTCCAATGAACTGGAAGACCGCATCATTCCGGCAGTAGAGGCAAAACTCCGCCTCTTCAAGCATCTTGAAGATGATGACGATCTGGACAAGAAGCGTTGGAAAGCTATCAAGGCTGTCCGTATCGAACTGGGTAAGGACAAGGAAGGCAAGAAGTCCATCTGCACCCGACTGAAGGATGCACTGGAAGCCAGAGATTATGACACAGCTTCTGCGCTCCAGCTGGAAATGACAAGAAAGATTGAAGCATTGGAAGTTGCTTACAGAGAATACAGAAATAATATTCTGGATGACTAAAATGCCGTAAGGCAGAGAATGCCTCGTTATGTCTGATAAATGTTCAGGCATAACGGGGCATTTTTTTATCTGAAATTTTCTGAGGGGAGTAGGGAAAAGAAACCGCATAATTGCCGTTACAGGCGAAAAGGATTGGCTTTATCCATGCCAAAACGTGTCTGAGCAGTCAGAAAGAGTCACTATGAAGAGAGTCTTTCAGGATATGCTGACAGAATAACCTATAGGCTCATGGCTGGTTATCCATGCGGGAAGAGCAGGTAAGGGAAAGGGGGCGGGTATGGACATGTCTTCTGTCCCAGGTGGTAAGATCTGGCTCATGGCAGGGGCTGGCCGTATGTCTGGCGATAAAAGAGGGATGGCCACATTCTGATTATAAGAGAAGGATGATTTTAGGGTTATAGGACAAAAAGTGTGTTTTTAGTCCCAGTAAAAACTAATATCAAAATCAGTTTTATGAAGTTCTCCCCAAACAACAGCGTCTCCCC
>NZ_FMXA01000039.1 GCF_900103425.1 Dialister histaminiformans | reverse complement strand
TGCTTTATAATGTCAAGTGCTTTTTTGCGATGTCTTCCGGAAAACGGTTGAACCGCTTTCCAGAAGTGGCCGCCTCATCAGCGGCGAATATGATAATATCACTAAGCCATGCGCTGTGCAAGCGATATTAGAAAGTTTAATGTCGCTTGCGTACACTGGAATTTCTTGCCAATTTCTGATGATTGCGGAACCGTGGGTAACGAAAAGAAGACTTTCTCCTCATTCCAGTTTGGGAAATGTACTGCATCCTTTCCTTTAATTAGCTTTCGCATTCTTTTTGACAAAATAGAAAAATGGAAGAAGTTCAACATGGTATTGTCATTCCTCTTGTGTAACATATGAAGACGAGCCTGCAGTTCATAGTCAGCAAGCCTTACCATCAAAAGGCAGGTCAGAAGAAGTCTCTCCGGGACTTTCGAGGGATGGATTCCGTTAATATTCTAAAACAAATTCCTGGCGGTCACTATTCCCAGAAATACCATAACCAGCCCACATGTCAGCTGAAGGGCAAGATACCCCAGTGCCTGTTTCCATAATCCAGCCATCATGTACTGCATGGTTTCATTCATAAATGAAGAAAATGTGGTAAATCCCCCAAGAAATCCAGTTATCAGTAACGCAGCCACCACCGGATTTTTTGCACATCTTGTAAGTCCCACAGCAAGAAAACCTATGCACAAAGAGCCAACTGCATTCACAATCCATGTCCCGTATGGAAAGGTGGTTCCCAGTGTCTGTGCCGCCAGTTGAGACAATATATATCGTAAAACTGAACCGAGCGCTCCGCCAACAGCTACCGCTACATACATTAAAGCCATAAATTCCCCCTGTACTCACTTAAACTCTATAATAAAACAAAAAGACCCCTGCTAAAAAGCAGGAGTCATCAGCATTTTGCGTTTAAGGCGAACCCCATCGCCTGTCAGTCATGCTATCACTTTTTTATAATATTGTCTATATATTCCCTTGGCGAAATTGCTATAATAGAGCAAAGCTGTATATTTCTCAGGCGGGAGTCCATAGTCCATCATTCGCCACCTGGTTAAGTGAAAGGAGTATATAAACATGCCTGCAAATATGACATTTATAAAAGCCTTGCCTTCACCTTTTGAATTGCAGGAAATGTTCCCGCTTTCATCAGATCTTCGCCGGATTAAGGCTGACCGGGACAAAGAAATTCAAAATATTCTTTCTGGAAAAGATTCACGTATGCTCCTGATTATCGGTCCATGCTCAGCTGACAACGAGGATTCTGTGCTGGATTACATGCATCGCCTGGCCAGGGTGCGTGATGAAGTAGCCGACAAACTGTTCATTATTCCCCGTGTCTATACCAATAAACCAAGAACCATCGGTATCGGCTATAAAGGCATGCTCCATCAACCAAATCCATCTAAGAAAGAAAACCTGATTGCAGGCATCATTGCAGTCAGAGAAATGAACACACGCATTATCAAGGAAACCGGATTTACCTGTGCCGATGAAATTCTTTATCCGGAGACCTATCTGTACCTGGCTGATATTTTATCCTATGCCGCTATAGGAGCCCGGTCTGTGGAAGACCAGTTGCACCGCATGATTGCCAGCGGCGTAAGTCTGCCCGTAGGGATGAAGAACCCTACCTCCGGCGATTTATCCGTACTTCTTAACTCCATTGCCGCCGCGCAGCATGAACAGCGTTTCATCTTCCGGGGATGGGAAGTGGAAACCACCGGAAACCCGTTCGCTCACGCTATCCTTCGCGGCTATGTGGATAAATTCGGGAACAGTTCACCCAATTATCATTATGAACATCTGCAGCGCCTTACCGCTTCCTACAGGGAACGGGGTCTCACCAACCCAGCCATCATTGTGGATTGCAACCACGCTAATTCTGGAAAAAAATATTACGAACAGATACGTATCGCAAAAGATGTTATGCTGAGCCGGCATGAATCGCCCGAGCTGCAGGAAATGGTCAAAGGACTGATGATTGAAAGTTATATTGAAGATGGATGCCAGCCTATCGGAGGCGGCGTTTATGGAAAATCCATAACTGACCCCTGTCTGGGATGGGAAAAGAGCAGACAGCTGATTTACGAACTGGCCGATGAAATCTGAAAGAGGATGCACACCCGCTAAAGGGTATGCATCCCTTTTTCATATGAACATCCGATCACCTGTAAGTTTGCTCCTTTATTTTCAATACCCGGATTGACTACAGCCTTTACCTTTTCCAATCTGAGCAATCCCGTTTCACAGTCAACTGGATAAACTGGGTTATAGGACAAAAAGTGTGTTTTTAGTCCCAGTAAAAACTAATATCAAAATCAGTTTTATGAAGTTCTCCCCAAACAACAGCGTCTCCCCAA
>NZ_FMXA01000011.1:22136-73773 GCF_900103425.1 Dialister histaminiformans | reverse complement strand
CATTATATTAGCATGCATTGCTTTATAATGTCAAGTGCTTTTTTGCGATGTCTTCCGGAAAACGGTTGAACCGCTTTCCGGAAGTGGCCGCCTCATCAACGGCGAATATGATAATAGCACTAAGCCATGCGCTGTGCAAGCAATATTAGAAAGTTTAATGTCGCTTCGCAGCACATGGGCCAGATATCAGACGGTCAGACGTCAGAAGGAGAACATCAGCATGCCTCCCTATTTCCTAACATACAGCATTCTACTTTCCACCACCAGCCAAAGGCTGGCGGTCCCCCTTTCTCTCCAGAACGGGAAACGTTTCGCATGCTTCCGTTAATCAGCTTTTGCATTCTTGCCCTTTGCAAGAATAGAACATTTGGTATCCAGGTCCGTATTAAAGCTTGATAAGGGTAAGAATGCAGATCGCCTGGTTACAATAATCCCAAAACAACAACATGCTTTCCTACATTCCAACATAGTGGACTCTACTTTCCACCATTCGCCAAGCGGATGGATTCGAGACAACGGATTGTCTCGAATGCCTGCAAATCCTTGATATCTTATATATGGCAGGCGGGTCTGCTTTAAAGCTGGAGATTGGATATTATGCACCATGATTGGCTATCGTACTCCAGAGAGGGAAATATGTGATATCCTTCTGCTTTCCTTTATTCAAACAAAGTAGAATCAACTATCCACCGACTTCGTCGGTCCCCCTTTCTTTCAAGAAAGGAGCATCGTTTTTCATGCTTTCCTTTTCTTAGCTTTCTTATTCTTACGTTTTCGTAAAGTGGAAGAAGTGTAACATATTACCTTCATTCCTTCTGATTCACATAGTAGATTCTACTTTCCACCACCATCCACCAGCAAAGACCGGGCTGTCAATCGTATGGAAATCAAAGATTTCATAATTCTATGGACTTACAGCCAATGACGACAAGCCCTTGTCGTCATTCCCCCTCTCCAGAATGGAAAATGTGCTGCATGCTTTCCTTCACACAGACATAGAGTATTCTATTTTCCACCATCTTTGATGGTCCCTCTCTCCAGAGAAAAATTTTAGTGCGCTTGCCGCCCTCTGTTCATCTGCATTCTGATGAATGCCATTTTATATGAGTCAAAGCATTATGTAATCCTGTGGAGTTCACATAGTATTAAAAGACAAGCCTATCCAATGAATTTGTATCCATAATAGCATTCGATTGAGTTTATTGTTATGTACGCCACTAATACTATGCCCCATTACCATTAATTTGACACAAAAAGTGCATGCCTGTATATACAGACATGCACTCTTTTACTTACCGATACTGTGCAAAGAATTCCTTGAGTTCTTTATACCCTACATTACCATAGCCAATAATGCTGCCCAGTGGTTTTCCATCGCGGAAGAAGAAAATGTCCGGAATGGTTTCTACATTATAGCGTTCAGCCAATTCCTTATCTTCATCAATATTTATTCCATAGAATGGAATATCCATTTCACCGGACAGTTTTTCCATAACCGGCCGAATCTTACGGCAGAACCCACACCATGGAGCAGAAAACCCTACGATTACATCGCCTTTGGCAATAGCTGCATCAAAATTTGCTGTTCCTGTAATTGGTTTAATCATTTACATTCCCTCTTTTCTGTATAACGATATTTATCGATATTCCTGGCTACATTGTATTATGCATATCGATAAAAGTCAACATACTTCCTTCTATTACAATGTCACATCTTATGATTCAAAAAGGATAAAGCCCCAACAGTCCACATCATCCGTCTCTTTTGTAGTAAACCCACAGAAAGAGCTCATATCTATGAAGTTTTCCATCTGCCTGATTTCTGCTCGCTTACGCCAAAACGCACGGTCTCAGCCGTGCGTTTTTTGATTGTCTTCTATCAGAACTGCCAGTTAATGCCCAGGTTCCACTGCCATTTCTTATGCCAGTTCCCTCCAAAGCTTCTTTCTGCGTCTGCGTAAAGGCTGGTGTGGTCGTTGACGTGCCAGGTGCCGCCGAAACCGGCTTCCTGCCATGTGTCCCGGTAGTCTTCGCTGTAGTCCATGGTTTCGCCGTCAGGCGCTGCAAGGTGGAAGTTTCTTTCCCCTCCAAATTCATGGAACAGCGAGAATTTCAGGTAGTAGTCATAGGGATGTTCCCCTTCGGTGACCCGTTTGCCCAGAAGGAGACCCAGGCGGCCGATGGCGCTGTCATAGCTTCCCATATGCACCGTCCTGCCGCGACTGGTGGTGTAGTCTTTGCTTCCCAGACGTCCGAAGACCATCTGCGCTTCCGGTTCCAGGAAGAGGCCGTCGTCTCTGGTGAAGGTTTTGCCCCATTCCACGGAAAGGCTTTCGCTGCGGGTGCGGTAGCTGGCCCTGTCAGGATAGTCACCCCAGGTCCTGAGGCTGGTATCGTCCCTTCCCCACTTAGCTACCACGTCGGTGTATACACCGCTGTCACCAAACCAGGTGCCGTAGAGGCCGCCGGAAAGGCCGTGGTCTTTGGAGGAACCATAGCTGTATTTCGGATTGGAAATGGTCCGCTCTCCGAAGAACCCATAAACACCCTTTTCATTAGCAGCATAGTCATAGCCCAGCTGGAAACCGTTGTACCGGCTGTCTGTGCCCTGTCCTTCATAGGCGCCGTGGAAATCCCGGGCCCAGATGCCGGAGTCATCCTTCACATTCCGGAAACGGAGATCTCCCATGCGCTTTCTCAGGCTGTCAATATCCAGGCGGTAGAGCGCATAGCTGTTATCGGCGGCTTTCATGAGAGGAATAGTGTCTTTGTTCACTTTCTTTTCCAGTTTCGTCAGGTACCACTGTTTGTCGTTGGCATCAGCCACGCCCATCACATCATGGACATACTGCCCGTTCTGGATGGTGGGCGTCAAATCCCAGAGGCCGCCATCGTCCAAACACTCAACCGCACATGAAATCTCCTCCTTGTAAACCTTTTAGCATCCAATACAAAAAAGGATTACAGAAAGTATCTTCCTTTCTGCAATCCTTGTCTTATTCTGGTGGAGACGAGGGGAGTCGAACCCCTGTCCAAAAGGCCTGCCCCATAAACTTCTCCGAGCGCAGTTACTGTTTTATGAATTCGATAAAGTTTCGTACAGGAACAAACTGCCTTTATCTATTCCGGTGTTGTTTCCCGCCGAGATACCGGAAGTCTCTCATTGGTATCCTGTTAGTTGATACCTGTCCGAAGTCACAGGAATACTCCGAAGAGGCAAGCAGTTTAAATTAAGCTGCTAAAGCAAATTCGTTGTTTGCTTTTATGTTTTCCCACCGTTTTACGGGCAGATGGAATCCCGGCTCGCTATTTATGATACAGTGACCCCTGTCGAAACCAGTACGTCCCCGTTGGTACTCTTAATTGTACTTTACCCAGGCTCTGTTGTCAAAGCTCTGGTCATTCCTCTCTTGCCTGTTTCAGGCAAGCCAGGAAATCCTGCGGTATTGGCGCTTCAAAATGCATAGGCTTTCCCGTAACCGGGTGAACCAGATCCAATGTACGAGAATGCAGTGCCTGTCCCTGAATCGGGAAATTATCCTTCTTCCATCCATAGAGCGGATCGTTTACTACCGGATGACGGATATGCGCCATGTGAACGCGGATCTGATGTGTACGTCCGGTTTCCAGACGACATTCCAGATAGGAATAATGTTTCATATACTCAATTACGCGGAAATGGGTTACCGCCGGCTTTCCGGTTTCCGGCTGTACATCCCATTTCATTCGGTCTTTAGTACTTCGCCCTAAAGGAAAACGTATTTCCCCATGGTCACCTTCCATCTGCCCATGTACCAGTGTCACATACTGGCGAACTGCCGTGTGTTCTCCAATCTGTTTTCTGAGGCTTTCATACGCCCGCATAGATTTGGCCGCTACCATAACACCGGATGTATCCTTATCCAGACGGTGCACAATTCCCGGTCGTTTGGGATCTCCAACCTGTCGGATAGATTCCCCGCAATGGTAGAGCAGGGCAGAAGCCAGTGTCCCGTGTTCATTTCCAGGAGCCGGATGACATACCATACCTCTGCGTTTATTGATGACTATCATATCTTCATCTTCATACAGGATGTCGAGAGGAATATTTTCTGCCTGCACTGTCTGCTCCTCTTTCACCTCCCATGAAAATACAATAGTGTCGCCTGCCTCCAGACGATAATTGGCTTTCAGCTTTTTTTCTCCCTGCCGGTAAGCATTTCCCGCCTTAATCCACTTCTGCACTTCCGAACGGGTAAACCCTGTCTGTTCCGTAAGAAACTGATCTACACGTTTTCCTTCATCGGACTTATCTATGGAATACGTTCTGGTTATCATTCTGCCCGCCTCCAGTAAAATAAAAGAATTAATGCAATGCCACAGCAAATGGCTATATCGGCCACATTAAATATAGGCCATATTCTGAAATCAAAAAAATCCACTACCGCATGTAAACGCAGTCTGTCTATCGCGTTTCCCAGCGTTCCGCCAAGCAGCATGCCTACAGCTGCCTGAAAATAGAGCGGAGTCATTTCCATTCTTTTTCTATAAACAAAGAATGCAACAAACAACGCCAGTGCCACAAGGAGAAATATCCAGCTCTGATTAGCCAGTATTCCAAACGCAGCTCCCGGATTCAGTATATACGTGAGATGAAATACATGAGGAATCAGCGGAATCGTCTGCCCCAGTTCCATAGAATGCTGCACTATATACTTCACAACCTGGTCCAGTATAACCACCAGGAATGCTATGCCAATTATCATAATCAACCTCCTGAAATCCTACTTATTATATCATGGACCTGCAAGAAATCCCGATTATGCCTGTACTATGGCTGCAATTTGTTCCAATAAAAAAGCGAGAAGGGATTGCCCTTCCCGACTTTATCAGTAGTTTACGAAAACTTCTACGGTACGGCGACCAAAAGAATAGCACTGTGCATAGTCTTCCATGCAGAGGTCTATGCGCTGCCCTTTAATCGCACCGCCCGTATCTTCCGCTACCGCTTCGCCATAGCCGCTGACATATATTTTGCTGCCCAGCGGAATCACGCGGGGATCTACCGCTGCCGTTCCATAACCAGCTCTGGTTCCGGTTGCCGTAATACCTGCGCCATTACCATCGGACGGATGATAGGCTGTCGCTGTCATGTGAATAACCTTACCCACATTTTCGCCAGTCCGGCTTCCAGTCTTTAACTTTCCATGCCGGCCCGGTGCCAGTGTCTTTGTCTGAAGTACCTGACTCTTAAGCACCTTACCATCCACAATGACCTGCTGTACTACAACTTCTTCCTTATCGCCTTCCCCCGGGTCTACGATAACATCCTGTCCGGCAGGAAGAGTACTGTCATACCATCTGTCATAATACACAGGACCATTCTGCTTCATGGTCACCTGTTTTGTTGTATATGGAACTACATGAATAACCATATTGGGGCGGATGACTTCCATGCCATCTTCCAGTGCCATCTTCTTTTTCCAGTCATATCCTTCACTGTTAAGAACCCCCTGCACGGTTTTATCGGTGGTATAAATCTTTCTTGTCTTACCATCTTCTTCAATGGTTACCGGGGTGGCACGTTCGATAACTACAATTGAACCGTTTTCTACTACAGGTGTACTGGACCAATAGGTATCGTGTGCCCCCATATTAATATTCTCTTCAAATAAAATGTGAGAATATTCAGTCGCATTAGTGCGAACCACCTTACGTTTGGATCCATCAATAATGGTAACCGCTTTTTCTCCAAACTGCTGAGGGGTAAAAGAAAAAGCCGCCATGGTCATCTGAGTGCTTGCTACAGCAGCTACTGCTATAAACATACTGGCTGCAACATGTCGAAGTTTTCTAAGTTTCATATCCACATTTCCCTTTCCTATGTGAAATATTCTACCATATGAGGACATTATGTCAAATTTATAGCAGTTGACAATAAGTATTGTTGTGATATTATTCAGTATTTGTCGTGTTTTTTATTCAATTTGTTACCGGATAAATGCATGGTTTATTTACGGAAAATTTTATTAATATTCCTAATTTATCCGATTATATCTTAATTTATTGATATTTTTATTGTAAACTTTGTACTTATCCAATGGATATATTGAAGTGATGCATATTTATAAATCGCTGAAAATTACCACCATACCGATAAATTCAATGGTTGAAGTTTTGAACCATCCGCCACCGGAATGTCATTTTTATGATTGTCAATGATTTGTTATTACCACTTTTTGTCCCATTTTTACCATCCTTCAGGTGGATTATCACCACTTACTACAATTATTATCACCAGGTGTTAATAGTTATATTAGTTATAGCGTTCCATACTTTACAGATATATCCATCTGTACATACAGCAGCCCCTTCTTATTTACAAGGCTATCCTGTACTGGCACACAAAAAGCACAACCCCGGGAAGAGCTGCCTGCAACAGCAACTCTCCTCAGGGTTGTACTTACTTTGTTATTTCAGTTATAAATGGTCTTTCTGTTATTTCACAGGAACATAAGGTTCAAATTTTTGTTTCAGAGTCATCTTTTCCTGTTCACCGCGCTGTTCTGCCAGCTTCTGGAAATATTCCTGGGCACATACCTTATTTTCACTGGCTATCATCTTGACCCAGGTACCATTGGACTGCATGATATGCGCCTTCTGATTATCTTCCAGTTCCTTAAGCACCATGTTCTTAATGCGGTGCATGCAGTCGGTATCCTTTACCGGAATCATCAGTTCTACACGATCATTAAGGTTTCTCGGCATCCAGTCAGCACTGCCAATGTACAGTTCTTCACGGCCGCCATTATTAAACCAGAACACACGGCTATGTTCAAGGAAACGCCCCACCAGGCTGCGAACCGTAATATTATCGCTCACCCCTGGAATTCCAGGAATAAGCACACAGATACCACGGACAATGAGTTCAATCTTTACCCCTGCCTGCGAAGCTTCATAGAGTTTATCCACCATACGGCTGTCCAGCAGAGAATTCATCTTGGCAATAATATGCCCATTTTCCCCATTCTTAACATGCTGAATTTCTCTGTCAATCAAGGCTACACAGCGTTCGCGCAGATTGATAGGTGCCACAAGGAAGGAATCCCATACCGGCGGATCAGAATAGCCGGACAGAAGATTGAAGAATGCAGACGCATCCGCACCAAATGTATCACTGCAGGTAAATATCCCCAAATCGGTATACAGTTTTGCTGTAGACGCGTTATAGTTACCGGTAGCTACATGAACGTATCTCCGGATGCCATCCTTTTCCCTGCGGATAATCAATGTACACTTGGAGTGAGTCTTCAGCCCTACCAGCCCATAAATTACGTGAGCTCCCGCCTTTTCAAGGCGTCTGGCCATGTGAATATTATTTTCTTCATCAAAACGGGCCTTAACTTCCATGAGAACCGTGACCTGCTTACCATTCTGCGCCGCTTTTTCCAGTGCCCAGATAATCGGGCTCCGGGAACTTACACGGTACAGTGTCTGTTTAATCGCCAGTACATCCGGATCCGTAGCCGCTGACATGACAAAGTTAACTACCGATTCATCAAAGGATTCATACGGCAGATGCACCAGCATATCCTTTTCGCGAATCATGGAAAAGATATCCTTTTCATGGGACTGAATCATGCTCCACGGAGTGTATGGATGCGCCTCCGGATATCTCAGCTTATCATATCCGGGAATGCCACAGAAACGGAAATACATAGTGGTATCAATCGGACCATCAATTTCATACAGGTCGTTCTTTACCAGATTCAGTGACTGTGTAATAAAACGCTGCATAAACCGGCTGGTTCCACGCTCAAATTCCACACGTACGGCTTCCCCTTTCTGGCGCTTTTTCAACTGACGTTCCACTTCCACTACCAGATCCTTGGCGTCTTCTTCATCAATATACAGATCGGCGTCACGGGTAATTCTGAACGCATGCGCTTCCAGCAGATCATACCCCATGAACAACTGCTGTGCAAAGTGACGGATTACATCTTCCAGCAGGACGAAATCATGACAGCCCTTTCTTTCCTTATCTTCCGGCAGAGCAATAATTCTCGACAAAACCGAAGGCACCGGAACAATGGCCGTTTTGACGTCGATATCATTATCATCGTCGCCGGTACGTTCAATCTTTTCAAGAAGCATTGCCAGGTTCAGACTCTTGGAAGCCAGGAACGGGAATGGATGGGATGAATCCACAGCCATAGGAGTAACTACCGGGAATATTTCCCTTTCAAAGTAATCTCTGAGCCATTCCAGCTGTCCTTTAGTCAGATCACGCGGCTTGACAAAATACAGGCCTTCCAGTTCCAGCGCATTCAGTATTTTCTTAAGATACATATACTGTTTAGCCACCAGGTGCTGTGCCGATTCCGATATGTGCTGAAGCTGCTGTTCAGGAGTCATTCCTGCAATATCTTTTCTGGTAACCCCATTTTCCTTCTGATGTCTGAGACCAGCCACACGAATCATGAAAAATTCATCCAGATTCGAAGAGGTAATAGCTACAAACTTCAGTTTTTCCAAAAGAGGATTATTGGGATCGGTCGCTTCTTCGAGAACCCTGTCATTGAATGACAGCCAGGAAAGTTCACGATTAAGATAAAATTTCTGTTTGAAATCTGTTGTATTCATCATTATCTTCTCTCCAGCTTGGCTTCAATACCAAAAACACTCTTAAACAAATCGTTTTCCTTTTCAAAGAACCAGCTTTCCAGTGCTGTGCGCGCGCTGGTATCATATTCAATCAGCAGTGTATCATCCACCATACGGGCTGTAACATCCTGAATTTTCTGTTTGCGTGAAATATCCATAGCCCGTACAAGACGGAACACCGCAATCAGCTTCAGCACGGTCATCTTCATGCTGTCATCCAGAAGTTTGAACGCATAATCATCTTCTTCCGGCATACCTTTGTGTTCATAAAAGGCAATGCATGCCACCGCATCCTTTTCCTTTTCGGAAATGCCGAATATATCAATACTGCGGATAAGGCTCCAAGTGTTTCTGCTGGAGTCTATCAGATTGACATACTTACCAATCTGGCTGAGAATCAGCGCCATACTTAGAAGGAATTCCTCCCGTTTTCCCAGGCCATTCACTGAGCGGAAGGCTTCAATAATGATATGACTGTAATTCTGCATACAATGCGCATGTTTTGGTTCATAATAGTACCCTTCGGCAATGGATTCAGTAAGCTTAAGATTCTGAATCTGCATTTCCACGATGGCCTGATCATCAGTCTTTCCGGCTCCATAATACATACTCAGCGATTCCAGGAAGGTTGTTCCCATCATGACCACTTTATTCGCCGGTACGTGTTCCAGAATTTCCCGATATATATGAATGGTAGGAAGAACCACATCCGCTTCCGCTTCTGTAATTCCATATGCCTGCCGGATATGGGAAGACGACTGCCTCCCAACTGCATCATAGAGACTGTTAATCTTTTCCGGACTGCAGATGGCCATATTATGCTTAATAACCGGCCATCCAAGAAGTCTGGCTATAATCCTTGATTCACGCCCCGAGAACACCAGAGTTGACGGATGATACTGCTCAATGGTCTTCCAGACAGGCCTCATTACCGCATGAATATATTCTGCAAGGGCATCCGGATAATCTCTGGATGCACGCTGGTTAGCACTAAAGGTTTCCAGCAGACGAAGCGTCCCTACATGTATGTCATGCTGATAAGTAAGTACGCCTCCCTGCCATACGGTAAGCCCCATCGCCCCGGAAGTTATATCCACAAACAGGAAATCAGATCCAAGGCTGTGTGAATTTTTATGGTTATACTTCCTGAGCTGATGCTGCAATGCAAAATGTTCCAGATAAATTTCCTGAGACATATCCAGCACCTGAACATCAAAGCCCGTATTTACATGTACCAGATCAAGAATAGCTCGCTTGTTCTCTGCTTCTCTGAATACTGCCGTTGCATATACGCTGTATTCCTTTACCTGATAGTCGTTAAGAAGCTGCTTTAAGCCATTCAGCATACTGCACAGCCGGTTAACCGAAGCAAAGGACAGTTTCTTATTGAGATAAACTTCTTCACCAAAAGTAACCTCTTTAGCCACTTCTTCAATAACCTGAATATCATCTAAGTTATGATACGATACAATTCGCATAGATAACGCTGTAGATCCAATGTGAATAACTCCGTACAACATTTTTGTATTCGAATTCATGTAATACTCCTTTTCCAAACCTTTGATATAGAAGTTTACTTTATTATCATTATAATACAAATTTCTCTATCATTGGGCTATATGCTGTTATAGTTAATTTTAATTTACTTCTTCTGGAAATATATCACTTTTTCATCTTTCTGTCACTCCACATTTCTATTCCTCGTTGTAAAAATTGTAAAATTTGTATTCAAATCTTCTTCCCTGTTGTAAAATAAAGACAGTTATTAAAGAAGGAGAAAACATGGAACAAGTAGCTGTTATCGATTTAGGATCAAATTCAATCCGCTTCATTATCATTGAAATTACTCAGAATGGTGCCCATAAACTGGTATATCAGGAAAAGGAATCCATCCGCCTGTCAGCTGGCATGCTGGAAAACAACATGTGCCTCACAGAAGAAGCACAGCAGCGGGCGCTTAAACTTCTTTCTGTTTATGCACATATTATCGAAAGTCAGCATATTGGGACGGTTCTTGCCGTAGCGACAGCTGCCGTTCGAAATGCACGAAACGGGGCTTCTTTTATCAAGAGAGTCCGCGCCAAAACCGGTATTCCCATGACGGTTATCAGCGGATATGCAGAAGCCACCCTGGGTTTTTCCGGGGTAATCCACACGATTGATGAAAAGGACTTTCTCCTTTTTGACCTGGGCGGTGCCAGTATTGAGATTTCCCTGGTCAAAAACAAAAAACGGGTTAAATCCATCAGCATTCCTATCGGTGCTGTAACTTTGACGCAGAAATTTGATTCTTCCGATGAAATTTCCTCATCACAACGCAAAGAAATGGAAGAATTTATATCTTCTAAGCTACATCGCATTTCCTGGCTTCCTAAATCAGGGCTTCCTGTTATCGGAATCGGAGGCACTGTTCGAAATCTGGCTAAGATGCATCAGAGAAAAACCGGATATCCCCTGCCGAAACTCCATAACTACCATCTCCCGGTAAAAGAACTGTTCAAAATGATTGATTACCTTTCCAGGACATCCGCCCATGAGCGAGAAAATATTTCCGGTCTGTCCGAAGAACGGACCGATATTATCATTGCCGGGTCCCTGGTTATTGAACAGCTGCTGGAACTGGTAAACGCAGAAGAACTGATTATCTCCGGATGCGGTCTTCGTGAAGGTGTCTTTTTCCGATATTATGACAATAAATATGATCGCAAAAAAGATTACCTGAAAAATATGCTGGTAAACTCTGTAAAGAATTACCGCCATTCCATCCCTCTCCACGATGGGGCACATGCTTCTCATGTAACCAAGATGGCACTCACCATGTTCGATCAGTGGAAACCACTTCATCGTATGCATGGGCGGGAAAGAAAACTACTGATGACCTCTTCACTCCTCCATGATGCCGGCATGCTTATCAACTATTACAGCCACGCCCGCCACAGCGCTTACCTTACGGCCAATGCCCGTATTTTCGGCCTTTCTCATAAGGAACAGATTATGTGCGCATTCATTGTGGCATTCCATCATGGATATTCCCGCAAATTCCTGAAGAATAACCCTTACACGGACATGCTGGAAGATGAAGACTGGGATACCGTTCGTCAGCTGGCCTGCTTCCTTCAGCTGGCAGAAGCGCTGGATGAAGCCAACGACCGGGCTGTGGAAAAGATTGTCTGCTCCGGAACTTCCCATTCAGCGGACATGCGCGTATATTTCAGCACAGACAACGTGGACATTCTTGCACATGCCGTCACACCTATCATACCTGTGTTCCGTAAACTTTTTGAAAAGCCTTTGATTATTGAATGGTTCCCTGAATATTAATCTTTACAATATACAGAAATATCGTTTGCATGGCACATCAAAAGGGACTGTGAAAAATGATTTTATTCATTATTTCACAGTCCCTTTTGTCATTCCCAAATATTGGATTCTCACATAAACCCCATATTTAGTCCGTATTTATTTTCTGATATGTTCAAATGTACCGAATTTAACCGGTTTACCTTCACTGACCATAATCTGGCCTTTGGCAATTACGGTATTAACGCTCAGATCCTTCTTATTCAGCAACAGGATATCTGCATCATAGCCAGTCTGGATATGTCCCTTGTTGTGGAGTTTGAGCAGTTTAGCCGGATTAGAGGTAACACAACGGAGAACAAAATCCAGCGGCAGAGCTTCTCTGTCTACAGATTCTTTGATTTCCTTGAGCAGACATGCAGAATTTGCTACACCGATTCCCTTATATACGCCATTGGCATCAAATACTGGCATAGACCCCTGGCCATCGGAAGACATGGTAAAGTGATCCGGATCCAGTCCAAGGTCATAATAACGACGGAATCCCTTGCAAACTCTGACTTCACTGCATACGGTTTCCCAGTAATCGATGTCTGCATTACCGGTGAAGTCAATATATCCGCCCTCCTTTACATAATCGAGGCCGGCATCAAACAGTTCTGCATTTCTGTTGATATGTGTCGGAAGAATCTGGGTATATGGAATTTCCGTATTATGAACCAGTGCAAGAATCATATCCAGATACCGTGTGCTGTCGCCCAGATGGATGTCCACTATTCCGGCCTTTCCGGAAAGCATACCTGCCACACGGGCATCGGCAACAATACGTTCAAATTCTGCCTGTGTAGGCTGAGAAGATCTGTGGTCAGACAATGCCACTTCCCCAACACCGATACACTTATCAATCATCATGATATCGGTCATTACATCGCCTGTAAGTGTGTTAATCGGAATCTTATAGTTTCCGGTATAGCAGTAGGTGCTGATACCTTCTTCATCCAGGCCATGCACTTTGGCTACAAGTGACCGCATATCACGGGTCACGCCGTCAGTGCCGATCAGTCCGCATACGGTAGTAATCCCGCAGGTAGTAAAGTCAGTAAGCACAGCTTCCGGGGTACGGGTAGCAAAACCGCCTTCTCCGCCACCGCCCAGTACATGCACATGGCTGTCAATAAAGCCTGGCGTCAGAACCATATCGGTTCCATCTACTTCAGTGACCGGAACTGCACCGCCAAAATCGACCTTCAGATTATCTCCGATAGCGGCAATATGCTGATCCAGAACAAGAACATCCTTACGCCCCAGTTTCTCCGGAGCATAAACTTCTGCATTTTTAATGAGAATAACCATTATTTCCTCCATAGATGAAATGTAACAAAAAAGGTGTATGGCATATCGTCACGCCATACACCTCAAGAAACACAAAGCCTGTCACCTGTGGTATAAGGCTTTCTGCCAGTTACTGCAAACCAATCATGCAGGCAATAAACAGGATAATTGTACCCATAAGGAAGAAGAATCCCTGCATCTTAATCTGGAACTTCGCCCAGGTTGCCCAATCAATATGAGCTACACCCAGTACACCGATCAGAGCCGCAGATACCGGAGTAAATGCGTCTACGAAGCCTGCACCCATCTGATATGCCAGGACAGCAATCTGACGATGAATGCCAAGTACATCAGACAGCGGAGCCATAATCGGCATTGTCAGGGCTGCCTGACCAGAGTTAGAGGTAACTGCCAGATTGAAGCAGCTCTGGAACAGGTACATGATTTCTGCGCCAAAGAACGCCGGAATGCCATGAACAGATTCTCCGATATAGTGAAGAATGGTGTTCAAAGCCGATGGTTCGGTTGCATCGCTGCCACCCAGAACCAGCAGAATGCCCTTAGCCATACCTACTACCACTGCAGTACCTGCCAGATCCTTAACACCAGACTGGAAAGAAGCAGCCATTTCATTAATGGTCATGCCATTCAGCTTGAAGATGATGGCTGTAACACCAGCTACAAAGCCCATAACGAAGAACTGAGATGCAATTTCTGGGATGTAATAACCTTCCTGAGTTACGCCCCAGACAATCCATACCAGAACAGCAAGCATTTCCACAAGAATGAGCTTATGTCCAAGCTTAAATTCCTTTTCTTCTTCTGTGGTTTCATTCATTCTGTCGCGGAAGAACTTATCGCTTTCATATACAACAGAAGATTCCGGATGCTTTCTTATCTTTTCTGCATAAATCATCATGTATGCCGCAGACAGTGCGGTAACGATGAACCACATAGGAAGACGGAAGCTGGTGCCGGACAGAACCGGAATGCCTGCAATACCCTGAGCAATAGCTACGGAGAACGGGCTCATCCAGGATACCGCATTACCAACCTGAGAAGCTACAAAAGTTACAGTAACTGCAACAATGGAGTCATACCCAAGCGCAATTACAAACGGAACCATAACCATGGCAAACGGAATACATTCTTCCGCCATGCCGAAGGTAGCTCCGCCAAGAGAGAATACAAAGAAGAGAAGTGGAAGAGCCGCACGTTCCAGGCCCTTGGATGTGTTGATGAAAGCATAGATGCCTGCATCTACTGCACCGGTTCTCATGATAATACCAAAAGAACCACCGACAACCAGAATCAATGCTACGATACCAACTGCAGTACCTGTTCTGTCACCGGTTACCAACCCTTCAAATACATAATTCAGAACACCAAATCCGCCGGTATCTTCTGTACCCCAGATTCTGGCGGTCTTGTGCAGCGGTGCAGACTGGTCATAGATGCCCATACCAAATTCCTTGTAAAGGGCAGCATCGGTAATGCCTGCATCAGACAGATCTTCATCGGTCCATTCTGCGCTGTTGGTCTTAAGGAGATCATCCAGGTCACCCTTATCAATACCCATTTCATCCAGCTTTTCCGGATTGTTGGCAATAGCAGTCAGATCTTTCTGCACAGCCCCCATATTGTAATGGTAGTAGTAACGGAATGAATCCTGCTGAAGTACAGTACGTGTCTTTTCTGTTCCGTTGTTATCTTTATAAGTAATATCATGAGTGCTGAAACGCCCAGCCGGAATCAGAAATGTCAGAATCCACGCAAAAATTACGACACCGAAAATAATTGCATAAGTATGCGGTGTCTTCATTTTTGTTATATTCTTGAACATAATTTCCTCCTTTCAAGAATAAAAAAATAAGACAATATAAGTTTACTATACTACCCCAAAAAGGTAAATATATACATATACATTTTATTCGAAATCCGATTATACTGCCTACATCAAATTTTCTTAATATAGATATAAAAAAATCCAAAAATAGATAAATAATGTCAACTATCTGAAAATATTACATTTTCTCTATATTTACCTCATATGATTCTCCACAGTTCTTAGTCTTATTCCTCTTCCGATGTTACTGCGGGTCACATGCAAAAAGAGCAGCCGTTCCAATGGCTATCCCATTCAACGTACTGCTCTTCCCTGTAGAAATTACCAGTACTCACTTTCAGTCCTGTATACAATCAGCGTTTCAAGCTCCATATTTCATTCTTGCATAAAATACCATAATCGTTGCAACGCATGTCAGAATTACCACCAGATAATCCGCCCCATGCAGAGCCACACTGTCCACAAAGGTTCTCCCCTTCCCACCAAATCCACGAAGTTCAAGAGAAAGTGCCATGGTTTCACTTCGTTCCAGAGAACGGAGCATAAGTGGACGTACAATATTCATATATCTCTTACACTTTTTAATAAAGGAGCCCTTCACGGCCATTCCTCGACAGGCCTGGGCTTCCGTTACCATGCGATTTTCTTCCAGAAAATCAGGAATGAAACGGAGCCCGGCAGTAAACATGAATGCATACTCATAAGGAACTTTCAGTTGCTGCACCATGGTTGCCGTAAGATCCTGAAGGCGTACCGTACCAAGGAGGTAAATAAAAATGATAGTAAGCGCCAGCATACGGAATGCGGAAACATAACATTCTACCGGTGTTCCACCACCAGCATATTCAATAAGTCCCAGCATAACTGCAAAAACCACAAGCAGGAAAACAGCTTTCAGGCTATTGAATAAACGTCTGGCCAGAAGCAGAATAAGCAGTTCAAACACACACAGTACAGCCAGTCCGGAAGGAGTCTGAAGCGTGAGGGACCATACCGCAGTGGCCAGTGTAAGAATAATTTTTGTAAGCGGTACTAATTTTTCCATAATTTACTCCCTCCCATGTAATTTCATATACGCATTACAGAAAGAAACCATATCTTTGCAGTACGGGCTCCCCGGCAGCGCTCTGCCAAGGGCAACGGACGATGGAACGGCCAGCCCCCACTGCTCTGCCTTTCCTTCCGAGGCAAATAGATTCTCCGGTGTACCATCATAAGCCTTTTCATGATCAGCGATGACAATAACCCGGCTGCAGTCTGATGCCACAATATCCATATCATGAGTTACCAGAATCACCGTTATTCCCTGTTTACGCAATGCATTCATCAGCGAAATAAGACGTTTTTTTTCATTTCCATCCTGCCCGCTTGTAGGTTCATCCAGAATAAGATAGCGGATATTCATGGCAATAGCTGATGCAATAGCCACTCTCTGCTGTGTGCCCCTTGGCAGGGAGCGAGGATACCGATCTGCTTCTTCGGCCACATCCACCGCACGCATAGCATTTTCCACTGCATCGTCCAGTTCCTTCCCGGTAAGCCCCTGCATACGTGGACCAAATGCGACTTCTTCCCTTACCGTCGGCATGAACATCTGACGATCTGGCTGCTGAAACACATACCCTATGAATCGACTGCGTGCCGATGCGTCTTCTGCAGAAATATCATTTCCCTCATAAGAAACTATACCTTCTGATGGTTTTTCCAGCCCCACCAAAATCCTTGTCATGGTTGTTTTACCACTCCCATTGCGCCCGGTAACGGCAACCAGCTCACCTTCGCCAAAAGATGCGGAAAAATGAGATAAAATATTATTTCCCCTGGGCGTGTACCGGAAAGATACATTTTGTAATTCCAGCATATTATTCTCCTTTCACCGCTCTGGCAATGGACGCCTGAGCATCCGAAACACTGAGAAATGGTTTTTCAAAATGACAGCCTTCTTCTTCCAGAACAAGCTGTGCCTTATAGATATCTGGTATCGCATTGGCATAGACCTGATGATTCATCATAAACTTCATGACCTGTTCAGGCGTACCTTCTGACAGCAGATGTCCGCGATCCAGAAGAGCGAACCGGTTCGCATAGGGAAGAACCGCTTCCAGATGGTGTTCCGCCACCACAACGGTCAATCCATTTTCCCGATTCAGCCGACCTACCATTTCATAAAATTCAGAAATCCCTTCCGGATCCATAGCACTGGTAGGTTCATCAAATATGAGCACTTCCGGTTCTTCTGCCAGTACCGCTGCCACAACCAGACGCTGCCGCTGTCCACCGG
Source organism: Dialister histaminiformans (assembly GCF_900103425.1). GTDB lineage: Bacteria > Bacillota > Negativicutes > Veillonellales > Dialisteraceae > Allisonella > Allisonella histaminiformans. Next base: position 56,371 of record NZ_FMXA01000011.1, on the reverse strand, counting down.
ACAAAGTGGAAACTTCCCTCTTTTCCAGTCCGGTAAGTCTTACCTTGGCCAGCGCTTCTTTACTTCTTTTCTTAATTTCTTCCGGACTGTATCCATGATTTTCCAACGTAAATGCCATTTCTTCCCCAACTGTGAGCGTAACAATCTGCGCACTGTAATCGGAAAGAATAACGCCGACCTTAGAGGCCAGATCGGAAATGGATGTCTGGGTTACCGCCTTACCTCCGGTAAATACCATCCCTTTCATGGTACCGCCATAGTACTGGGGAACAGCTCCTGCCATAGCCATAAGAAGTGAGGTCTTTCCTGCCCCATTGGCACCAGTTACTACCAGAAAATCTCCTTTTTCTACCGCCAGGTTTATGTCATGAAGTGCTTCCCCTTCCATTCCGGGGTAGGTATAAGAAAGATGTTCAATGCTGATTACCCCTGGTCTGGACTGCTTTAAAATTAACTGGCTGTGATCGCTGTCCTTTACGTCTTCATCTACTGCAGCCTCTCCATTCATTGTCTGGAAAAGATGTCTTGCCGGGAAATAAAGGAAAGGAGTAATGGCCGCATTACCAGCGGCTACCATAGCGACAGCCGGCAGGATACCATACAGATATACCGGCATAGGAATACCAACGACCACCTTGAGAATAGTTACAAAGATAAACCCGCTGACCAAAGTCGTTACAAATCCAGTCAGTATAGGGCGAAGAGAAAATCTGCCTACACGAAGAGGCGGTACGGAATGTGCGAAAAATCCGGCAACCAGAGCCCCGCCAAATTCACTGAAGAAATTGCCATAAGGGAACGCTGCCTTACTGGTAAACACTTCCATCAGTGCCGCCACCATACAGATACCTATGCACTGTCTGTATGACGGCTTAGTGAGCAGGATGGCTACACAGTATGTGGCAATCATCCAGTTCGGTGTAAATCCAAAGACAGATGGAGAAACCAGATGCAGAAGCATACCAATAGCCAGCATCAGTGTAGAAATAGTAAGCCATCTGAATTTTCCACCTCTGGCCTTAGTAAACACTAACGTTGATACATCATCTATTTTCTGCATATCCATCCCTCCAGTAATCTTCCTGAAAAACAAAAAACTTTCGTCCTTGTCATTATGACAAAGGGACGAAAGTTAATTTCCGCGGTACCACCCATATTGGCTATTAAGCCCTGCTCAGCGTACAGATATTTCAATCGATACGTGCCTTCCTGTAACGGTGAAGGCTCCGGCAGTTCCTACCCCATATGGATCAGACTGCACCTCACAGGCCCATTCGCCAGGCACATACATACCGAATTCTCATCATCTATCGGTTTTCTGTAATGAATATTGCCAGGTTACTATCCCTGCTCAACGGTTGTTTTACTTTAAATTGCTTAGATTGTAGCATTCAATATTTACTATGTCAACCCCTTTCCGTATGAGCTATAGCTCATGGACAGATTTGAGGTTTAATGAAGTCGCAATTCAAACGTTTGCAATCTATGCGTTCTGCTCATCGCTGTCTGAGGATTTTCTCTGGCCTTTTCCCCCTCCTCAATTCTTATATCTCTTTTCAGCCCCTCAGGCCTTATCATCGATGATGGCATCGCCGCCCCGTTCGCCTGTACGGATTTTAATGGCTGTCAGCAGTTCAGAAACAAAAATCTTTCCATCGCCTACATGTCCGGTATTACAGGTATCTCGAATGGTATCAATAAGTTTTTCGAGCGGAGTCTCATATATGACAATTTCCACTTTGACTTTAGGAAGCAAATTTACTGTGAGTACGTTACCTCTGTAAATTTCTTCCTGCCCATGAGTAAGACCACAACCGTATACGTCCGATACCGTTATACCGGTAACACCAATAGCATAGAGTCTATCCTTTAATTCCTCCAGCTTTTCCGGCCGGATAACCGCATCTACCTTATAAATTTTCTTTTCCGTATCCATATCTGCACCTCTTATAACTTATTATAAGCTCGTTCACCGTGATCAATAAGGTCAAGTCCCTGGGCTTCTTCCGATGGCGTTGCACGCACGGTCATAAAGCACCCCAGTACTTTCAGAATAACGGCGGTCATAACCACAGCGACAACCATGCCAACCACAATACCGGTTATCTGCGGAATCATCTGTGCCGGGTTCCCATAAAGAAGCCCATCTGCCCCGGCACTATTTACCGCTTTAGTACAGAATATCCCAGTCATCAGAGCGCCCCATACACCGCCCATACCATGACAACCAAAAGCATCCAGCGAATCATCATAGCCAAAATAAGACTTAACACAGGAAATAAAGAAGAAGCAGATTACAGGAGTAGTAACTCCAATAACAAAAGCTGCATTCGTATCCACAAAGCCAGCACCAGGTGTGATTCCGACCAACCCTGCCAGAATACCCGTCATGAGCCCCAGCGCGGTAATCTTTTTATGAATAAATTCTTCCAGAATAATCCATACCAGCCCGGCTGTGCAGGATGCAATCCCTGTATTGGCCAGGGCCTGTGTCATAACACCGGAAACAGAAAGCCCTGCGCCGGCGTTAAAACCGAACCACCCCATCCACAAGAGACTGCCTCCAAGACAAACATAGGGAATATTGTGAGGACGAAGGGACAGTGTACCATACCCCTTCCTCTTTCCAATCAGAATGGCTGCTGTAAGGGCTGAAAACCCGGAAGTCACATGAATAACCGTACCACCGGCAAAATCTAAAGCTCCCACATTCCTGATAAAGCCACCTACCGCCCATACCATATGGCACATGGGATCATAAACCAAAGTGCCCCAGAGCAGGATGAACAGGCAATACGCCGGGAATCGTGTTCTTTCTACAATGCCCCCACTGACAATAGCCGGTGTAAGTATGGCAAAGGCCATCTGAAACAGTGCGAACAGAATCTGTGGAATAGTGGACGAATAATCAGGATTAGCTGCAATTCCCACTCCATGGAAGAAAGACCAGTCCAGATTGCCTATTATGCCTCCTACATCGGGACCAAAGGAAAGTGAATAGCCATACACGAACCACTGAACAGCAAAAATTGCCAGACACACCATGGACATCATAATGGTGTTAATTGTATTTTTGCGGCGGACGAGGCCTCCATAGAAAAAGGCCAGTGCCGGAGTCATAATCAAAACCAGAAGCGTGGATATGGCCATAAAGGTGATATCTGCTCCATTAAGTTCACTTCCTGCATCAGCTGCTCTCGCGATTCCAGGAAGAAGACATAACTCCAAAAATGGAATTAATATATATTTTCTCATACAGACCAACCCTTTTCTCAGAAACAAAAAACCGCATGGAATAACTGTAGCTTCCATTGCGGCACCATTACCTGTTGTATGCAATTACAATTGTTTCAATATCTTATACTGATTTTCCGACTTTATGAATCAGTCTCACACTCCTACCTCATATCCGTCGCCTCCATACATAGAAAAGGCCTGCGTACCAAAGTACACAGGCCTCATTGCCATACATTTATATTTATTTATGTATCTTATTATATCCCGCTTAAAAAAAATTGCAAGGGAAAAAATCAGGTTAGAGATACATGGCAGGAGAGCTGAAAGGATGGTGAGCAGCATATTACCATCATTCCCATGGATTCACATACAAGGATGAGCTAATGCTCATGCTCAATGCGAGCCTTCGACTCGCAAGTCGGCAAACAAAGTTTACTGCCTTACGGTTTTATCTGAAAGGAGATCTCCTGAGCTTCCAATCTGACGTCTGAAAGTCTGCATTGTCTTTCTCCTACTAGAATCACAGACTTTCTTTGAGTATCTCTTCTACTTCTTCTGTTGTAAGTGTCTTGTAGCCACCATTCAGAATAATAGTTGCCTTTACGATATCCGGAATCATTTCTTCCGTTGCACCAAGATCAGTAAGGTTCATAACCAGTCCCAGTTCTTTCATCCAGGATTCCATTGCAGAAAGTCCTTCTCTGGCAATTTCTTCGTCGGTCTTTCCTTCAGTCTGTACGTTCCATACATTGACAGCAAAACGTCTGAACTTCGGCAGTCCATACGGAAGAATATGACGATAATACGGGAGTGATACAGCAGCCAGAGTCATGCCGTGTGCCGCATTGGTAATGGCCCCTGCAGCCTGCCCCAGCATATGAACCATCCAGTCCTGAGTCTTGCCTTTCCCTATAAGGGTGTTCAGTGCCCACGTAGCATCCCACATCAGATTACTTCTTGCTTCATAGTTCTTCGGATCTTTCACTGCTATGCGGGAGGAATGGATAACAGAGCGCATGAGCCCTTCTGCCAGATAATCACTGGAATTATCATCATCTCCGGAGAAATACTGTTCACAGATATGATTAAACATATCATAAATACCGGAAATCATCTGATACTGTGGCACCGTCATGGTAAATTCCGGATTCAGGATGGAGAAACGAGGCATAACTTCTTCACCAAATACATGGCCGATTTTCAGTTTCTGTTCATGATTGGTAATAACAGAGCCTGCATTCATCTCAGAACCTGTTCCTACCATAGTAAGCACACATCCTACCGGTACAATTTCACAATCCGGCTCTTCCATCTTCAGGAAATGCTTATCCCATGGATCCCCATCATAATGAACAGATACAGAAAGTGCTTTTGCATAATCACAACAGGAACCGCCGCCTACAGCCAGAATAAAATCAACGTTGGCCTTTCTTGCAATCTGTACCCCTTCTTTGAGCTTGTCAGCCGTAGGATTGGACATGACCCCGGAAATTTCAGTCACTTCTTTTCCTGCTTTTTTCAGAATATTCATAACCTGGTCATAAATACCATTTCTCTTGATGGATCCGCCCCCGTATACCAGTGCCACATGTTTCCCATATCTGGCCAGTTCGCCAGGGAGAAAAGAAAGTGCATCTTTTCCAAAATACAGTTTGGTTGGGTTAACATAAGAAAAATTACCTAACATGATATACCTCCTTTTGCTATACTACCGAACTTATTCCTATATATAGAATATAACTTTCCCTTTACTTCTGTAAAAGTCTTTCAACGCATGATTATCATAGATAAAAAGCATGAATATCCAATTTAAATGTCATTTTCTTTCGTTATAACAAAATCAAAGAGGCAGCTATAGAGGCCGTTTGTCTGCCCCTGATTTAGGATTTCATACTGCGCATAATAAGCCTCAGTGGCAGTAGTTTCAGTATGAGGCAGCAAATAATGAACTCCGGCAACAGATAGCTGGCATTAAAAACCATAGAATAAAGCACAGGACTCATCCCCGACGGAGCATAGGAGGCAAAGAACACTATCCCGGAAATAAAGTGACAGAAAAAGCGACCGATGAAAGCCAGCGCTGTGCCCACATACAGATGCTTGCTCCAGAGACCGGCAAGTCCCATGGCCATATATGGCAAAGGATAATCAAACAGAACCTGTACAGGATGTACTATGAATGGATTCAAAAGCAGATCAATCAAGCCATAAAGAAATCCTGCCAATGACCCGATTCCCACCCCATAACGATAAGCAATAAGAAGCAGCGGCACCATGGAACCTGCTGTCACACTGCCTCCCTGAGGCATATGAAAAAGTTTTATCTGATGAAGAACCACGGTAATAGCCAGCATCAGTGACATATTGACAAGAGTCCGCGTGCTGAGATGAACATGGCGGAAATAAAGGCCTCCAAGAATCAACGTTAACACGCCAATGAGAGCAAATGCGGCCGCAGGATGGGTTAGCAGTTCATTCATAAAAACACTTCTTTCCGGTAATAGCACCATCAATAAAAAAGCAAATATCAGGTGATATAATTCCTGGTTGTCAACATTTTTCTTCCATTCCATATCCCCTGAATTTATCTGCCTATATTCCTCTAAATCCATTATATACCAGTGACTTACTTATCCAGTATATTTTCTTCTGTTTCCCTTTGATAACACAACAATGAAAAAAAGCTGTGAAAAACAATTCTCATGTTTTCACAACCCCTTCTTTCATGAAACACCCTTAATCCCTTGCCCGTTATCGAGCTCCAGGATAAATACTCATTCCACTCCCATTCGGACTGGTTTCTATATGGCCTACCGTATTATAGGTTTTCAAATTTCCATTCGGATAATAATACCCTTCGTTAATTTTGAAAGTCGTCTTATACCGGGATGTTACAGGATCCTTGCCGTACTTACCCGGATTGTCTTTGTAATCACTCTTCAGCTGGCTGAACGTTACTCCCTTATTAGCGTCCGCCGAATAGTAAGACACTATGAAATATCCGTTTGTATTGACTCTTGCAAACCAGCCATCCCCATCTTTAGTCTGGATATTCAGCTTCTGCGCCAACTGCTGTCCGGCAGCGCTATCCGAATCTATATCCACCGCCTGGCCATCCGGGGTCTCCTTCAGTATATCCGCAAGTCCCTGGTAACGCCCTTCCCCCAGACGTTTGATAATATCATCATAAGAAGAAACTGCAGAAAGCTGTTTCTTTGATGCCTCCCCAAGAAGCGAACCGGCCTGCACAAAAACGTTGGAAATAGAATGCGGCATGCCAGCGGAATATATGCCTGCTCCCACAGCAACTATAAGAGCCAGCAGAAACGCATATTCTATCAAATCCTGTCCCTTCTGCTTTTTCATCTGCACTCATCCCCTATCATCAAACGAACAATAAAAATATTTCACTTTTTCTTTATTATAACATGAGACTGAAGAGCGGAACTCCTAGTCATCCAAGAGCTGTGAAAAAATTTCTCAGTTTTACACAGCCCCTCATCTCTGGCTTGTTAAGCCTGTCGAGATTGCAAAGGACTTCCTAATTCCATCAAACAGCAATCTGCTGAAAATGCAAGTATAAAGTCTGTAATTTCCCCGCTAAGGATATGCACTTACATCCTGTATATGCGATTATTACCAGAGAACGGATTCTCGCAGCAGACAACAGCATTTGTCACAATGCGGAAGTGTTACGGCAACCGAATGCAGCTATACAGAAAATCCGGAAGTGCTCAGTATAAAACTATTCCCTGAATTTTTATAAGGAAGGAATGATTTTGTCTTTTCCGCCGTAAATATCTTTTCTATCTACACGAGCGGCTCTATCCCCCGGTATTATAAGTGTTGGAGTTCTTATCATTGTCTGCCTGCATTATTGTACAATATATCCAGATAACAAATATTCTATTCATTTGAAAGAAAGGTCTATAATCATGAAACATAGATCACTTTATTGTCTCCTCCTGGCCTGTGCCCTGACCTGTGGGGTTTGTGCTGTCTCTTCAGTGTCAGCCAATGCTGCACTCTCCAGTTTACAGCCCACTGATACGCAGTCTGCCATACTTCGCCAGACCAGAGATTCCATCCGCCTGGGCCTTCTCCTCCCGGGCGAGGATAATTTACATGCCGGCCGCTATGTTCAAGGCGGTACTGAAAATTATGCGGCAGACGGCACGACATTAATTGGCCGAATATATTCCCTCCCCCTCTTTGGAGAAAACACTCAGGCAGGAACGCTGTACGACAACGAAGGAAAAGTCAGCACTGTAACCATACAGCTCGATTCCCCTAAGGCAAAGCCTTACAGTAGAACTCTGCAAAAACTTTACGGAAATCCCACAAATATCCAGACCAGGCCTTCTGAAGGAGGAGCCACCTGGGAAGAATGGAGTCTGGGAAAAAATAATATCCGCCTCTATCAGGAATACGGACTGACCGCACTGGAATTGACAAAAAAAAAAAATAACCATTTCTACGATTCAGAATCGTGGATTCCTGCCTCTATCCCGAAACAATATGCGGAAACCAAGCCCTGCCCTGAACTGGAGAAGGCCATTGCTGACTATTATGATATTCGAAAAGAAGAACGGACCCACACCAGCTACGTCTATAATAAAGTGGACCTGAACGGTGATGGTACCGATGAAATTTTCGCTGTCATCACCGGACCATACACCAGTGGAACCGGCGGAGACTCCGCCGTATGGGGACGCCTATATAAAGGGAAATTCCAGATTTATCAGTCTTTCACTCTGATCCGTACACCAATCATCATCACAAAAGATGCCACCAACGGACTCCCTAACGGTGCCAGAAGCATCATAGTACGCCAGAGCGGTGGCGGCGCCCCTGCTGAACTCATTCAATACGTCTCCCATGACGGAAAATATGTACCCGAACCATGTGACAGCCTGGACAAGGTAAAAGGAACGGCCATCCTCTGTACTGCTCCGGGGACGGATGCAGAAAAACTGACGCTGACGCATTTCTGAGATTAAATATAAAAAGTTAAAATACTACTAAAAAAGGAAGCTCATCCTAAAAAGATGAGCTTCCTTTTGTGTTGAATCTGTACTATTTGAAGTATTCTGTCTGCATCAGTTCCAATTCCACAAAAACTATACATTCCCCATAATATTCAATATTTGATACAATCGAACGATGGCAAGGATTTTGAACACCCCCGTGTTCAAAAGCAAATCGGTAATTGCAAAAGACATAATTATCCTTTCATGCGTAAAAATATAAAAAGAAGGACTCCCTTGGTGTATAGCAAAGTGTAAAATTGCACACGCTAAAGGAATCCTTCTTGTCTTTTCTTTTAACCTAATATAGCAAATTGTCAATAATCATCTAAAAAATCTTCCCATGTGAGCTTGGAATAAAAATGTCAAAAATCTGTTACTAGCGCATCTGCCTGCTGACAAAGTCCCGAATTTCCCTAAAGGAAGCCACGCTGTCATCCAGCTCCGGCATCATCAGAGAGAATTCATGAGGCATACCGGGATAAACAGTCAAGGTTACATCCACATCATTGGATGCTGCCTTACGCATAAGCTCAATACTGTCATCCAGCAGTAGTTCATAGCCACCAGCCTGTATCAACATGGGGGGAAGTCCCGTAAGATTGGCATATAATGGGGAAAGTTGAGGATTTTTAAGGTCTGTACCCTTGGAATAGGTAGAATCTACCACAGCCTTGTAAAGGGGGGGAGGCATTGCGTCCCAAAACTAAATCACGATCCATATTATACCCACGTGAAGGCAGGTCATTGGCAAAGGTGGTCAAGGGTGAAATCAGTATCAACATTTTGGGCTGCGGCATATTATGCTCTTTGAGATATACCGCCAGTTCCAAGGCCAGGTTTCCCCCAGCCGAATCGCCAATGACGATGATGTTCTCCGGCTCAACACCTTGATTCAGGATATACTCATATGCTTTAAAGGCATCCTCTAAAGCAGCCGGGAAGGGATACTCTGGTGCAAGACGATAATGAACCATGTAAAGCGATTGTGCTTCCGTAAGTACTGCCTGATTTACCCCCATCTGTCGGTGTCTGTCATGGAGTCCCTGTACATAGCCGCAACCATGTAATTTCAGCAGAACCCGGCCCTCCTTGCCAGATGGATTTTGCACCTGCTCCATCTTCAGGCCATCTACTGTAAAAGTACGGTAGATCCAACCATGCGGCACCTCGAATTTCACAGGAGCAGATTTTGCGTCTCCCGGTTGAGGATGGAAAAACTTGCCCATTTCCTTTGCAACATAAGCCTGTTTGGCTTAGCTTTCCATCTGCAGGCCAGTTTCAGGAAGCATCCAAGCTGCTGCAGACATGGCAGTCTGAGCCCCTGCCAGCATGACCCCAATGACGCCTACGGTGATGCCATAGATAATTTTATTTTTCATACCGCTCCCCATAATCACTTATTATGGATTCCCTTATCGCTAAGCACGATATTGCCAGGCATATTCTCAACCATGTGAGTCATGCTGAACATAGGCATGACCTCCATCATATATGTTTGGCATGCTTCGGAAGCCTGATATTTTTCGAAAGCTTCTCTGTCACGATAGATTTCCATGGTATGGATGACGTTTGGTGCGTCGTGTTCTGCAGTAACGAACATCCCCAGAACACCGCCATCTTCGTTTACAGCCCTGCGAGCCTCCTGGGTTGTCAGCTTCTGATACTTGGCCAGCTTTTCCGGGATGACTTCATAGCGGTGCATGTAAACCACCTTGCCCACGCCCTTGTCTTTTTGCTCCAAGGCGATGCCATCCGCTTCCAATATCCGCAAATTTTTCAGAACAGGCAGTCTGGCTGCCCGATATGCCTGAAAAGCTTCACTGGTGCTGTGTATGCGATAAGCTTCATAGCTTTCATAGATTTCCAGAAGCCTCATCACATCTGGATTCTTGGCATCGACACCACCATACAGCGCATACGTGCCTGCTTCGCGGGCCGACTGCGGTCCAACCGTTTCCTGGGCAATGCGTCCCATAGCTGTCATACCTCCCGGCGTAGATTCCACCACTGCCCAATGCACCATGGGCATATTCCCCTCCGGGGTACGGATAGAATGGGATGAGCAAAAGGAATTTGCCATAAATATACCTCCAAGAAATGTAAAATGCTTATATTTTAGTTTGCGTCATACATTTTTCTTATTAAATGCTTATCAAAAAAGTACCTGCTCCCTAAAATAGAAGCAGGTACTTTTATTGCATACGGACGAAAAGGGAATCTTTGATGGAACTCCGCACCTCGCGCTCGTCAATCAGACGGAAGATGAACTCGGAAGAAATACCGCCTGCTCTCAAAATCCAGCAATGTCTTCCGCCAAGAGTTCCAGCAGTACATCGCCGAAGCGTCAAAAACAAACAGCAATCTGCCATAAAACCACTTGTTACGAGCCGATAAGATAATCCGTCGCCTGTTGCTCATCTGCCCGGCAGTGTACGAACTTTGTGAGTAGCAGGGCAGCGGCCGCCAGCAGCAGGCCACCGCAGACGACGAAGGGCAGTCCGAGGCTGCGGATGAAAAAGCCGCTGATCATGGTTCCCGCCATGCAGCCGAGATTGGCCGCTGTCAGGAACAGGCCGTTGCTGAAATCCGGCGCATCCGATGCCACGCAGGCCAGCAGGTACTGATTGATGTTCGCATTGATGCCGCCGAGGATGCCCCAGGCCACGATCAGTGCCGCGAGAAGAGGCAGCAGCTTCCCACCGCCCACAAAGAGCAGGCAGTAGAGCGCGATGGTACACAGCGGGAAAAGGCGTACGGTCACGCTGGGACACCTGGCAAGGAGATTGCCGCCCAGATAGCTTCCGCAGATGTTCAAGAGACCATAGACGAGGAGCAGCGCTGCGATGAGCTCTCCCGGCAGTGCCGCAACCTTCTGCAAATAATCAGCGAGGTAGTTGTAGACGCCGAAGATGGAGCCATTGAGGCAAATAACCGCCACGATGGCCAGCCAGACCGGCGGACGCTTCAGAACGGAAAGCTGCGCGCCGTAGCGCATTGGCTGCGTCACCGGCAAGTCCGGCACAAAGGCCATTGTCAGCAGAAACATGAGCCCCGTCACGCCTGCAAAGAAGACCATCGCCGCCGAAAAGTCAAACGTCGCTGCCAAGACATTGCTGATGGGCACGCCGACGACCATGCCGGCCGCGACGCCCATGTTGATGCTCGCCACAGCCCGCGGCGCATCCTCTGGAGCCACCGAAGCGGCGGCCACGCTGAAGGCGAGTGCACAGTAGACCGGGTGGAAAAAGGCCGGTACGACGCGCAGGACTAAAAGGAGCTGGAAGTCGCTCGCAACGACTGCCAATGCATTGCAGAAAGTGAACACACCTAGAACAAGCAGCATCACGCGCTTGCGATTGAAGCGCGAGAACAGCAGCGGCATCGTTGGCCCTGCGATGGCCACGCCAAGCGCGAACATACTGACGAGCATCCCCGCTTGTACGATATCCACATGGTACATCTCCGCCGCCATCGGCAAGATGCCGATGATGCCCATCTCCGTATTGAGGATGCTGAACACACCAAATGCCAGAATCAAGAGCAATAGCTGCTGTCGTTTCATATTATTTCATCCTTTCCGCCTCCAGACCGCTCTCCCCATCTCATGGTTGCAAGGTCAGGAATACATCACCTGCCCCCAGAGCAGCGTCCAGATCATTGGCTGCTTCGACATGACCCAGGCGCGTGTAGCGGTAGGTCGTCTGAAAATCCTGATAGAACACCACGACATACTGGCCGTCAAACAGCATGACATCTCCCTTATGGATCTCGCGGACATCTTCGTCCGCCGCTGTCAGATGCTGCGGCAGTTTGTAGTATTTCTCGTTGCCATGGAGTTCTGTAAACGTCTTGGCCAGTGGCAACTGCTGCCGCAACTCGGCAGCAGCCTCCGTGTCAGCCCACTTTAGAGCATACGCTTTGCTGCCCGTTAGTAGGTATGCCGCTCCTGTCTCGTGCATCTCTACCTCCTTTCCGGACAAGGATGTGGATTCCACTCCGGGACCGCCACATCCCAGCACGAGAAGTGCAATCAGAGCACAACAGAAAAAGAACAATCTGCTCATCAAACATCCTCCTCCCGATTACGTCTTTCCAGCAATCATTCACTGAGGTACTTGACGATCTCGCGCTGCTCCGTCGTATAGTAATCCCCTTGAAAGTGGTTGCGGATGCTATCCGACATGTCGTACATAGCCGATGTCGCGACCGCCTTGATGCGTGTATCATTCGTTGCAACTCAGCGCTGCATGCCCAGTTGTTTTACTTGATGCATTCATTATAAGGGAGGGGGGTTATGATTACCAATACTTGGTTTTAATAATCTATGATACAATTTAGGCATGGTTAGAGAACGCCTCGTCCAGGGCCGCCACGACGAGACGACCGGCGCGGGAGAAAACCTGGTCTCTGCGCCAGACCACATAATTCGCCGAGTAAATCACGGGGTCCAAGGGACGGAAGACGAGCCCGCGTGACGAACCTACGGCATCCGCCATGCCCTTGAAGCAAAGCGCACTGCCCATGCCCTCCTCGATGAAGAAGATTGTATTGTGGAGCAAGTTGTAGGTGCCGGCCACCTCGATTTTCTCCGCTGCGCTGCCGAAATAATAATCCAACTCGTGATGCTTCATCGCCTGCTCCGATACAATGAGCGGCCCCTGCAAGAGATCGGCGCGCTGTACGGCCTCTTTGACCGCCAGAGGGTTGTCTGCCCGCATCATGAGCCCCCAGGCATCGTCGTGCGGGATGCGGCGAAACACATACGTCCGCGGTGCATCCGCCCGGCAGACGATCCCAAAGTCGAGCAATCCCTTCTGCAGAGAATCGTAGATCAGGTCTTCATTGCTGCTGACCAGATAGAACTGGATGTGAGGATAGGAGCGGCGCCAGGACTTTCGCGACATAGGCCATCGCCTGCGTCTCGCCGGCACCAATGTAGATGTCCCCCACCACGAGCTCATCCATCTTGGCAAACTGCTCCTTCGTCTTTTCTGTCAGGCTGAAAATCTCCTGCGCTCTCGCCTTGAATATCAGTCCGGCTTCCGTCAGCTGCGTCAGGTGAAGTTCCTCCGCCGCCTTGGTGATGTTCTCATGCCTGGCTACCGCCATAAAGTACTGCAGTACGCGTATCTCCATTCTCCCACTCCCCCATCATCTTCTATGACAGTAAATGTATATGATCTGGACAGGCTTCTCCCTCTAACATATTCACTCCTTTCCATTTACATAATTCTCTTAGTATTTGTCCTATTTCATAGCGTTTCTGCCCATAAAACACCTTCCTTCTGTATTTAGGTTCGAATACTATGTGATACTTATATTCCCACTGAGTATGTAATAAACTATGGATATCAACTTTTTTCATAAAAACCTTTAAATACTCAACGCTAAAACTTAACGGAACCCCCGGTCTAACCGGGGGTTTTTCTGCATACAAAAAGGAAGCTCATCCTAAAAAGATGAGCTTCCTTTTGTGTTGTGAGGATTTGTCAATTAATTATAATGCAAAACATTAACCTTCCTCACTATAAAATGTGTCTATATTTTTGAATGATAAAATCACCAGACGCATAAATAAAAATTAAAATATTACAACATCTTCTGTTTCTATGTGTCCTCTTCCCCATGATTTTACTTTAGTATGATCCCGCAGACGATATATGCGAAGAGAATCTTCACTATCATTAATTATACGGCTGGCATATTTCTCCATTTGCGAACATTGTTTTGTTGTGAGAATCCCTTCAAAACAAGATTTCTGTACCCTTACCGCATACCGTGATAAGCACTTAACCATATTCTGCCGACGCTTATTATCTGCTATATCATAAATGGCCAATACAATATACCTTGAAACATCAGTAACTGCTATTTCTTTTTCATTCATTATCGAATCACCATAGCTCTCAACAATATTGGATCTTTCTTATGAATAGCCTGCCGATAGGAATCACATTCCATCTGAACTGTATGACGCCATGAGTATTTGCCATTGAAATATGAATTCATACTTCTCATTTTTCTTTCGTATGCTTTAAGAAATATACGTCTTCCCACACGATTCAAATATACTCCTCCATTATCATCATTCTTTATAAAGTATGTATCGTCTATTTCATGGTGGGTTACCATAGCCAAGCAAAAAGAATCTACTACTGCAGCCCGCCAAGGCTCCATTAGATCTGAAGCTAATGCAGGATGTCCCTTATGTAAAGTATGCAAAAATCCTATATATGGATTCATATTACTGTTAACAATCGCATTATAAAAATCATACAAAAGCAGCGTATACCCAAAGCTCAGCATAGAATTGAAATAATCACGTGGCGGACGCCGGGTCCTTCTTTCAAATTGAAATTCCCTGGGTAAAAATACATTAAGTGCTTTGAAATAAAGTCGGGAAACCGCTCCTTCATATCCCATAATTTCATCGACGCTTCCGGCACTTCGTATTTTCCCCATTAAGATACCGATTTTTTCGTAAATTGACCTTACGTCAGTGCTTTTTGCCCTTCGATTATAGTTCCTTAAAATAGTACGCTGATTATAAATTTTTCTAAATACAACCATGCGGCTTAACTCAAGACGAAAAGTACAATCCTCAAGCGCCTCAAACTGTGCTTTCACCTGTAATATATCTCTATTTGATGTTGACTCCAATCTACCAAAAAACTTACCTTCTGTAGAAAGCCATGTGACTGGAACATTCCGCTCTAAACAATCCACAATAATTTTTGATGATACCTGCACCTTATCAATAAGAGTAATGCCCTCCACTATTTCAGCTGGTATTTCTGCAATATTTTCCTCTCCGCGACTAATAACATAATGTCCCTCTTTCATTCCTAACTTTGCACCTACTTCGGTTAAGTATAACCAGCTCATACACTTCACTCCATTTCCTCCAATAAATGCTACTTTTATAAGCATAACAATTGTGATGGATATCCATAGGTCATATGTCTTTATGCTTTCTTCCTCACTTTTTCATAAATAAACGATCGCCCCCCCCTGTTTAAGGAATATTCTTTCACTGCATACAAAAAAGGCAATGAATAGCGCTTCATTGCAATTCGGGTTCTCGTCCCCATGTTTGGGAAATATTCTTTCACGTGGAAAGGAAAGTATGCGGTTCTGTGATTATTGCGGGCGGGTTTTCGTCCCCATGTTTGGGGAATATTCTTTCACAAGATTTAAAGAAAAAGGAGAATGATTAGCATGCTTACTAGAGAGTTTTCGTCCCCATGTTTGGGGAATATTCTTTCACTCGACAGCTATAGAGACGCCGTTCGCCTTGCAAGGGATAATGTTGTTTTCGTCCCCATGTTTGGGGAATATTCTTTCACTTCCGGAATGCGGTAATGGTTACATGGTGAATGATGAATATCGTTTTCGTCCCCATGTTTGGGGAATATTCTTTCACTGGATTTGATATCTACGTTGAACATGTGCAGGCTTTTATTGAGTTTTCGTCCCCATGTTTGGGGAATATTCTTTCACATGATGATTATTTCCGGTTTGACGGTTACGGCCTGTTGGAAGTTTTCGTCCCCATGTTTGGGGAATATTCTTTCACTATCACATTGCAACATACTTGTAAAGCCGTTGGGTTTTCGTCCCCATGTTTGGGGAATATTCTTTCACGCGTACACAATGTCAAACGTATGCTACATGTACAATTTTTACAGTTTTCGTCCCCATGTTTGGGGAATATTCTTTCACTCGTTTGTGTCTTTATTATATCAGACTGTTTCGACAGTTTTCGTCCCCATGTTTGGGGAATATTCTTTCACTTGAGAAGAATTTTGAGGCTTAATAGGTGTTCTGGTTTTCGTCCCCATGTTTGGGGAATATTCTTTCACAGCAGGTCTGGGAGGCTCGATTGCATGAGCTCTCTGCACTCATTTCTCGGCGAGGTTCTCCTATAAAATCGATTCTTCATGGTTTCCTCCCGTAACCTTTTCTGTTTCCTTAGTCTCCATGCTTATCGGCGGGGATTTCACCCCAGCTGGTATCCTACTCTCCAGCACTAGCAGTAAAGGCTTTCTATTATTTTATCATTTAAATTATCATAAGACCATGGAATATCTCGCCCCATAATTAATCGGACTGCCTCATGAAGCAAGGAAATAATATCCTTTGCACGCAATCCCCCCGGAATTCCCAACGAGTTGTTCCAGTTCTCAGCAGTAGTCTTCTGTATCAAGTGATCATCCAGGTTTGTAATTTCATGGGCTACCAGGTTTCTGGTTCGTTCTTCCACCACACGAAGGTTACTGAAAATACAGGTAATCCTCTCATGATTCTTATGACCTTTCAATTCATTATGCTGTAAATATTCACAAATACGAACTATAGTACTGAAATACAAAGGTCCATCTCGAAAGATGTTTCCTAATTGTGTCTCCAGGTAGTCAAGAAGTTTTGGATAATGGCGGTTTAGTGCATATCTTGTTACGTAATACTTCACGCTTCTTCGTTTTTCACAACAATCTGCCAGATGAAAACAAGTCAGCTTTTCCATATATTTAATTCCTAATTCCATCAATACCGGTGATAACTTAACTATAAATTCAGGATATTGTTTTTTTCTTTCACGTAGTTCCATAACCTGAAAATATTCGGAAAAATCATCTGGACGTGTAATAAGCGGTTTCTCTTTATATTTAGAAATGACCTTGTTAGCCTGACGCCACATAAGATCTCTTCGGTATACAGCATGCTGAATAAGTCTTTTCGTCATGTCAGAATACAAGTGAGGATTCAGCCTCACCAATTCATAGGCCCCTGCGTATTCATAATTCTTTACCAGAGATTCTATTTGCATGGAAACTCCATGTTTTTTCAGAAGCAGAAGCCGTGGTTCTTGGCAACGATTAGGGGCGTCTTCCTGATCGTCTTCATTGCAGTCCAGCATTTCCACCAGTTCCTCACTGGTCCGGCAGGGAGGATTCCTGCGATTAGATTTGTGCTCTGGACTAAGTACCTGAATCGCCCTGACCCTTGGATAATCCAAAGCCAGGAGTGCCATAACCGTCTTAATCTGTGGTGTCCCAGAACTTACATTAATCAGCCATTCCGCCTCCGGATTTTCTTCATAAATCCTTGCAAAGTCGTCCTGAATAACCGTCAGGCTTTCATAGTCATCAGGATTGGTAATGCTGCTCTTGATAAGGGTAATCGACACCTTTGGAGACACAGAATAAATGCCTTTAGTATAGCATCCCATTTTTTCTTCTTTTTCCTCCATTTCCTTTGTCAGAAAAAGAATTACCTTATCCACCTCATAATGTCTAAGAATATGAAGAATGGCGCCATCACGATACCCTCTCACTGGATCTGTATCACCGGCTGGTGTGAATAAAATACGCAATCATTTTCCCTCCCTGTAAAAAGAAATTTCTGTCGCTGTACCACCCATACCAAGAGCAGTTTTTATACCTGTCCCTGCATACGATGCAAAATCTGTCAAAATAGCCGTAAGACGGGCAGCCATATCATTTTTAAACAGACCATAAGATACATTTCCCCGAAATGCACGGATTCTTCGCCCTTCCAGCGAGAAGGGATGCATATGCAGATGATAATCTACTACCTGCATCTCTTTATCCAATTGATCTGCCGTATGATCAGAGTTAATAATAGAACTGTCAGAAAAAGCATTCCATTTGCTCACCAGGTTTTTCAAAATCAGATAAGGGAAAGGAAATACAGCATATCCCCCCTGTGTCTTACAAGTAGCTGAAGTAACAAAGGAAAGATTAATATGATGAATTTTTTGGTGATTTAACAGATATTTGGTCTCTATATCACTAAATTTTTCCTGTTTGACCACATGAAAATGAGAAAGACCTATATCAAACCCTCTCTGTTTCAGATGCACCCGGTTCAGTCTCATCAAAGGATATATCAGGTGTTCAAAAGCCTGATCTGTAATCGTCTGTATGCACCATATCGGTTTTCCTTCTTTCATGGTGACATACTGGCTAAAGGGGCGAACCCTCTGTGTATGCATTTCTGCAGCCCAGGCAGAATCTGTTTTTTCCATGAGAATTCCCTGCATAAGAGACCCCATGGACTGATTCAGTTTTTCTCCATCAGGGAGAGTCATCTCAAATTCCACTTGTCTCAACATAGCGCTTCCGCCCCCTTCAGAGAACAGAGTCCCATCAGGTACCTGTATCCATTGGATTCTACCAGCTTCAACGTATGCGGTGAAATTTCGTAATCTTTATCATGATGTCCATTTTTAAAGAGAGCTTCCATAAGCTTCCTTACTACATCTACCGCATCCTCCCGATTTGGGGCCAGGGCATACAACAGCGTTTTTGAAATGTATCCAGTTCCTCCACCTAATATAAAATCTGCATATTCAGCATGTCGGATATCTTCCAGCTCATCTTGTGCATACGGTTCAAACGGTATCTTCAGAACCTCATACTGAAAATTAACAAAATTCTGAAGTATTTTCTTAAAATCGCCAAATCCATGTATACCCAAATGACCCATAGCTGATTCTGAATCATCAATCCCAAGAGTAAATTCCAATTTTGAGCCAAGTGTAAGCGCTTCCCTGAAAAGACTCCTCTCATGAGTACGAGCCGGATGAAGCCCCAAATCCATTTTTGGCACAATACAGAGTCCTCCACTTACAAGCTTTGCATCACTGACAGAAAGGCCTCGGAAATAACTATTTACCATATTGCGCTTTCCGTTGGTATCCAACGGTATAGCCACCTTTTGCTCCAGTTGAGTCATTATTTTCCCCATGTCGCATTTTTTACCGGCCACTGTTTTGAGTCTTTCCCAATTCTGCTTATACAACCTACGGTTTTGAAAAATATAATGCATCAAAATAGCTGTACGGAAAGCCCCCTTCAAGGATGAGCCCGGTATATAAGGATCTCCATATACGTCCAAAGTAAATCCATGGATATCCTTAGGCCCTTTATTATAATTCCCCTCAAAAGGATCTGTACGAAGTATGGCTCCTTCCTGCTTCATAGTTTGAAGGATATTTCTAACACTACCATATTTATTCCGAAGTCGAATCTGTCTGGAAATATAACTAAACAAACTAAAATGAACCGGATTATTTAAAAGGGAACTGGAAAAATCATCTAAAATACCATGCCGATTAAGAAAGCGAATCCAGCCAGTTTCATCCAGAAAATAGACTTTCCTTTCATCCTTACTATAGATATACTGACTCTTCATGAACTTCTCGCCACTTCCCACAAAGACAGGAGAATTGCAGACCATCAACACTTTCCAATAATGCATACTCATTTCGGCACCCCCAAAAATAACCCTTTTCCATATCGGAACACCGGATGCTTAACTCCACTGGTACTTACATCTGCCATACGTCCATGAAGGCGAGCAGCAAAACAACTTCCTGATGAAAGCATGTAGATAGATTTTGTCTTAACCGGCCCTTCCATGCCCGGAGACCAGGTAAAACCACTTCGTTGTATCCATAGTCCAGCTCCTGCAGCTGCTATTTCCAGTTCATCTTCTGTCGGAAGAAATACGGAAAGTGCCATTTGACAGTCCGTTTTCCTATCCTTTAAAAATTCTGATAAAGCAACTTCATCCTTATTATCGTTTTTCTCTGAAAGTAATATACTATCATCCGCTTTAATGAAAGAGCCCATTCCGCTCGATTTTCTGCCTCCTATGCCTGTCATCCCTGTTATACTGATGAGAGATTCCAACCATTCCCAATCAGAAGGATTCTCCATGCGGATTAATACATAAAGTCCTGCTGTAGGCGCAAAGAAATAAGCGCCAACCGAATATGGCACTCTTGTTCTGCCATTGAAATGAACCGCTGAAAGCATTGCTCCCCAATCTGGTTCATCCTCGAGTGATGCAGAGCCATAACGTAAATCATCCACATAAAACCTTAGATCAGAAGCACGCAGAAATGATCTTTTCTTACTTTTCTTTCTAAAAGATGACATGTCTCTGGCCTTTTGCAATGTTTCTGCCTTTACTTCCTTAGTCGTAACAGAGAGAACAGGCTTGGGTATATACCATTCATAGTCTCCATCGCGAAAATACCAGGGAAATAAGTCAGAAAAAGCAATTTCTTCTTTTTCTACTTTCTGAACCAGTCTATTCAGTATTTGTTTTCCCATTCGGGCTGCTTCACTGCACAGGGCGCTGAAAAAAGTATCCGCCCTGCAAACAGGCTGCACTGCGTCCAGTCCGCCTCCTCCGGATGCATCACCAAAATGAACAGGCGCTGTAAACTTTAAAGGAAGAATTCTATAGGTGCTCATAAGCAACCCCTTCCAAACCGTTCTGCCAGTTCTTTATCCAATTCGACTTTTCCTGTTCTGACATCAATCTTCTTTACATAAAAATCAGAAAAAGCCACCCGTCCGTATCCCCGGGAACCGTGTCCCCCAAGATAATCCAACTGGAGAAGCCGGAATCCATCCTGAAGTACAGTCATATCTTCTTCAAAATCTTCATTACTTTCCAGGTTATAAACCAGCTGAAAATCAAACTGCATACCTGCTGGTACCCTTTCTATCTGTCTTGGATTGGCTATACCAGTAGCGCGGTTAATTGAATTTTCAAATTTCACTTCCCCGAGATAGGTATCTGTATCCAGCCCGAAAAACTGTTCCACCGAGTTTTGGCTTACAAAGGAATCAGAAAACTGAAGACGGGAAAAAAGAATGTTACCTTGTTTCGCAGATCCAAAAAGCCTGAGCACAACCTCTTCATCACTATCTGGAGACATTCCTATGCCTATACCATTTCTTGTTTTAGCCAGAAGCGTACGCATTTTACCCTTTACTGAACTACCTGGAATAACTGGTTGCTTAGTCAGAGGATCTCGTATAAAGACATGGTCTACAGCACCAATAGGGGCATAATCATTGGAAACACCGATATGAAGACCTGTCTTCACAGTTAATTTTGCCCGAATAATCACCTTTGCTAAAAGTTGAGTCTGTTCCATAATTAATCCTCCTCACCACCATAAAATTTGTGAAATGCCACCAGTGCTTCCACATAGCGGGCAAAATTTTCATACTTTTCCAGGCTATCTCCTATCCCATCTATTTCTTTAAATAATTCAGCCTTATTTTCAAAATCCTTTACGGGGTTGTTGCGTCGTTTATCTTCTGCCCGTCCAATCTGGTAAGCCAGTTTCACCTTCAGAAATTTGATTTCCATCTGTAAATCCTCCGGAATTTTACGGGCTACTGAAGTTTTATTCCCGTTTTTTTTCTGGTCAATTTTTCCATTAATCCGATTAACTGCTGCCAGGAATTTTCTGATTTGGGATGTCGTCACCATTTTATAGTTATTGTTTGACGCATCCTCCTTTTCCTTTAATTTACGCATAACCTGATTTGCTCGATCTACATAATTATCCATTGTTCCTCCTTATTTGTCCCGCATACGATAAATCACCAGACGAAGTGCTGTTTCCAACTCTTTTCGATCTTCCCCGGAATGCTTCCCCCATTGGAAAAAGGCATACCGCACTTCGCTATAACATTGCTTTTCTTCTTCTGTACATTTTGGACCCTTACTGCTTTCTGGATCCATCCGCGCAATCACATAAGCAAAATGAGCCAGATTGAAAATCGGTTCATTCAATATTTCCAACAAACGATAAAGAAGAGATTTTCCAGCAGAAAGCATCCCCAATTTCTTTTCTTCATCATTCACGCCGGCAAACACAAAATGGGATAGAAGAAACTGCATCTTTTCTCCCCATACGCCCTCTTCTAATTCTGTCCATCGGAAAACCGGCATGTCCACATCGCTTCCTCCTGTACCAAAAAGTGCAATGCTATCCTTTACGGACTCATCCTTTTTCTTCGCACTGTTTTCCATTTTTCCGGTATCCGATGCCATTCGTATTACCGGATAAGAAGGGGAAAAGAATCCTAACCCAGCTGAGAACGACAATTGCCCATTAGTATAGGTTCTAAATGCTTTCCTGAGGTCAACCGACATTTCCAGCAAATCATCCCAGGCCCCAACCAGGAAAATATCATCACCACCGGAATACACAATATGAACAGCCCTTTCTCCTTCTTTTTCATGAAACAGATAAAACGGTTTCTGTCCTTCAGGCAATTCCTTGTAACAAATATGGGAAATAATCCCCGCAAAAAACATAGATAAGTACCGGGATAAGGAGGCATAACGGGAAAGAGTTCCATATACTCCGGGAAGTCCCGCCATAAATACAGCTCCCAACCAGTCTACATCTGCCCGAAGAACTCCCAATCGCCGAATTCCCTTTTTGCCCTTCCCGCCAGCTTGTTCGGCCAAATCTGCAAAATCAAGAATTTTTCCATTTTCACGGGCTGCATAATCCCCAACCCACAAGCGGGTGGCTATCATTTCTGAAGTCGTGGAATCATTTTTGCTATACACCCGTTCGATGATTCCCTCCTTCATATATTCATTTCCTTCTTCAGACGTTACCGCTTTTAACCACTGATTATGAAACGGTGCAGGAAGCCGAATACTATCTGGCTTTTCCTGATTCAGCACAACAAAGAAGGTCGCCTCTTTCTCCGGGTTTCTGTCTATCATCATTTTTCCCAGATAATACATACCATTGCACTGAGGACAAACCTTAAGCTTTTCACCTTCTTCTCCTCTTTCTGCCATGTAATCAGACAAAAGGGATTCCTTTAAAGAGTGATGACACAAGCCACACTCCCTCATCCCGGGTTCCATAAAATTCAGCTGACTATTTTCGGCAATCATCTGCTTTATCTGGCTTTGACTGTAACGCCCCCTCTTTTTCTCTGCTACTTTCCTGCTTACACGATAAAAAACGGAGTCTTCATCTGTTGTTTTGCCCATTAGTTCCTCAGCGCAAACTGGAACCCACCCCGCTGCCACATAAAGTCTTGTTCCATATAGTTCCAGCAACCTATCATTAACACCATGAAATGCTTTCTCCAAAAGTTGCACCGTTTCTTCAGAGTTATCTGCCAGCATATAAAAATGACCGCCGCCAGAATAAATAAGGTTTGACCTGGAAAGTCCTAACCGACTTAAAATTTCATCAATTATGTTTTCCATAACTATCTGCAGATAAAATGATCTTCCCCGGAGCATGCGCATAGCGCCTTTGGTTGGCACTCGATAAATAAATTTCTGTATACCTGAAAAATCTGCAGAAATAAAAAGCATATTTTTATCTCTGCGATGCTTTTCTCCATGGGTAAAACAATAATCCTTTAGGTTATCAACATGATAGCTACGCAGGTATCGATAAAGGGCTGAAGCAACAGCCGCTGTCATTTTTACATGATCATAAAGAGAAATATCAGCCACCTGACTCTTGTCTGTACTAGATGGAACAAAACTAACTGTATCTTCCAAGATACGAAGCAGTTCATTAGGTTCCATATCCTGGGGTGCTTTTCTCTGGAAATTGGCCTTCAAATCATTGAGAATCTTCGCATATTCTCCTGGTGAAGCTATCGGCCTTGGACTTTTGACAGGATAATCAGGCATCTCTCTGGCATTCAGTTCGCTCAAAGGGAAATATGATTTATCTTCCTTTTTTGTCCCTTCAAATACATTAAAAACATTTTCCAACGATAGCTTGGAATCGAATCCAAAAGCTTCCCCTTTATCTGCCGCATCTCTCCTGTCTGTTCCCGCAGCAATGTTATCAGCTTCACAAACAAGATACGCCAAATCATTATCTGCCAAATGTGAGTTTTTTAAAACTTTTGCATGATGATAACGAATACAACGTAGAATTGCCTGCCCTGCTTCCGTTTCGCCACAAAAGGCATCTAAAAAATCGGCTCCCAGGCGAGAATGCGTTTTTTTCTCTCCCCCTGCTCTATAGCTCACCTTTCCTATATCATGAAGCAAAGAAGCAATAGTAACTGTTTTTAATTGATTAACCATTATTCCACCCCTAGCCAAATTAGATGATATCCTGCTCTCATACATTCTTCTAATGCGAATTTATATACAGAATTTTAAAATTTCTGCTTGGATAAACAAACTTCTATTTCCTTCCTTTGAACTTTATCCCTATATCGATTTACTATTATGTAATTATTATAAATTTTATTTTCATTATTATCAATAACAGCCGAAAATTACACATTATTGTGTATAATTATCATCTAATAAAATAAAGAATTATGCCATCTAAAACAGAAATTTAAGGCAAGGAATGCTGTCCCACCTCAATAACCCCGTGAGCAAATGTCAGAATAAGCAAAAAAACGGACATGGAAAATATAGACATTTCCCCGTCCGGTTTTTTTGCTTATCTGCTCTACAAAAGTCTGAAAACTTTTTATATTATCCAGGTACAACAGCTACTGAAACAGCAGTTCATAAGATACCTGTTTTTTGGGCTTTTCTTAGTTGAAACGATAGATAAATACGTTTTGGTTTTGAACGAAATTATCAATTAATTCGACATCAATATTATCAAAGTATATTTGATGTATTTTCACTATACTTTGATCCTGCCAAACTACCTCATCACCGCCTTCCTCTGAATTATAGTTGGTTTATTCAAAAAATATCACAAAACGTCTCGCTTTTTAGCAACATTTTATCCTTTCCACCTCCGACAGCTTTCATATCCGGGTGCATAAATTTCCAACATCCTTGTTTTACACGATTGAGTAACGGTGTGCTTTCCTGCTTCTTAACTATGCTGCCAGCAGTCGGCTGTATGCCCAGTTCTGCGAGATTATCAAAAATGCGCTCCATAGCTTTTTCAGGATTGCTGTAGTATTCACTGCCACGCAACCGGAGAAACCGCCAGCCCAGACGTTCCAGGATAGTCTGACGTTCCATATCCGCACGAATCTTTGCATCACCACTGTGCCAACGTTCACCATCACATTCAAGAGCCACACGTCCCTGAGAATCGCTTATTACCATGTCAATTCGATAGCTGCCAACAGCCCACTGTTGTACCACATGATACCCCTTCCTAACCAGTGACTTCGCAACAGCTTCTTCAAATGGTGATTCCGCCTTACGCTCAATCTGTTCATACTCTTGCTGTAAAGCATGTGGATTTTCAGCATATTCAAGCAATCGTTTACGAATATCACCATCCTTAAGATCCCTACCAGAGTCAAGTGAATGTACAACAAAAAGCTGATCACGTGCACGGCTGACAGCAACATTGTAACGTTTAAAGTTATCATTCGTATCGGGCCTCTTCAGCTTAAGCGGACCACTTGCTTCATTACTGTCTACCATACTTAGCAGAATTACATCACGTTCATCACCTTGGAACTGCGCAGCATCACCCCAAATAATTTTGTGCCGTTCGATAGCGGCAGGATCAAGCGCATCCATCAGACGCGTACCGATTTTATCTGCCTGCTCCTTACCAAGAAGCGAAATAACTCCAATAGTCTTATCTTTATATTCCGGAAGCTGAATCATGCTCTGAATAAGCGCAACTATCGTATTGGCCTCAACGGCATTTGTCTTACTATTTCCATCACGATGTCCATCAGTCCGATAATTCACAACAGCAGGCAGAAGTTTACAGTTACTAGTATCACGTAGCGGCTTAATTTTACCATCATAACAAAGTTGGTTGGAGAAGTTAATGATGTCTGGAACACAGCGGAAATGTTCATGCAGCATTAATGGCTGACAAATAGTCTTGGCAATGTCATAAAGCGATGTATTACCTGTATAAAGTGACCAGTTTGGAATTCGGTCTTTAATATACATATCTACCAATGCGTCCATCTTATCGATGTCGAGGCCAACAGCCATTGGACTAACCTGCTTATCATCGCCAACAATAATAATTTTCTTTGCAAGATACATTAATGGCAGTGATGTAATATCTGCCTGGCTGGCTTCATCAATAATCATGACATCAAACTTATTGCGCCCCGGCACCATGTTATTCAAAACAGAGTTAATCGTCATAATCCAGGCGGGCACCGCCTTTTGACATTTTGTCATGAGTTGCTTGGCTTCAGCTCGATACCGTGGCGCTCGTTTACCAGTACCACGGCCAATTTTCTTCGTAATCAGTTTCCATCCTTGCAGATTCTGATTCATCGTTGCATCTTTTTCAATACGCTGCAACAGATGATACCACGCACGATATTCAGCTAACTTCCCCGTCACTTCACGATAGTTCCGCGACAATTCAACACTTTGCCGTTGCAATTCATCAAACGGCTGTGCTGTGATATCTGCTATCATCTGGCTGTACTGCTTCACCCGCCAAACTTCTTCAATATTTTCAAGAATCTCGCTTTTTCCGTGGTCCCCCACCCTATCACGGATAGCATTGGCCCATATCGGTGCAACAGAGTATAAACGTTCTAAATATTTCTTTCGACGATATTGTACAGTGTACTTCTGATAGAGATTACGGAGTTCATAATATAGTTCCGCATAAAGAGTCATATCCTGCGCCAGACCGGCATCTCTCAATTTTGTACAAAGTGAGGATCCCAGTGATGACGCATCTTCGAGCGCCAGGTAAATATCATCCAAACGACTTTTCAGCTTTATTAACTCACCAGCGTCCTTCTGAATTGTTATCAATGTTGGCAACAATGCATTAAACTTTGTTAAGATTTTTTGAATCCGCTTTGCGTCATCATCAAAATCATCATGTACAAAAATATCCTCCGGGCTCATTCCTGATTTCTTCATAAGGGCACAGAGATTCTGGAAATCCCTTGAATACCACTCAAGCCAATGTGTAATTTTATCAGTGATATTCCTAGCTATGCGTTCTGGTTCCTTGCCACCATCAAGTTCTTCAAAAGCAGGAACCCCCGTCTCCTTCATAAGCTCATTCCAATAACGGGCACATTCATCACGCATATCGCTTAATTCCAGAAAATGTAAAACCGTATCACATTTTTCAGCCGTATCCATAGATTCACCATTAATATGGATTCCATTAGTTGCTTTTTCATACTTCTTGTTGGTTAATCTCTTCCACCATGGAATTTTACCGTTTTCTGCATAAAGTGACTTCATTACTGGTAACAATTTACGTAATTCCTGTAAATTCAAGGTTTCGTCGATAGCAATATTCTTCCCAAAGATTGTGTCTGTAGATTTATCGGCATAATTACAAGTTTTCAGAACAGCATCACAAAGCTTTTCCCAACGCTGTCGTGGACCGGCACCACGCACACCATCAGCGGCAACTATAATCATCCAATCCTCTACACGACTGAGATTAGACAAATATTTATGCAAATCTGACAATGCTTTATTTTCAGCTGCACGTAGACGAATCACCTTATCTGCCTGAGTAACTTTAAGTACTGTTCCATCGGCAATCTTTCCTTCATTGGGCGAGATTAACTCTATCTGAGCGTCTATTTTTTTGGCCGCCTCCCTGATCTGCCTATTTAAGGTATCGCAACGTTTTAGCACCCCTCGGAATTCTTCCGGCGAGACAAGTTTTGCCGGATCTGGCAGATTATAATTCAGCTCCTTTTCTTCGTCGGCTGTTATTTGCACATTCGATTGATAGAGCTGTGTAAGCTCTTCAAATGAGAGTGGCAGAGGTGCCCCAGTTTTAATTTTCCCGGGAATATAGTCTAATTCAGAAGCATGGAGGTTCACCAAATGTGCAGCTTTGATTGGCGATACTCCTTCGCCATTGTAAGTCAAAGGTTCATGTTCACGGAAATTAATAGTATAAATTTTTTTGCGAACTTCCGCCAACTTGTCGATAACCGACTGGCGTTCCTCCTGCGCTTGTTCAGCCCTATTAGAAAGCTCTTTTGTTCTATGTTTTGATATATATTCGGTGATTCCATCAATTGAGCTTTCCATATCTTTATTTGTGTCGTCGAGTATTGAAACGCAAAGGTTTTGAAGTGATTTGGGTAGCTTATCTTTTAATACATTCAATGCCTTCGGTGTATGGCTTGTTACGAGTACACTATTCCCCAAGGCCAGAAAATGCCCCATGAGATTGGCAATCGTATGCGTTTTGCCTGTACCAGGAGGCCCCTGTACCAGTACAGCATCATGTATACCAATTTGTCGCGCAATTTCAAGTTGTTCTTTATTTGCAGGCTTCGTCAAAAGAATATCAACGTCTTCCCCACCTACCTCTGCAAGACCTTGTTCCAACGTCGGCTCAGCATAATCAGTAACGGGAAATGCAATATTTGCCCCCGCAATATTGGCGAGAGATGCCGGAAATTCCCCTTTTTCTTCAATATCAGCCACTATCGTATCTATAAACTTTGTAAGCCCATCGATACGACGACGTAAGAAAAATACAGGACGCTGCTGCAGGAAAAACTTATCTGCTGTTCCTTGCGGTATATCTTCATTCATTTTTACAAATCTGCCATCAACACAAAGACTGTTGATAGTCGCTTGTAAAAATGCTGGCGTATCAATTCGATCCATTGGATGATAATATTCTGCATCAAGACGTTGTTGCAGATCCTGCACAACACCAGGTCTTACCATATCCAGATTTGAAAGTAACAACGTATAAAGTTCAGGTTTTTGATCTGTATCACAAATTGCAATTATGTTGCTATCTGAATTAAATTCGATACGAACGCGTTTGGCAAGAATCGGATGATTTACTGATTGTCCCGTATGATCTATAAGAATACCATTACCAATCATAAACTCCAGTGTTTCTGATTCCTGCTTCAACTGAACATACAATGTATACAAAGTACGAAACAACTCGCGTACTCTTTCTAATTCTTGTTCTTCTTTCGACCAAAATTCCCAATCTTTAATCCATCCTTGATAATCAGCAACCCTCTTTGGATTATCAGTAAACTTATCGTATATATAGTTGCCATACTGATCTCTCAGCGGATTGCCATCATTTCCCTTTCTTACAACCTCTGTTTTAGGTTCAGGCTTCTTTTTTGCATTATTCCATTCATTTTGATCCAACCAATTACAAACATTCTCCGGTGGTTTCGGTGCTTCCTGAAGCGCTGGATTATGAACAGACACCAATACCTGCGATTGATTTTCTTCCCCGCTATCTACACGATCACGATAATTCACGGTGATTTCATCGTTCCTGACAGGCAACCTATCAAGAAATAGACACCATGGCTCAGCCTGTATGTCTTTAACGATTTTTATCCTGAGGTTTCCAAGTTCTTGTAGAAATTTTAAAATTGCAATGACTTCATTACGTTTATCCATAGCAGTGCTCCAATCCATGCGATGATTTTCATATTCATTTGTATAAATATCTTAACATTCGTTAATTATATTACATTATCTATACAGAAATCAAAACCAATTCCTTATTATATCTCCCCAATTATTATATCTCCCAAATTCTTCTGGCTAAAAATCTCCCATATCTAATACTCTATCCAAGAGTCCCAATAGTATTGACGATGAATTATATCGATTGTCACATACCTGCAATCTACGCATAACACCGGTTCACATGGCATTAGAGCTACCATGATATCTCCTTCCTGAAAAAGATGCTGTCCCGGATTTCTCCTCCGGCTCATTGCTTATTACAGTTGATATACTATAATCAATAGTGTATATCTGGAATATTCTTACCGTTAGGAGATAATTTTTCATGTCATTTATTATGTTGGTCCCTTTTTTGGGGTTACTTGTCATTATCGTTATCTGGGATAAACTTGAGAGCATCCCTTCCGTAAGAAAAGGAAAACACTCTCTATGGTTTCCACCGCCCACACCAGGCAGCCAGTTCCCGGTAAGTACAACTGCTAAGGAAATTTCAAATCACAGTTCTCCACCTGAGCCTTTGTTCTCTGTTTCTGACAAACAACCACTCATACGGATTCATTCGGTCCATCCAAGCCACCGCTATCATGGTCACGTAGGATGTGACACGGACGATGAAAATGAACATAATACCACACAGGACTATGAATATGACGACTATGACAGCTATGACGGCTATAGTTATATATGGGGATATGACAACGGTTTTGCAGATGGCACAGATAGTGCAGAACGGGATATAGAGGAAGCCAGACAATTTGGATATGAGCAGGGGTTTGAAGATGGAAATGCTTCTGCCTATGATGACGATGACTACGATGATTATGACAACGATTATGACGACTATGATGACTATGATGACTACGACGATGACTAAGGTATTATGGAGGTGCCAAACGGTGAGATAGAAAAACAGGTTCGAGCTATGGAGGGAATGCCGGGACTATGCGCTCCCCAGTCTCAGCAAGGAGCAACATAATATCATTATTATTGCTTCAGAGTCACATACGACACTCTCCCCCACCATCTATTGCACAAATGGTCCGCCTGACCGCAGACCAGCCCATCATACATAGGAATACTTGCGGAATACTTGCGAATTTCTGATTATTGTGAATTATGGGCAATGAAGAGAAGACTTTCTCTGCATACATACTGCCTTCTTTCCTGCTCTTGGCTTTCGCATTCTTACCTTTCACAAGAGAATATTCCGTTCCCCCTTACAATCCCCCGGAAATGGTAAGGGGTACGGCTTAAAGCAAAAAAGAATCGGACCGGGATTGAAACCATTGATAGTTTCTTTCCCTTGTCCGATTCTTTTTATTGCATGGCATTTTTATTATTTTTTCGCCAGCATTCGTTAGCCCTATGTTTCCTTTTCTTCCCTACTGGAAGTGCAGGCTATGTTTAACTCGTTTTCAAGTGGTGAAATTCGGGTGGTATAGAGGAGATAAATCTTTCCATTCAACATGGTCGGGAAAATGGAATGAATATCCCAGTGACACTTCTCATCATTTCCCAGGGTCCGGAAGACACCGGAAATCGTTCCTTCTGGGTTCTGACGAATCCGGTTCATCATGGATTCCGATTCATTGAAAGCCAGGAAACGTTCTCTATCTTCAGGATGAATCATGGTTTCTGCATACTGCTTAACCATGGCCTGAATTCCCACACGCTTCTGATAAAAATGTTCCTGGAAAGGAGTATTTATTATCAGCGGAACCGCTGTATCTTTTTCCATATCTACAAGGAAAACCATCTGGTAGAGGGATAACAGGTTCCGGGTAACCTGGTCCAGATTCTCACTGAATTTTCTCTCGGTCTGCATGGTGATGTTGGTCAGGTAGAGTTGAACCAGGTGATGTTGACCATGAGAGGCCAGGTAGTTGGCCTCCAGTTTCACATATCGGCCATTTAACGTATATGTCAGCGCTTCTTCGGTATGGCTGTTTATAACATCTGCCAGCATCCTCTGCATATTTTTGCTGGTCGGGCCGGCCTGGTCATTAACAAACTCTTCGTTTTTTTCCAGACTCATTATTCCAATGGATTGAAGTGTCTTTCTGTATTCTTCATTGACAAAAAGATATCGTATACGATGGTTGGTTACTTCTACCACCGCCATCGGCTTGTCTATGAGAAAATCGATAGCTCCCAGGGATCCATAATACTTGCGCAGCTGTGGCGTTTCCACCTGCCAGTGCTTATCCTGACATACTCGTTTCAGTTCTTCAAAAGGCATAGGTCTACCATAATAATAGCCCTGGAGCTGTTCACATCCAATAGATTTGGCAAATTCCACCTGTTCACTGGTCTCTACGCCTTCCATCAGCGTATGCATTCCGATCTTTTTAGCCATCCGGATTATAGCCTGGATTATGTTCTGCGATTTATCCGTAAAATGGGCCAAAAAGGCCATATCAATCTTGATTTCATCAAAACTGTAGTTTTTCAGTGTATTCAGGGATGAATAGCCACTGCCAAAGTCATCCATCCACACTTCGTATCCGGCTTGCCGAAACCGCTCTATTTCCTGATAAAGTATATCCCCTTCATAGACTAATAAGCTTTCGGTGATTTCCACATACAGCATATTCCTGGGCACCTGATACCGCTTCCGTATTTCTTCCACTTCGTCAAAAACTGACTCCTGGAAAAAATCTCCTCTCGATAAATTAAACGAGACCGGAATCAGGGTTTTCCCCTGTTCTTTTTGACTCTGGTACAGACGGCAGATTTCCTCCAGTACATACATGTCCAACTTCCGAACCTGACGGCTGTCTTCCAATAAAGGGACAAACACACCGGGATTAATTTTCCCTTTTTGAGGATCCATCCAGCGGGACAGGGCTTCCATGCTTGCCAGGGTTCCAGATACAGTGCGGATTACCGGTTGGAAATATACCTGAATCCAATGTTTTTCCATAGCCTCCCGGAAATGGTCAATTATATAATTCCGAAGATTCCTGGCATCACCCATAGATTGAGTATAAAAGCACACATGTTTGTCCGGAAATTCCTTAATGGTGTCACAGGCCATCCGGGCCCTGCTGCAGCCCACCTCTAGCGGCATTGTATAATCATCCACTGGGCAAATGCCAAATTTCACATCCAGATGGCTGGCATCATATAATCCATGAATCTGCCCGGTAATTACCGGAATCTGTTTTTTCAGGGACGGCAGGCTGGTCAGTATTACGAAATGGTCATCCTCAAAACGGGAAATCAGCTTATTTGGAAAGTTTCCCTTTAGTACTTTTGCCATTCGGATGAGGAATTGATTCCCTTTTTCGCTGCCATTACGCATATTATACAGATGAAAATTACGGATATCCACATACACCAATGCCATTTTCGGCGCCTTGGAATCCAGAGAAGCTAATTTCATAACTACAGAGGCATGCTTCAGAAACCGTGTTTTCCCTGGAAGTCCGGTAAGGGAGTCCATATCATAGACCTTATATTTGGTGTCATTATCCAGAAAAAATACATAAAAAACGGTACCCACCCCGGGGATGAATACTCTGTGTCCGAACTCCTCTACCCTGCGGATAGAGCCATCCTTTCGGATTATCCGATAATTTACGAAATCCAGTTTGCTTCGGCTGCCGGCAATCTGCTCGCGGATATCCCGCTCTACCCCTTCCCGGTCATCTGGATGAACCAGGTTTGCAAAAGTCCCTCCCGTCAGCTCCATGAAATCCATAAAAGAGGAACACCCCATCATGGAAATAAGCCAGGAGTTGGCATAAAGAATCTCTTCCCGTTTGTTATCACGATAAATCAGGATACCGCCCGGCAGATGTTCCGGCATCTGCTGAAGAACCAGATGCTGAATCTGTTCCTGAGTCATGAGTGTCTCCGTTCTTCCGGCACAGGATATTCACATTCCGGCAGAAGCCAGAAATATTCAATAGCCCCCAGCGTTTCCTGTCCTTTGAATAAAGGTTCTGTATGAACCATCACCGGAATGCGTTGACCGGTACGGTCTTTCAGGAATACCGGCTGTTCCCTAGACTGCCCATCGAAAATGGTAGCCATCATAGGACAAAAGTCGTGACACAGATGAACCCCCTCCCTGTCAATGTGATTCAGCATACCTTCAAAGCAATAGCGGCCCACCATTTCTTCCCGGCTGTATCCGGTGATACGCTCGGCACCTGTGCTCCAGAATACGATTTTTCTCTCTGTATCTAACACATATATTCCCATGGGAGCTTCATCCACTATTTTCTGCAGCAATTCAGTTATTTCAATATCCACGATATCACCTTTATCCCGGAAAATTCATACTTTTGTTGCCAATCTATACAACATCGTTTTTTTATCAGTATAAACTCTTTGCCGATAATTGTCCATATGAGAAGAGGAGATATAGATGAGCCTGCAGCTCACAGGTCGGTACATCCTAAACGGATGTAGGTAGGTGCCTTAACTTCATCATGGCCGATCGGTGAAATTCCACAGGAATTGCAGGGGGGATTCTGCGAATGGCCTCTCTTATAAAAAAGTGAGGAGCAACATATTACCGTTATTCCCATAGATTCACATAGAGGATTCTACTTTCCCCCACCAGCCAAAGGCTGGCGGTCCGCCCTTTCTCTCCAGAACGGGAAACGTTTCGCAAGCTTTCCTTTTCTTAGCTTTCTTATTCTTACGTTTTCGTAAAGTGGAAGAAGTGTAACATATTACCTTCATTCCTTCTGATTCACATAGTGGATT
>NZ_FMXA01000011.1:0-21416 GCF_900103425.1 Dialister histaminiformans | reverse complement strand
CTCCAGAGAGGGAAATATGTGATATCCTTCTACTTTCCTTTATTCAAACAAAGTGGAATCAACTATCCACCATCCGTCAGCAAAGACCGGGCTGTCAATATTATTGAAATCAAAGATTTCATAATTCTATGGATTTACAGCCAATGACGACAAGCTATTGTCGTCATTCCCCCTTTCTTTCAAGAAAGGAGCATCGTTTCTCATGCTTTCGTTAATCAGCTTTTACATTCTTGCCCTTTGCAAGAATAGAACATTCCGCTTCACTCCTGTAATCTGCAAGGATTGCACCATCCTGAGCCAAGAATGGCATAACCATTCTTGCGGCCTTATGATCTGCTTTAAAGATGAATAAGAGTCAAACGTACAACAACACGCTTTCCTATTTCCCAACATACAGCATTCTACTTTCCACCATCCGCTAAAGCGAATGGATTCGAGACAACGGATTGTCTCGAATGCCTGCAAATCCTTGATATCTTAATATATGGCAGGCCGGTCTGCTTTAAAGCTAGAGATTGGACATTTTGCACTATATTAGGATATGGTCTTCCAGAGAGGGAAACGTTTTGCATGCTTTCCTTTGGCAGGACTTTTGCATTCTTATCTTTTAGCAAAGCAGAAGAAGTGCACCATATTATCGTTATTTCTTCAGACGGCTATGCAAAAATAAGCGTGGCTCATCTTTTGTCTGAAAGGAAACCGCAAGGTACACAGTCTGATGTCTGAAGAAACCCCTTCTGGTTTGCGTGTCTGATTATTCAGGGTTATCAGGCCTTCCTCCAGCACACTCAATTCTTAAATCTTCCCTTAGTCATCGTACCAGCCGAAGAGTGTTTTTCCTGTCTCCAGCTGGTAAATCCTGTCTATATCATCAGGTGTTAATGTGGTATCAAAAATATCCAGGTTTTCAATCATCCGATCTCTATGGGATGATTTGGGGATTACACTGATTCCCTGCTGTACCAGGTACTGCAGGGCAATCTGTGCGGCTGTTTTTCCGTATTTTTTTCCCACTTCCTGCAGAACAGGTTCCCTGAATATCGGTTTCTGCCCTTCGGTAAAGGGACTCCATGCCTGCATT
Organism: Dialister histaminiformans; assembly: GCF_900103425.1. GTDB lineage: Bacteria > Bacillota > Negativicutes > Veillonellales > Dialisteraceae > Allisonella > Allisonella histaminiformans. Next base: position 20,335 of record NZ_FMXA01000011.1, on the reverse strand, counting down.
TTTGTACCATGTGCCTCCAGTGTCTGCTGCAGTTCTTTCCGCCGATAATATACGTGACACTCTACCTGATTGACCATTGGTATAATGCCGCAAGTTTCAATGAATGTCAGGTATTCCCGAGCATTAAAATTGGAAATCCCTATAGCTCTTATCTGCCCGCTGCGATACGCTTCAGTCAATGCCCGGTACATATCCCCTGCTTCGGCATAGGGTTCATGAATAAGGAGCAGGTCTATATAGTCTGTCTGAAGCCTCTCCAGAGATTCTTCAATTCCCTGCCGTGCCAGTTTATAACCAGCTCTGGTTCCGCAGAGTTTTGTAGTAATGAAAATTTCATCCCGGGGAATCCTGCTTTCCGCTACTGCCTCCCCGACTATATCTTCGTTGCCATACATATGGGCGGTATCTATCAGACGATATCCTGCTGCCAGGGCATCCAAAATAATCTTTTTTCCCTGCTGCCCTTTGAGTGTCCAGGTACCAAATCCAACCATGGGCATGTTCACTCCGTTGTTCAATGTCATATATTGGTTATCCGTCATAGGGCTTCCACTTCTCCTTTACATTTCACCTGATGTATCTGCCATCGCAAGATTTGTTTCCTGTGAAAAACAACACATCATACGTCGTATGTCTTTCCCTCAAACAAAGAATCCCAGAGCCACATACTCCGGGATTCTTTGTTAGATATTTTTCTGTTTCATATCAAAAAAGTTTCTTATCTGGACTTCTTAATCTTCTTTACCTGTTCGATGAAAGCCGGAAGGAAGGTTCTTAAATCAGCTTCTACCGCATAATCAGCTTGTTCCATAATCGGAGCCGCTGCATTGTTATTAACGGCAATGAGAACTTTAGTTTTTACTCCGCACATATGCTGCATGGATCCGGAAATTCCGAGAGCAATATATACATCCGGATTCACCATTTTACCGGTCTGACCAATCTGGTGCGCCGGTGTTTCCCAGCCCAGATCTGCGATTGGGCGGGTAGCACCTACCGCTGCCCCCAGCAGGAATGCCAGTTTCCTTACCTGTTCCCATTCTTTCTGATTTCGAATGCCTCTGCCACCAGCTACAATAATCCGTGCTTCTTCTACCGGGTTATCTTCTTTCACCGCTGGAATTGTCTGACGGAGGATAAGCCCTATATCTTCTGCCGTAAGGTGAACCGGCACAGAGATAACTTCCCCCTTACGGGAGGAATCCTCTTCCGGGATATCAAAAGTTCCCGGACGCACGGTCCCCATCTGCGGTCTGTATTCCGGGCTGATAATGTCAGCCATAATATTTCCTCCCATGGCCGGGCGGGACCAGGTAATGAGATGAGTTTCGCTGTCAGCAGACAATTCTGTTACATCAGCAGTTACGCCGCACACCAGGAGAGATGCCACACGGGGTGCCAAATCCCTTCCACAGGAACCCGCGGAAAAAATAACCGCATTGGCCTTCTTCTCTTTCAGAAGTCCTGCCAGTTCCTTCGCATAGGAAAGACCATCATATACGGCCAGTTTTGGAGAATCGATAAGGTATACTTCATCTGCTCCGCATGCAATAAGACGCTGTACCTGAGAATCCTGAATACCGCTGCCAATCAGTACGGTACATGCTTTTTCTCCCAGCTTATCTGCCAGACGGCGGGCAGCACCTGTCATTTCCAATGCTTCATCCCGAAGGATCCCCTGTGGTACTTCCGATACTACATATACATTTTTATATTCAGAAAAATTCATAATATCCTCCCATTAAATGACCTGAATCTTGTGCAGAGCTTCTGCAAGGATGGCCGCGGATTCTTCTGCTGTTTTTCCACTGATTTTCAGGTTTTCTTTCTTCATCGGCTTAACCGGACGCACTTTTCTTACCTGCGTCGGTGAACCTTTAATGCCCAGTCTTGCCGGATCGGCTTCTATATCTGCCGAGGTGATACGATGAATTTCTGCAGTATCCTTAGCGAGTAATCCTTTAATGCTTGGATATCTTGGTTTATTCAGTTCTTTTCCTGTGGTAATCAGGCATGGGGTCTTCATTTCCACTACTTCCGCCCCATCATTCATCTGCCGTTTTACGGTAATAACGTTTCCGTTAATAGATAAATTTCCAATGGCATGGCTAACATTTGGAATGCCGAGCATGCCTGCCATTTCCGGACCTACCTGTGCGGTATTGCTATCGATGGATTCCTGTCCGCATAAGATGACATCAAACGGTTTCAGCGTCTGAATAGCATGTACCAGGGTATAGCTGGTCGCCAGAGTATCTGCCCCGCCAAAAGCTCTATCGGTAACCAGATACAGTTCATCGGCCCCCATAGAAGCTGCCTGACGAAGAACCGCTTCTGCCTGAGGTGGTCCCATGGTAATAACAGAAACTGTACCTCCCACCTGATCTCTTAATTCAAAAGCTGCTTCCAGGGCATGTAAATCCAGTGGGTTCATAATACTGTTGGCATTATTGCGTTTCAGCCGGCCAGTAGCAGGGTCCACTTCCATCTTAGATGCATCTACAACCTGTTTTATACACACAAGAAATCTCATATTGTCCTCCTGACTCTGCGGTCAATACAACAAATGTATTCTTTCAACGATATCTTTCTCCCGCTTTACGCTTAACAATATTATATAAATAGTAGGGACATTTATACAAGCCGGATTCAACGTTTGGAAAAATCCCATCCTATCTTAAAAAGTAAGTAATCCGGTTATAGTACTTTCTGATTTACGTGCTATAATGAAGAGTACAGATTTATAAGATTAGATATTGCGTTGAAAAATAAACAGAGGTAATTATGAAAAAGGTTTTAACATTTATTCTTATACTGTTTACATTGTTGATTGCTCTTCCATTCCAGAATGCGTCTGCAAAAGGGGCAACGGTAGATGCTTTCCGCTACAAAACCAGGAATGACGCGTCCGTTCCTTTTGTTCGTCTGGCCATGGATTTATCCAGCAACGTAAATGCAGAAGCCGCTATTGATGATAATGGCACTAAACTGGCTCTGGTTCTGAAAAACACAAAGCTTTCTGACGGGATAAACAGTTCCTACACAATCAATCGTTCCATTGTTCCCTCCGTTACTTTCCGGGAAAAGGGAAAAGATGTCATCCTGTCTGCCACATTGACCAATTCTCATAAGATTGGGAATAATGATATTAAAATCTTCGGATTAAAAGCCGATCCATCCATTGATAAGCCAGACCGACTAGTCATCGATATTCCATCTGCCAGTGCGGGCACTGCGGCAGGAAGCAACAGCAGCAATACCGGCACGGTGTATTCCTCAGATCCCACTATTTCACAGACTCCGGTTGACTTTACTATTTCCAATGCGGCTAAAAAGGCTCTGAAGGGTAAGATCATTACTCTGGACGCCGGCCACGGTGGTACAGATGTAGGTGCCATCGGTCATCTGAACGGCAAGGAATATTATGAAAAGAATATTACCCTGTCCATTGTAAAGCCTCTGGCTGAAATGCTTCATCAGGCAGGTGCCAAGGTCATTCTTACCCGAAACAGTGACGTAAATGTTAATAAGCCTTATTCAGACTCTGTTTCCGAATTGCAGGCACGCTGTGACATTGCCAACAATGCCCACTCTGATATTTTTGTGTGCATACACATCGATTCTTTCAAAAACGGTTCTGTTGATGGCACTACCGCCTATTATTATCCAAAGACAAATAATGATATGCTGCTGGCACGCATGATTCATCAGGCCAATATGAATGATCTGTCAATGCCTGACAGAGGTATCGTTTCTAATCATTTTTATGTAAACCTGCATACCAACATGCCATCTGTGCTGGTAGAACTGGGATATATTTCCAATACACATCGTCTGCAGATGCTCACTTCCAGCTGGGGTCCAAAGGTTATCGCCAGAAGTGTATTTAACGGCATTGTAAGTTATTTCCAGGCCGTATAATGAAATATAACCTCACCTGCTGTATACTTGGCCTGCTTCTTTGCAGCATAACCTGCGCTTTTATCAGCGGATGTTCACATCAGGAAATTCAATCTCCCCGGCCTCGTCAGGTACCTGCCATGATGGATTCTACACTTATTTATTATCTCCCCAGTGACGATGGACAGCATCTCCGCCGTTACGAGATGAAAACGGCGGCCAGGGATAATACACCTGTAGAAGCCCTGCGGGAAATGGTCAGGGCCGATAAACGTCTGGACAGCCCTCTTCTTCCTGATGGATTATCTGTTAACTATGTAGTGGTAGAGCATGGCACTGCATTCGCTGATTTCTCATCTGAACTCAGTCAGCTGGATACCAGTCCCTCTGTGCAGGAGCTATTTATCCATATGACCACGCAAACTCTTACCGAGTTTGCAGATATCCGCTCTGTGGTAATTCAGATTAACGGACAGCCAAAGATGAACAGATTTCCTGGACTGCCAAAATAGCAAGGAAAAACGTAACATTGACTCTGCCAGTTAAAATAAAACAGCAAACAAAAAGATTCGTGAAGCCATCGGTTTCACGAATCTTTTTGTTTATCTGCAACACTTAGTCAAAGCGCTGTTCTTTCATCTGTCTGTCCAGTTTTCTCTTGGTTTCTCTATCTGCAATATCTCTGCGCTTATCATAGAGTTTCTTCCCGGATGCCAGGGCAATTTCACACTTAATGTGTCCATGTTTGAAATAGAGCTTAAGTGGAATCAGTGTATATCCTTTAGTATTTACCGCATTGGAAATTTTCAGAATTTCATGCTTATGCAGTAGCAGCTTACGGGTTCTGAGCGGATCCTGATTAAAGCGGTTTCCCTGTTCATATGGGCTGATGTGGGCATTCCAGAGCCACACTTCTCCACCGCTGAGCCGCACGAAACTATCCCGGAGGTTAACCCTCCCCTGACGTATGGACTTTACTTCTGTTCCTGTCAGTACCATTCCGGCTTCATAGGTATCATGAATGAAATAATCATGAAAGGCCTTACGGTTGGTAGAAACAGGAGGCATCTTTCCCTTCTTTTTCATTATTTCCGGTTCCTCCTGCCTTTCCCTTTGGCTCCTTTGTTATGGCTACGGCCGTTTCCATGTCCACGATTGCCATTCCGACGTCCACCATGACCCGGTCTTCTCTTTTCAAGATTCAGCGGAGAATGGATTTCACCCATGATAAAGTCCACTTCCTGTTTGTCTTTGTCCGCTCTTACCAGAGTGACGCGGACAGGCATTCCCAGAGAATACTGCTTCCCGTTGAAGCGGCCAGTGAGAGTCATGGTTTCTTCATTGTAGAGATATTCATCATCTTCCATGGTAGAAACATGAATCAATCCTTCTACCCCATTATCAAGCCCCACAAAGAGTCCGAACTTGGTAACCCCGGTAACATGCGCATCAAACGGCTCCCCTACAAACGGTTCCATATATTCAGTCATCTTCAGGCTGGTAGTTTCCCGTTCGGCATCCACCGCATTCTGTTCTGTCAGAGAAATATGTTCCGATGCCTTCATCAGGAATGCCGCCTGCTTTTCTTCTGCCTGCTTGGTCAGTTTTCTTCCCAACTGCTGACGAATCAGGCGATGAACCAGCAGATCGGAGTACCGGCGAATTGGCGAAGTGAAATGGGTATAACAGGTAGATGCAATACCAAAATGACCTACGTTATCCGTGCTGTAGCATGCCGTTGCCAGCGAGCGGAGGGTCATGACTTCAATAACCTGTTCTACTTCACTGCCCTTAACCTTTTCCAGAAGCTGCTGTAAATCCCGCGGCTGTACTTCTTCCGGCAGGTGCAGCGGATAGCCAATAATGGCCGCCAGATGTTTTAAGGCTTCCAGTTTTTCTGCATTTGGATGATCATGAACACGGTAAATGGAAGTAAACCCATCCCGGGTAAGGAATCTGGCTACCGCTTCATTCGCAGCAATCATGGCATCTTCAATCATGCGCTCTGCTTCCCCGCGGTTTCTCTTCACAATGCGGATTGGCTTACCGTCTTCATCAAGAATCACTTTGTATTCCGGGAAATCAAATTCCAGCGCGCCTCGATTATGGCGTTCCTGCCTGAGCAGGCGAGCACAGTCATCCAGATCTTTCAGCATAGGAAGAAGGGCTTTCAGATCATCGGGAGCAATACCTTCATCAAAGGCTTTGTTTATTTCTTCATAATTGCAACGTCTCTTTACCCGGATAATGGATGGAGTAATCTTTTCTGTAGTTACCTTTCCATCGGGGCCTACATCCATGATACAGGACATGGCATATCTATCCTCGTCATGATTGAGGCTGCAAAGATCGTTAGACAGCTCAAAAGGGAGCATCGGAATAACGCGGTCAGCCAGATATACACTGTTGCCACGGCGGTATGCTTCTTCATCCAGTGGGCTGCCAGGTTTTACGTATCGGCTTACATCCGCAATATGGACTCCCAGCATGTAATGTCCATTTGGTCTCTTTTCACAGTACACTGCATCATCCAGGTCCTTGGAATCAGCGCCATCGATAGTTACCAGGTGCTGATTTCGAAAATCCATAATTTCCGGTTCAGGATGAATATCACGGGAAAGGTGCTGTGCTTCATTCATTACTTTCTGACTGAACACATGAGGAATCTTATGTTCTGCCACAATAATGTCAATATCAAGCCCCTTGTCTCCCTTGTATCCGAGAATTTCCGTTACCCTGCCTTCTGCATTGGTCCAGCGTCCCGGCCACTTGGTCACTTCTACCACTACACGCGCTCCAGTGACAGCTCCCATCTCTTCTCCCATAGGAATTTCAACCAGCATATTGATTTTTTCATCCAGTGGAAGTACATCACCACCATCTTTTGTCATCTCATAAGTCCCAACCACGGTCTTATTTGCGCGTTCCAGTACATTGATTATGCGGCCTTCTGTGCTGTGTCTTCCGGTCTTGCTGATCATGGTTTCTACTTCTACGGTATCTCCGTTGACCGCACTCCCGGCATCTTTAGATGAAACGTAGATATCTTCATGCTCTTCATCTGTAAGCACAAATCCAAAATATTCGCTGTACGCTCTGTATACCCCTTCCACGATAGTTCCAGGTCTGTACGTCAGCTTTTTCTGTTCTTCCATAATATCCCCTTTTCTTTACTCACCTATATAAAAAGGCTTGCCTAAGCAAGCCTTCCTTCATCCTTAAAATGTGTTCATATAAAATCCCAGCGCAAGGCAGAGAACTGCGAACAGGCCTCCACAAACCATGGTAATTTTTGAAAGAACAACATCCTTTCCACGGGTTCTCCCGCTTATATTGGCGCTTGCACCACCGCCAATGGCCGCCCCCATTCCCGGGGTCTTTTCTTCCTGTGCCACCACTGCACAGATAATAATCACAGAAAGAATCAAAATCAATGACATCAGTAAAATTTTCACAGTCTTCCCTCCAGAATCATAAGAAATCATCTTATGACCTTATATTTTCGTAAGCAGTATTATCACTAAAAGTATATACCAACGATTCCCACCGGTCAATGGCCTGCCAGGCTTTATTCCCGGTTTATCCCTGGCGAAGCCGGTTCAGTTTATCCACCACATCCTTAGGAAGGGTTCGTCCCAGTTCACTTCTCAGATTGGAATTATTGTTATTTCTAATGACTATATGCTGCTCTTTCTTGTCATTGTCCAGCTGTTTTATCAGCTCATTTACCGGTATGCGGAAAGCCCCATTTCCTAATGCCACGTTTTGTTCCGATCCATCGGATGTTACCACATAGACATGTCGAAATTCATCTCTCCGTTTGTAGGATTCCTTTTCGATATAACTATCTGCCGTCATATGACGGGGAGTAAACACGATATGAAAAAGAGGAGTTACGGTATCAATCCGTACTTTCTTTGATTCGCCCTGTCCGTCAAAGACAACGATAATCTCTACATCCCTGTGCGCCCCATAATCCTGGAGTCTATCCATCAGTTTTTTCCGACTTGATTCCAGATCAGATGTGGAGTATTCACCAGGAACCCAGAAAATAACGTTATACCCATCAATCAGATATAAATCTCTCATACATCTCAGCCCCGCTGTCTTACGGCCTCATAAATAAGCAGTGCCGCAGCCACGGAAACATTCAGCGAAGAAATTTTCCCCTTCATGGGAATACGGACCATAAAATCACAAGTTTCCTTAGTCAGGCGGCTAACCCCTTTGCCTTCTGCCCCCATGACAATAACCAGTGGTCCTTTCAGGTTGGCTTCATAATACAGATTGTCTCCATCCATATCTGCGCCAACTACCCAGAACCCCTTCTCCTTGAGCTTTTCCAGCGTCTGACGGATATTTCCAATCTGGCAGACCGGCATGGTGGCAAAAGCCCCTGCTGCCGTCTTGAGCGCCGCCGGGGTCACCGGCGAACTGCGATGTTCTGGAAGAAGAACGGCGGTAACGCCTGCACATTCTGCCGTCCGCACAATGGCTCCCAGATTCCGTACATCTTCTACGCCATCAAGAAGTACCAGAATTGGCTGCTTATCCTGCGCAGCATCCAACACCGAATCCAGATCCGCATACGTATAGGGTTTAAGCTGTGCAGCCACCCCCTGATTAACCACATCTGGAGCCAGGCTGTCAATATATTCTTCGTCTTTCTCCACAACCGGGATCTGCCGCTTCTGCGCTTCTTCCTTCAATTGCTGAAGACGTTTATCCCCGCCGTGTTTGATAACCACTTTTTTAACCAACCCGGCACGAAGTGCTTCCAGAACGCTGTTTCGCCCCGCCGCATACAGTACCTGGTTCTCTCTGCGGGCGTGTGTACGCGCCGGCTTACCCTTATTTCCAGCCGGATCCCGGCGATGTACCCCACGGCCGGCCCTGCTTTCTTTCTTATTTGCTTTCACTGTTAAATTCCTCAGCTAAGAACTTAAGTGACTTCAGCATAATGGTATGCAGTCGCTCTTCCTGGCCGGACAAACGCAGATATCCCAAAAGCCCTTCAAAAGCTGTAGCTTCCCTGTATTCTTCCACAGTAGCACTTTTGGGCACATGCACATGCGCATTTCTGGCACGTTTGCATACTTTGAGCTCCCGTTCAGTCAGCTGATCACGGAGAGTATAGAGTATCTGGCACTGCCATTTCGCTGAAACCATTTCTGAAGCCAGTGAGTTAAGAATCTGCACATGATGGATGCCCGTGTCGATGAGCTTCTTCCGTACGAAGAGGCTCCAGCTGGCATCACCTATATAGGCCAGTGTCAGCGCATCCATGGAATATACTTCCTGCTCAGTGAGCGGCATATTTTCCCTGTTCAGTTTCTTAATCATTTCTTTTTTCAGAAATAAAACTCTTTTAAATTCCACGTTTCTTCCACCTTGCACCTGTTGGAGAATCTTCGATAACGATACCGATTTCGCCCAGCTTATCCCGGATAGCATCAGCTATCTTGTACATTTTTTCTTTTCTGGCTTCCTGACGGATGGAAAGGATAACGTTCATCAGTGCTTCATATTCTTCGCTGGAAGCAGATTCGGTATCTTTCCACTGTTTTTCCAGAATACCAAGAATATCCATGATGGTTTTCAGCACATCCTTAGCATGCTGTGCCGCTGCCTGGTTATGTGCAGTGCCATTGTGAACTGCAGTGTAATATACATTGATGGCCTTAGCCAGATCAAACATGAATCCAGATGCCAGTCCGGTATTGAAATCGTCGTCCATAGCGGCCTTAAATCCAGCCAGTGCCTTATCTGCTGCTTCAGACAATGCTCTGGATTCGGCAGTTTCCTCATTGCCTTCGGTCTTAGCCAGTTCCTTGGTCTTGGCAATTACATCGGTCAGACGTTCCATATTGCGTTCTGCTTCGTCGAGACGTTCATCAGAGAAGTCCAGCGGGCTTCTGTAGTGGGTAGAGAGCAGGAAGAAACGCAGTGCATCCGGGGAATACTTTTCCAGGACATCTTTTACAAGGAAGAAATTGTTCAGAGACTTGCTCATCTTTTCCTGGTTGATAGTGATAAATCCATTATGCAGCCAGTAATGAACAAACGGATGTCCTGTGCATCCTTCGGACTGTGCAATTTCATTTTCATGATGCGGGAAAATCAGATCGCTGCCGCCGCCATGGAAGTCAAAGGTTTCTCCCAGATAATGGATAGACATGGCAGAGCATTCAATGTGCCAGCCCGGGCGGCCTTTACCCCATGGGCTATCCCATGCCGGTTCACCTGGCTTTGCCCCTTTCCAGAGTGCAAAATCCCCTGGATTCTTCTTGTCAGTATTGACGGTAACACGTGCACCAGCCAGCATATCTTCCACCTTACGGCCAGACAGTTTGCAGTACGGTTTAAAAGTAGAGATATCATAGTACACATCATGATCCAGCTGGTATGCATGTCCATTTTCAATCAGCTTTTCGACCATATGGATAATGTCGTCCATGTGGTCGGATACGCGCGGATATACATCAGCTCTTCTGACATGCAGCGCATCAATGACCTTGAAATAAGCATCAATATATCGATCAGAAATGGTCTTCCAGTCGCTGCCTTCCGCATTGGCCTTGTTGATAATCTTATCGTCCACATCGGTAAAATTCTGTACCAGAGTTACTTTATATCCTACATAAGTAAGATAACGGCGGATAACATCCCATGTCACTGCCGGTCTTGCATTCCCAATATGCGGATGGTTATATGGGGTAACCCCGCATACATAGATCTTGACTTCACCGGGAGTAACCGGCTTGAATACGGTTTTGTCCTTAGTCAGCGTATTATACACTTTGATTTCTTCCATTTTTTCCACCTTTGCTTTTTTAATAATAAAACCACCGTCTCACAGAGGCGGTGGTCCGTTGTTCCACTCTGTCAGCCTGAAGGCTGTACATGTCTGTTTTATCGCAACAATACGGAAAAGGATACTCATTTCCCCTTTTCAGCTCACAGATGCATTCATCCTAAGGGTTTCTTCTGCAGACTTACAGCCTGGGATCTGCATTCTCTTTAAGAAATCCATTACGATTACTTCTTCTGATCAACGCATTCAGATAATAAAATATACAAGCATATTCAGCTGACCTGGTTTTTGCCCCCACACTCGCCTGCTGGAGCGTTCGCTACCCGGTGATTTTCCTCTCACTATTAGCCCTCTCGGTTTTTTACCGGCAGGTCTTACTTCTAAACCGCACCATGCTCAGTATCCATTTTTGATACCTTATGTGGATCGTTTTGCCTGCGACTGGCCTCGACTTGCAACCACAGACCTGATCATGCTCGCTTTATTATTATAAAATTTTCTCATTCCAGGTGTCAACCACAAAAAAAAGGGATGCTGTGAAACCGTTCACAGTTTCACAACAATCCCTTCAATCTTCGAGGCGAGCGTTCAATAAGCCGAGTTCTGTTCGTTTCCACGCGATGATCATCTATCTAGACAAACGGTTGCCCGTTTGCTCAAGCGACTCTACCCGGAAGGTCGGCGGGCAACTTCATCCCTTCCCTATTCGGTCTTACTTCGGATGGGGTTTACCAAGCCAGCCAGTCTCCTGACTGCTGGTGCGCTCTTACCGCACCTTTCCACCCTTACCACTTACGTGGCGGTCTCCTTTTCTATGGCACTTTCCCTGAGGTCACCCTCGCCGGACGTTATCCGGCATCCTGCCCTGCGAAGCTCGGACTTTCCTCACGCCTTGCGGCCCGCGATCATCTTTTCTGCTCGCCAAGCCAGTATATCATTTCCCGGGCTTTTTTTCAAACAGTTTATCTGATTTCTTTCTCAGACAATATAATCGAAAATATCCCGGGCTTTGTGGTCCTCCATGATTTCCACATCCCAGCCACGTTTTTCTGCCTCATGGCGTAGTTTCCGGGCCAGATAGGGAACAATGACCCGTTCTGTATAGAAGTGCCCTCCATCAACGAGAAGAAGTCCCATACCGGCGGCATCCTGTCCCTGATGATACTTTACATCCCCGGTAATATACATATCCGCGCCGGCAGCTACCGCAGCGTTAGCAAATTCCGCCCCGGAACCTCCAAGCACCGCTACTCTGGACACGGTTTTATCCACCTGACCACAGAATCTGAGCACAGGAATGTCCAGTTTCTCCTTTACATAGGCCAGAGCCGCTTCGGCTGGCATTTCATAAGGAAGCCAGCCGACACGCCCCATAGCATGCTGTTTCCCTTCAAAGCAGAGTCTGTGCCATTCTGTGGAGTAAATGAGTCCTGACCACTTTTCAATCAGGTCAGATACTTCCCTCCGCTGTTCCTCTTTCACCTTCAGCTCCATATGGATCATAGAATCATCCGCATCTCGAAGAATGCTGATGTTTGCAAAGGAGAAGACTTCGGCGAGCTGCCTGCCAGCCGTCCGGGCACAGTGAATGACCAGCTGATACACTGCGTCCGTTTTAACCGGTATAAATCCTGTGCAGTTTTTCAGCTGCAGCCTCTCTGCCAGAGCATCATTGACCCCTTCTTCTGTGCTGTCCAGATTGGTATGAGCTGCAAAGGATACTATATCTGAGGATATAAGCTTGCAGAGCATCCTTCCCTTTTCCGTATCGGCGTCAATCTTCTTCAGCGACTTGAACAGAAGCGGATGATGGGAAATAATCATATCCACATGATGACGGCTGGCCCAGTCTATATTCTTTTCCGTAACATCCAGTGCCACCAGAATCCTGCGCACATCCTTATCCCTTCTTCCGGTCTGAAGTCCCGGATTATCCCAGCTCTCAGCCAGCCCGGGCGGTGCCCACTGATTCATCAGCTTCATTATTTCTCCGGCTTTAATCTGCATATGATGTCCTCCAGTATTTTCAATTCGGTCGCTGCCTTTTCCCGTTTTTCCTTATGATAAATGTTTTCGGTATCTTCCGGTATGCCCTGCAATACCGCATTTCTCTGCTTAATCATCTTTTTTACGAGCTCAGGAAATAAACTGTCCTCCCGTCTCATCGGGGTAACGCCCAGTTCCGCGTCCAGCGGAGAGGGAACCAGCATATCCCCATGTTCTACATACAGGATATCATAAATATGCCAGTCTTCTCTGGCCAGTTTTTCCTGTGTTATCTTCCATCCGTGTTCCGCCAGCCAGATGCGAAGGTCCGCCGAATGGTTCATAGGCTGCAGGACAGCCCATGACAGTGCGCCGGCGGTTTCCGGGCTGTTGGCCAGGATGTCGCAGATCATAAGTCCGCCCATGCCGGCGATGACTACGCCTTCACATTCCCCGGGCTGCAGAGTTTCCAGCCCTCCTCCCAGCCGGGTTTCAATCCACCGGGAAAGTCTGTTTTCCCCAATATGCCTCCGGGCAATATCCAGCGGTCCTTTGTGAATATCGGAGGCAACGGCGTGTTCAACCCTGTGTTTTCTTACCAGGTCCATAGGCACATAGGCATGATCGGTTCCTATGTCCGCCATACAATGACATGCAGGAACCAGTGCGGCAACCGCTGCCAGTCTCGGTGTTAATTCCATATATTCCTCTTTTGTCTTAAGACATGAAAAAAGCCGAAGCATCTGCCTCGGCTTGCATTTTATTGGTGGGCCCACCAGGGTTCGAACCTGGGACCAGCCGGTTATGAGCCGGCGGCTCTACCGCTGAGCTATAGGCCCCTAGCGATACTTAATATGATACCAATAAAATGACTTCCCGTCAAGAATTTATCCTTGCGGTTATATCCATCAGCCATTCACAAGGAAACGGGCCGATTTTTTAAGTTTGTTAAGCGCTTTCCCTTCAATCTGGCGGATTCGCTCTCTGGTTACATCAAAGTGTTTCCCCACTTCTTCCAGAGTTCTGGTCTTTCCATCGTGCAGCCCAAAGCGAAGTTCAAGAACCTGCCGTTCCCTGTCGGTCAGAGTGTTCAGCAGTTCATCAATCTGTTCCCTGAGCAGAATGGAGCCGGCCGCTTCATCGGGGGCAACGGCTTCATGATCCTCAATGAAATCTCCCAGATGGGAATCTTCCTTTTCACCAATCGGTGTTTCCAGTGAAATCGGATCCTGCGCTATTTTTTTGATATCCCGTACTTTTTCCGGGGTAATTCCCATCGCCTTAGCCAGTTCTTCATTGGTGGCTTCCCTTCCCTTTTCCTGCAGCAACTGGCGGGAAATACGGTTCAGCTTATTGATGGTTTCCACCATATGGACCGGCACACGTATGGTTCTTGCCTGATCGGCAATAGCCCGGGTAATGGCCTGACGGATCCACCAGGTCGCGTACGTACTGAACTTGTACCCTTTCTTATAATCAAACTTTTCTACTGCTTTCAGAAGCCCCAGATTTCCTTCCTGAATCAGATCCAGGAACTGGAGTCCTCTCCCCAGATACTTCTTGGCAATAGAAACTACGAGACGAAGGTTGGCGTCTGACAATGCCTTTCTCGCCGCTTCCCCTTTAGCTTTTTCTTCCGGCGTTGCCTCTTCTCTGTCTCCGGCTTCAATAGCCTTGGCCAGAGTGACTTCTTCATCCGCCGTAAGAAGACTTACCGCCCCGATTTCTTTCAGATACATTTTTACCGGATCATCAATGCCGACCATATCCGGGCTGATATGGGGAATCTTGCGGATAATTCTGGATACTTCCGGTTCATCCGATTCTTCATCGGAATTTTCCACTTCCTCTTCCAGTTGTTTTGGAATAAGTGTGGAACCATCTTCGCTCACTGCGTCTTCATCGAAGGTAATGCCTATGTCCATCTCGTGCAGTGCCTCATATATTTCTGAAATCTGTTTAGCATCGAGCTGATATTCTTCTGCCAGATTCATGATTTCATGATTGGCAATCGTATGTTCACCGGTTTCCGCCAGTAACAGTTCTTTAATCCATTTCTTTACATCTGCCGAATTACTTCCCATGTCTACCTCTCCTTGGATATCCAACCTGAAAGTCAGCCTGTATGTTTCTGCCGCTGTCTTATCTATGTCAGCCTTTTCTTAAATTTCTTATCTGTCTGTTGATTTTGAGACACAGCAGCTGTTCTTCTGCTGCTTCCTGCTTCTTTCCCTGCCTGAGCATTTCTGCCGCCTTTTCCGTATGTACCCGGTATTCCTTCTGGAGTGTCAGAATAACCAGAGGTCGGATATATTCCTCCCATGGGGAAATAGCTATCCGTCCTTCCTTTACAAGAAGCGGCGCCAGATATTCCATATCTTCATGTTCCATCAGGCCCTGTGCGTTTTCCTTTGTCCATGGCTGTCCTGCCGCATACAGTGTGGCTAGAATGCCATACATACGCCCACAGAACGCATTGGAAAAAGTATGTGTGCTCAGATACTCCCAGCCATCAGGACGCCTGCCGGTGATAAAGCAATAACGGATAATGGCTTTTTCCAGGGCTTCAATCTTTTCCTTTTCCTTATCTTCCTCCACAGATTCCGTGATGTTCTGTACCCGTTGAGAGATATATACTCTCGGATTATTCTTTCTGGCAAACAGCCGGGCTTCGTTTCGTACCAGACCTTCATCCACCTTAAGCGCCCTTGCCATTTTCTGAATATAGGTGTTGAATTCAAAGGAATCTCCTCTGGCCGAAAGTACGGTAAACATATCATTCAGAATGAGATGCTGCCCTTCCAGCGAGGTCCTGTCATGTGTTTCCAGAAGCGAGTTGAACAGATAATCCAGTGCAGGAATCGCCTGCGCTACCGCTTCCTTATAAGCCTCTCCGCCATATTTGTTGACGAATTCGTCCGGATCTTTCCCTTCACTGAGATGCAGTACACGCATTTTCAATCCGGTGGTACCCGCGATTTCCAGCGCACGCCGTGTCGCATTCTGCCCTGCAGCATCCATATCATAACTGAACACCACTTCATCCGCATACCGTTTCAGCAGACGGGCCTGTTCAATGGTAAATGCCGTCCCCAGAGAAGCCACCGCATTCGTTACGCCATGGGCATGAAGGGAAATGGCGTCCATATAGCCTTCCACCATAATAACCTGACGTGTTCTCCGTATTTCCGGGAGCGCCTGATAAAGCGCGAACAGAAGCTGCCTTTTATTGAATATAGGCGTTTCCGGAGAATTCAGATACTTCGGTTTGCTGTCATCCATAACCCGGCCGCCAAAGGCTACCGGTTTGCCTTTAAGGTTGAGAATAGGGAACATGCACCGGTTCCGGAACGTGTCATAATATCTTCCGTTCTTATGTCCTACCAGACCGGATGTAACCAGAACGGTATCGGATATATGTTTTATAGTCCGGAAATCTCCGTAAAGCTTATGCCACGAATCCGGAGCAAATCCAAGCTTGAACCTGTCTATGGTTTCATCGGTCAGATGCCTGCGCTTAAAATAGGCCAGACCCGGTTTCCCCATATTGGTTCTGCGGAGACAATTATGGAAATATACTACAGCCAGTTCCATAGCATGGTATAGTTCATCATTGAACTGTTTACGCCGTTTCTCTTCCGGTGATACCTCTGCCTGGGGCAGCTCCAGATGCGCCGCTTCCGCAAGACGTTCTACCGCTTCCGTAAAGCTGAGGTTTTCCATCTTTTCCACAAAGGAAAAAATATCACCGCCGGCATGACAGCCGAAGCAATAATATAATCCATCTTCCGGAGAGACAGAAAAAGATGGAGTCTTTTCCTGGTGAAACGGGCAGCACGCCCAGTATCGTTTTCCTTTCTTCTTTAACGATACATAAGACCCCACCACATCAAGAATATTGGTATTATCTCTGACTTTCTGAAGGAAATCGCCAGGAAATCTTGCCATGTGCACCCTCCCAGCCAGTTATACTAACCTAACGATAACATAATATGCATGTTTCCATGCGGACACATCCCCATCTCCAACCGGAGCGGGATATGTTTCTGCTTTTGCAATTGAGAACAAAAAACTGACAGTTCCTGTCAGTTCTTCCTTCTCAGCCTTCTATCTCTGTACTTTTATCAGATGCCTCCTGAACGGCCGAAGCGGTCATTTCCTTCCATCGTGTCAGAAGGATCTGCACATACAGCCGTGCATTCAGACCATAACTCATAAGTCCATAACCATCGCTCACTTCTACCAGAAGCGTGCGCCCGTCATCCGTTACACCAAAGTCCAACGCATAGGCACTGGGAGCTGATGTATATGCCCTAACGGCCTTACGGAGGACCTCTACATCAGGAAATACATCCCAGGCTCCACCATAGGGATTAAGACCTACTATCTCCCCATTAAGCACCCAGAGACGCCATTCCGATATAAAATGCACATATTCACTGCACCATACATCAATATCATCTACACCGCCGCCCAGCTTGATAAAGTCCTCGCAACAGTTAATCACCGTACCGTGGAAACGTTTAACGTCCTGGCGCGGCTTGATAAAGATGTGACAGCAAGATCCATCCGTGGATGCCGTCATATCTCTGGAAACAGTAAATAATGTAGATTTCCATATTTTACGACCGGTAAAAGGCATCAGTTCATCCGGGTAATCCAATGGTTCCGGATGAATTCCCATGCGATCCAGCGCGAAGCAGGTATCCGAATAACTTCCTACGACCAGATCTTCAGGCTGATTATCGTTGATAGAATAAATCGCTTTATATCTTACAACATCAAGCCCCAGTTTATTACAGCCGGCAAAAGCATCGCTGCAATTCTGGTTGTAAAACTCACCATCGTGCGCAATCCTCAGATATACCTTCATCGGTTCACCTCATACGACAGAAATTACGTTCTATAGCTACATATATAATTATATGATTTTTTAATAGTCTCTTCAAGCTCAGAAGAAATAGAACCAGGCAAACAGAGCTACAAAGAAACGATACACAGCAAAACCAGTGAGTGTATATTTGTTCAGGAACTTCAGGAACCAGAGAATCGAAGCGTAGGCTACTACAAAGGATACGATAAACCCGACCGCCAGGACACCAAAATCCGAGAAGCTCAGATATTTCGCTACTTTGAGCAAATCATACAGGCAGGCAATAAACATAAGCGGCACAGCCATAATGAAGGAAAAATCCGCCCCTGCCTTACGGGAGATTCCCAGAAGAAGGGAACCGGAAATCGTACTGCCGCTTCGGGAAAAGCCTGGCCAGAGAGAAAGACACTGGAACAGACCAATCTGAAATGCCTGTTTGGAATTAATCTGATCCACATTTCTTACCTTAAAGTATTTTCTCTTCTTTTCCGCAAAAATCATGAACAGGCCGCCGATAATCAATCCGATAATAACGGTAGCCGGCCCAAACAGATAGCCCTTGATAATATCATGCGCCAGGAACCCAACCAGGCAGGCCGGGAACATGGCAATAGCCAGATTCAGAGGGGATGCGCCATGGGTCTTAAACCAGTTCCTTCTGTCGAGCATATAAATAAACTTTTCCTTATATACTGCCAGTACGGCCAGAATGGCCCCCAGCTGGATAAAGACATCAAATACATCGGCCAGTGTGCCGGTAAAATTCAGCATATGCCCTACAATAATCAGATGTCCTGTACTGGAAACCGGAATATATTCTGTAAGACCTTCTACAATACCAATAATTAACGCGCAAAAATAGTTATACATGCTTATAATCCATCCTTATATTCTGTGTTAGTATCAGCCGGCTGTCCCCGGATTGTCCTTATTATAAGAAATCGCTGAAATACTGGACACCTTGCCATCTTCCAGGTAAATGAGCAGCATATTCTTTCTGAACTTCAGAAAATATATGTATACGCTGCGCACAGTTCCGCCGCTGTAATTGACCTCAATCTTGTCCGGCGCTCCGTAAAGGAGTTCAGCGGTGCTGGTGGAATCCCCCACTGTAAGTCCTCTTCCGGTAAGCATATCCGGTCCAACCACAAACAGGCCTTCAATAATGTGACTCTTGTCACTTTCCCTTACTGCATATCCAGGATAATACCACTGGGTCTGGCCCTTGCCAGTCCACTTCTTTTCCCAGGTATCCCAGGCATGGGGAACAAACGTCTCTCCCAGGGAGAATCCGGCGATATGGACATCCTTTGTCTGAATAGCCTCAGAAAAGGCCGGTTCAACCAGGGCTCCCTTAACCGGCAGATTGTCGTCCTTTTCTTTTTCTGAAAGGATAATGCCGGCAACTTTGTTATTCTTTATCTGGAACCAGAGTTCCTGCTGACCGACTTCATAAACAAAGTAGAAATCCCGGTCCTTGTCATTCCAGAATACCTGCAGCGGCCGGCCATAGGTGCGGAGAACATTCTCCCTGCGCATGCCTATGGAAATTCCACGGCCGGTAGTCCCCTTCCCGCTGGAAACAGTGAGCAGAGACATTCCGGGATTTCCCGTCTTCTGCAGAGACATGACAGAGTTCCGATAGGTTTCCGGCAGCGGTTTGATTACCTGAGCCTTTACCCCATTCCACTCATAGGTGGTGCTGATGGAGCCTCTGGTTATCTTCTCCGGAACCCCGAAGGCAGAAATCAGATTTCCTTCTGTATCTCCCAGGCGGACCCCATCAAAAGAAAGTTCATCCGCCATCAACGGCTTGCTGTTAACAGGCATCAGCGGAGCATCCGTCTCTCTGGCTTCGTTCATTTCCTTATCTGAATTCAGTGTCGCTTCTGCAGTATCCACCAGATTTGTCGCTGTCTTATCCCCCGCTGCCGCCTCTTCCGCAGATACGGCCGGAGAAGCGCTGATTCCCAGAGGACAGAACGACGTCCCCAGTAACATGACTGTCAGCCATGCTCCCAGACTTCTAGTAAAACGCACTGTCATATTATCACCTTTTATAACCTCACTATTGATTGCTGAAATACAGAAACCAATTCCATAGCACTAAAGACGCCTATGAATAAGTATATCATATCTGTCCTAACTGTATAACCATCGGAAAAGCAGCGGCCGGCGTAGACCATACCGCATATTCTGTTCAATGCGAGAAACATACTATGCCAGAAAACACAGGACTATGCAAATATTTTTGCCGGATTTTCCCAAAAAAGAGCCGCATCACACGACGCCCTTGTGTACATCCCTCCTTTTCAGGACCGTACAGCCGCTCTCTCCTCTGACGGATAACAAGCCAGTCTCTCCGGGATTTCCGGTATTCTTCTGTAAATCATAAAGGATATCTCCGCTTCCAGACTCGATAACTAATCCCTGTTAAAATAACCTGAAACCGCTGATATTCCCGGTAAAAATTCAGGGTTATAGGACAAAACGTGTTGGTTTTTAGTCCCAGTAAAAGCTAATATCAAGGTCAGTTTTATGAAGCTCTCCCCAGACAATAGCGTCTCCCCATGTGGGGATTGAATCCTCTAATCTACTTCGTTCATTCATGGTATTATATATATCGGAAATACTTTTATTGGTCGGCATAACCTTTAGTATTTCTGCGGGTGAAAGCGGTTTCGGTGAGTGCATGTAGCACCACCAGAAAACCGCTTTTATTCTTTTTTCAACGGATAATCCTCTGTGCTGTCGAAGCATTG
>NZ_FMXA01000041.1 GCF_900103425.1 Dialister histaminiformans | reverse complement strand
TCCTGTAATCTGCAAGGATTGCACCATCCTGAGCCGAGAATGGCATAACCATTCTTGCGGCCTTATGGTCTGCCTTAAACCTGGAGATTGGATATTGTGCACCATGATTGGCTATCGGAGGGAAACGTTTCGCATGCTTCCGTTAATCAGCTTTAGCATTCTTAGCTTTTATAAGAAATATTCTGCTTCCCTTTGTAAAACAACATGTTTTACACCGTCCCGAATTCCATAGGAATTTGCCGACAGCAGACAACGTTTGCAGCCTTTATCCTCTCTCCAGAGAGGGAAAGGGGCTGCATGCCCCACCTTCGTGCAGCTTTAGGATTCTGACCTTTTTCGCAAGAGAATAATCTCTTTATAAAAAGAAGGGAGTATCCTATGCCTGCCATTCGCTTACTCCATTCTCAAGCCTGTTTTTGTCTCTAAAGACAAAACAAAACGAGATTTTCCATATAAACGGAAAATCTCGTTTGGTTATACCTTTCGATTCCATCGGAAGGAAGTTGTCTGACGTCTGACCGTCAGCTTGCAAGAGTTACCTCTATTCTGTCTTTTAATTAATAGTCCCCGGTGTGGTTTCTACGAATTCTTTCGGCAGATCTTCATCCAGCTTATCGTTGGTCTTTACCAGGGTCTGCTTCGGATAATACTTCTGCAGAGTCTGGATGGCATCTCTGTCGCCCATAGCGGCTGCGCGCTTGAGCCAGAAGAGCACCTTGCCCTGGTCTTTTTCTACGCCAATGCCGTGTTCATAGCAGGCAGCGAGCCATCCCATAGCCGGAGCATAACCACCTATAGCGGCTGCATAGAATACCTGGAAAGCTTCCTTGTTCTTATTCTGTGTCTTCAGAATAACGCCGAGCTGGAGCATAGAGGACTGGAGTCCGGCCTTAGCGCCAATTTCATACCAGTGCTTTGCCTTTTCCAGATCCTTCTTGACCCCACGGCCATAGAAGTAGCAGTTACCTACATTGCCTGCTGCCAGCGGAAGTCCTGCCTTAGCACTCTTTTCGAACCAGGAAAATGCTTTTTCTTCATCCTTCAGCTTTTCATCAAAGGAATAGATGAATCCCAGTGCATTAGCAGCTGCTGCATTTTCGCTCATGTCCCAGGCCTTAACCCACAGACGGATAGCTTCTTTCACATCCCGTTCTTCGCCAGTACCCTGGAAGAAGTGGAATGCCAGACGATAATCCCCTTCGGTGTATCCCAGTTTAGATACGGCCTTGAATCCTTCGCAGGCCTTCTTGAAATCTACATCTCTGTGGCCGCCTTCATCATACTGTGCTGCCTGGTCAAACTTGGCCAGCCAGTAGCCAGCTTCTGCCGCCTTATCAATATTGGCAAGTCCTTTTTCTTCATCTGCCTTTGTGCCAATACCGTAGAAATAGCAGTCGGCTGTGTCGTCCAGTGCAAAGACGTCGCCAGCTTCTGCCAGTTTTTCAGCCTTTGGCAGCCATTCCTTCATAAAAGCATCACGCTTTTCCTTTGGCAGCAGATAGCCATAGGAAATAGCGCAGAGTACATCTCCCGCTTCCATGCCCTTCTTAAACCAGTTATAGGATTTTTCCTGATCGAAATGTCCTACTCCCAGATACAGACGGCTGTAAATGCCCATGAAATACATGGCCCGTGCTTCTCCGGCATCAGCCAGCTTTTCAAACAGGGGATATGCTTCCTTATGTTTGAACTGCTTAAAGAGCAATTCAGCCTGTTCCAGTTCTTTACTCATAATCAATAAGACCTCCTGTAGGTATTTTTAGTTTTACAAGACGTTATTATTATAACATAGAGACAAGCGGAGCTCATAGCCTGTGGGCTAAGAGCTCCGCTCATGATCGGTGCATAAAAGACAAGCAGGCGATTTGAGATCAGGAATGCAAAAGGATGAGGAAGTTTTTGGTAAAAAGGCAGCAGGCAACATCCTTATACTTTCCTTTGCTCTAACATACAAAGATGAGCCTTCGGCTCATGGTCAGTGCGAGCTAGAGGCTCGCAGGTCGGTACATCCTGAACGGATGTAGGTCGGTGCCTTAACTT
>NZ_FMXA01000002.1 GCF_900103425.1 Dialister histaminiformans | reverse complement strand
CTATCAACCTCATAGTCTATAAGGAGTCTTACTCATTTCTGATGAGAAGTCTCATCTCGGGGTGGGCTTCACGCTTAGATGCTTTCAGCGTTTATCCCTTCCGGATGCGGCTTTCCAGCCGTGCCACTGGCGTGACAACTGGTACACCGTTGATCCGTCCACTCCGGTCCTCTCGTACTAGGAGCAGCTCCCCTCAAACTTCTTACGCCCGCGATGGATATGAACCAAACTGTCTCACGACGTTTTGAACCCAGCTCGCGTACCACTTTAATGGGCGAACAGCCCAACCCTTGGGACCTACTCCAGCCCCAGGATGTGATGAGCCGACATCGAGGTGCCAAACCTCCCCGTCGATATGAACTCTTGGGAGAGATTAGCCTGTTATCCCCAGGGTAGCTTTT
>NZ_FMXA01000028.1 GCF_900103425.1 Dialister histaminiformans | reverse complement strand
AAGGTATTCGGTATTAGCAGTCGTTTCCGTCTGTTGTCCCCATCCTGAAGGCAGGTTGTTTACGTGTTACTCACCCGTTTGCCACTAGAATCCAAAAAAGAGCAAGCTCTTCTTTTTCTTCCCGTTCGACTTGCATGTGTTAAGCACGCCGCCAGCGTTCGTCCTGAGCCAGGATCAAACTCTCCATGATAGATTGTTTGTTTGGCTCGATTATTTCTTGCCTATTTACTCTTTAAATTGCGGGATAATTTCTTATCCGCACATCGGCTTTATTGTTCGCTGTACTGTTCAGTTTTCAAAGAACCAATCGCTCTAAGCGACTCCATTATATTAGCATGTATTGCTTTATAATGTCAAGTGCTTTTTTGCGATGTCTTCCGGAAACGCGGTTGAACCGCTTTCCGGAAGTGGCCGCCTCATCAGCGGCGAATATGATAATATCACTAAGCCATGCGCTGTGCAAGCAATATTAGAAAGTTTAATGGCACCAGTCTGACTTCTGACGGAGCATATCAGCACGCCTTCCTGTATCCCAACATAGAGGATTCTACTTTCCACCAGCCGCAGGCTGGTCCCCTTCTCTCTCCAGAACGGGAAACGTGCTGCATACTTCCGTTAATTGGCTTTCGCATGCTCATCCTTTGCAAAAGAGAACATTCCACTTCATTCCTGCAATCTGCAAATATTGCACGGTCTCTAGCTGCAGGATTGCCGTCTTGAATGTGACCTGACCAATTTAGTTGTCAATCATACGTTTCTGCATGCTAGCAAGGTAAAATCTGCTTTCCAGAATATTCTGAGTGTGAGTCCTCTCAAATAGTAAAGAAATCATACAGGAATGAGCATTCGGTTCATCCCTGTATGATTTTTACTACATCTGAGATACGCATCTATAAGCAGATGTCACTCAATGCATTATATGCCATTATCTATGGCTTCATTCTTCGTTTTCCCTGCCAATTCTATCTCATTTTTATTTGTGCGATTTATGCGGATGTGTTCTCGGGTCATAATACAATAACTGGTAATCCCTCGATGAGTTATCCGCTGCTTTCTGCATAAGCATCCCCATGAATGTTCCATCATTCGCTTCCACATCTTCCCATCCGGCATTGGTGTTGTAGGAATCTAGCTCATGACCCTGATCATCATATTCTTCTATATATGTAACTATATATTTTTTGTAATAATAATCAAATGTTGTAAATTCAACCCGGCAAGAATTTTGAGCCGGGTATCGATATCCCAGATTACAGCTAAGCTGATCACGATCTACATCATAATAATATCTGCCTAAATACACACTGACTTCACTATCTGAGTATAACCAGGTCCAGTTATTCCCGCTGAACATATGCGCTGATACTGGCACCATTCCCACTGCCGTAAGAATCAGGATAAGAAGTATCCTCTTTATTGTCTTCATAATTTCACGCCTTTCTTCTTATTTCTTTCAATTATAGCTTTCCATCAATTAAGTGACGTTTTTAGTTCCAATGTGCTGCCATCACTGTAAACAATCCGACTCACATGGCAGGTAAGCTGAAGTGCAGACAGATTCATATCTTCCAACTTCTTATCCGACTCTATAAATGGATTTAATTCTCTTCCAATCGCGAATTCTTCTGAACCTGTCCCGTCAGAATCTGGCTCAATCTCAATGTTATTAAAGAAAATATCATGTACTTTGCCATTATTTTCTCTGGCCTTAATTATGCCATCAATTTTATTGATAACCTTGTTTCCAGACAGCTTCATCTGGCCAGTAATCACCAGACGCTTACTGAATCCAAATTCATCTCCTGGTACGATTTCCGCAGACAAACCTGTTATTTTTATCTGACTGTCAATTTTCTTCTGAATTGGTTTATTGGCCTTATCCAGGGCTGCCTGATAAGACGATGTAAATTCTTTCAGATACTCTTTAAGGTTCTCTATGCTGACCACTTCCCATGTTCCATCCTGAAGCTGACGCATCTTAATCCGGATGGTAAAATCATGATTCAGTTTCACACTGTGGAATTTCAGTCCAACAGAGGCCAGTCCATCCGCTTTTTCTGTTTCTGTAACCTCTTTTAATGTCAACATGTATATTCCGGACTTCTTTTCCAGGTTTCTGGCTGCCTGATCAGCCTGATTTCCTGCGTTCTCCTTTTCCGGTGCTCCATTCAGTTTTCCAGTTTTAATGTAATCCCGGGCGCCTTCTTTCATAGACTCGACAACCGATGGCTTAAGTGAGATAACCATGCCCTGAACTAAATTTCTGGCAAACGGTGAATCCTGTAGATCCTGATCATTACTGAAAAAGTAATCAGCCATCTGATCATATGTCGACGAGGTCAGCGTATCCATATCCACATGTCTGCTGAATGTTTCCCAGTCATGCGATTTCACCGCATCCTGAATCAGAGAAAGTGCATATTAGGGAGTATGTCTGTAGTGTACATACCCAAGTATGCTGCCCACAATAAGCAGTATAACCGCTGCAATTCCCAGAATTTTTTTATTTTTCAGCAGATGCCTTAGCTTTTCCTCTGTTGAAGTCTCCATCTGACATGCTCCTTTCATACGCCACCCGAACTGTAATTTATTTGTTTTTTGTATTTATAAAATAATTATAACACATGAGCTGAGTAGAAATTTACACATTCTATTATCAGCTTTTATCTTTCAATTTATGGTCAAAAGCATCAGAAAAGGACATCTTTACTGAAATCCAGAAAAGATGTCCTTTGAAAGTTTCACGATAAAATACTCGCCACCAAAAGCATCAGGGCGCCTTACTTGCCATAACCATCCCGGTAACCTCACTGGCACCAGCCATCTTCAGTGCTTTGGCTGCCGCTTCCATCGTAGAACCGGTTGTGTAAATATCATCGAGCAAAAGCACTTTTTCCCCTTTCAATGATACATCGCGGTTGACATGAAAAGCATGCTCCAGATTATGTCTTCGGTCATTTCGAAGAAGCTGCGATTGAGGAACCGTGTTACGAATCTTTATTATTCCATCAGATAAATAGGTCTTCCCCTGTTTTATCATCCAGTCCTCAAAAATTATATCCGTCTGATTATAGCCTCTTTGCCTGGCATGCTCCATGGAAAGCGGCACCGGAATTGCCACACGAAAGTCAGCCAGACTATCCCACCAGGGAAATTTCTCCAGAAACAAATGAAATCCACGGGCAGAAGACACCTTATGGTTAAACTTGAGATCAATCAGACATTTTCTCATCCCTTTTGCATAATCAGTCAGTGTATAACATCCTGACAGATGCTCTGTGTAAGAAGACCGGATCATGCGGGGATTCCATACCTGTGTCTGACATTGCCAGCACCACAAATCTCCCCCTGTGTGAATTAGTTTCCCACATCCCGGACACCGGGAAGGATACACCAGTTCCAGAAAATACCTGAAAAATCTCAGCATAAGGCCTCTCCTTTAAGCAATGGCAAAAACAGACTGCATCGCCCTGCCATCTTATGAGTAGCTACAGCTTTAGCTATCGCTTCATCCGTACTTATCAGTATGGTTCTGCCACTGGCTCTGGTAATTCCTGTATACAGCAGATTTCTCTGCAGCATCACATACTGAGTCGGTAAAAGAACCATAACGACTGTATCATATTCACACCCCTGGCTCTTGTGCACCGTTATGGCATAGGCAAGCTGAATATCCCGCCGTTCCTCTTTTTCATAAGTAACTTCTTTATCGTCATAAGATACGCTGATTTTTCCATCCGTAACGGCCCACACTACACCAATATCCCCATTATATACGCCTTTTTCATAATCATTCCGGCGTTGCATTACCTTATCCCCAGGTAGAAATCCGGTGATTTTCTCATTGGATCCATGCACTGCCATCTGAATAGCCTCATTCAGATGATCCACACCGCAGATGCCTTTGTACATTGGAGAAAGTACCTGCATGGTCAGCTTATTCTGATCGTACTCATAATGGCAATCCCTGCACAGCTCCATCACCTGCTGAAAGGCTTCCTGCTCTGAGGATACCTTTCTGAACACGAACTCTCCATTCTCATCAGACTGCGGAACCTGTCCCTCCCGCACACGAGAAGCATTGATGATAATACCGCTGCCTTCGCCCTGACGGAATATATGCTGGAGACGGATAACCGGAACCTCTCCCCAGGCAATCAGATCCTTCAGCGGAGCCCCCGGCCCTACCGGAGGAAGCTGATCTATATCCCCGACCAGTACCAGGGAGGCCCCTGGCTTTATGGCGCTTATGAGATGATAAAACAATGACATATCAATCATAGACGCTTCATCTACAATGATTAAATCTTCATCCAGCGGATCTGCCTCATTTTTATTGAACAGGTTGGCTGTATCCGATAATTCCGCTTCCAGTGCCTTATGGATAGTATCAGCATTTCGTCCGGTCACTATAGCCAGTCGCTTGGCCGCTCTTCCAGTAGGTGCCATAAGACGTACTTCCCTGTTTTCCTGTTCCGCAGCCGTAATAATCGCCTGAATAAGCGTTGTCTTCCCTGTACCTGGTCCCCCGGTAATAATCAGCATTCCCGAATTCATAGCGGCTTCTACGGCCTGCACCTGTTCCGGCGCCAGCGTTATATGTTTTTTCTTTTCAAACTTTTCAATAGCCAGTGTCGCCGAACCTTCCGCTGTGGTCTCCAGAAGTTCTCTGATCCGGTAAACTGACTCTGTTTCCGCTTCATAGAGAGAGGGCTGATAAAGGAAAACCATGTCTTCAAACTGGCAAGATGGGATTTCGCCGGTACTTATCGCTTCTGCTGCGGTATGGCGAAGCACCTCCTCATCCAGTCCCAGCATCCGTGAGGCCTCATAGCATACAGCCCTTTCCGGGGCACAGCAATGTCCCTGTACGGCATACCGTGACAGAATATAGAACATGCCATGAATAATACGTTCCTCATCTTCTCTTTCCGTACCGTTAGCCAGTGCCAGCCTGTCCACATCACGAAAGCCCAGTCCGGGAATTTCACCAAGCATGCGATAGGGATTGTTCCGGATAACCTCTTCCGCGTCTTCCCCATACAGCTTCTGCATTTCCATAGCTATATGAGGCGAGATTCCTGCTTTCTGGAGCAGCATAATCAGTTCGCCTGTTGATTTCACTTCTTCATAAGAGGCGGCAATCTTCTGCAATGTCTTCTCCCCGATGCCCGGCACTTCCAGAAGCGCGTCTATGTTTTCATCCATGATATGGAGGGTATCTTTTCCGAAATGGGCCACAATACGGCCTGCCATCGCCGGACCAATCCCCTCTATAACGCCGGATGCCAGATAATTTTCGATTTCATCAGAGGTTTCCGGTTTTGACACTTCCATGGACTGCCCTTTAAACTGCACACCAAAACGGGGGTGCCGTGTCCAGCACCCCCGTACCATGATGGATTCCCCCTGCGAAGGCACTCCCATAGAGCCAGTAACAGTCACCTGTTTACCGCTGTCTTTTTCTCTCATCCTCAAGACACAGAATGTGCCATCCGGACTTGTATATACGATACGCTCTACTGTCCCGCAAAGTTCTTCCATAGTTTATCCCTGTTTTTTACAAATTGATCTCTGAATTTCCTTGCTGATATCCATCAATGAGCGATACCAGCCGGTAAAATACATTTTGTCTGTCACATTTTCGATAAGAGCTGTCAGATTTCTTATATTTTCTTCTTCTCTTACCGCGTCAAAGACAGGCGCCTGGGATTTAAGCTTTGTTTCCCCAACAGCACGACATAAGGTCATCCGTTTCTCAAAAAGCTTTACCAGTTCCTTATCAATGGTCCTGATTTCATTGCGGAGTTCATTTAAATCCTTATCCTTATTCATGCTGTATCCTCTCTTTCTGTATTAAAGATTTTCTGCGCGCAGGTTGTTAAGAACAGAATTAACCTTTTCAGCCGCTTCAGCAAATGGAACTTCGATGACTTCCCCTGTACGTCGAATCTTGATTTCCACCGTGCCATTTTCCTTCAGCTTCTTACCAATGGTAACGCGGACCGGATAGCCGATAAGGTCAGCATCCTTAAACTTTGGACCCGCTCTGCCCTTACGGTCATCCAGGACAATTTCATCACGGCTGGTGTTCAATGCTTCATACAGTTCCTTCGCTGCCTTCATAACTTCTTCGTCCTTTGTATTGAATGGTACGATGACTGCTTCATAAGGAGCGATATTGATTGGCCAGATGATACCGTCTTCATCATGGTTCTGTTCAATGGAAGCGGCTACTGTACGGGTTACGCCGATGCCATAGCATCCCATAACCATTGGATGGGACTTGCCGTTCTGATCCAGGAAATTGCATCCCAATGCTTCTGAATACTTGGTTCCCAGCTTAAATACCTGACCGACTTCAATACCCTTCTTCATTTCAATATGTCCGCCGCAAACCGGGCATACATCATGAGTGTCAATCAGACGGATGGTATCTACCCGTACATTCGGGAAATCGCGCTTTGGATTGACATGGATATAATGCATATCCTTCTGGTTGCCGCCGCAGCATGCATCTTCCATTTCCATAACGGATGCGTCGACTACAATGTCAAACTTATCGCTGGTCTTAAGACCAATCGGGCTGATATAACCGGCAATAAGACCACAGGCCTTCAGATCTTCATCAGATGCCATGCCTACATTTACTGCATGGTAGATATTCTGGAGACGTACTTCATTGACTTCATGGTCTCCGCGTACCATAGCCAGAACGACCTTGTCATCCAGCTTGTATACTACAGCCTTGATGGACTGAGACACTGGCGCATGCAGATATTCGCATACCATTTCGATGGTATGCTGACCTGGAGTCGATACCAGTTCTTTTTCCTTATCGTTATGGATATGCTGAGATACGGCCTTTGGCTGAACAGCTTCCACATTGGCAGCAAAATCACAGGAAGTGCAGTATACAATGTCGGCTTCACCGGCATCTGCGATAACTTCAAATTCGTGAGAACCGCTGCCGCCAATGGCTCCTGTGTCTGCGATTACCGGGCGGAAATGCAGTCCGCAGCGGGTAAATATACGGGTATAGGCATCATACATGAGCTTATACTGCTTATCCAGACCTTCTTCATCTGCGTCAAAAGTATAGGCATCCTTCATGATGAATTCACGGCTTCTCATCAAACCAAAACGCGGTCTCTTTTCATCGCGGTACTTGTTCTGAATCTGGAACAGAGATACCGGCAGCTGCTTATAGGAAGAGGTATCCATACGGGTCAGCGCGGTAATCAGTTCTTCATGGGTCGGTCCCAGGCAGTATTCATGGTCATGACGATCCTTAAGCTTGAACATTTCCGGACCAAATACAGCCCAGCGTCCGGTTTCCTGCCAGAGTTCAGCCGGCTGAACAATAGGCATCATAATTTCCTGGCATCCTATCTTTGCCATTTCTTCGCGGATGATGTCTTCAATCTTACGGATAGATCTCCATGCCAGAGGTAAAAAGGCATACAGGCCATTGGAAATCTTACGCATCATCCCTGCTTTCAGCATGTACTGATGGCTTACTACAACGGCATCTGCCGGAATTTCTCTGAGTGTTGGACTATATAATCTGCTTGCTAACATCTAAATTTCTCCCTTTTCATATTTTTCTATTTCCTGCATAAGTCTGTCTATCAGTTCATTTTCAGGAACGGTACAGATGATTTTCCCTTTTCTGAAAACATGTCCCAGTCCTTTGCCTCCGGCAATGCCAAAGTCAGCTTCTCTTGCTTCCCCCGGACCATTAACCGCGCAGCCCATAACCGCTACTTTAATGGGTTTGCTGAACTTCTGAATCTTCTCTTCCACTTCCCTGGCCATCTCAATGAGGTTGACCTGTGTACGTCCACAGGTTGGGCAGGAAATCAGAGTCGGCCCATAGGAGCGCATTCCAGTGGAGCTCAGTATTTCTTTTGCCGCTGTTACTTCTTTCAGTGGATCATCAGTCAGGGATACTCGAATAGTATCTCCAATACCATCCAGGAGCAAAGCCCCTATACCAATAGCTGACTTTATTGTACCACGATACAGAGTTCCCGCTTCAGTTACCCCCAGGTGAAGAGGATAATCCACTTTCTGGGACAACATACGGTTGGCTTTGACCATCATAGGTACATCCGTAGATTTTACCGAGATTACGATATCATGGAATCCTTCTTCTTCCAGTATCTGTACATGACGCAGAGCGCCTTCCACCATGCCTTCTGCTGTAGGATGCCCGCCGTACTTATCCAGCAGGTCCGCCGGGAGTGATCCGGCATTAATCCCAATGCGGATGGGCACACTCCGCTCTGCAGCCTTTTCTACCACCTTAACCACATTTTCACGGCGTCCAATGTTTCCAGGATTAATACGCAATGCATCAATTCCGGAATCTATGGCGGTAAGTGCCAGATGATAGTCAAAATGGATATCCGCTACCAGAGGAATGGAAACGAGGGCTTTAAGATCTTTCAGCGCTTCCGCTGCCCTTCTATCAGGAACAGCGACCCGGACAATATCTGCACCGGCCTTCCCCAGCGCATTAATCTGTGCCGCTGCATACGCAGTATCCACAGGACTGAATGTACTCATGGACTGTATGGCAACCGGTGCGCCGCCGCCAATCTTTACTCCCCCTACATCTACCTGTCTTGTCTTACGCATTAAAAACCACCTTTATCTGTAATATCTGATTATCTGAATAAGGCCGTAATATCACTGGCCATAGCGTAAATAAAAAATCCTCCCAGGATAAAAATTCCTGCCATCTGTATGTAAAACAGAGTCTTCTCCGGAAGCTTTCTTCCATACAGGCCTTCCAGCACAGTCAATACAATAACTCCTCCATCCAGCAGCGGAATCGGAAGCAGATTCATTACGCCAAGATTTAAACTCAGTATAGCAATGAACAACAATAAAGGCAAAATTCCGGTATCCGCCACATTTCCAGCTATTCGGGCAATTCCAATCGGACCGGCCACTTCCCCCTGTGGAGAGCCGGAAATTATATACATAAGTCCTTTACCGACACCGACGATAACGGCAACACACCGGTCAGCCGCCATGTGAAGGGATTCGGTGAAGGAAACAGGGGTAACCTGTACATAAGCCGTAATTCCAAGAATCGTACGTCCATCCCGGTTAGCAGGAATTACCGTAACCGTGTGCCTGACCCCCGCTCTGGAAATCTGCACTTCCAGTACGGTATTTCCGGCATTGGCCAGTGCTCCATGTATATCGGTCCATTTGTCAATCTTTGACTTTCCTATATACAGAATCCTGTCGCCTGCTTCCAGTCCGGCCCGTTCTGCCGGAGTATCGCTGATAACTTCACCGATAACCGGATAATCGGGGAAGACGGCCTTGCCTTCATGCCAGATTACTCCGGTAAAAATCGCGAAGGCCAGGAGAATGTTGAATGCCGCTCCTGCACTGACCACCAGCAGCTTCTGCCATACCGGCCGGTTCACAAACGCCCTTTTATCTGTGTATTCCTGATTATCCATTCCCATAATGCGGTTGAATCCGCCGAGCGGGAGAATCCGGAGTGAATATAATGTCTCCCCGTATCTGACAGAACAGATTTTGGGACCAAAACCAATGGCAAATTCTTCCACTTTCATCCCAGTCAGTTTAGCCATGATAAAATGACCAAATTCATGAACCAGAACAATTACCGCAAATACTATTATAGGAGCTACAATCGTATGTATCATAATTCTGCTTTCTTAATAGCCTCTTCCGCCATAAAACGCGCCCTGGCATCCGCGGCATGAATATCTTCTATACTGTGAATTTCTTCCCGTTTCCAGTGATTCAGGACTTCTTCCGTCACATCAAAGATGGAAAGGAAGGAAATACGTTCCTGAATAAATGCCCGGACGGCTTCCTCATTGGCCGCATTGAACGCAGCAGCTGTATCTCCTCCGTCCTTCCCCGCTTCAAACGCAAGTCCCAGGGAACGGAATACCCGGGTATCCGGCATGGCTATCTTAATTCCTGCCAGCCTGGACCAGTCTACAAATTCATGGGATGGACTTGGCAATCTCTTTGGATAGGTCAGGGCAAACTGAATCGGAAGCCGCATATCCGGATTACCTATCTGGGCTATTATCGAGCCGTCCACGTATTCCACCATGGAGTGTATCAGGCTCTGCGGCTGAACAACAACCTGAATATGATCATAGTCCACATCAAAGAGCCAATGTGCTTCAATGACTTCCAGCCCCTTATTGAACATGGTAGCCGAGTCCAGGGTAACCTTCACCCCCATATTCCAGGTAGGATGCTTCAGTGCGTCTTTCAGTGTGACATGAGCCAGTTCATTCCTTGTCTTTCCAAAGAACGGGCCGCCGGAGGCGGTAAGCAGCAATTTATGAATCCCTTTCCTATCCTGCCCCAGCATGGACTGGAAGATAGCGCTGTGTTCACTGTCTACAGGACGAATCAGCACATTATGCTTCCTGGCGGCCAGCGTAACCAGTTTTCCTCCGGCTACCAGGGTTTCCTTATTCGCCAGTGCCAGCTCCTTTTCTGCCTCAATGGCTGCCAGGGTCGGAGCCAGTCCGGCTACACCAACCACGGACACAAGGACAAGATTCACATCCGGAAGACCTGCTGCCGTACAAAGCGCCTGTTCACCTGTAAGTATTTTCGCACTTCCGGTATATTTTCGCTTAAATTCTTCAGCTGCCTGTTCATCGGTTATAACCACGTATGCCGGTTTGAACTCCATGGCCTGCTCCAGCAGCTTATCCACACTTCTTCTGGCTGCCAGAACCTGTGCATGAAATAAATCGCTATGGAGACGGATGACATCCAGCGCCTGTGTGCCAATAGATCCTGTAGATCCCAGAATCGCTATTTGTTTCATAAGAACCTCACCAAACATATTTATCAAAAGAAAAATCCGCCCTGAATAGAGCGGATTTTCACCACTGTCTGTTTGCATTTATTTACCGGATAAGCAATCTGCCGCCAGGGCATCGGTTATCCGATAAAATAAAAATCAGAGCTGATGAATAAGAACAAGCAGAGAGACCATGACCGGTGCAACAAAGTACATACTGTCAAAACGATCCAGCATTCCTCCATGGCCCGGGAGCAGGTTCCCTGAATCTTTAATTCCGCAAACGCGTTTCATGTAGGATTCAAACAAATCTCCGATTGGTGCCACAATGGACAGCACAATACCGAGTATCCCTCCATATATCACAGGGTATCCTGCATATACAGAAAACAGAATACAGCAGATAATAGCCCCTGCCGCGCCACCGATGAGACCTTCCAGTGTCTTTTTCGGTGAAATATGAGGGGCCATATGGGTTTTGCCAAATTTTTTCCCTGCAAAATAAGCAAAGGAATCACTGGCCCACGTACCAATCAGCGCAAAGAGAATCAGGAAGATTCCCGGGTCCAGTTTTTCCACACCGGAAGGAATCAGATGGCTTCCTCCCCGGAGAAGGACCAGAGAACCTACCCCAATCCCGACATACAGCGTTCCCAGTATGGTATAAAACAGATCCTGCATCTGCTGAAACTGCACGCGCAGACAAATCATAAACATTACAATAAAGCACAGGCATACTGCCGCAAAGAACACAGGTACGGAATAAAACCCGGATGCGCAAAGCATGATGATGATGGCAGCATAAGCCGATTTACTGAAAGTATGAACATCAATTTCCTTCATCATCCTGGCATATTCACGAAATGAGATAATGCCCGCTGCAACACAGGCCGCCGTGAATGGCCAGCTTCCCAGCCATACCAGAACCAATACCGCAATAATGCCCACAATGGCTGTACATATACGAACCTTCATTTCTTAGATTCCTCCGACAAGCCGCCATACCGGCGATCCCGATGGCTGAACCATTCCACAGCCTTTCTGAACTCTTCCGCCGTAAAGTCGGGCCAGAGCGTAGGTGTGAAATACAATTCGCCATAAGAAACCTGCCACAAAAGGAAATTGGAAATTCTGGATTCTCCTCCTGTACGGATCATGAGATCCACATCCATAGAACTGGATGGGTACAGGTGGCCTGTTACCGTGTCCATGGTAATATCCTCTACTGACAGCTGTCCATCCCGGACTTCTCCGGCAATGGATTTCACTGCCCGGAGAATTTCCTGGCGTCCCCCATAATTAATAGCCACATTGAGAATCAGACCATCGTTATTACGGGTATCCGATTCACAGACCGCAATTTCCTGTCTGAGTTTTGCAGGAAGAACGGAGCAATCACCTATAATGTGCAGCTGCACGTTATCCTTCACCAGATCCCGCAGCTGCTCTACAAGGTATTTAGAAAAGAGTTTCATCAGAAATTGCACTTCTGTCTTAGGGCGTTTCCAATTTTCTGTAGAGAAAGCATATAAGGTAACTACTTTAATTCCCATTTCTCCCGCTGCAGAAATTATCTTTTTAACGTTGGCCGCGCCAAACCCATGTCCATAGGTTCTTTCATGTCCACGCTGTCTGGCCCATCGTCCATTGCCATCAAGTATTATGGCTACATGTTCCGGACAAGTCTTTTTCTCCGACAACTTGTGTCTCCTTACCGTAAATTTCCAAAATCTTCTGTACTGCTTCCCGGCCATATGCCATGCGTGGCATGATTACCGCATGTTCTCCGGCTCGCACTACATATTTTTTATCTGGCTCCAATACAAAATGGCGGCCGCGGCTTTCCGAGATTTCTCCCTGAGGATATATCCCGGAAAACCACTTCCGCATTTCGTCAGTAAATGGAAGCCCAGGTTCCATTTGATGTTTCATTATACAGACATAATTTCCTTAATCTTCTTAGCGGTTACGTCTTCTATTTCTTTAATCTTCTTATCGGTGAGCTTCTGAATCTTATCTTCCACTGCACTGATGATATCTTCCGATACGTCGCTCTTCTTTGCTTCCTTCTTCATGAAGTCCATGCCATCACGGCGGATGTTACGGATAGCAATCTTTCCTTCTTCAGACTTCTTGCTTACCACCTTGGACAGTTCCTTTCTGCGTTCTTCGGTGAGCTGCGGAATAGCCAGACGAATCAGGTTTCCATCATTCATTGGAGTAAGTCCGAGATCAGACTGCAGAATGGCCTTTTCAATTTCCTTAAGAAGGCTCTTGTCCCATGGCTGAATGACAATCAGTCTTGCCTGTGGAACGGTAACGGATGCTACCTGGTTTACCGGAGTACGGGAACCATAATATTCAACAAATACACGGTCAAGAAGACTGGCATTGGCCTGACCTGTACGAATAGATGCATATTCAGACTGCAGGGCACTGATAGATTTGTCCATTTTTTCTGTTAATTCTTTTAATTCATTTTCGTACATAATGATTATTTCCTTTCGATTAATGTGCCAAGTTTTTCACCAAGGCACGCCTTTTCAATATTTCCAGGAACATCCATATTAAAGACCACAATCGGAATGTTGTTGTTCATGCAGAGGGTAATTGCCGTATTATCCATAACTTTAAGTTCCTTCTGAAGAACTTCGCTATAGGTAAGGTGAGTAAACATCTTCGCTTCCGGATGGAACTTCGGATCGGCGTCATATACGCCATCGGTTCCACGTTTAGCCATGAGCATAACATCCGCCTCAATTTCTGCTGAACGCAATGCGGCGGTAGTATCCGTTGTAAAATAAGGGTTGCCTGTACCTGCTGCAAAAATTACGACTCTGCCTTTTTCCAGGTGACGTACGGCTCTTCTTCTGATATATGGTTCAGCAACCTGACGCATTTCAATAGCGGTCTGTACACGGGTATCCACACCATGCTTTTCCAGTCCATCCTGCAAAGCCAGTGCATTCATAACGGTAGCCAGCATTCCCATATAGTCCGCGGACGCTCTGTCCATACCGGCGCCGCTGCCTCTGAGTCCACGCCAGAAATTTCCGCCGCCTACGACTACAGCTACTTCAATACCTGCCTTAGTAACCGCTTTGATTTCTTCACACAGGCGATTTACCACATCGGAATCAATACCAAACCCTTTATCGCTGGCCAGTGCTTCACCGCTCAGCTTAAGCATTACTCTATGATACTTCTTGTTCTCTGCCAACATAGTTCACCCCATTTGCAAAATAAGAGAACACACCTGTGTTCTCTTATTGATATCGAAAATTACTTTTTAATCTGGCTCATTACTTCATCAGCAAAGTTTTCCTGCTTCTTTTCGATGCCTTCGCCAAGCTGATAACGGGTGAAACGACGAATGGAAACCTTTTCGCCCATCTTAACAGTAGCTTCGAGAACTACATCATTGATAGTCTTGTCGCCGTCTTTGATGAATGGCTGATCCAGGAGGCAGACTTCCTTGAAATACTTTTCAATGCGGCCTTCTACCATGCGATCAACAATCTTTTCCGGCTTGCCTTCATTGAGGGCTTCCTGACGATATACTTCCTTTTCATGGGAAATAACATCAGCCGGAACTTCTTCACGGGAGACATACAGCGGATTTGCTGCTGCAATCTGCATAGCAATATCCTTAACGAGAGCGTGGAAACCTTCAGTCTGAGCAACGAAGTCGGTTTCGCAGTTTACTTCAACGAGAACGCCGATACGGCCGTTTCCGTGAATGTAAGAACCAACGATACCTTCTGCAGCAATACGGCCAGCCTTCTTAGCTGCCTTGGACAGTCCTTTTTCACGAAGAATATCTACTGCCTTTTCCATATCGCCATTAGCTTCGGTGAGGGCTTTTTTGCAGTCCATCATACCTACGCCTGTGCGGGTACGCAGTTCTTTAACCATGCTTGCTGTAATCATTCTATAACCTCCAACTATAATAAAAGGTGTTTGTCCGGCATTTCCATAAAGGAATTCCCTCTGTCCGGATACGGATGTATCCATACCATCGGGCAACTTTCCCGCCTGCCTTGCGCGGTACTGCTTATCTTTATACAACGGACGACCCGCCCTGTATGAGCGAGTCCCCTGTATAAAGTAATTCACTATTGTTAATTATTCCTGGTCTTCAGCAGCTTCTTCTGCAGCCGGAGCAGCGGTTTCTTCTTCTTCCTGCTGGCCCTGACGACCTTCCAGTACTGCATCAGCAATCTTGCTGGTCAGCAGCTTAACAGCGCGGATTGCGTCATCGTTAGCCGGAATCGGGAAGTCGATAACGTCCGGATCGCAGTTGGTATCAACGGTAGCAATAACCGGAATGCCAAGCTTGCGGGCTTCCTTAACTGCAATTTCTTCCTTCTTGGAATCTACAACGAAAATTGCGCCTGGCAGCTTCTTCATATCCTTGATACCGCCGAGGTTCTTTTCCAGCTTCTGCAGTTCACGCTGCATAAGCATAGCTTCCTTCTTGGTATACTGTTCAACGGTGCCATCTTCAAACATAGCTTCCAGTTCCTTCAGACGGGCAATACGGGTCTGAATGGTGCGGAAGTTGGTAAGCATACCGCCGAGCCAGCGTTCATTTACGTAGAACTGGTTGCAACGTTCAGCTTCTTCGCGAATGGAATTCTGAGCCTGCTTCTTGGTGCCTACGAACAGTACGGATTCGCCTTTAGCTGCGAGATCACGAACGAATTCATATGCTTCATCAACCTTCTGAACGGTCTTCTGCAGATCAATGATGTAGATTCCGTTTCTTTCTGTGAAAATGAATCTTGCCATCTTTGGATTCCAACGACGGGTCTGGTGACCAAAGTGAACGCCTGCTTCGAGTAACTGCTTCATGGATACAACTGACATAATAATATTCCTCCTGTTTTAAATCCTCTGACCGCTTCCTTCTCTGCAGCCACCCTGACATGGGGCACAGATGCAGAATCCACGGTCATGTGTACTCATGCTTTTTTATTCTAGCAAAATCAAAATGTAAAAGCAAGATATTTCCTGCTTATCTCCCCTATTTTTCTGTAGGATTACAATACATGTGTTACACATTGAAAACATAAAAAGCGAGATCCCCTTGTGATATAGTTAATTCGTCAAAACAAACTTTTACCAAAGGAGTATCTCGCATGAACAGTATAACACAAGTTATGAAATTTCGTAGATCTATGGTCGAATATGCATTGAAGCATGGCGTCACTAAAACCGCCATCAAATACAATACATATCGCCAATACGTGTATCGCTGGCTTCGACGTTATGATGGTTCACTGGAGTCCTTACGTAATAAATCCCGCAGGCCCAAACACCATCCCAAAGCACATACAGCTGCGGAATTAAAGCTCATTCAGGATATGAGGCGTCGAAATCCAGAGGCCGGGTTGGTGGTTTTCTGGGTAAAGCTCCGTCAGCGTGGATATAGCCGCTCAATTACCGGACTTTACCGTACATTGAAACGCATAGGGATGACTCCGGTGAAACCGCCTAACCCCAAATATGTTCCCAAACCCTATGAACAAATGCTGTATCCAGGGCAGCGCATCCAGATTGACGTAAAGTT
>NZ_FMXA01000012.1:12859-72354 GCF_900103425.1 Dialister histaminiformans | reverse complement strand
GCAATCTTACAATTACTGCAATACCAACGCTGAGTTCCGGCACTGGTTTTTCCATGCCTACGGCAAGAAAAGCCACAGTAAGGGCATCTTATTTTTCTCATAAACTCCCTCCAAACAAACATAAAGTTTCAACAGAAAAATAAAAGCCCATTTCACCAGTATTTGCAAGGGATTTGAGACTTTTTTACAACACTTTTTGTCCACCCTCAAAAATCATCTCAGAAAAAATAAATGCCAATGAAGCTCGATAAATACTAGCTCCATTGGCATTAAAAAACACACAAAATGTCCTATAACCCAAAAAATAAATGCCAATGAAGCCCGATAAACACTGGCTCCATCGGCATTAAAACCAACACGAAATGTCCTATATCCCCCTATTTATAATATAAGTGTTTGTAATTCATGCCATAATTAGAATAAGCAATAAAAAAGAGCCCCCATAGGGACTCTTTTTTATTGCTTATTCTTTGTTATTCAGCTTCAGCTTCTTCAGCTTTTGCTTCTTCGGCGAGATGAACGACTTTCATCTTGCGGTAACGGGAAATACCGGTACCTGCAGGAATCAGCTTGCCGATGATAACGTTTTCCTTAAGACCAATGAGCGGATCGGTCTTGCCCTTGATAGCTGCATCGGTGAGGACTCTGGTGGTTTCCTGGAAGGAAGCTGCAGAGAGGAAGGAATCGGTGGCCAGGGCGGCCTTGGTGGTGCCGAGGAGGAGGTGTTCGCCGGTTGCGAGTCTCTTTCCTTCGTCATCCAGACGTTCGTTTTCAGCGCGGAACGCAACGATATCCACGGTTTCGCCTGGGAGCCACTTGGAATCACCCGGATCGTGAATCTTAATCTTGCGCAGCATCTGATGAACGATGATTTCAATGTGCTTATCATTGATTTCTACACCCTGGGAACGGTATACCTTCTGTACTTCCTTAACGATGTAGTTCTGGGTAGCCTGAACGCCGCTTACTCGGAGGATGTCATGCGGGTTGATATTACCTTCGATGAGGCGGGTACCTGCCGCAATCTTCTGTCCTTCTACCACGGAAATGCGCTTGCCGAATGGAATCTTGTAGGATTCAGAGGTTTCTTCGTTAGCTACGGTGATAACGAATACACCCTTGTTTTCTTCAGATTCTTCGATATGTACTGTACCGGCCAAATCGGAAATGATAGCATTTCCCTTTGGCTTACGGGCTTCGAACAATTCTTCTACACGTGGAAGACCCTGTGTAATATCTTCGGAGGAAGCAACGCCGCCGGTATGGAATGTACGCATGGTCAGCTGTGTACCTGGTTCGCCGATGGACTGTGCCGCAATGATACCTACGGCTTCGCCGATTTCTACGTCGCGGCCTGTTGCCAGGTTGCGGCCGTAGCACTTAGCGCAGACGCCATGAGCGGAGTGACAGGTAAGAATGGAACGAACCTTGACGGTATCGTAGTACTTTTCAATTTCTTCGGCCTGGTCATCGGAAATTTCTTCGTTCTTAACCGCAATAACCTTGCCGTTTTCCGGATTGACAATATCTTCTACTGGGCAGCGGCCGCTGATACGGTCTGCCAGGGATTCGATAAGTCCGCCGGATTCCACAATCTTGGAGAGTTCAACGCCTTCGGCTTCATCCATACGGACATAGATAACCGGAACGTTGCTATTGATAACTCTGTCAGCGATTTCGTCAGTAATGACGGTTCCTGCCGGGAAGAGAACATCTCCATCCAGGGTAAGAACGTCCTTTTCGAACTTCTTGCCGATGAAGTGGGTATGCATACGATGGGTAATGGCCTTCTTGTATTCTTCATATCCAGCCTGCTGACCCAGATCGTAGCTTACCGGTTCACGGGTTTCGAGATTGTCATCTTCTGCCTTCGGAATAACGGTGATGGACGGAACGAGATGACGGTTCAGCGTGGTGATATCGGATGCATCAAGTACCTTGCCCTTGACGATGAGGATATCGCCGGAACGTACATCTACTACGTCCTGATCCAGAATGGTACCGAGAAGTTCCGGCTTGAGGTTCATAATAGCCTTTCTGGTATCTTCTTCGGAAGCAATGATTGCCTTTTCCCTTTCGAAGTCCAGAACCTGAACGTCACAATCATCTTCACGGATGATGACATCCTGAGATACGTCGACCAAACGGCGGGTCAGATAACCGGAGTCTGCGGTACGCAGCGCGGTATCTGCAAGGCCCTTACGGGCACCGTGGGAGGATGTGAAGTAATCCAGTACGGTCAGGCCTTCACGGAAGTTAGCCTTAACTGGCATTTCTACGGTCTTACCGGATGTATCGGCAATCAGACCACGCATACCAGCCAGCTGACGAATCTGGTTGTCGTTACCACGGGCACCGGACTGTGCCATCATGGTCAGCGGGTTGAACTTACGCATGCTGCCCTTCATGGCTGCGCCTACGTCGTCAGTAGCCTTGGACCAGATTTCAACAACCTTTCTGTATCTTTCATTATCGGTAATGAAGCCGCGTCTGAAGTATGCCTTAACACGGGCTACCTGCTTATCAGCTTCTGCCAGGATCTTATCCTTTTCCGGCGGTACAGCAACGTCGTTGATACCGATGGAAATACCGGATACGAGTGCGAAATGGAAGCCCAGTGCCTTTACGTTATCCAGCAGTTTTGCGGTTTCTGTAAAGCCCAGTTTCTTGAAGGTATCGTTGACGAGCTTGCCCATCTGCTTCTTGCCGATGGTGATACCCAGTGCTTCCTGTCCATCCGGACGCTTGTAGTAGAAGCGCATTGGTTCCTGGAGGACAAAGTTGAAAATCAGACGACCCGGGGTAGTCACAACGAGGCCATGGCCTGGGATATCTACCTTGATGAAGTCATGGATCTTAAGCTTCTTCAGGGTATAAGCCAGCATAACTTCGTCATAGCCGGTGTAGCAGTGAAGCTGGGACACATCCATGGTGTCTTCTTCTGCCTTGCTCTGTTCAACAATGGTAAGGTAGTAAGCGCCCAGAATCATTTCCTGAGACGGAATAGCTACCGGCTTGCCGTCCTTGGTGGACAGAATGTTGTTGATGGAGAGCATAAGGGTTCTGGCTTCGGCCTGTGCTTCTACGGACAGCGGCAGATGGCATGCCATCTGGTCGCCATCGAAGTCGGCGTTGTAGCCTGGGCATACCAGCGGGTGCAGCTTGATTGCGCGGCCTTCCCACAGTACTGGTTCAAATGCCTGAATCCCCAGACGATGCAGGGTAGGTGCACGGTTCAGGAGTACCGGATGTTCCTTGATTACATCAGCGAGAACATCCCATACTTCCGGAGCCAGCTTATCTACCTTCTTGCGTGCCACCTTGAGGTTGGAAGCCATGCCTCTGGAAATCAGTTCATGCATGATGAACGGTTTGAAGAGTTCGATAGCCATTTCCTTTGGCAGACCGCACTGGTACATCTTCAGTTCTGGTCCGACTACAATTACGGAACGTCCGGAGTAGTCTACACGCTTACCGAGAAGGTTCTGACGGAAACGGCCCTGCTTACCTTTCAGCATGTCGGAGAGGGACTTGAGCGGGCGGTTGCCCGGTCCGGATACCGCTCTTCCGCGGCGGCCGTTATCGATAACGGCATCCACAGCTTCCTGGAGCATACGCTTTTCGTTTCTTACGATGATTTCCGGAGCGCCCAGTTCGAGAAGTCTCTTCAGACGGTTATTTCTGTTGATAACACGGCGATAGAGATCGTTCAGGTCGGAGGTAGCGAAACGGCCGCCATCGAGCTGAACCATTGGACGCAGTTCCGGCGGAATAACCGGCAGTACGGTGAGAATCATCCATTCCGGTCTGTTCTTGGACTGAATGAACGCTTCTACTTCTTCCAGACGACGGATGCTGCGAACCTTACGCTGACCGCTTCCGGTAGCGATGTCTTCCTTAAGTGCCGCTTCCATCTTGTGAAGATCCAGTTCTTCCAGCAGGGTCTTGATGGCTTCTGCCCCCATGCCTGCCTTGAAGGAACCTTCACCGTATTCCTGAACCGCCTGCTGATATTCCTGTTCATTCATAACCTGCTGTTTTACCAGCTTGGTTTCGCCTGGATCCAGTACGATGTACGCTGCAAAGTAGAGTACACGTTCCAGCTGGCGTGGAGAAATATCGAGGATCAGTCCGATACGGGATGGAGTTCCCTTGAAGTACCAGATATGGGATACCGGGCATGCCAGCTTAATATGCCCCATACGTTCACGACGTACTTTGGAGCTGGTTACTTCGACGCCGCACTTGTCGCAGACGGTGCCTCTGTAACGCATTTTCTTATATTTGCCGCATTTGCATTCCCAGTCTTTGGTCGGTCCGAAAATCTTTTCACAGAAAAGACCATCCGTCTCCGCTTTGAGGGTTCTGTAGTTAATGGTTTCCGGTTTTGTTACTTCACCATGGGACCATTCCAGAATCTTCTCCGGGGAGGCGATGCCGATTTTCATGGAATCAAATTCATTTACATCTAACAATTGATACCGCTCCTTTCCGGAAATGCTTATTCTTCACTATGGTCATCCAGCTGACCATGTTCATCAGTAATCAGTACGGAAGTATCTGCATCTCCGTCCGGTGCATATACTTCAGCTTCGG
This sequence comes from Dialister histaminiformans, assembly GCF_900103425.1. GTDB lineage: Bacteria > Bacillota > Negativicutes > Veillonellales > Dialisteraceae > Allisonella > Allisonella histaminiformans. The sequence goes on along the minus strand of NZ_FMXA01000012.1, from coordinate 67,758 downwards.
CGGTTTCCGTAAAGGAAGCTACGTCGTTTGCTGCAGTCTGTGCATTTCCGGCCATTCCTGTTTCAAATGCTTTACGTGATTCGGTCACACCCGTATCACCTTCAATGAGCTGCTTGATATCTTCTTTATGTTCATCCTTGTGTTCCTTGTGATGATGTTCCATGAAGTTAGCTTCAATGTCTTCTTCATCCAGTTCCTTCATCACAACTTCTTCGCCGTTTTCGTTGAGGATTCTTACATCCAGACCGATGGACTGAAGTTCCTTCATCAATACCTTGAAGGATTCCGGAACACCCGGACTTGGGATATTTTCGCCCTTAACAATCTTTTCGTATGCTCTTACACGGCCAATGACATCATCGGACTTGATGGTGAGCATTTCCTGCAGTGTATAAGCTGCGCCGTAAGCTTCCAGCGCCCAAACTTCCATTTCGCCGAAACGCTGGCCGCCGAACTGTGCCTTGCCGCCCAGTGGCTGCTGGGTAACCAGGGAGTATGGACCAGTGGAACGGGCATGAATCTTATCATCAACCAGGTGATGGAGCTTGAGCATGTACTTCCAGCCGATGGTTACGCGGCCATCCAGCTTTTCACCGGTACGGCCATCATAGAGGTCGGTCTTGGCATCTGCCGGCAGTCCTGCCAGACGCAGTGTCTTGTTCAGATCTTCATCGCGGCAGCCATCGAATACCGGGGTGGCAATGTGGATACCGGATTCATCTGGTTCCGGCATGCCGTACTTATCGAAGTCATATCCGTCTTCGCGGAGCTGTCTTTCCAGTTCCTTAGCCAGTTCCGGATTATGCTTGGCTTCCTGAATTCTTTCACCGAGCATATGGCATGCCCAGGAGAGATGGATTTCCAGAATCTGACCGATGTTCATTCGGGACGGTACGCCCAGAGGATTCAGTACCAGATCAACCGGACGTCCATCCGGAGTGAATGGCATATCTTCCACAGGAAGGATTCTGGAGCATACGCACTTGTTACCGTGACGGCCTGCCATCTTATCGCCTTCACGAATCTTACGTTTCTGTGCAATGTATACGCGTACGAGCTTGTTGACGCCTGGTGCCATTTCATCGCCGTTTTCACGGGTAAACACCTTAACGTCCACTACCTTACCGAATTCGCCATGTGGAACACGGAGGGAGGTATCACGTACTTCTCTTTCCTTGTCGCCGAAAATAGCGCGGAGGAGTCGTTCTTCCGGTGTCAGTTCGGTTTCGCCCTTCGGGGTAACCTTACCTACCAGAATGTCTCCCGGACGTACATCAGCACCAATGCGGATAATACCGTCTTCATCAAGGTTCTTGATAGCTTCTTCGCTTACGGAAGGAAGTTCACGGGTAATTTCTTCATCGCCCAGCTTAGTGTCCCGGGCATCACATTCGTATTCTTCGATGTGGATGGATGTGTACAGGTCATCCTTGAGGAGTCGTTCAGAAATGAGAACGGCGTCTTCGTGGTTGTACCCTTCCCATGCAACGAAGGCTACCAGTACGTTGTGTCCCAGAGCCAGTTCGCCGCCATCGGTGGCCATGCCGTCAGCCAGTGTCTGGCCGGCTTCTACGCGGTCGCCTCTGTATACGATTGGTCTCTGGTTTACGCAGGTACTCTGGTTGGAACGCATGAACTTAATCATCGGGTAAACGTCTTCGTCACCATCGTCGGTCTTAACGACAATCTGACGGCCGGTTACGTGTTCTACCACGCCGGCGCGCTTAGCGAGGATACATACGCCGGAGTCCTGTGCTGCGGTAAATTCCATACCGGTTCCGACAAGCGGAGCTTCCGGACGGAGAAGCGGCACAGCCTGACGCTGCATGTTTGCACCCATCAGTGCTCGGTTGGTATCGTCGTGTTCCAGGAATGGAATCAGGGAAGTACCGATGGAAACGACCTGCTTAGGAGATACGTCCATAAGTACTACTTCTTCCGGAGAAGCTTCCAGAACGTCCGGGCCGCGGCGGCTGGCTACGTTCTTATGCTTGAAGAATCCATGTTCATCCAGCGGTTCAGATGCCTGTGCAATAATCTTGCCTTCTTCAATGTCGGCTGTTACATAGTGGCATTCGTTGGTTACATGGTGATCCTTAGGATCTACGAGACGGTACGGAGTTTCAATCAGACCGTACTTGTTGATGATACCGTAGTTGGACAGAGAGGAAATCAACCCGATGTTCGGACCTTCAGGGGTTTCTACCGGGCACATGCGGCCGTAGTGAGAGTAATGTACGTCTCGAACTTCGAAGCCTGCACGTTCACGGGACAGACCGCCAGGTCCCAATGCGGACAGACGGCGCTTGTGTGTCAATTCAGCCAGAGGATTGGTCTGGTCCATAAACTGGGACAGCTGGGAGGAACCGAAGAATTCCTTGATAGCTGCCACAACCGGACGGATGTTTACCAGTGCCTGCGGTGTCATCTTGTCCTGATCCTGTGTAGTCATACGTTCACGGACTACACGTTCAATACGGGACAGACCGATGCGGAACTGATTCTGCAGCAGTTCGCCAACCGTACGAACGCGGCGGTTGCCCAGATGGTCGATATCATCCGCTTCACCAAAGCCCTGCATCATGTTTAGGCTGTAGTCGATGAACGCGATGATGTCTTCTCTGGTCAGTGTACGGAAATTGTCGTCCAGATTGCTGTTGTTGCAGATAATCTTAACCGGTGTACCTTCATCCTTGAGAAGGGTAACTACTACCGGGCCTTCTCCTGCAAATACTCCGCTTTCTTCGATGCGCTTGATGGCATCGCTGTCAATGCGGGAGTTTCCTTCAATGACAATTTCTCCTGTTTCCGGATTAACGATAGGATCCTGAATGACATGTCCTTCCAGACGATGCTTCCAGCCCAGCTTCTTGCCCAGCTTATAACGGCCTACCTTGGCCAGGTCATAGCGGTGCGGATCATAGAAGAAATTGTGAAGCAGGGTTGTACCGCTGTCTACAGTAGCCGGTTCACCCGGACGGAGCTTCTTGTATATTTCAATAAGCGCTTCTTCTGTGGTACGGGATGGATCCTTTTCCAGTGTCTTTTCAATGTGTACATCATGGGCAAACAGTTCCAGAATATCTTCATTGCTGGAGAAACCCAATGCACGTACAAGTACAGTGGCCGGCATCTTGCGGTTACGGTCAATACGAACAGACAGTGCGCCGTTGGCATCGGATTCCAGTTCAATCCATGCGCCGCGGTTTGGAATAATCTGTCCGGAATAAATCATCTTGCCGTAAGTATCCTGTTCGCGTTTGAAATAAACGCCAGGGGAACGGACGAGCTGAGATACGATGACACGTTCTGCACCATTGATGACAAATGTACCGGTATCCGTCATAATCGGGAAATCGCCCATGAACAGTTCATGTTCCTTGATTTCGCCGGTGTCTTTGTTTACCAGTCTTACATCTACCTGGAGCGGGGCAGAGTATGTTGCATCCCTTGCCTTACATTCCTCAATGCTGTATTTCTTTTCTCCGAAATAGTAATTCCCAAAATACAGGGACCATTTCTTTGCGTTATCTTCAATCGGGGAAATATCATTGAAGACATCTTTCAGCCCTTCCTTCTGAAACCATGCATATGACTTGGTCTGAAGGTCGAGCAGATGCGGCATCTTTAATACTTCCTGTGCCCTAGCATAGGTATATCTTTTTCTGGTACCTACTTGTTCAGGTCTGAACATTCCACGCCTCACCCTTTCATTAAATGCTGCGGAAAAGGAAACGCCAAGCGCTCCCGTGTTCCAAAACTCAATACACAATCCGTACTCAATAGGAAAAAAACGGCGTGGTCACTCACTAAACCTAACACCGTCTCCTTCTGCGCTTACTGTCTGCTATTAGTAATATTAAACGAATCGTGGCGAATAAAAATATTACTATATACAGACTTACATGTCAAATAGTATCTTCTTATATCATATATTGAAAATTATTTTATGGTTATATCCAATTTTTCATGATATAAAAAGATTTTCGCCTGTTATTGAACTTTTCTTTATCAGAAAATTCCTATTGCTTTTTGTATGAAATCGTGATTCAAAGTTATTTTATCACCTGGCCCGTTAAAAAGATAGACCACTCTTTATTTTTTCTTCTGCTGCATCTGACTCAGAAGCTTCCTCCACGGCCTCCGGTACCGCCGCCTCCTCCATTCCCTCCGTTGTGCCTCGGTTTGGGAATGACCTGGGTGGTAGTGTACAGGAAATCATCCTGCTGTCCGGTCAGATGGAAGGAGTCAGGTTTTACATAATCCCGGGCATCTGCCTTTCTCGATATGTTGCTCATCTGGTTTTTCAGTATGGAGCGGACGGAACATGCCATGATGGAAGCCATCACAAAGGCTGCAAGAGGAGGAATCCACGGATATTTTTTCCCCATCGGCACTTCCGGCGTTTCCTGAGAGCTTGTGGCCGCCGGAGCCGCCTTTACCGCTTCACTCACTTTCTTCTGAAATCCATCCAGTGCCCCGAAGTAGTCTCCACTGTGGAGTGCCGACTCGGTAGATGCCACAATATTATCCATAGCCTCCCCCTGAAGAGGAACACGCTGGTACATTCCACCGGTTTCAGCAATATAGTACTTCCGGTCCTCCATAGCAATCACCAATACGATGCCGCCATCAAGATTTTCCGAGGCACTTCGCACATACCGCTCAGAATACTGCTTTATGCTCTCGCCCCGGGGTATGGACGGCAATATCAGAATATCCATTTCCTGCCGGCTCCAGGATGTAAATTCCGAGAGGCGGTTATTAAGCTCAGTTTCCTGTTCTGCTGTGAGTACATCCGATTCATCCACCACCTGGGATGCCCATACGGTGGAAAATCCCAACGTGAAGCAGAGGAAGGCCAGAAACATCACTATCCATTTCCTCATCCTAATCCTCCCATCACCCATTCCATTATCCCCAAACTGATGATAAATATAATAAAAAACGTACCCCAGGTCCATCGTGCCAGTTTCCCCTTATCAATGGGCAGCGAGCCGACAAAAATCCCAGTCTGGCCATTCATCATAAATGTGTAGGGTTTATCCTTGTACCGGGTGGTGACTATCCATACCGGCACCATGGCATAGCTGACGTTGCTTCTGGTTTTGTAAATGGATCCATCTTCCGCGGACAGCGTGACATAATACGGTGCCGCCGTGGCTTCAAGCATTCCCAGGAAGGAGGAAGACAGACGGCTGTCAGCCCTCTTCTCTGAATCATCATGACTGATGTCATATGTATCCGCCACATACCCGGTGAAATAGGCTGGCGTAAAGGTTTCCATGTTGTCATAGTCAAATGGCTCAATGCTTTCCATATACAGATCATCCATCTTGCTGGATCCATCCACCGGTATCTTATCAAAGGATACTTCACCTTTTCTCACTACCCGATAGTGGTCAGTGTTGATAATCCGGGCATCCGATGTTTCATAATATCTCTTTCTGGTCCCCTGATAATCGGCACGACCGGTGCAGTCTGCAGAAAACAGCCAGAACGGCACATAGAGCCCCTGCAGTTTGTCCACGTGATTTTTCGCCTTAAAATCATCCGGCAGCAGCCGCTTGCCCCGGTAAAATGCCTCCAGTGCTTTCCGGGCATCGTCCCGTGTCTTCTTGAAGGGGATAATCCAGTCCGGACGGTAGCTTCCGGAAAAACGCCCTGGAATCATAGTCGGATTGCCGCAGTAGCAGCAGGTAGTGGCCATAGTGGTGGCATCGGTCATAAGCTCGGCACCGCAGGACGGGCACACAAACGTACGGAATTGTTTCTTATCTTCTTCGCTCCATGCATGCTCAGCCAGCCGGGCATCCCATTCTGCCTGTTCTCCCTTTTCGGAATCCGATGCCTCCTTTTCTTTTTCCTGTGCCGCTCCGGCTTTGCTCTCTGCGGCTTTTTTCTCCTTCTCTTCTGTTCCCGGTTTATCCGAAGGTTTTCCGTAGAGTGTCTCTATTTCCTGTACGGTATACTTTTTACCACAGTACTCACAGGTTACCTTATCGTCTCCAGGCAGGAACGTAAGCGGCGCACCGCATTGCACGCATTTATAGCTGACGGCTTCTTTTTCACTCGCTTCTCCGTTTGTAATCTTTATCACCCCATCCATATCTACACAGCTATACAGCCGAAGCGGGGAAGGATTACTGCCCTTCCCTATGTCTCCGACAACTGCCATTTAGCGGTTCTGGTCACTCGTCTCTCTTTTGCCCGCATTCGGTGCAGAAACTGCCTTTATTCCTGGTTCCGCAGTGGCTGCATACCCATTCCTCCGGGCGTTTCTTTCCGCAGTTCGTGCAGAAATTCCCATGATTCTCCGTACCGCAGGCCGGACAGATCCAGCTATCCTTCCCCGGTCTGGGTTTCCCGCAGTTTTCACAGAATTTTCCCGTGTTTTCCGCTCCACACGAGCAGGTCCAGGTTCCGCCAGTCTTTGGCTCCGTCGGCTTTACCGCTCCAACACGGTACAGTTCTGCTGCATTGGCTCCGCCAGCCTGCTGCGCCATACCTACCCCCATGAACGCACCCATAGCACCCATGCCGCCTTCATTGGCCGCTGCCGTCTTCATCGCATCGGCCTGTGCACCGGCCAGGTTGGCTGCTGCCATGGTGGGGTCACGGAAGGCTGCATTTCGCTGAATGTCCTTTATCATCTGTTCGTCTTCTTCGCTGGCTTTGACAGAAGAAACACCAACAGAAACCACTTCAATGCCTCGAAGCTCCTTCCATTTTTCTGAAAGCACTTCATTCATAGACTGGGCCAGTTCCATAGTGTGGGCCGGCAGTGCACTGTAACGGATTCCCATCTCGGAAATCCGGGCAAATGCAGGCTGCAGTGCAGTCATAAATTCCGTCTTCAGCTGTCCGTCCAGCCGGTCACGAGTATATTCTTCATCCACATTGCCGCACACATTGGTATAGAACAATATGGGGTTATCCAGGCGATAGCTGTATTCGCCGAAGCATTTTACCGCAATATCCACATCCAGACCAATTCGTCTATCCACTACGCGGAATGGAATCGCTCCCGGTGTCCCGTATTTGTTTCCCACAATTTCCTTGGTGTTGAAATAGTACACGCGCTGGTCATTCCCTGTATCTCCGCCAAAGGTAAAACGGCGGCCTATACGATGAAATACATCCTTAATGCTCTGGGAAAGATTGCCGGTAAACAGCGACGGTTCCGTGGAACGGTCATATACATATTCTCCCGGTTCCGCACACAAGTCCACCACTTTCCCCTGTTCCACAATGATCATAGCCTGTCCTTCATTGACCGCTACGATAGACCCATTGGAGATAATGTTGTCTTCTCCATCCGTATTGGAGCTGCGTCGGCCTGTGCGCTTTTTCCCTTTCATAACCAGCACATCGGCATTCATTTCCTCTCCGTAAATATAGTCACGCCACTGGTCTGCCAGAACACCACCGGCAGCCCCTACCGCTGCTTTAATCAGTCCCATAGTCATACCTCCTTCAGGTAATCATAACTGTCATCTTTTCTCATTATAACAGGTAAGAGATGAGCTGACGCTCATAGACCGCAAAAGTGATTGAAATCCCCCCTCTGATGGCTGAATACCCTTTATCAAGCTTTATTTAATACCGATCTGGATACCTTTGGAAATTCGTAAGAATTTTCTATAAGCGGTGAGTGAGTCCGCTTTAAAGCTTGAGGCAGGTAAGCAAGACAATCATACTTCAGACGGAGCACATCAGCATGCTTTCCCTTATCCCAACATAGAGGATTCTACTTTCCACCATTCGCTAGCAAAGACCGGGCTGTCAATAGTATGGAAATCAAAGATTTCATAATTCTATGGACTTACAGCCAATGACGACAAGCCCTTGTCGTCATTCCCCCTCTCTCTCCAGAGAGAGAGAAATATGTGATATCCTTCTGCTTTCCTTTATTCAAACAAAGTGGAATCAACTATCCACCGACTTCGTCGGTCCCCCTTTCTTTCAAGAAAGGAGCATCGTTTCTCATGCTTTCCTTTAATCAGCTTTCGCATGCTTGCCCTTTGCAAGAAGAGAACATTCCGCTTCACTCCTGTAATCTGCAAGGATTGTACCATCCTGAGCCGAGAGTGGCATAACCATTCTTGCGGCCTTATGGTCTGCTGATCAGGCACGCAAAAAGGAGCCCTGACAAATTATTGTCAGAACTCCTTTTTTCAGCTTTGCTTATTCTCCGATAACCAGGAGCAGGTCTCCGGATTCAATCGGAGTACCCGGTGCGGTGGCAATTTCCTTAACGGTGCCACTTACCGGTGCCGTGAGGGTGGTTTCCATCTTCATCGCTTCGGTTACAATGATTGGATCGCCCTTTTCTACCTTATCTCCCTTAGCTACCAGGACCTTGACTACCTTGCCGGAGAGGGTGGCCCCTACTTCGCCTGGTACGTCTGGATTAGCCTTCTTGATTTCAATAGCGGAATCTTCTACATGCTTATCATGAACGCGGATTTCACGCGGCATACCATTGAGTTCGAACTGAACGATGCGGTCGCCGTTTTCATCTGGACGGGTAATGTTGTCCATACGGATAAGAAGCATCTTACCTTCTTCCAGGTTGACATGTACTTCTTCACCCGGGTTCATACCGAAGAAGAAGGTCGGGGTGTCCAGAACGGACAGATCGCCGAACTGCTTGTATCTTCTTACGTAGTCGCTGAATACCTTCGGATAGATGCAGTAGGAAGAAATGTTATCATCGCTGATTGGAATTTCCTTGTCATCCATTTCCTGAACGACCTTGTGGAAATCTACATCAGCCGGCTTGCTTTCCAGATGCGGTTCTCTGCCGCGAAGAATAATCTTCTGCAGATCTTCCGGGAATCCGCCATATGGAATACCGAGCTTGCCGTCAAAGAAGTTAACTACAGAGAGCGGGAAGTCGATGGTATCACCATGATCATAAATATCTTCTTCTGTCAGGTTGTTCTGTACCATGAAGAGGGCCATATCGCCGACCACCTTGGAGGACGGGGTTACCTTGATGATATCGCCGAACATCATGTTGACCTTATGGTACATTTCGCATACTTCCAGCCATCTGTCGCCAAGGCCTACTGCGGTAGCCTGCTGACGGAGGTTGGAATACTGTCCACCTGGCATTTCGTGTTCATACACGGTGGTGTTTGGATAGGTCATCTTCGCATCCACACCGGCATAGTATGGACGGACTGCCTGCCAGTAGCGGTCAATCTTTTCCAGTTCCTTCACGTCGAAGTTCATCTGGCGCGGGTTATTCTGGAGTGCATAGTACATAGCGGTGATAGACGGCTGGCTGGTGCCGCTGGACAGCGCAGATGTAGCCAGGTCGATAATGTCTACGCCGGCATTAACAGCGTTGGCATAGGTGTAGAGCATGGTACCGCTGCCGGAATGGCTGTGCAGGTGAATCGGGAGGTCTACTGCATCCTTCAATGTGGATACCAGTGCAGTAGCGGCTTCCGGCTTGAGCAGACCAGCCATATCCTTGATGGCAATGATGTTAGCCCCTGCCCTTTCCATATCCTTAGCCAGGTTTGCATAGTACTGGAGTGAATACTTCTGACGGTTTGGATCCATGATATCGCCAGTGTAGCAGATGGTCGCTTCCGCAATCTTGCCGAGCTTTCTTACTTCATCAATGGTAACTTCCATGTGGCTCAGCTGATTCAGGCAGTCGAACACACGGAATACATCGATGCCATTTTCTGCTGCACGGTCAATAAACTGACGGACTACATTTTCCGGATAGTTGGTATATCCTACCGTATTAGCCCCACGGGTCAGCATCTGGAACAGAATGTTCGGAGCTGCCTCTCTCATCTGACGAAGTCTTTCCCACGGGCTTTCATCGAGGAAACGATAAGCTACGTCGAATGTTGCGCCGCCCCAGTTTTCAAATGCATACAGGTTCGGTACATGGCATGCAGTGTAGTGAATAGCCTGCATAATATCATGGGTTCTTACACGGGTAGCCAGCAGGGACTGATGGGCATCACGATAAGTGGTATCCATAACCTGTACTTCGTTCTGTTCCTGAATCCAGCGGGAGAATCCTTCCGGTCCCAGCTGCTGCAGGAGCTGTCTGGTGCCAGCCGGTGCTTCCAGATGGTCAGCATCCAGACGAGGTGCCGGTTCAAAATCCGGCTTAGCCTGATGGCCAGCATTTGCATAGCCGTTAACGGTGATTTCGCCGATGTAATCCAGAATACGGGTTCCGCGGTCGCCTACAATGTTCGGGTCAACCAGCAGTTCCGGATGACGGTCGATATAGTTTACATCGCAGAGGCCTTTCTGGAAGTCCTCGGTGCGGAGCATATTCTGGAGGAAATAAATATTTGTCTTAACCCCGGAAATACGGAATTCATCAAGGCAGCGGAGCATCTTGCTGAATGTGCTTCTTGGGGTCAGTGCATGAACGGTAACCTTTACCAGCAGGGAGTCATAGTATGGAGTAATGACAGCACCGGTGTAAGCCGTGCCCGCATCGAGACGAACGCCAGGACCACCGCCGGAACGGTAGGCAATAAGCTTGCCGGTATCCGGCATGAAGTTATTAGCCGGATCTTCGGTGGTAATACGGCACTGGAGAGCAATGCCCTTGTACCATATATCTTCCTGCTTACCAATACCTACTTCCGGATCATCAAGGCTATAGCCTTCTGCAACCATGATCTGGGTTCTTACAATATCTATGTCCGTAATCATTTCGGTTACGGTATGTTCTACCTGGATACGCGGATTAACTTCGATGAAGTAGAAATCCTTTTCGTTCTGGTCTACCAGGAATTCGACAGTACCTGCGTTGACGTAGTTAACGTTCTTCATGAGCTTAACTGCAGCATCACAGATGCGCTGGCGCAGTTCCTTTGGCAGGGACCATGCCGGAGCCATTTCAATAACCTTCTGATGACGGCGCTGAATGGAGCAGTCACGTTCGAAAAGGTGTACCACATGGCCATGTTCATCCCCCATAATCTGCACTTCAATGTGCTTCGGGTTCATGATGCACTTTTCAAGATAAACATCTTCATCGCCAAAGGCCATCTTCGCTTCCGACTTAGCACGTTCAAAAGCGGATTCCAGATCTTCCATGCGGTCTACATTACGCATACCGCGTCCGCCGCCGCCGTTGACAGCCTTAATCATAATCGGCAGGCCCACCTTTTCAGCAAATGCCTTAACTTCTTCATAGGTGGTAACCGGGCCATCACTGCCTGGAATCATCGGAATATCGGCCTTCTTAGCCTGAATACGGGCATTGACCTTATCACCGAACATAATCAGATGTTCTACATGTGGTCCGATGAAAATAATGCCTTCTTCTTCGCAACGCTTAGCCAGTTCTGCATTTTCAGCCAGGAAACCATAGCCTGGATGAATAGCATCTACATTATGCTCCTTAGCTACGCGGATAATATCTTCAATATCGAGATAGGCTTCTACCGCACCTTTACCGGCGCCAATCAGATACGCTTCGTCCGCACGGTTTCTGTGAAGGGACAGAATATCCTGTTCAGAATAAACAGCTACGGTACGAATGCCCAGTTCCTTACAGGCTCGGAATACGCGGATAGCGATTTCTCCTCGGTTTGCAACGAGTATCTTGTTAATCTTTTTCATATTTCCTCCTCTGTTGAGAATCCGCAGATGTGCGGATAATTTCGAAAACAGAAAAGGGATCTCCTACCTTGCAAATCCCTCTGCTATTAACAATGGTTCTTTTATATTTTACTTTTACTATACTTTAAATTCAATACCTTTTTTAAAGAATAGCTATACTTTATTTACATAATTCGAGTTTAATATTACGTTATTGTTTAAAATAGAGTACTATTTTGAACAAAGTTCATTGACCGCAGGAATGGCTTTGTCATTCTCGGGACAGCCAACCGGAATCTTGATAGCTTCCCTCAGCTTTTGCATTCTGCACTGTTTTTTATAAAAGCATAACAAAACGAGACTCTCCGTTTTTCTGGAAAGTCTCGTTCTCTTTTTTTCCTTGTGCAGATGAACGGAGCTAATCTGCCTCCTGACATCCTACTCCCAACCTGTCTTTTCTTTTACTTGTCCAGCTGAGCGGTGCAGTGTGGGCAGCGTGTGGCGTCATCGGCAATCGCTTCTCTGCAGTAGGGGCAGAGTCTTGGTGCTTTAGCCGGAGCTTCTTCTTTTTTCGGGAAAAAGCGGTTAATCTGGCGCATCACGATAAATACGGAAAATGCGATAATCAAAAAATCGATGACCGCATTTAAAAATGAGCCGTAGGCAATAACCGGTACATTGGCCGCCTGTGCTTCGGCCAGGGTTTTTACCGGTACATCAGAGAGATTAATAAACAGGTTGGAAAAATCCACCCCGCCCATGAGGACTCCCAGTGGCGGCATAATGATGTTGTCTACCAGTGATGAGGTGATTTTGGAAAAAGCGGCGCCTACCACTACGCCGACAGCCATGTCCACCACATTGCCACGCATGGCAAATTCTTTAAAATCCTTTAACAGTCCCATATACTCTTCCTCCGGCTCTTCGCCTTATCCTAACCTGAAATTTATATCCCGATTATATCACGAAGCATCCCGATGAGCGAAGATGAACTTAGCCCATCGGGATGCAGACCACCTCTTCGACCCCCACGACGCAATCCTCTGCCTTCTCTTTTTCATATAAAAACACTGTGAAAGAACCCAGTGAGTCCTTTCACAGTGTTTTTATATGCTATGTGATTACCTATCGGCCCTTATCAGTCTTCTACGACTTCAAATTCCTCTTTCGGTGCTCCGCAGAGCGGGCAGATAAATTCAGCCGGCAGGTCTTCAAACCGGGTCCCCGGTGCAATACCATTGTCCGGATCTCCTTTGGCTTCATCATAAATCCAGCCGCAAACTTTACATCTGTATTTTTTCATACTTACACCTCCGCTTTCCATAGTCCATGAAGATTGCAGTATTCATACGCTGCTACCGGTTCATCTCCGTTCGCCAGAGCAAATACCGCCACGGGTTTCATTCCCGGTTTAAGGTTCTTAACCTGCAGCCCCTGCGCCGTTTCCAGAGCAATAAATGGAATGTAATGCTCTTCTGTCATGGGGTGCAGAACACTGCCCACGGTAACAGTAACGGTATTCCCTTCCCGTGCAATTACAGGAACGTGCTTTTCTCTGGCTGCATCCACCGTATTGGCGATAAGTTCCTCTTTAGGTGTATCCGACGGAGCTTTCCCGGAGGTACTTATGCAGGCCTGAATCACTGCATGATGATTACAACGAAAGAAACGCAATTAGCATTCCTCCTTTCTAACAAAACCGCCCGGCTGACAGACGGTCAGAAGTCAGATAGATTCGAGGTAACAAATTATCTCGAACACTCACTAAATGAACTGGCAATTATCAGAATGTTACTGGTTTTCCATAGTATGCGCAGTCGAGAATCCGGCCCATGAGCTCATCATCTACTTCGCGCGGATTTTCCGGTGTGCAGGCATCGAGGACGGCATTGTGGGCAATGCTGTCTCTGTGTTCTTTGTACAGTTCTTCAGTTACTCCATAGTCCTTAATGGAGTGCGGAATATTCATAGCTTCATTGAGTTCACCAATCGCCTTTTCATAGGAAATAACCAGCTGTGCATCGGTTCTTCCCGGAAGTCCGGCTACCCGTGCCAGATCCGCATAACGGGACAGAGCGGCCTTCTTGTTGAACTGAATTACATATGGCATGAGAATGGCATTGGCACATCCATGCGGAATGTGGAAAATTGCACCAATCTTATGTGCCAGGGAATGAGTGATCCCCAGAAGAGCATTGGAAAATGCCATACCTGCCAGGCACTGGGAAATGTGCATCTGATCGCGGGCTGCACTGTCCCCTTCAAAAGAAGCTACCAGAGAATCGAAAATATCGGAAACTGCCTGCTTAGCCAGCGGATCGGTAAAGCCGTTATGGAACTTGGAAACATACGCTTCGGTGGCGTGGGTCAGTGCATCCATGCCGGTATGTGCTACCAGCTTTGGCGGCATGGTCTGCGGAATATCCAGATCCAGAATAGCCATATCCGGAGTAATATTGAAGTCAGCCAGAGGATATTTAATCCCCTTGGAGTAATCGGTGATTACAGAGAAGGAAGTAACTTCCGTTGCGGTGCCGCTGGTGGAAGAAATAGCGACAAATCTTGCCTTTGTGCGGAGAGCCGGAATAGAGAATGGTTCCAGCACATCTTCAAACTTAAGTTCCGGATGTTCGTAGAAAATCCACATAGCTTTAGTCGCATCGATAGGGGAACCACCGCCGATAGAAACGATAAGGTCCGGATTGAATTCGCGCATCATGGCTGCGCCTTCATATACACTTTCAACGGACGGATCCGGCTGAATGCCTTCCAGAATCTTAACTTCCATTCCATTGTCCTTCAATACCTGTTCAACCTTCTGCAGGAAACCGCCGCGGCGCATAGAATGACCACCGGTGGTTACAAATGCGCGTTTGCATCCTTTAAAATGAGCCAGGTTCTTAATTGCACCATGCCCCACATAGATGTCTCTTGGCAATGTAAAACGAAATTCCATGGTATTTACCTCCAGTAAATAACAAAAGATAATTCTATAATTACCTGATAAAAAGGAAGAGCAACTTATTTCCGGTTAACAATGAAAAAGTAGTCCTCATTTCATGTTCTTATTATATCATGTGTACGCCACAATGTATATCTATTATATTCGAAATACTTTTAATATTTTAGTAGTGTTTCGAATATTGTGAATAAAATAAATCCAACCTTATAAGATATAAAATTATTCTCATTATGCCCCTCAGTACCTCCCATCATAGCCCCTGTTCCCTGTGACCACTTTATGGTAAACTTGTTATATAATTCGTTACATTTTGCAGGAAGGTACACACCATGAAAAAAAATGCCTGTTATATTTTCCGGCCATGGCAGTCCGATGATTGCCCTGGCTCATAACGATCTTACCGCTGCATTCAACCATATCGGCCAAGAAGTCATTTCCCGATTTGGAAAGCCAAAGGCCATCTTAAGTATATGTGCCCACTGGTATGCCGACGGCACATATATACAGAGTGCAGAAAAACCCCGCCAGATTTACGACATGTACGGGTTCCCGGATGAACTGTATGAAGTGCAGTATCCGGTAAGCGGAAACCGTGACCTTACCATGGACGTGCTGAATCTGCTGGGCGATAAAGTTTCCATAAATGACACCTGGGGTATTGATCACGGCACATGGACCGTATTGGTACACATGTTCCCGAAAGCGGATATTCCGGTGGTGCAGCTTTCTGTAAACCGCCGTCTCACCGAAGAAGAATGCTATAATCTGGGCAAAGAGCTGGCTCCTCTCCGTGAAAAAGGCTACCTGATTTTTGCCAGCGGCAATGTTGTCCACAACCTCCGGGCCGTAGAGTTTGATAACCCAAGAGGAACTCCCGCTGCCGATGCGTTTGATGAATTCATCAAGGAGGCTGTACTGGCCCGCAATGATGAGGCAGTCATTCATTATGACACACATAAAGATGCAGATTATGCAGTGCCCACCAAAGACCACTTCCTCCCTCTGCTGTACGCCCTTGGCGCCTCTGAAGGAGAAACGCCTATGGTATACAATAACATCCGTAACCTTGGCTCCATGTCCATGACCGGCTATATTTTCGGAATGGAAGAATGATGAGCCGAAGGCTCATGGACCAAAAGAGTGGCAAGACAACTCTCGGGACGGCAGAACTTCGCTCCGGGATGGCAAGTATCCCGCAGGGATTCTCGGGGCAGTACAATTCCTCTGTAATGGCAAGGGTGGATTCTGCGAATAGCTAAAGGACGGATGGGAGAGATGAGAATTGAACTTTGAGCGGGAATTCGGAAAGTTTTTATAAAAAAGAACAGGGTACATCCTTACACTTTCCTTCATACTAACATACCGCATTCTACTTTCCACCGACATCCGGCAAAGACCGGGCTGTCAATATTACGGTTCCCGGTCTGATGTCTGATTGTCTGGCCGCCCAGGGCTTTGCAGCCTTCCAGGATATACTCGTTGGCTAATTGTACCCCATATCAGAGGGATAGTATAAATTTCTATAAAAGCATGACAAAACGGCTTCCCATAAAATATGGGAAGCCGTTTTGTCATATCCTTTGGTTTCGCCAGATAGGAGCCCGCAAGGGTTCCGGTCTTCTGTCTGACGAAAACCTTTCTGATTTCCGTGTCTGACCACCTGCATCCTGCAGCAGTCTATGAGCTCTGCTCATCTATTGTCTGAAAGGAAATCTCTCAGATTTCTTTCTTCCAGAGTCCGTGGAGGTTGCAGTATTCATATGCAGCTACTGGTTCTTCGCCATCTGTGAGGGCAAAGATTGCGGTTGGTACTTCACCAGGTGCCAGGTGCTTTACATGGAAGCCTTCGCTGGTTTCCAGGGCAATCCACATAATATAGTGTGCTTCTGTCATAGGATGGATTACTTCACCTACAGTGACAACCACGTCATTTCCGCTTCTTTCTACTAACGGAACATGCTTTTCTCTGGCTGCATCCACCGTGTTGGCAGTTAATACTTCATCTGCACCTTCTCCTGCCGGACGGCCGAGAGTGCTTACAAATACGCTGATACGGTCATTTTTGTTAGAACGATAGAATTCCATATGAGTCACTCCTTCTGAAAATGTAAAGGAAGGGAAGTCCCCTTGCTTTTCATTATATCAAATGGCCATAACAATTAAAATAGACAAAGTAAGTCCACAAATAAAGCTACCTCTTTATACTCCTTATATCCGAAATCTGTCTTGACGTTTTCTTCTGTCATTGTCTATAATTAACAAGTATATGCGAGCGTGGCGAAACTGGTATACGCACCAGATTTAGGATCTGACGCCTCGTGCATGAGGGTTCGAGTCCCTCCGCTCGCACCAGATCGATCAGGAGAAGAAGGATGGCCTTCTTCTCCTTTTTATTTTTTCCTCTGTACGCTGCCTTTGCCAACTTAACGCTTTACTGTCTGCCTATCGTCTCAGATTCCGCATACTCAACTCTCATATCCGCCTTTTCTGCATGCAAAAAGGAGTCAGGGAAATCCCTGGCTCCTTCTTTATTCTATATAACCACAGCGTAAATCATAAAGGTATACGCTTTCCGACATTGGTTGCCAGTCTGCTTTCGCCGGTTTATTCAGCTACTACAGATACGTGAATGGTGCCTTTAACCTTCGGGTGTACCCAGAGGTCTACATCATATTCACCCACAGCCTTGATTGGCTGATCCAGCATAATCTTCTTCTTATCGAAGTCGAACTTGTACTGCTGTTTAAGGGCTTCAGAAATATCACGGGCGGTAACGCTGCCGAATACTCTTCCGTCTTCCCCTGTCTGCACTTTGATAACCAGTTTAACCTTCTTAAGCTGAGAAGCCATGATTTCTGCTTCATCGGCTGCTACCTGGGACTTGAATTCTTTGGATTCCTGGCGCTGATGTGCTGTATTGAGATTAGCCTTGGTTCCTTCCACAGCCAGTCCCTGACGAATCAGTACATTGCGGCCATAGCCGGAAGATACTTCGATAACGTCACCGCGCTTACCCAGTTTCTTTACATCCTGTAAAAGTACTACTTTCATAATTATGCCTCCTTAATTTGTTTGCGGACTTCCTCCACTATCTTCTGAGTAGCCGCTTCTATGGTCATGTCACCGCTGATCTGTGCTCCGGATACCGTGAGATGTCCACCGCCGCCGAGAGCTTCCATAACCACCTGTACATTAACCGTTCCATCGCTTCGTGCCGAAATACTGGTAACCCCTTCCTCAACATGATAGAAGAGAAAACTTGCATGGATTCCTTCCACTGTAACCAGATAGTCAGCTACCTGTCCGGCAACGATCTGCGCCTGCTCAGTACCTGCCGGGCATTCGGCAAAGACCATGTACCCATCCACCGTTTTGAGATGTGCCATAATCTCTGACTTAATTCTAACAGTTTCTACATTAACTGCAAACAAGGCGCGTACAAGTTTTGCATCCGCACCACTTCGTCTGAGGAAGCTGGCCGCATCAAATGTACGTACACTGGTCTGCACAGAGAAATTCTTTGTATCAACAACTAGCCCTGCATAGAGGCAGGAAGCCTCCAGCGTAGTCAGATCCCTATCTCCACCATAGTACTGAATGAGCTCACTCACCAGTTCAGATGCCGATGAGGCCGATGGTTCCATATACGTAAGCAGGGTCGGAGAAATAATCGATGCATTTCTGCGATGATGGTCAATAACCACTCTCTTCTTGGCTGCACGGAGCAGTTCTGGTGCTGCAACAACCTGCGGTACATGGGTATCCACGATGAAGAGAACGCTCTTGTCCGTGATGATATTCAGAGCTGTCTTTTCCGTCATCAGCATTGGACCCATTTCCTTATCTGCATCCAGCGCATTAATCATCTTATGGGATGTGTCTTCATAGGCTGAAAGGACGATATTTACCGGTTTCCCGGACGCCTTGGCCAGATGTGTCACCCCTACGGCTGCACCAATGGCATCATAGTCCTCATGCCCGTGCCCCATGACGAATACCCGGTCGGATTCCTGGATGATTTCCCTGAGTGCCTGAGCCACTACACGGACGCGGACACGGGTAGAGCTTACGGATGTGGAAGAGCGGCCTCCAAAGGCCTTTACATCCTTATCCATACGGACAATCGCCTGGTCACCGCCACGCCCCAGTGCCAGATCCAGCGCCGTCTGCGCCAGTTCAAACTGTTTGGCAAATGTACCTTCGCACTTTACAATACCAATGGAAATGGTTACTGGAATACGGTTTACTGTATGAATATCGCGCACCTTATCCAGTATGTTAAAATTGTCGTTCATGCAGTCCTCCAATGCTTTTCTGGACATGCAGATGACAAATTCCGTCGAGCTGTATCGCTTAATAAATGCGTCCCGGGAAATAAATTCCGAGAGGATAACTTCATCCACCTCTGACAGAATATTGGATTTTTCCACATCGGTCATATTCTGGGTAGCTTCTGCCACATTATCTACCCGGATAAGTCCGAATACCGGCATGGCTTCTTTGCATGCCTGTATCTGCTGCTGCATGGCTGTCCGGTTTACCAGATAAAAGGCCATGAATGCCGCCCCGTTTTCTTTCGATGGCGGAATAAACTTGTAAAACACACGATAATATTCTTCATCCAGACTGTAATCAAACCATCCGGTCTTCCCCCAGATTTTGCTGATGCGCACGCCTGAGAATACATCTTTAAACAGATTATCTTCTTCAATATCCGCTTTAAGCCAGGAGCGGAAAACTCCATTGGCCCATACAAACTGACGTTTCTCATCCATAAGTGAGATGCCAAGCGGCAGATTCTTTACTGCGTAAATTGTCCCTGCCTCTACGCCAGCCGACAACTCGTCAAGATAATTGAGAAGAATACGTTCCTGCTTGTAATCATTTTTTTCGATAACGATAACAAAACCAATGATAACTATAGCTGTAAGCAGTCCGAGCATCCAGTTCAGACAACCAATAACTACGAGCAGGAGAAACAACGTAACAATAAATATCTTTTCATTTTTCTTGTATATCCATATCTCGCTAAGCATACGTACCTCCCTGATACGCAGAAATTTCCTGCTTTCCACGTCGTATGTCTCTTCCCGGCTCATAATAGCCGTTATCCCTATTATACACAATGTGGGAAGGAAACGAAAAAAGAAGCTCTGCTTTTGTGGATATATGTTCTATAATCCCTGAAAAATAATAAAAAGTGGTGCATAAACCCTGTTCAGAATACGCGAACATCCCGGAAGAGGTATATACATATCTCTCCGGGATGTTCATTTTCATTATTGACCTTGTTCTGTATTTTTTCTGTATCCGGTGAGCATGTCCCATGCCCCCAGACCAGCCACTGCATAGTTGACCAGTGGAATCAGGAAGCTGGCTATAAGTACCGGCCAGCGCCAGGATCCCCATTTGGGTTTGTATTCCCGGCACCACCAGAGGAAGGATATCCCCTGAAGCCAGAGCATCCACATGCAGACCAGGGATACATTGAGTGTCATAGTATCCCACATGACAGAGGTAATGCCCAGTCCCTGAAGGGCCAGTTTAAGTACCACTACCCCGATGTAGATGTAAATGACAGCCACAGGAATCTGCCATTCTCTGAATGGCTGAAAGTAAGGAATATCATAAATGCCCAGCCGGCGAAAAATAATCCGGCAAAGAAGCATGGGAGCCCAGGCCTCAAAAAGAGATACCAGAAACAGAGAGAATGGAATCGCCCGTATCACCATTTCCAGCATAGGGCCGGACTGCGCCCGGGCAGCTTCCAGTTCTTTTCCGCTGTATACGGCGGAAAGCATGGAATCCATCTGCTGCTGCATATCCGGAGTGACCTTCCCTGCAAACAGGGAAGGATCCAATCCCATGAAGGCAGAGGCAAAGAATGCCTGTGCGCCAAAGACAGCGGCAGATACCAGCGTGCCCAGCGCCAAGATGGTAGCTGCAGAATACTTTTTTCTGTATCCATATCCCAGCGTAAGCCCCAACAGACAGAATACTGAGGAAGCAAAGGCTCCTGACATGACCCCAAAAAGAAGACTGTCCAGAAGGAGTACTGCCACACATACAGCCACCCCCCATTTCATATTCCCCATAAGGCACATATAGGCAATAGGAATAGGCACAATGAGGAACACAAGGGTGGAAAAGACAGGAATATACAATCCTATGACAGAGAATACCACAGCAATCGCTGTGCACATAGATGCGGTCACCAGAGTCCCTGCCCGGCTCTGACGATTACTAAATAAAAGGGACATACGCAATCTTCCTCCGTACTCATGGGCAGTGAAAATCGTTCCGTCTGCAGACGGAAAACCGCTTTCCCCCTGCCTCCTGTAAAAAAGAGCCATGAAAACGACTTCACGTTTATCACGGCCCTGTTTCAGTTATTTATTTCGCCTGTCAGCGTACTTCCTGAATAATCGGAAGAATCATCGGACGGCGCTTGGTCTTTTCATAGAAGTAACGTCCCAGAGTATCGCGAATCTGTGTCTTAATCTGAGACCATTCGGTTACCCCTTCGGATGCCATGCGGTCAAGAAGCATTTCCACCCGGTCAGTGGCTCCGCTCATCATATCTTCGCTGTCCCGTACATAAACGAAACCGCGGGACACAATATCCGGGCCGGCTGCCACCTGATTGCTATTCTTTTCCAGTGCAATGACTACGATGACCACACCATCATTGGACAGCTGCTGGCGGTCGCGAATAACAATATTCCCTACATCGCCTACTCCCAGACCATCTACATATACCGGTCCGGCAGTAACCTTGCCTGCTTCATGGCAACTGCGGTTTGTCAGTTCAAATACGGATCCGTTTTCTCCGACAAAGACATGGTCTTTAGGAATCCCCAGTCCAATAGCCAGTTCCTTATGGCTGCAGAGCATACGGTATTCCCCGTGAACCGGAATAAAGAATTTCGGCTTAACCAGGGCCAGCATAGCCTTCAGGTCTTCCCTTGCCCCGTGTCCGGATACGTGTACTTTTGCATTTTCACTGGAAACCACATGCGCTCCCAGTTTCATGAGTGCATCAATGGTTCTGCCTACGCCGATTTCATTGCCCGGAATCGGAGATGCGGAAATGATAACCGTATCCCCGGCATGAATCTGTACCTGACGGTGGCTTCCGGTCGCCATACGGGACAGGCCCGCCATCGGTTCGCCCTGACTCCCTGTAGTGAGAATCATCAGGCGGTTATCACTGTACCGGGAAAGCTCTTCCGGGTCAATAAGCAGAGAATCCGGCACCTTGAGATATCCCAGTTCTCTGGCAATCTTAACAACGTTGACCATGGAGCGTCCAAATACACAGACTTTCCGGTCAAATGCCATGGCGGCATCCATAGCCATCTGAATACGGGAAACATTGGATGCAAAGGTTGCCAGAATAATACGGCCTCTGGCTTTGGCTACCTGCTCATGCAGAGAGTCCACGATAACCGATTCAGACGGTGTGGAACCAGGCCGGGTAGCATTGGTGGAGTCTGCCAGAAGAGCCAGTACACCCTTATGCCCCAGTTCAGCAATCTTGTAGATATCCATCGGTTCGCCATCCACCGGATTGTTATCGAACTTGAAGTCCCCGGTATGTACTACCGTTCCTACCGGTGTGCGGAAATAAATGCCGCAGGCCCCTGGAATGGAATGGCATACATGGAAGAATCCAATCTTGAATGCCCCAATACGGAATTCATCCCCTGGGTGTACTACGTTCAGGTCGCCCTTGATGTGGGCTTCTTCCAGCTTACCTTCAATCAGACCGATGGTCAGTTTAGTGGCATATACCGGCGCATTGACTTCTCTGAGCAGGTAAGACAAAGACCCGATATGGTCTTCGTGGCCATGGGTGATGACAATGGCCTTAACCTTTTCTTTATTTTCAATCAGATAGGTGAAGTCCGGAATAACAATATCAATGCCCAGCAGATCTTCTTCCGGGAATGCCAGTCCGGCATCGAGTACGACGATTTCATCGCCATATTCAAAAACGGTCATGTTCTTACCGATTTCCCCAAGACCTCCCAGAGGAATAATTCTCAGCTTCGGGCGGGAGGACTTTCTGCCTCTTGTACGGGGCTGTCTGGTTTCCGCTTCCTTGCCTGCGGTTACAACCGCGTTTTCTACCACCGCTTCTTCCTTATGATTCTGATGTGCATGCGGTTTAGCTGTCCGTCTCTGGGTCTTTCCCTGAGCAGGCTTTCTTGTGCTGCCGCGGCGGCTTCCTGCTGCCCGTCCGGATGAGCCGGTCCCTTTGCGGGATGTCCTTCTCTTAGTTTCTGTTGTCTTTGCTGTCTTTACAGTCTTTGATGTCTTCGCAGCCGGCTGTGCCTCTTTAGCTTCCGCTGCTGTATGACTGGTTTTTTCTTTAACCAAAATAACCTCCTTAATCAGGTTACATGACAAAAAGAAATAAAGCCCGTTAAACGACCGCATCTGGCTTTATCCTTTATCTGTCTTATATAAATTACAAATCCGTTCAAATGTCGTCGCTTTATTATATCATAAACTGCAGATAATATAGTATACTGCCGGTAAATTTCCATTCCCATACTCCCCTCCCCATTGTCCCATTTCCACCAGGATGAAAACGATTTCCCAATCATCCTCTTCAAATCTCATAAATCTGACTGACGCTCATCCCCGTCTTATGCTATAGTAGATAAACAGCAAGGAGGTCCTGTAATGACAGAAGAAAAAAGCTATTATACCTATATGGTGAGATGCTCTGACAATTCATTGTATACGGGATTCACTACAGACCTCTCGCACCGTGTATCTGTGCATAACCGGGGAAAAGGTGCCCGTTACACCCGTTCCCGCCTTCCGGTGTGTCTGGTGTGGTACCAGAAATTTTCATCGGAACATGACGCACGCAGTCTGGAAGTTCGAATCAAACATCTGAGCAAGAAAGAAAAAGAAGACATGGTCACTTCTTTTACGAGGTTACACACTACCCATGAATAAAACTGTTAAACGCACACAATATCTCACCGAAGCGGCAGCCGCCGTGGCGATTGCTTCCATTCTGGTGCTGCTTAAACTTATACTTCCTTTCCTTGTTTTCATTACCATGATTGCTGCTCCTGCTCCACTGGCAATCATCACTGCCCAACATGGCATGAAATGGGGCCTCGGATCCTCCCTGGCCGTCATCCTGGTGGTCACTATCCTGGGTGGTCCGGAAATCGGGCTGACCACCGCTGTCTATGCCGGCGCTCTGGGGCTGGCCCTTGGCTATGGCACGAGAAAACAGTGGGCTTCCCATAAGGTCATTGCCCTCACCGCACTGGCTTATGTGGTGGAAATGACGTACAAAATTGTATTTTCCATTTATGTACTGGGTATTTCCGATGCCCTGTCTTCCGTACTGACACGTCTCATCACCTTTATGCAGTGGATCTGGCGCCCGCTCTCCTCTGTACTTGGATATGACCCGAATCCGGAACGCGCCATGTTTTCCACTGCCGGAGCCGCCATGCTGGCTGTAATATTTATTATCGATGCTTTCTGCTATGCCTATCTGGCAGAAGAATTGTTTTCTGAACTCTATCGCCGGATGCGTAAAGCCCGGCACTGATTTTTTATTTTCCCTCAACATGGGGCTGTGAAAGAATAACTTCTTATCTTTTCACAGCTCTTTTTAATTTTCTTCTATTTTTCTAATGGGAGATTTTTTACACAAAGAACCCCATTTTTTAATGACAAACCGGTAAGTTTATGGTATTATACGTACTAAATGCTTTGGTTTTTTATTAAAGCATATGCTTAACAGGGCGTGAATGAATTATTTAGCTGTTGTTTTGCAAAATGTTAAACCTTATTGACAGTCCCTGTAAGGCAAGATTCAATGGAAATGAGGTATTTTCCGCTCCCGGCAGAGAATATGACTTCCAGCCAGTTTCAGGTAAAATGTCCAGAGGTAGTAGTATGAGCAGTATAAAGAAAAACAACCGCGGAGGTGCCCGTCCGGGTGCCGGCCGTCCGAAAAAATTACAGGGCGTGCGCAAACAGCATCAGCTCCGTGCTTACGACGATGAATGGGAATTAATCCGTGAGTTTTCCTGGTTCGTCAAACACGGCTGCAAAGAAGACTGTGCTAAATTAATGACTCAGCTCCGAAAAATCAGGGAAGAAAGAAACACTCCGTGGACGCTCACCTGATATTCGTACATGGGTTATTACGCACAAAAATATCCGGAAGGATGACAGAATTACATCGTCATCCTTCCGGATATTTTATTTACTGTATAAAGAAAATCAGAGTTCGGTAAGAAACTGTTCAAAGGCAATACCGCAGGCCGGTGGTATATCCTGTTCTGCCGTGTAGGCCAATGCACGGGAAATAAAATCAGCTGCCTTCCGTACCGTCGGTATGAGGGCGTCACCGCGGACAAGACATCCGGTAAGGATGCCTGTAAATACGTCCCCTGTACCGCTTCGTTCTCCACCTACTCGGCGGCTTCCGATATATGCTGATGGCCTGCCTCGCTCAAACACATAATTTCCAACATTCTCTTTCCTGGAAATTCCGGTAATCACTACCTGAGACGGCCCCTTTTCTGAAAGAGCTCTGGCAATTTCTTCCAGTTCCTGGTCAGTCAGGTCCCGATTTCCCGGATAGGGAATACCCAGCAGACGGGATGCCTCGGTCAGATTAGGCGTAATCACATCGGCTAAAGGCAGCAGCTGCTTCATCTTTTCAGAAAGTGCCGGCGAATACGATGCGTAAAGTTTCCCCCAGTCTCCCATAACCGGATCTACAATAACGAGAGTATCCTTCTTTTTAAACAGGTGAATAAAGTCTGACACAATGTCCACCTGTGCCTCTGACCCAAGAAATCCCGTAGAAATCCCTTCAAATTCCACCCCGTGTTCCTTCCAGTTCTCCATATAAGGCCGCATGATGGATGTCTCATCCCGGATAA
This sequence comes from Dialister histaminiformans, assembly GCF_900103425.1. Taxonomy (GTDB): domain Bacteria; phylum Bacillota; class Negativicutes; order Veillonellales; family Dialisteraceae; genus Allisonella; species Allisonella histaminiformans. The sequence continues at coordinate 42,264 of NZ_FMXA01000012.1, read as the reverse complement.
AAGGATTAGGAAAGGCGGTATGCACAGAAAGAAGTGCCGTAGGAAACGGGCAGGCTTCCACCTTCAATGCGGAAACAATGGGTAATTCCACCGTTATGGAACAGCGGCCAAATCCGGTAATATCATTTACCAGTGCCGCTCGTCTCTGTCTTTTCATAAAACTGCTCCTGAACAACCGGCATGAATCGTTTTCTGTGTGAAACCAACGCATACCCATAGTATGTGGCTGTATGTTTTCCTCTGTCACCTGACAAACCGGCCATACAACCCAAAGAGGATGGGATAAAACCATATGTCGTTTCGTCCCATCCTCTGAAAGAAGTGTTTACTTTTCAGTATCTGTCCTTATCTTTCTCTGGTGTAGTGAGCACGTACTCCGCCAATCAGCGGTGGTCTGGTCTTAGCACCGATAACCAGTGCATGACCTACATGATTGTTGGTCAGATGAACCGGAACAGCCACCCTCTTGAGGTGCATGCCAATCATGGTCAGACCAATATCCAGGCCGCCATCAGCTTCCACTTCTTCTACTACTACCGGATCTTCCATGTGATAATAAGCGTTCGTGGAGAAAGCACCACCGGCATGAAGCCACGGAACTACCGTTACTTCCTGTAAATGACGGCGTTCCATGGTTGCTCTTTCTACGACCAGAGCGCGGTTCAGGTGTTCGCAGCACTGGAATGCCAGTTCCAGGTTTTCTGTTTCTGCTACCTTCATCAGCGCCTTAACTACTTCTCTGCCAATATCATTCTGGCTATCCTTACCAATGCGTCCGCCATGAATTTCACTGGAAGAACCGCCAATGACAATCAGGCTGCCCGGGCGGAAATGTGCACCATCAATCAATTCTCTGAAAGACCGCACAGCCTGGTTTGCCAATTCCTGAATATCCATAATGATAACCTCTCCTTCTATGTACCGGACTGTTTCCAGTCCACGATATAAAAATAAACTTCTTATATATATTTTACTTCAATACATCCAAAAGTTCAAAATTTAACCATTCCAGAAAAAACAGCCTTATTTAATAAGTTTCCTGAAATTCGCCTTTTCAAGAAGAGCTCCTACACCAAATGCCGCCGCCATATTCACTACGGCTTCTGCAATAAGGCCCGGTGTGGAGGTAAGGCCTGCCTCCAGAGAGCCGTACAGAACAGCTCCTGCCAGTGTATATCCAACCACAAGCCATACAGCCGAGAGGAAGAATCCCAGCGCCGTGCGCCAGGAAAAGAATGGCGCATCTACCGCAGCGCAGCGGCCCATCATGTACTTGATAATCAATGTCGGAATAATCCATATCGGATATCCTCCGATAAAGTCAGACAAAGCGGATCCCAGCGCCGAAGCCAGGGCTCCGTTTTTCTTCCCCCCATAATAAGCAGCCAGCATAATAGCTGCATCTCCCAGGTGAGCATATCCCAGAGGAATCGGTACCCGCGGTACCACAGTCATAACAAACACAATAGCCGCCAGCACAGCAATCAGGCAGATATCTTTCGGTGTAAATTTGATATGCATTCCCTATCCTTCCTTTCCACAGGCAGTTTATTTTCTTTATAATCGGTTTATCTATAATATAACGCCATTCTGGTAATATGATAATAACCAAAATGAAAAATTTTTATAATACCAAATTTTTGGTCGGTCCGGGCGCATATCTTGTTCCAGCGCGAAAAATCATTCCTGGGCGTATTCTGTACACACAGCCCAGTAAGTGATTTTTCACGCCAGAACAACCTCTGCATCCCGGCCTGACTCAAAATTACAGCGTACCTTTTACACAGAATGCCCCTCCGCCTCACCCAATACAGCTGCAGAGCCTCTGCGTACGAAGTTCAGTGGAGAACCTGAACCATATTATTCCTGCAAAACATTTCGTTTTGCACAGCCTGGAGAATCCAATAGGATTTCTTCCAACTTGTGAATCTCCATAGATTCACACCGACAGCAAACAAAGTTTACGGCTTTCCAGTCGGCTTTAAAGCGGGAGATTACATATTGTGCACTATATCCGCTATGGTCTTCCAGAACGGGAAACGGGTCGCATTCTTACCTTTATACAAGGCATAACAAAACGAGACCTTCCATGTTTCCGGAAAGTCTCGTTTTCTTTTTATCCTTGTGCGGATGAGCGGAACCAATCTGCCCCACTCTAACCTCAATTTTCTAAGGTGCTTTTACTTTATTACCGCAAATCCACCGGTCCAGCCGAACTGTTTACGGGCAGCCATGGAAATCTGAAGGAATCCCATAGCTTCCAGTTCTCTGGCTCTCTTCAGTGCGCCGGCATCCAGTACGGACAGCGGGCTTCCATCCAGAGCATCTTTTACCTTCTGCTTAGCCTCTGCATCATCGGAAGCAATGAGTACCACGGTCGGTTCCTTGCCCCCCACCTGACCGGACGCAAGAGTTGCTGCAAAGGTAGTATTAAATGCCTTGACTACAACGCTTTCCGGAAGTTTCTTCTGAATTTCCTGAGCTGCGGAAGAATCAGCCGGTACTACCAGGGAATCAAAGGTATCAAAGTTTACCGGATTGGTAATATCAATAACGATTTTTCCTTTCAATTCCTCTGCATGTGCACTGATGATGGCATCCACGGCCCCATAAGGAACAGCCAGTACAACCATGTCTCCCAGGACATCATTGAAATCGCAGCCTGCATAAGTTACCTGATTACCAGCCTTTTCAAAATTTGCGCCAATAGCCTTGCCCATGTTTCCCTTGCCAAATACTGTGATATTCATAATAGTCTCCTTTTATATAAACATAATGTAATTTATTTTGTTACATCTAATATACTCGATGTATCATGTAATGTCAATTGTTACATTGTGTTTTTTTAATATCCATATCTTGGCTGATACCTCTTCCAGAAATATACGGAGAGAATGACAGCCGCCACATTGGCTGCATCCACGGAAACCCAGATACCATCAACGCCCAGAATCAGTGGAAGCATGACCACGGCAATCAATTCAAAAAGGATGGACTGACATACGGAAATTTCCGCTGCCACCGGACCATTATTAAGTGCAGTAAAGAAGGACGCTGCAAAGATGGGAAAACCACTGATGGTAAAGGACAGGGCATATAAACGCAGACCATGTAGTGTAAGGGCATAGAGTTCCTGGCTGTATCCCGTGAACAGCCAGGCCAGCGGTGACGCAAACACAAGCGATCCTATGGTGACCAGTGCACCGGTTACAGCATAAAACATAAGGCTCTTTCTGAAAACATTCCCCAGTTCTTTCCGATTGTCAGCCCCGTAGTTATAACTGATAACCGGAGCAATCCCCTGGGCATACCCTAGATAGGCCGATTCAAATACAAAGGAAATATACATGATGACCCCGAAGGCTGCCACCCCTTTTTCTCCCACAAAGCGAAGAAGCTGATAGTTGTAAACCATAGCCAGAAAAGACATGGACACCCCGGTAAGGAACTGAGAAATCCCATTACTGCACACCTTCAGGAAATCCTCCAGTCTTAACCGGGGAGATCCCAGATGAAGAACCCCATCCCGGTGAAGAATGAAATAAAGAACCGGAAGCAATCCGCCGGTAAATTCCGCAAGCACAGTAGCCCATGCAGCCCCGGCTACAGCCCAGCCAAAGCATACGATAAACAGATAATCAAATGCCAGATTAATCACACCGGATGCTACATTAGTCCAGAATGCCAGCGGCGGTTTTCCTGCCGTCACCGTAAAGGAATGATAAATGCGCTGCAGCAGATGCATAGGAAATGAAATCAGCAGGATTCGCCCGTAAAAAACACTTTCTCTGAGCATTCCCCCTCAGCTCCCATGCCGGATGCAATCCAGGGCATAACGCACCAGGCACAGGCTGCCAGAACAAACCCTATGGCCAGTCCAGCCAGAGAAAGCGAGGAAAACAGGGAACAAGCCTCCTCTATCCTCTGCTGCCCCAGCCGCTTACCGATAAGCGCACTGCCCCCGGCCCCAATGACCGCCCCCACACAACCAAAAATACCAAGGGCAGGAAATATGAGATTAATCGCTGCAAACGCCCTGTCGCCTACATAGTTGGAAACAAAGAAACCATCAATGATACTGTATGTTGACAGAAATATCATAGTGGCAATGGATGGGAAAACGAAGCGCATCAGCTTCCTGTATGAAAAATGAGAAGATATTTCTATTCCCATAGACTCTCCTTTCTTTGGATGAAAATCTTTGATTCATTGTAACCTGTCTTTCTGCTTTCAAACAAATAAAAAGAAACTGTGAAAAACGATTTCTCATTTCTCACAGTTTCTTTAAGCATATCTTATCCCAGGAAGAATACCAGGGTATCGATAATGAATACAGGAATCAGAATGGCATTAGACCATACCATGTAGCCAAAGAAGCTTGGCATCTTGATTCCATCCTGTTCAGCGATGGACTTAACCATGAAGTTCGGTGCATTGCCGATATAGGTGTTAGCTCCCATAAATACAGCACCTGCGGAAATAGCTTCCAGCATAACCTGGGAAACAATACCTACCGTAGTATGAATACCTACTGCTTCACCCAGTGCACCAGCTGTCTGGAGGAATACCAGATAGGTCGGTGTATTGTCCAGGAAGGAGGAGAGCATACCCGTTGCCCAGAACATTTCCCATGGCTTGGACAATCCCAGCTGAGCGCCGTGAACCTTCAGCAGAATCAATGCCGGAATCATGGTTACGAAGATACCGATAAACAGCTTGGCTACTTCTTCAATCGGTTCGAAGGAGAAGTTATTAACCTTTCTTATAGCCTGGCTGGTTGTCTTCATGGACAGGAAGGCAGCAACCAGAATGATAACGATTTCCACCAAGGTGGCAAATGGGAATACGATTTCATCATATACCGGAATTCCGGCTCCGTCAGCAAAGGCAGGGAACATCTTCGGAAGCAGACCGTTGGATACTACCCCGAGAATGATAAGGCCGATGTAAATCAGGTTATGTGCCCCTTCAATACGGATAGGTTCCTTTACATCCCCTGTGGCCGGAGAACGGCCGGCAGCCAGTTCCTTCTTATACATGCGATGGTCAATAAGGTAGAATACCGTGAAGAGAATTACCAGATTCAGTACAAGAATCGGCAGCATATGGAATGTCCAGGCAAAAGGAACCCCGCGCTGGAATCCCATAAACAGCGGCGGATCGCCCAGTGGAGTAAGGCAGCCACCCATGTTGGCTACCAGGAAGATGAAGAATACGATGATATGCACCTTATTCTTACGCCATTCATTGGCCCGGATAATTGGTCGGATCATAATCATGGCCGCTCCGGTAGTTCCAATCCAGCTTGCCAGGAAGGTCCCGATAAAGAGAAGCAGGGTGTTCATTTTAGAAGTGCCTGCCAGAGTACCTCTCACGGCAATACCTCCAGCCACCACAAACAGGCCGAGAAGCAATACAATAAACGGAACATAATCAAGAAGCACGGATTCCAGCAGACGGAAAAAAGCTTCTCCCATGCCATAGGCTACCGCAAAAGGCACCAGGAATACCACAGACCAGGCAATAGCGACACCCAGCATGTGCTTTGCCCACCATTCCGGCTTAATCAGCGGAACAATGGCAATAGAAAGCAGCATACCTGCAAAAGGGATTACACTCCACACCGGAAGTGTCTGTCCCACCACTTCATGCACACCTTCATTGGCAAATACTGCCGGTGCACCGGCCATAAGCAGGGTCAGTGCAGAAAGTAATGCGGTTACGATTCTTTTCACTAGTACACACACCTTTCTTTTCACAACTCATGAATTTCGCGTTTATCCATGATGAGTTCACTCATTCGTCACTATGATGGATAAATACTTTCTTAATGGTTTATATTGTAGCATAAAAATACAGTCAGAGTATGCTAAAAACAGGAAAAACGCAATGCAATTCTATATCAATTCGACATAAAGAACTCCTACCATGCAAATTTAACAAGAGATGACCATTTTTATATCAAAAACGTCTCTTTTCTGCATTTATCTCTGCCTTTTGTATAATCAGTCCACATTTTATTGACATTTCAGGTCGAAATAAAAAATGCGGAGTCATCGCTTTTACGCAATATACTCCACATTTTACAGCTTTATCTAATTCACGCCAGCCATTGAGAAATGATCTGAGATATCCATAGCACGAATGGTATGGCCACCAGAGCCGGCACATAATTCAGTACCTTGAACCGGGTAAGACCTATCATATTAAGCCCAATGGCCAGTATGAGAAGACTTCCCGTATGGGACAATTCCTCAATAAGGAGAGGAGAACAAAACGGCGCCACATATTGAGCCAGCAGGACAATGCCCCCCTGAAAAACCAGAGTAAAGACTGCCGATCCCATGACACCGATCCCCATGGCAGCACTTAACATAATACCACTCACAAAATCAAGCAGGGACTTAGTGTAAAGCATCGTATAGTCCTCTGCCAGCCCGGCTGCCAGAGATCCGACAATAACCATGGCCCCTACATTCATAATGAGGCAGGAGGTGATAAACGCGTTGGCAATCCCCGCACCATCTCCCGATTTTGTATAGCGTGAAGTGACTTTTTCAGCCCATCGATTCACATGACCATCCCAGTCTCCCCATTCGCCGATAAGGATTCCGATTACCACCGAAACAATAAGGATCAGGATATGTTTTTCCCCTGCCGCTCCCTGTATACCAATAAGTATGGTACATAATCCCAGTGCCTGCATAACTGCGTCGGTTATGCGTTTTGGCAGACCTCGCCGGAGGCAGAGCCCAATCAGTGACGCGATGGCAATGGCCAGTGTATTAATAATGACTGCCTGCATAAAACCTACCTTATCCTGCAATATCCGAAATTACTGCAAACATTCTCCGGTGTTACTTCGTATCCGCCAGACGGCTGTAGAAATGTTCGTGATTAAAATAAAGATAGCACGCATCAGCCAGATAGTACATATTGGACCGGAGAGGAATGGCCCGCTTCATGGCCCCGGCGCCGCGGGTTGAAGTGATACCAGATACATTGCCATCCGCATCCAGAGCATCGGCACCGATGACCTGATAGGATGCTATTCCATTGGCCTTATCGTAATACACGGTATACCATGTGCGCTCCAGCATGCCGCCATTTCTGGGAACGGACAGGATGGCAAAGCGGATGGCACAGGGATTGCTTTCCGTCGGTTCTTCCTGGCGGATAGAGGAACGGTCCAGATAGAATTTTCCTTCCATCGTATCACTGGCTATCATGTACTGTGCCGAATTATCATAAAATGCCGCATAGGCGTGGCCAGTGAAACTCATTGCAGCCAGCGCCAGCATAACTATCCATTTTTTCATCGCAATTCTCCTTATATCAAAACAATCCGCCGGTAGATGGTCTGCCGGTCGGATTGTCAGGATTTATTTCAGTTTTACAACGACATAGCGATACGGTACTTCGCCTTCGCTATCCGTACTGATGAGCGGGTCATCTTTCAGTGCCATGTGGATAATCTTGCGTTCCCCGGCCGGCATCGGTTCCAGCTTAACCGGCTCACCGGTATGTTTAGCCTTACTTGCACAGCGGGCTGCCAGATTTTCCAATGTCTGTTTGCGGCGGCTTCTGTAATTTTCCGCATCCAGAAGGATGAAGTAATGATGATGATACTTCTTTCCTGCTGCCAGATTGGTAAGATACTGCAGTGCATCCAGGGTCTGTCCATGCTTTCCGATGAGGAGGCCCAGACGTTCCCCATGCAGGGTCAACAGAATCTGTTCACGGCTCAGCATCTTTTCCACGGTAATCTTAAGATCCATGGCCTGGAATACCCCTTTCAGGAATTCCCGGGCTGCTTCTGCCGTTTCGTTCTGTTCTTCTTCAGAAAAGGTGAATTCTTCTCTTTCCCTGCGGCTGATCTTTGCTTCCGGCTTTGTTTCCGGAGCCTTTTCCGCTTTCACCGTTTCGGGTTCCACCGGTTCCTGAGGAGCCAGTTTTGTTTCTGCTTCCGGTTCCTGTTCTTCCGGAGTGGAAACCAGACCTATATGCCGTTTTGCCCCCGGTTCACCGGCCGTACGTCCACCTATCTTTTCACCAGGAAGTACTGGTTCGGCCATGGGTACCGGCTCTTCTTTCTGAGGAACCTCGTCCTTCTTCGGTTCTTCCACGTCATGGAAGGCTTCACTGACTACGCGTGCCGCTTCTTCGGCAATATCGGTGGATCCTGCCAGGTCCGGCACAGAAATTTCTACTACTGCCGGCTTTTTGCGCAGCAATCCGAACAGACCGCCTGTCGGTTCTTCAATGACACGGACAACGGCCTCTTCGCGGGTTGCTCCCAGCTTTCGCAATCCTTCAGCAACCGCTTCATCTACAGTTTTTGCTGTAATCCTTACCGTTTTCATTCGTATCACTCCTTAGAATCACTGTCGTGGTCTACCTTACCTTCAATGGCTTCTTCCAGTTCCTTACGCATAACCCGCTTAGCCCGGCGTGCATCCCTCGGTGTATGACGTTTGCCCTTTGGTGCGTTGTCCCGGGTTCCATCGGCATGAATGGTGAATACGCCCTTCTTTTCACGGGAATCATTGTTGATTACTGAGCGCAGGCCCTTATCCTTGTGGAACACAATAGTCTGCTGAACCAGCTGGAACAGGTTGCTGACTACCCAGTAAATAACCAGACCACTTGGGAAGTTGATGGAAATATAACCAATGAAGAGAGGCATGAAATAGGTCATCATCTTCTGAGGCCCTTCTGCATTCTTCGGTGCTGTCTGTGCAGACAATGCCCATGTACTTACTGCGGACAGAATCGGAAGCACATAGGTCGGGTCCTTGGATGCCAGGCTGGACAGCCAGAGGAAGCTGGCATGTGCAGAATCATACTGAAATCCCTGCAGCGCATAGAAAATGGAAACCAGGAATGGCATCTGAATGAGAAGTGGCAGACATCCTGCCAGCGGGGAAATGTTGTGTTCCCGGTAAAGCTTCTGCATTTCAATAGACAGCTTCGCTCTGTCGTTCTTATATTTTTTCTGAAGCGCTGCTACCTTTGGCTGAATTTCCTGCATGCCCTTCATGGATTTAATCTGCTTCAGTGCAAAAGGAAGCAGAAGCACCTTAATGACGATGGTAAGGATAATGATCGCAATACCGTAGCTTGGGAACCCCAGGCTTGCTGTCAGATTATAGAAAAACTGCACAGCCCACGCCATCATATCGGCCAGCCAGCCTACCAGCGTGCTGAAAATCGGAATCTGAAAATGGCTCATATGTTCTCCTTGTGCGGCCTTAATTTCATCCGCCCAACATACCTTCTTTTCTCAATTTCAAAAAGAAGAGGAAGAGTCGATAGACTCTGTAACTGATAATTCTTCCGGTAGCAAAAAAGCAGCAGCCTACGGAACCGGATCATAGCCACCCTTATGAAAAGGATGACATTTTAAAATCCGTTTGACCGCAAGCCAGCTGCCTTTGATTGCTCCATATTTCTGAATTGCTTCCAGCGCGTATTCACTGCATGTCGGTATGAACCGGCAGCAGGGAGACTTGAGGGGCGAAATGAACAGACGATAAAACCGAATCATCGAAAGTAATACGCCTTTCATCATTTCTTACGCTCCATAAGTCCTGCTTTACGCCACAACGCCAGAATGGCCTTTTCCGCTTCTGAAAAAGAAGCGCCGGTCAAAAAAGAGCCGGCCAGCATGATAACTTCATGGCCGGAAGCAAGTTCATGCCGATGAAGACGGTACACTTCTTTCATCAGGCGTTTTGCACGGTTTCTTGCAAAAGCATGGCCAATATGTTTGGTAGCTACAAACCCAATACGGACAGGTTTGTTTTTAGCCTTTGCCACATACATAAGCGCTGCTCTGTTTGTGAACCTTTTCCCACGGGCATATACCCTGCGGTACTCTCTGCTTTGCCGGATACGGAAAGAGCGATCAAGCGTGTACCGCCTGTCTTCTTTCCGTTCTTCTACATTAGGCACTTAATACTTTTCTACCCTTAGCTCTTCTTCTCTTGAGCACGATACGGCCGGCCTTAGTCTTCATACGAGCGCGGAAACCGTGGGTACGTTTACGCCAAAGGTTGTTTGGCTGATAAGTCATCTTACCTTTTGCCATGCTTAACACCTCCTTGCTTATGTCATGGCTGTGGTGCTTTTTCATACACCGTAACGAACCAATTATATTAAAATAATCTAATACTGTCAACAAAAAGCCCTTATTTTCAAGGGAATTTATGCGTTTTCCCGCTTTCCCTTCCCCTGTTTCAAACTTTATTGCTTCCGATGGTCATGCCTCAGAATTTTTCTTCTATAGAAAATTCATCCTGCGCCGCCCCCAGCATGGCAGCCAGATCATACAGTGGGCGGGAGAACGTGCGTCTCTTTTCTTCCGCCTGTTCATAGGGCGTATAGATAACCCGGCTCCGTTCCACGCCTACCACATGATGAGTAAATCCATGGACCGTGAGTGCCTCTACGGCAGACGCTCCCAGCACTCCGCCCAGAATGGCATCCCTGGCGGTGGGTTCTCCGCCTCGCTGCACATAGCCCAGGTTGGTCATGCAGATATCGATATCTGTCCTCTCCTTAAGCCACATGCCCAGAGCACGGCCGTCATCAGCACCTTCTGCACAGATGACGATGCTGTTGGTACGTCCGGCCTTCATCTGTTCTTCCAGACTCACCGCCAGCTTTTCCCGACTGAACGGTACTTCCGGCACCAGAATGTATTCTGCCCCACAGGCAAGTCCCGCTGCCAGCGCAATGTGCCCGGCATGGCGGCCCATAACTTCCACCACAGCCGCCCGGTCATGGGAGGATGCTGTGTCCCTTATCTTATGCACGGCCTGAAGCACCGTGTTCACCGCACTGTCGAACCCAATGGTCTCATCCGTCCCCGGCATATCATTATCAATGGTCCCCGGAAGGGTGACCACAGAAATCCCCTGACGATACAGCGCCTCTGCCCCTTTAAGGGAGCCATCACCGCCAATGACTACCAATCCGTCAATGTGGTGCTTTCTCAGAATATCTGCTGCCTTTTTCTGCATATTTTCTTCTTTAAATTCCAGACATCTGGCCGTTTTGAGAATCGTACCGCCACGGTGAACTATGCCACCGGCCATGTACGGTTTCATCGGCACAATATCCTCATGGAGAAGTCCCTTATACCCCTGGCGGATGCCGCATACGGAAAGTCCATGATGGAACGCTGCACGGAGGACACCCCGCACGGCTGCATTCATTCCCGGCGAATCCCCTCCGCTGGTAAGCACACCAATGGTCTTCATAACTAACCGCTCCTTTCCTTATCTTATGAAGAGTCAAGATAGAAACTGTACGTTCTTCCCTATCGACTGGAATGACCGTGACCATTTCTTCTTTTCTTCATCCTCTTCAGGAATTTGATATGATGTCTGTCAATAAATCTGGCTATAGTCAGTGCGGACTGCGCCGGATGACAACTGGTGGTGTTTATCACCAGATCCGCCCGGCCGCTCCATTTCATCCATTTTCGGCGCATGCGGCGGACAAACCCCTCCACGTCATTGTAATCCATGGTGGGCCTCTTCCCTATTTTCTTCTTCACCCGCTCAGCGAGCCGGAAGGAATGGGCATACATGAGCACTACCAGCCCATACTGCTGCAGTAAATTAAATTTCTGTTCTGTCATAGGATAATTTCCACCGACAGCAATGACAGCCTCGTGATAAAACCTTACACGTCGAATAATTTCAAGCTCTTTCTTCTGAAATTCTTCCGCACCTGCCACCCGCCAGTACTCTGCCATTTTCATGCCTGTTTCTTTTTCCATGATGCGGTCTGTATCGGCCAGCTGCCAGCCTAAGCCATCAGCCAGAATCCGCGCCGCTCTGCTCTTCCCTGTCCCCATCGGACCGATGAGGACGATATTTCTCTTCTTCATATGTACCTCGGCTGCGGAATGTCCTCAGTTCTCCTTTGATGGAAAGCCCCGTGTCATCACGGGTTATGGAGAACACCGTAAAGGACGCCCCTCTATATTCGCTCTTTATTATATCAAAAGATTGGAGCAGCTGTATGTAGGTCCCATGCAACAAAATATGTTCTTTTCTTATTTTCCCTGTATTTTTTTCTTCTTCCTCCTGTTCTTCCCTGGACAGGATATGCAAACCGGCCTTCTCAAACCCATGAATGGCCTCCTCTTCTCCTGATTCTGCCCATTGGGGTGGCTCCTCCATGGAAATTCCATTTCTTTCCGCCTTCCATTGCCGGAGATTCTCCGCTTCCTGCGTCAACCGTAATGTCTCAGCCTCCATGCGGCTCTGCACCTGCCCAAGACAGAAAGTCATGCACAAAAACAGAAGAGCCATGAGCACCAGTCCCCGCCTGCCCGCCTTATAAAGGCTCTTCCTTATCTTCCGACGGATTGCCTCCATCCTGTGGTTCCCCCTTTTCCCTGAACACCATGGAAAATGACAGCAGCGGTGAGTTTTCCTCCCGGCGCAGTTTTTCCATCCGCACCTGGCCTCCCCAGGCCGCCCCCAGGAGATCAGCAAAAGCTCTGGCCTCCTCATCGCTCATAGCGGTACCCTGAATGCGTATTTCACCATTCTGCCCCTCCAGAGAGGAAAGCACCACGTTTGTCCCGGCTGCCTCTGACAGATAAATCAGCCGTTTCTGCCAGTGCCCACTCCCCTTCTCCCAGGCATTCAGATCCTCAGCCAGTGCTTTTTCCCATTCTTTTTCTTTCTCCCATTTTGCGTGGGCTGCTGCCACCGGCGCCATATCCCTCATAACTTTTTCTGCCTTCCACAGCGATACCGCCGCATACAGACAGCAGGAAAGGGACAGTACCATCATAAGGAATGAAGCCAGGCAGAACAGGAGTACCCGGCTCTTTCCACAGCAAGAACTCTGCCAGAAGGAAAAACCTCTGTCCTCCCTTCTGGCAAGATTTATAGAGCATGCAGGCATATAAGGAGCCGCTTCCATCACCTGGGGTTTCCATAATGCTTCCCCTGGCAGGGACAGCGGTTCCGTCACAGAAAGCCCTGCCTCCTCCATCGCCTGGCACCACAGCTTTCCTGCCTTATCCCCATCCGTCAGCGGAAAAAAGAACACCCTGCCTTCTTCCTGAGAAAACTTCACACGGGCAGCAAATTCCGCCAGCACCTGTGCCGTATCCTCCTGGAGGCGAAGCTGCTTTGACCGCCAGGTATTTTCTGCACCTACAGCAAATACCTGTCCCCTGGATGCACCGCCCAGCACCAGAATCCATGGCCTGTCCCCCGCCCGTATCCGAAACAGGTCCGGTGGAGAAATCCCCCAGGCGATGACCCGGCCGGCCTTTTCTGCCGCAGCGGCCAGCCTGTCGCCTGTTTCCTTCCGTATGGCGGACACCAGCACCTCATATCCTTCCGGGGTGTAGGACAGGATGTGATACCCCGACTGCACTGGCTCACTGCCAAACAGCCGGTCTTCTTCCCACTGTATGGTTTCTTCCAGTTCCGGCTCCGTCATGTTAGGAAACTTCCGGCATACACACCGCAAATCCGGTTCATTCATGAGCCATAGTAGTTTCCGGTGGCGAAAGCCATCTTTTTCAGCACGACAAAGAGCCTCAGCAAGTGAGGCTTCCCCTTCGCCGGAGAGAATATATTCCTTTTCTTTCAGAAAGCGTCCATTCCTTACCGTCACCATAAACAGGGTAGCTCCGACAGAAATCGCCGCATCCCATTCTCCGGTCATACGCCGGCGGCTTTCCCGGCTTCGGAAGTATTCCTTCAGCCATTTCCCCATTCCCTGACTCCACTCCATTATCTGGCTTTCCATGGTGAAGCTCCAATCTTATTCACTATGACAGCATATCCGGTTTCCCCTGGCCTCAGCTCATACTCCAGACGGATAAAACGCTCCGCCCCCGATGCCACATGCGTTCCCCGGGAAATCAGAATGCCTCCCCCTTCATCACAATCCCTGAATTCCACATGACAGGTCCTTCCTTCCTCGGAGAACTCTATCACCTGGTTCTGCGGTACTCCTTCCCGTTCCAGAAGTGACAGACCATACTGCGCCCCGCTTTCTGCCGCATATACAGCACAAAGGCCATTCTCATAAGAGCAGACCGCCGTAAGCGACCGTACAGTTATAGCCAGCAGTGCGCCGGCCACTGCGGTAAGACCCATCATAAGGAACAGAAGAAGTACGTTTACTGCGCCCCTTCGACTTCCCATATGTCCCCCTTATTAAAATATTCCGCATAAGGATACACCGCAGTGTGCAATACCTGCCGGTCCTTCCCATCCGGCTTCCCCAGAATGGCCGATATTTCCACCAGCCCTCCTGTGTATACGGTAAACAGCGGATTCCCTTCCACATCCGTCACCGTCTCCACATCACCGGCCCCTCCGGTGATGGGCTGCGAAAATCCGCCGGGAATCCTTATCTCCAGCCGGCTGCCCTGCTGGCGCAGGGTATAGGTCTGCCATGTACCATCCTGCATTTCTTCCCGATAATCATAGGTATTTCCCTGCCGTGCCTCCTTTTCTACCCCTTCCACCGTATTCCTTATCTTTTCCGTAAGGAAATCGGCTATGAAAAGGGATGTGGAACTATCCTCCACACGCCGGGACAGTATGCGTACCGACTGCACCATAGCAGTAATTGACGGCATGATGGCAGCACAAAGCGTGGCCATCAGCCCCAGACTGATGACCAGCTCCAGTGTTATAACCCCCCTGTGAACTCCCCTCATGAAATATTCCCCCTGTTATTTCCCCATGAGCAGCGTCAGTATTTCCTTGTACCGCGCCACAGCTGGCGCAATAGTGATCACGGCAAGAACAATCATAAATATAATCTTCTTGTTCCTCTTATCCCGTTCAATCATATACTGGCGGATTTCTACATCACTCATTCCTTCAAATGATTTTCTGGCCATTGGTTATTCCTTCCTTTTCCTGTGGGTAATAAACAGCGTTTCCTGTCCCTGCCTGTCCCTGACTGACACCTGGACACAAAGCAGAGGAATCCCCCGGATTTCTTCCGGTTTTTCCCGCACCGTTACGTAAAATATCTGTCCGCCCCGTTCCACGGCTCCCTCCGGGACAGCCATGAACCGCTGCGTCTTCTCTTTATATTTTATCTTCTCCATAACTTCCTGTGCAAGATAGATTCTCCCTGCCGCCCGTTCACATGCCTCTTCCCGTGTAATCGCCGTACGCAGCATGCATAATGCCCCCAGCGCCATGGACATGACCAGAAAGATACACAACTGCGTCCAGAGCAGGACCAGGCCTTTTCTCCGTCCTCCCATCCATTCACCCCCGTCGGATCTGCACACGCCCGGTGTACATGGCACATACCACCACCAGGGCATGCTTCCCGCCGCCGGAAGTAAGCCGGTACGAATAAATCCTGCTGCGGCCGGCAAAACCATCCCGGCAGAAGACCATCTTCGGTGCTGTACCATTACCGGAAAGAGACACCCCGCAGGGCAGATTCCCTGACGGATGCGTCCGCTCTACACCGCGATACGTTTCATATCTTACCCGTCCATTCCGCATAAAGCAGCGGAATATCACCCCTTCGGCGGCTCCACGGTAATGGACATCATCATTCTTCGCCTGCACCTGTGCCTCCCGAATGGCCATCTGCAGTTCTTTTGCTGCCAGATACAGCACATACTCCTCATGCCACGATACCGCAGCCGGCCAGGCTGACACCATAAGTGCCAGAAGCGATGCAGCGAGCAGACATTCCAGAAGCAGCATCCCCGTCCTTTCAGCAAAACGAAATATACCACGATATGATTTGTTGTCCCCACACATAGGCCATAATCCCCCCTGCAGCCAGAAAAGGCGCAAAAGGAATTTCCCGCTGCCTTTTCATCAGATAAAGCGGCAGCAGACAAAGTGCCCCCGCTGCCGATGAAAACCAGAGAAACAGCACAACCTCTCCCGGCGTAAGCCAGCAGGCAACCGCCGCCGAAAGTCCCACATCCCCCATGCCGGCACCTCCCCTTTTACATGCATAAAGAATCAGCCAGAACGCTGCCAGCACGGCATAGGAAAAAAGCAGCCTCCTTCCGTCAAATGGCTGCCAGATAAGCCCAAGCCCCAGCAGGGCCAGGCTCCAGACATCGGATATAAGCCGGGTATTCCAGTCCTCCCATGCAGGAAAACACAGCAGCAGAGAAAACAGCAGTCCTCCTGCTGCCCCTTTATACCCCAGCCAGCTGCTCACACATACCGCCAGTGCGGCCAGAGCTATATAGCAGGGAAACCCGTACACCGGATTTCCCAGGCATTGTAACATTCCCCTGATGTTATTCCCCATGTATTTTCCCCCATAAAAAAAGCGCAATGAGCCGAAGCCCACTGCGCCTGTCATTTCCCTTACGCCCTGTCCACCTGGCCTCCCCAGACCGTATCAGTGGATATGGTGCCCCGTTTCTTCCTGGTGTTTCCTTAATTCCTCAGTATATTCTTCCACCACCCGGTGATCTACCGGTTTATTCTCCACCGGTTCCACATCAATCGGCTCACCGCTGATGGCATCCTTCCAGTATTCCCGCTTTTCCTGCTCTCTCCTCACCTTTTCCCGGAGAGCTTCCCTCTTTTTCTTAAATTCACGGAATTCTTCCCGTTTCCGTTTCAGGTTTTCCCGCTCCTCTTCTACCGGATCTTCTCCAAATGCGTTAGCCCCCACATGTCCTGGCTGCATGAGCAGATACATGAAAAGGCCGCCGGTAAGGAACTGCAGTCCCTGCCCGATAACCACATGAGCGGAACCGCTCAGAATCCCCTGACTATCCAATACATATACCACCAGATTGGCTGCGGCCAGCACGGGGATGAAACGGGCATCCCAGCCCAGATCGTGCGCCCGTCTTGCCCAGAAGAACAGACTGATCAGGCAGAACAGTCCTACAGCGCCCTTAAGCGCCTCCAGCTTCCAGGCCGGAAATGCCAGAAGAAACAGATTCAGCAAAGTAATACACACCACGAAGGCGTACAGGTGATAAATCATGAACTGCTTTCGGCTGATGCGACCTTCGTAAGTCAGAAACTTTGCTATGCCCTTATGATTATTTACAGGTCTATCTGCCATAAAAAGCCTCCTGAAAAGCCAGACTATAAACGTTACGCACCAGAAGATGCCTTACTGGTTCCGTAAGACGAGTAAGTTTTATTATTAAAAGTACAGGTTACTTCCCCTGTGGATGTATTCAGTGTATAGGATGTCTTTTCATCCGGCGATTCGGGAACAGATTTCAGATACCCGTCCTTCCCGTTTCCCGACTCTGCCAGTGCATCCAGAGAATCCGGATAAGCCCCATGCTGCACATGATAAAGCTCCACTGCCGATCCGATGGTCTGCAAATCCGACCGGATTCTCGCATCCTTAGCCGCATCTGCCGCCCCGGCCAGTCCGGGAACAGCCATCGCCGCCAGAATACCGATAATCATCACCACAATCATCACTTCAAGGAACGTAAACCCCGCTCTTCTCTGTAAAGACAATGATTCCATAAGTTTTCTCCCCTCTCTTCTATCCCCGCCCCTCACGACCGTACTCCATCCCCACAGAGACAGTCCATGATGACCACAGCGCAGTCAGGCTCACAGAATCTATATTTCCATGAACGATTATGCCGGCGGCAGGAATTCCCCAAATCGTCATGCTGCATTGGCAGCATAGCAAAAACTTACATCTATTATTTTATCATAGGAAAGAAAGGCAAACAAACCATGTACGAACCTGCGGCTCATGGTCGGTGCAGAAAAGACAGAGCAGAGGATTGAGAATTGAGAAAATAAGGAAAGTTTTGTAAAGACGCAATAAGTAACATCTTTATATTTTCCTTCATACAAACATACAGCATTCTACTTCCCCTTTCCCTGTATCAACTCCATGCTCCACTTCCTGCTTGTGGCATGCGAAAAGGCCGCCTCATGACATGCGCCATGAAGCAGCCTTTTGCCTTGTCCCTGTTATTCAGCTTCGCGGATGGTAATCTTTTCTACCACTACATCTTCTACCGGCTTGTCTCTCCAGTCGGTGGAAGCGCGGCTGATGGTCTGTACCACATCATAATGTTCGGTTACCTTACCGAAAATTGCATGGTGGTTCTGCAGCCATGGAGTCGGAGCCACGGTGATGAAGAACTGGGAACGGCCAGTGTTCGGGCCTGCATTAGCCATAGCCAGAATCCCTGGTTCATCGAAGGTCAGTCCATCGCCGAATTCATCCGGAATCACATCCTTGGATCCACCGTAACCGGTACCTTCCGGATCGCCACCCTGAATCATAAATCCGCGAATGACACGGTGGAATATGGTTCCATCATAGAACCCGCTTTCTGCCAGCTTTCTGAAATTTCCCACAGTGATTGGTGCCTTATCAGCAAACAATTCAATGGTAAAGCTGCCATGATTGGTTTTGAAATCAGCAAATACTTTCTTTTCTGCCATTTGTCTATTCCTCCTGAAAATTAAAACTTCCTGTTACAGTATACACGAACCTTGTGAGGAAAGATATGTTATTTCCCGGAAGATACCAGAACTACCGCCGCCACAATGACCAGCACACCGGTTATCTGCATCCCGGAAAAGGACACCGTAAGGAACAGCAGGGACAGTACCAGGGAAGACAGCGGCTCCATAGCCCCCAGAATTCCCGCCTCCCCAGGGGAAATCTCTGCCACACTCATGAGAAACAGCAGAAAGGGAACTACCGTACCGAATAACACACAGAGAAGAAATACCATAAGTGAGGAGAAGGAAACCACCCCCGCCGTTATGGGCGCATCCATAAAAGGAATCAGTGCCACCCCTCCGGCCAGCATCCCCCAGCCGACCAGAAGAGATGGGCGGTAACGTTTCATAAGCGGAATTGGCTCCACCACATACACCGCCTCAGCCAGCGCCGACAGAAGCCCCCAGAACAAGGCCGCCTGAGAAATTTTTACCGCATGCCAGTCCCCGCCGGTGACCACCAGAAACGTACCGGCCATGGCCAGGATGGCGCAACTAATTTCCATTCCCCGGGGCAACCGTCTTTCCTCAAAGGCGGTATAAAAAATAAGCAGTATGGACATGAGGTACTGCAGGATGGTCCCTGTAGGTGCATTGCTGTACTGAATAGCCCGAAAATAAAAATACTGGGTCCCCATCATCCCAAACACAGCAAATACAAACAGCCGCAACGCATCTGCCCTGTCCTTCCAGGGGCGGAGCAGACTCTCCCGATGCAACAGATAATCAAAGCCAAGCAGCAGGAGTCCGGAAAGGATAAGCCGCCATACCGACAGTGCCGTTGCCGGAAGATGGTAATTATCCATAAGCACCTGCCCGGTTACCCCAGCCGAGCCCCAGAGTGACGCCCCCAGCCCGGCAAACAGCAGTCCTTTTCCTCGTGATTTCATTGCCCGTCTCCTTCTCCGCTATAAATAAAACAAAAATCCGCCATAACAGCGGATTCCCCTAGCCAGTCCTCAGCCACGGATAGAAATTTCCAGTACGGCCCCAATAATCAATGCAATCCCTGCCAGTTCCATAAGACCAAATGTCTGTCCAAAGAACAAAGCAGCCAGCACCACAGAAGAAAGTGGCTCAACCGCGGCAATCACCGTCATCTCCACCGCGCTCAAATATCTGGCACTGGACAGATATAACCCAAAAGAGCAAACCGTCCCCAGAATCACCACCACCAGATAAGCGGCCAGAGACTGCCAGTCAATCACTCCGGTAAAATGCCAGACCTCCGTAAGAGGCACCAGAACCATACCACCCATGAGCATGCTCCAGGTCAGCACAGGAAGTGCTGTATATTTCTTAATAAGCTGCCTGGGCTGAATATTGTAAAAGGCGGTGACAAAGGCCGATACAATCCCCCAGAACAAAGCAGCCGGCGAAATGGCCAGCGTCCCCCACTGCCCTTTAGTCACCAGCAGCACCGTTCCCAGAAAAGCCAGCATCGTACACAGGATTTCCTGGCGATAAGGCCAGCGCTTCCAGGAAATACAATTCCATCCTACCACCACAATGGGCAGCAGATATTCCAGAATGGTGGCCGTTGGTGCATTACTGAGGCTGATGGTTTTGAAATAGGTAAGCTGCGTTCCCGCCAGCCCCAGGGTTGCCCAGATAAAAATTCCGGGCCAGTTATGTTTATCTGCCAACGGTGCAACCAGTCGGATCCTCCCGTCACGTCGGATTATCAAAGCAACCATAAGGAGGATTCCGGCACCAAACATACGAATCGCCGTGAGCTGCCCGGGAGAAAATGATTTATCCTGAAGCAGGTACTGCCCTGCAATGCCGGAAATCCCCCATAAGGAAGCTCCCAGCGCACAGAGCATCAATCCGCGGGCATGTAATGTCATACATCCTCCTTTGCCATACCGGGCATCCCGTCAATGCCGGGAAACCGCCAGCACAGCCACAAGAATAAACAGAAATCCGGACAAGCCAATAAGATTAAACATCTGTCCGAAACATATCATTTCCAGAACCACCGAGGCCAGAGGTTCAATGGATGC
The DNA here is from genome assembly GCF_900103425.1 of Dialister histaminiformans. Lineage (GTDB taxonomy): Bacteria > Bacillota > Negativicutes > Veillonellales > Dialisteraceae > Allisonella > Allisonella histaminiformans. The sequence continues at coordinate 21,764 of NZ_FMXA01000012.1, read as the reverse complement.
AATAATCGTCATTTCCATGGCACTCAGATACTTGGAACTGTTGAGATAAAGAGCAAAAGACAGCACCGTTCCCACGACGGTGACCACCAGGTATCCCGCCAGAGACCCCCAGTCAATCACCCCGGCAAAATTCCAGACCTGTGTAAACGGCATGGAAACCAGGCCGCCGATAAGCATCCCCCAGGCAAGCACAGGCGGTGCCGTATATTTCTTAATCATCCCCCGGGGCTGCAAATTGTAAAACGCAGCCGTAAACGCCGAACTTGTTCCCCAGAAAAGCGCCAGTGGCGAAACGGCCAGCTGATCCAGGCGCCCTTCTGTAACCAGAAGAAAAGTCCCGGTAAACGCCAGTACCGTACAGAACACCTCATTCCGATACGGCCAGCGCCGGCTGGTCAGGCAATCCCAGCCCACCACAATCAGTGGCAGCAGATAGGAAATAATGGTAGCGGTTGGAGCGTTGCTGTAATGGATGGACTCAAAATACGTATACTGGGTAATCATAAGCCCGATAACACCAAACCAGAACAATTTCCATCGATTGGACCGCTCTCTCACAACCGACAGCAGGAGACCTCTTTCAGAAAACCACTCCCAGACGAGCAGTAACAGCCCCGCACCAATCATGCGCACCGTCGTAAGCTGAGACGGGATAAACGATTTATCTTCCAGTAAAAACTGGCCGGCAATACCGGATATACTCCAGCAGAGAGAACCTGCTGCACAGAGGATAAGTCCTCGGATATGGTTTGACACGAGACAATCCTCCTTTTAAGAAAAATGAGCAGAGCTCATGAGATATAATCCTTAACAACCCGAACCGGCCGTTATACATTCCGCACCCTTTTAAAATTTCGAGCCAGGCTTTCGTTTTGGCAAGAAGCCAATATGGTTCAGGTTCTCCGCTGTACTTGGTACGCGGAGGTTCTGAAACCATATTGAGCGACACAGCCCAAAACGGAAGACCGGACGTTATAAATCCCGCACCCTTTCAAAATTTCGAGCCAGGTCGGGATGTAGAGGTCGATGGAAGAGGAAAAATAACTTTTCAGGCTGTATACAGACATACGCCTGGGAAGGATTTTCCTCTTCCATCGAGATATGCGCCCGGACCGGCCGTTATAAATTCTTACCTTTCTAAATTTCGCGCCAGGCTTTCGTTTTGGCAAGAAGCCAATATGGTTCAGGTTCTCCGCTGTACTTGGTACGCGGAGGTTCTGAAACCATATTAAGCGACACAGCCCAAAACGGGAGACCGGACGTTATAAATTCCGCACCCCTTTAAAATTTCGAGCCAGGCCGGGATGCAGAGGTCGATGGAAGAGGGAAAATAACTTTTCAGGCTGTATACAGACATACGCCTGGGAAGGATTTTCCCTCTTCCATCGAGATATGCGCCCGGACCGGCCGAAATTTTAGTTGACGCTCAACGAAATCCCCTCCCTCGCATCCCCAGGTCTATCCAGATGCTTAAGGACTTCTTCGTAATTATTCTGCAGGAAGTCTACTACGAGACTGAAGGTTACATTTACAGAGAACGGATCAAAGCTTTCGTCCAGGAATGGGCAGCAGCTGTCAATGAATACACGGCCGTCTTCAGTAACGAGCATTTTAAACAGGGCGTGGCGTGCATTCACTTCTGCCAGATAGTGCATGAAGGCATCGTAGTGTCCATCTTTTCTGTTCACATATCCCAGATGGAAACGGGTAATGACAAACATGGTGTTGTCGGTGATGATAGTGCCAAGAAGACGATAGTTTCCTACCGGGATAGCGGTCATGAAAATCATCTTCTGTGTGGAATCGTTAGACTGCTGGCGTTCAAAAGCCTGAGCCATATTCTTTTCTTCCAGATACTGCTGGAACAGAGGTCCTTTATTATTCTTTCTGATTGCTTCTGCCATAATATTTCTCCTTATTTCGGTTAATAGAGTTTCTCTTTCAGTATAAGCGCAACCCCCGTCCTGTGTCTATGGGAAGGCCCCAAGGCCTGCCTTAGACTATCAGATAGTTCAGACGGTCAGACTTCAGAGGGCCTCTGCCTTTCTTGCATTCTTTGCGCTTTATCTTATCTATCTCAATGCTCATTCCTGTCTTTTTATAAAAAGCATAACAAAACGACTTCCAACAGGAAGCCGTTTCGTCATAACCTTAGATTTTGTCTGAAAGAAGTTCAATGAACTTCAGTTCATCCTTATTCTTCGTCGATGAAGACCTTCTGTACATTCTGAGAATGGCAGAGGAACAGGTTTGTCCCATAAATCAGATTGAACTTCACAATATCGCCTACATGATAGGTTCTTGGTGCATCGGTAACATCCATAATGGTGTGGTCACTGGAGCAGCCAAGGATTTCTACGTCCTTGTCCTGTGGGATAAGGTCCTTGTAGTCACAATAGTCCAAATGGCCCATGGCAAGAAGTACCTTACGGCGGATGCCCTTGTCGATGTATACCGGCTTGTGACCGAAGGCATCTACGCCAAGTTCTCCTACTGGATAGGATGGCTTATCCCGCACTTCGATAACCTGGGATTCCAGGGTAAATACATCATCATACATACCGTTCAGCGGATAGCCATACAGGTACAGCAGATCCTGTGGAAGAAGGATTTCTTCCCCGATACGGAGATTGGTGATGCCTTCCGGAATATTTCCATCCAGCACGCGCATGTAACTGGAGCTGGCTCCGCCGGATACGATGTCCAGCTTTCTGCCGATGCGTTCTTCTACGCGACGGGCAACGTCAACCAGTTCCTGCAGCTTTTCCGGTGTAGCCACAACCGAGCCATAGCAGCCCACGTTCACACCAACGCCGGCCAGATCCAGGTTGTCCATATGTTCTTCCACTTCCGCACATACATCCACCATTTCATCCTTATCCCAGAAACCTTCTCTCAAGTCCCCCAGGTCGGCCATGATGATGACATGGTGTACCTTGCCGGCTTCCCCGGCTGCCTTATTCAGCGCACGAAGCACCGTAATATCGCTGTTCAGAGAATATTCGGCTACCTGGACCAGCTCATCTACTTCACTGAGCATAGGTACACGAAGCATAAGGAGCGGTGTAGTAATTCCGGCTGCCTTTACACCCGCCAGCTGTTCCATACGGGAAGATGCCAGGAACTGGCATCCACCATCCGCCATAGCCTGCGCTACCGGAACCATACCTGCTGCCCCCTTGATAACCCCAGCCACACTGATGCCACGGGCCGCACAGGTATCTACCACCTGATGCGCATTATGTCTTAGATGATTCAAATTGATTACTAACCTTGGATACCGATTTGCCATAATAATTACCTCTCATACCTGTTATATAGACTCAATCATATTAAAACCACCATATGGGAATAGTCATGTAAAAATCGTCATATAGAATTAGTCATATATGTAAATAATACTATTTTTGCTAAAAAAAGCAAGAGAGGAGAGTTAGCTCATCAATCCTTCTTTCCCTTATTGCAGCCACCGTAGTTCAAGGTCAGTAATCGGGAAGAAATCCTCCTCCGGCCCCTCTTCCCAGTCTTCTCCATTAAAATATTGCCATTCCGGTTTTCCTTTGCTATAGTGCTCCATGCGATACATATCGGTTTCGCTTTTTACTGTCAGAAAATCCCAGGATAATTCGATTCGGCATTCACAGCGATACAGCGTATCCGGGGTAATCCAATCATAATATAGGCTGGCAAACGAGCCATCTTCCTGTGTATCGGTAAAAGGCTTTTTAAAAAACTCCTGTTCAGAAGCTTTGTTCACCATAAAATATGACGGATTAAGCCCTGCCTCCCGTATAGCTTCCTCAACTTCAGGCCGAATGATACGGTCAATCATGGCTTCTTTCCGTTCTCGTTCACTGGTTGCTGTCTTTACTTCTTTGCTGAAATCAAAAATCATAGTCCACCTCACTGAAATAAAGCTAATCGGATTAATGAATTCCCAGGCTCCATACACGGAATACCGGATATCTTTTTATCCCTGATTCCTATACAGCCCATGCCACATCTGCATAGGGATGAACAGTCATTCTCCTGTATCCATCGGTATTCACCTTATTTTTATTGTAAATTGCGAGCGATGGGCAAACAATCGATTCCATGCAATTCAGTTGCCTCCTGTCAACTGGGTTGTCCTGTATTGACTTTATATCCATTCCGGTATACGATCTGATCACTTTTGAAAGGAGTCCTTTATGCAATTTGAAATTCTCATCGAAGAAACCATCAGTGATACCTTTTGCATCAATGCCAACAACAAACAAGAAGCCATCCTCATGGCACAGGAAAAATACAGACAAGGTGAGTTCATACTCGCACCGGGGAATTTACTGGATGTAAAAATCACCCCTTTACCCAAGGATAATAAAAAATGAAAAGGATACCTTTTTCAGGTACCCAACACTGGGATATACTCACTTTATTCCTCTACAGATAATTTTTATTGAATTCTGATTATTTTAAAATTACCCATACAAAAAGCTGAAAAAAACACATGATTTTGGGTTTTCTTCAGCTTTTTCTGATTTTCAGATATATTTAGATATATTTTGCCTACATCACCGAATCTTCCTGTAGACGCCCCGTTCCATGAACTGAATCAGTCCTTTGTCTCTCAGGTACTGCAATTGCTGGCGGATTTTGGCTCGGATGTTGTGATTTTCGGGATGAAGAATCTGCAGGCGGCCTTCGAATTGGTACATTTCCTGCAATGTAAATGTTTCTGTTTTTATGTCTTCGAGACAGCGAAAAACGTCCATGAGCCATCCTCTTGATGGGATGTTCATGTCTGCCAGAAAAGATGTTCTTTGATATTTCCGGCATATATCTTCTTTATCAGCTATCCTGCCATTCTGAATGAGCGAAATACGTCCGTAAGATGGAATTTCTTCCAGTAAGATATTACATCCAACCCATCCAGCCCTTCGCGCCGTATCGGCCAGAGGCTTTCTTTTTTCTATAATAGAATCCACAAAGAAATGCTTTGGTATAATCAGGAAATCGCGCACTCTGGCATTATCCAGATCATAGGACATAAAAAAGAAATCCGGATTATCCGCTTCATGAATCCTGCGAATCATGGTTTCATAGGCTCCGTCAGTAATTTTGCTTCCTAAAGTCCCCCGTTTCGCTTTCGATTCAAAAATTGCACCACATTGTGGACATGCAAAATCAGCTACTGGACGATTAGCTTTTAAATGTATAATATGACCTGCTCCACAACGCGGACAGAACATATTTTTTTCAACCCACTGTTCTGTCACCACCCGCGCCATCTGGGAATGGCTGGTATATTTCGATGTCAGGGACATATCAAGACAGATATTCATAGAGGCCTCCTTTATCCTGATTATAAAGGAAGCTTTCAAACCGGTTCAACACCGATGTAATCTTCTATTCTTCATCTGTTGCTAAAGGGATAAATTTTACATCCAGCAAATAACCTGGCTCAAGTATAAAAGCCCCCTGACGGTATTTCTCTCTGGCCAGAGACAGTGCTTTTTCCCTGGTTTCGGCGTCAACATACAAGACTCTACTTTCCACGAGGCAGACTGCTATGGCCGTCTGCAGACGATCAGACTTCAGACGGAGCACACAAGCGTGCTTTCCCTTATTCACACATAGAGGAATCAACTATCCCCCATCTGATAAATCAGATGGGCCCCCTTTCTCTCCAGAAATGAGCTTCGTATTGCAAGTTTCCCTTGTGTTAACTTTAGCATTCTTATTTTTTACAAGAGAATATTCCACTGCACTCTGCCATTCCAGATAGCATCAAAAAGCGACAGGAAAAATTCCTGCCGCTTTTTCGTTGTTTGAAAGAATCCGAGCTTCTGCTCGCAAAGGTTTCCTCTAATCGCTCTTCCTTATGCCTGGGCTTCGTCTTTGGCTACTTCAAGACTCAGTCGATGCTGAATAGCGCTCAAAATCAGTTTGATGCATTCAGGGATGCCCCATTCGCTGGACTTGAGCAGAAGGTCATAGTTGGCTGCATAGCCCCAGAATGTACCGGTGTAGTAACGGCAGTGTTCGCTTCTGCGTTTGTTTACATCGGCAATCATACGGCGTGCCGTGGCTTTGTCTACCTTTTCGCGAAGCATGACACGGCGGGCTGCCCATTCCGGATCAGAGGCGATGAACAGGTTGAATGTATTGGGTCTGTCCTTGAGAATGACATTGGCCAGGCGTCCTACGATGACACAGGAACCTTTCTCTGCCAGTTCCTTAATGACCGAGGTCTCTGCCAGGAACAGTTCATCCTTAGGTGCTACGGCACCGGAGGCCAGATGGGTGTATTTATCAAACAGATTATAGATAAAACGGTTTTCAATAGACTGATCCTGTTTCTTTACTTCTTCCAGACTCAGCCCTTCCCGTTCGCCAACCATCTGCATGATTTCCGTATCATAGAAAGGTACGCCCAGTTCTTTAGCCAGGCGGCGCCCAATAGCGCGGCCGCCACTGCCAAATTCTCTGGATACGGTAACTACCAGTGGGTTGCCTGCTACCTCGCTGGCCTTCTTTGGCTCAGTATCCAGTACCGGATATTCGGACAGTTTCTTCTTGAACAGAAGGCGTTCGATCGGACCAGCCAGAACGCAGCCGGCAATAATCAGAGCCAGTCCGATAACGGCGCGAAGGGTAATCGGTTCGCCCAGTACGATGGACGCCAGAATCAGTGCCACTACCGGCTTGATGAAGAAAGCAAAGGATGCGTTGGCCGGGCCGGACAGTTCGATGGCCTTCATAAAGCATACATAACCAAATCCGGTTACCACCACAGAGGTGTAAATCAGTGGCCAGATGGAGTGGGAATCAATGCCGGAAAGAATCGGGCCATGGGTAAAGAATAGAATGGCCAGCACACCAAAAGAACCAATGATGAAGCTGAAACTGTTCATGGCGCTGCCGCCTATCTTCTTAATGCGCAGCTTACCCAATGTGGTATACAGGGAGAAACTGATGGCCGCTGCCAGTACGATGAGCAGGCCTACGCTCCCCTTTTCAATAATTGCCACCGGATCGGCTACGATACAGAGGCCGATGAGGGACAGAATAATGGTGATAATCTTCTGCCTTGTCAGTGCATCATGCGTAATAAAGTAGGAGAAAATCATGGTAAATACCGGATTACAGGAGAAGACAATCGCTGCCAGCCCTGCATTGGATTTGTTAACCCCGATCTGGAACAGCACCATGCTGAACATAACGTTAATTATCCCCAGAATGGCCACATAAATCCAATCTGATTTTGTCAGGTGCACATGTCTGTGCATCAGATCCTTAACTGCCAGCGGGAGCAGCAGCAGCCCGCCAATAAAAAAACGAAGGAACGTGAGCTGAAATGCGGTAAAAGATGAACCAGCTATTTTCAGCGCAATTTCCATCGTGCCAAATGCCAATGCCGTTAAGACAATGTATATTGTCCCGTTTTTGGCGTTCATAACAACATCTCCTCTGCCTGATAGCTACAATGCTATAAAAAATAATTTCTAATTAAGAATCAATGTCATTAATTATAGCACTCACTGCGCATGGATGCATATGAATTTATATTAAGATTTTATAACGATACGTAAAAAAGACATCTTCCGGACTCTATAACAAGCGCTTTTTCTCTGTCTAAGTCAGTTCCAGTTCATAAAGGGCCACTGTCCGGGGTTCTCCCTCTTTTCTCCATTTGGTAAAGCTCCCCACGGAAATGAAGCCCCGGTTTTCATGAAACCACAGGGAAGGAACATTCTTCACATCAATACAGGCCATGAGGGATTCCACGCCCTCCTCCACGGCCCTGGTGCAGAGAGATTCCAGCAGCGCTGTAGCTACACCCATTCTCCGGCAGGCCCCATCCACATAAACGCCATATTCCCAGACGTTCCCCTCCGTCTTCCACTCGGTAAATTGCTTTGCTGAAATAAATCCCACCAGACGGCCTCCCATAACGGCTGCCAATACAGGATAACCTTTTTCCTTCTTCTCCTCGAAAAAGGAATGCATGGCTTTTTCCGTATACAGCCGGTAATCAGACGCCCAGGGTTCCCTTTCCATGCACGCATTATAGATGCAGCGCATCATGGTTTCATCCTCTTCCACGGCCTCTCGGATTATGAGTTGCTGCCCCACAGGCCATCACCTCCATTCTGTGTTCCTGAAAATCCGGGTATTATTATACACTATTTACAATCCCCATTCTTCTCACTATAATGAATAAATAGATTTTTTTATATTGATGCACTACCCGGCCCATTGGCCAAAGGAGAGAAGATTATGCAGCTGACACTGGAAAAAGCAAAAGAAATCCTTCCCCGTTATACGACGGAAGCTCATTTATTCACCCATGCACAGGCCGTAAGTGCCTGCATGGAAGCCATGGCCGATTATTTCCATGAAGACCGCGATCATTGGGCAGCCATCGGTTATCTTCACGATGTGGATTATGAAAAGTATCCGGACGAACACTGCCACCATGTCCATGAAATTCTGGATCCGGAAGGCATCGACAATGCAGATTCTGAAGCCATCATCTCTCACGGCTACAAAGTCTGCGGCATTGAAAGAGAACCGGAAACCAATATGGAAAAGAGCCTCATCACCGTGGACGGCCTCTCCGGCATCATCATGGCTTATGCCCTTATGCGCCCGGAAGGCATGAATGGCATGAAGGTGAAAGGGCTGAAAAAGAAATTCAAGGATAAGGCCTTTGCAGAAGGTGTAGACCGTCAGTGTATCAAAGAAGGCGTTGAACGCCTGGGACTCGATATGGCGGTAGTTATGGAAGCATGTATTAAGGGGATGAGTGCGCACGCCAAGGAGCTCAACCTTTAAATTTGGGCGGTCCGGGCGCAAATCTTGCCCCAGCCATCCAAAAACTCCCTGGACGTACTGTCTGTGTACAGTCCCGGGAGTTTTT
>NZ_FMXA01000012.1:0-12245 GCF_900103425.1 Dialister histaminiformans | reverse complement strand
TTCCTTTATTCAAACAAAGTGGAATCAACTATCCACCGACTTCGTCGGTCCCCCTTTCTTTCAAGAAAGGAGCATCGTTTCTCATGCTTTCCTTTTCTTAGCTTTCTTATTCTTACGTTTTCGTAAAGTCAACGAAGTGTAACATATTACCTTCATTCCTTCTGATTCACATAGTGGGTTCTACTTTCCACCATCTGATAAATCAGATGGTCCCCCTTTCTCTCCAGAACGGAAAACGTGTTGCATGCTTTCCGTTTGTGCACCTTTTCCCTTCTTGTCCTTTTAACATTTATAAGAATATCTTCCGCTTCATTCCTGCAATCTGCAAGGATTGCACGGTCTCGAGAATCCCACCTGGATTCTTGCCGACCTATGAGCCTTGGCTCATACCGCCTCGAATCCCGAAAGGATTTGCAGACAGCGAACAAAGTTTGCGGCTTTCCGGTCCACCCTTTCTTTCAAGAAAGGAGCAGTTTGGTATGCTTGCCCAAACCTACTTATAGGCTTGCTAACGAACAGAAAGATAAATTACAAGACAGTATTCCTGTTTCTGCATCATACGTTAAAAACAGGAAAATTTATACCACAAGACAAAATACTATACGAAGCTCCTTTCTGGAGAGAAAGGGGGCCCGCCAGCTTTTTGCTGGCGGGGGATAGTTGATTCCTCTATGTGAAACTACAGGAAATATGGATATTACAGCCAATAACAACCAAACATGGTGATAATCCTACTCTTTCAAGAAAGGAGCTTCGTTGCGCAGGCTTTACTTCTCTTAGTTTTTTCATTTTTCCTTTATAAAAGACATAAGAAAACGAGATTTCCCGTAAAAAAGGGAAATCTCGTTTTACTATATTCTTCGGTTTTGTCTGAAAGGGTCCCGCAAGGTTTCCGTTCTGATGTCTGAAGAAAACCTTGCGGGTTTTCGTATCTGAGGGTAATCCTTCATCAGGTTGGCAAATCCCCTCAATTCTCAAACCTCATACCTGCATTTTTTTGCCCCTCTTTCAGTTAATCGTTGTGTTCTGGGTATCATTTATCATGGATTCCATAGTATCCACCGGGTCAGTGGATGGGATTTCTGTCAGCATCATTTCCCAGAATGCTGCGCGGTTTTCGTCCGGTTCCACACCGACAGCGCCATGGCGGAAGATATTTACCAGGCTTTCTATGGCCCGGATGGATTCTTCCCCAAACATAATAGAAGCCCTGGAATACCACTCTATAGCTTTTACGCCGTCCATCGCAACGCCGCGCCCCATTTCGTAGCATTCGCCCATGTGGAAGGCTCCGGCTGCACAATTGGCATCGGCCGCCCTGGTATAGAATTCCATAGCCTTCTTCATATCATGGACCTGGTTTCCACCTAAGTAATCGTAAATTTCTCCCATACGTGCCAGTGCAACCCCAGCGCCGAGGCCTTCCATATGGGATGCCTTTTCATACCATGACATAGCCTGTTCCATATCAATATCCAGTCCATTTCGGCCGTTCAGATAACAGTCTCCCAGATGGGCGGCGCACATAGCCAGGCCTTCTTCGGCCCCTTTCTGGTACCACTGGATGGCTATTTCCGGATTCTTTTCCACGCCTTCCATGCCCTCTTCATATATGCTCCCGATATTCATAATCGCCATTTCTGCAGAAGGAGCGCCTGGCTTGCAGGCCCGGGTGAAATAGGAAACAGCCTTTTCTCCATCCGGTTCAACACCCATCCCATGTTGGTAGCAGTTCCCCAGAAACAGGCAGGCATCGGTGGAGCCGGCTTCCGCTCCACGGGTAAACCACTCCATAGCCATTGGCAGGTTTGTTGGAATACCATCCGCTCCCTGCAGATAAATCATGCCGATTTCCTCTGCACATTCCGCTTCGGATTTTCCTTTTTTATTCCATGCCTTGCCAAAGTAGTCCAGCGCCTTTTTCCTGTCCATGGGAACTATCACCCCGTTAAGGTAGCATTTCCCCAGCGTATAGTATCCGAATTCCTGATCCAGTTCGGCGGATTTTTTCGCCCAATCTATCGCCTTATTCATGTCCTGTTTCAGTCCGGCCGAGCCTCCGGCATACATGAGGGTAAGTGAATTGGCCGCTTCACCGGCTGCTTCATCCCCCATCAGATATACCCGGGTAAGAAGTTCCGCTGCCTTTTTCCCGTCCGCCTTCACGCCGGATCCGTGGAGATAGGCATCTGCCAGGTTGAGGATTCCCCAGTCAAATTCTTCATCGGCTGATTTCTGCAACCACTGAAGGATTTCCTTATCCAGCTCTTCGGATGGTTCTCTGCACTGTTCCAGAATCAGAGCTATCCGGCAGGATGCGCGGCCTGCATATTCTCCTCCACAGTCATAAGCCTTCTTATACCATGTCATCGCCTGTTCCGAATCCGGTTCCGTGCCTTCTCCATGCTCATAACATTCTCCCAGGGCAAAGAAGGCCTCTTCCAGATGACTTTCCGCTGCCCGTTCATACCAGAAAAAAGCTTTTTTCATATCAGGCCTGATTCCTATACCGGCTTTGTAGATTTCGCCTATGCGGCAGGCTGCATAACCAGAAACTTCATCCACCATATCGTAGGCCCGTTCATAAAGCTGAAGCGCTTTTTCCTTGTCCATGGTACAGCCCTTGCCCTGATCATACATACCGGCCAGATCATACAACCCGGGAGCGCACCCCAAATCAACGGATTTCCGGTACCATGCAAGGGCTTTACTGAAGTCAACAGATAACCCCGGGAGGCCATTTTCATACAACATGCCCAACCGGTTGGCTGCTTCCCCTGATGCCTCATCATCCTGTTCATAGGCCATAGTGTAGTACTTAATGGCCTTTTTCGGGTTATACTTAACCCCCCGGCCAAGCGCATAATTATCTGCCAGATTATAAGCTCCCCAGCCATAGCCCAGGGATGCGGATTTTCTGAACCAGCGGCAGGCCTTTTCCATGCTGAACCATTCAAAGTCCTCATCGCTGTAAATCAGTCCAAGACTGTTTGCCGCAATACCTGATGCTTCTCCATAGGAATTATAGGCATGACTGAACCATTTGATGGCCCGTCGTATGTCAGGTTTTCCGTTTATTCCATCTCTCAGAAGGGCTCCGGCATTATACATTCCCCAGGTGGAGCCCAGCCTTGCCGACAAGCGGAAGAGGGCATAGGCATCCTCATCCTGGTCCCCCTTCTGGCGAAGCAGAAGCCCCATGCGGTTCGCCGCCTGAGCCGCCGCGTCATCATCATATGTATTAAGGACGTCCTGGTACAGGTAAAACGCCTTTTCCCTGTCCAGTTCCGTTCCCAGGCCGGTTTCACTGGCAGAGGCCAGATTGTACAGTCCCCAGGAATATCCTGCTTTGGCTGACTTTCTGAACCAGGATACCGCTTTTTTATAGTCCGGTTTTTCTCCGGTTTCCCCTTGGTAGACATGGCCTATGTCATTGGCCGTAACCCCTTCCGCCTCTCCATGCAGTTCATACGCTTTCTTATACAGTTCCAGCGCCTTTTGGGTGTTTTTACTTTCACCAAGCCCCCAGGCAAAGCAGCTGCCCCAGTCGCAGTATCCCCAGTCATATCCTCTTTCAGCAGATTTCCGATACCACCTGGCAGCTTCCTGAAAATTCAATTTTCGGTGGAAATGAATATCGCCTATACTATCGGCTATCTTTCCTTTGATTTCTTCTGTGTCAGGTGCATCCCATGCCCTGCCATACCACAGAAGGGCTTTCTCTTCATCTGGTTTGTCTGTCCATCCTTCTGCGTAGCAGCATCCCAGATCGTACATGGCCTGGCCATCCCCCTGATCAGCCTGGTTTTGCAGCAATGAAATAGCTTCCCTGGCATTCCCCTCATTTACCAGTTGTTTCACTTTATCTTTTAATGATTCTGTCATTTGTGTTCTCCTGTCCCCTTTCCCTCAGTGATATCCCTATCCGACATGACTCCTTACGAATACTCAGGACATAACCATTACTTATATTATCTTTATATATATTACACTATGGCCAGATTTATAGCCATTCGCAAAGATTCCCCCTTTCTATGTAAAAAGAATATTCATCGCATGAATTCCTGTGGATTTATAAAACCAGGAAATTACCACCCGTAGTTAGTCCCTGTACCATCTCCTTTTGGTGTTAAAGGATTGCAGGAGTAGAATCGAAAATGCATACAAGACAACTTAAAAAGCAGAAAGAACCGGAATGAACTCAGAATCTTTCTGCTTTTCACAAAGAGTCAACAGGCCGTAGACTTATTCTTTCTGATGTCCCCACATGGAGACATCGGCTTTCCCAGGCTCAATCCATAGTATCCGCCCAGTTTTCGTCATAATATCCTTTTTTAATATCTGTACCCAGTTTCCCGTTTTTAACCTGGTACATATAATAATCGGCCTGGCGAATCATATTTCGCAGTGTTTCCTTGCTATCTGCATAGCCATAGACACATCCGAAGCTTCCATGTGGTGCACTGGCTGCACCGGGGATGTCAATCCGGGATATCGCTTCGATAACCTGCTGCATCTTCTGGTCGAATTCTTCTTCCGCCAGATTGGCAATGACCAGAAATTCATCGCCACCATAACGGAAGCAGTTTTTCTTTCCAAAAGCCTGTATCAGAATGTGTGCAAAGTTTACCAGCACATGGTCTCCGGCTTGATGCCCATTAGCATCGTTATACTGTTTGAATTTATTGATATCCACCATCATAACCATGACCCGGTGACGAACAAATGAAGTAAACCCATAGCGAAGTCCCAGACGGTTTTCTGCCTGTGTAAGGGCATCGGTACGAGACAGATGGTACAGTTCCAGATTTTTCTGTTTCAGCACCTGGTTCTGTTCTTCCAGTTGTGTCCATTCGTCTCTGAGCTGTTCCATGCGCTGCTTATATTCCGGCGCAAATTTCTGCATGCTATCCACTTTGTCAATCAGTTCCAGTACATAGGGCTCGTTATCCATTTCCACATAGCGGCTTTCCACGTAATAACCCTGGTCTCCCGCAGAAGCTATGCGCCTGTGCACGTTATGATCCTTCAATGTCTGCCTGGAAGTACAGTTACAGCAGGCGGCATCCCGCCCCAGCAGATAATAACACTTGTACGGGGATGTATATAATTTTCCATTCTTATCCAGAACGCTGGCAGTTTGTGTCTTTGGATCCACCAGACGGACATAGTCAAACACTGACTCATAAAGTCTGAGCTGCTGTTCCATCTGCTGACGGCTGAATTTCCGTATACTCCCTTTTTCTATCTCCGGTAGCTGCGGATTATCCGCTTTCATACGGGAATCGGCGAGAGCCACCATATCTTCCACGGCGTGAGTTTCGGAATAAAGGGCCGCCCCAATCATGACCTGCAGAGGGAAAGACTTCCCTTTTCCATTCCATGACAGAGACTGCAGCGCCTGTCTGATCCGGTTTTCCCAGGTTTCCATCGCCTGCGGTGTCTTACACGAAATAAGGATCAAAAAACGGGCTTTGTAAATCTGAATGATTTCCGCCTCTTTCGGAAGTATACCGCCTGCCGTCCTCAAGATGGATTCCTTCATGGCATGGCATGCCTTTTCTCCCAAGAGCTGGCAGAATTCTTCTCTCCTCAGTATCTGAATGGACAGACAGGCAAAATTCTCTCCTAATTTCTCATACTTCTGTTTCCACCGGTTACCTGGAGACATTTTCGCCTCTTCCTGTTGCTGTCTCGCAGCAAAGAGAGGATGCCTGTCTCCACCAACCTGTCCCCGGTTGGTTATATCCACCGAATATCCGATGATTCCCTGCATTGCACCATCCTTCCACACCGGCAGCTTGCTGACAAGGAATGTGCGCCTTTCCCCATTCCATGTTATATTCCGCACCTGGTTCAACACTCTGGCTCCCGTGGTGAGGATTCGCTCCTCCTCTTCCTTCACTTCTTCCGGATACTCGTGCATGTCCAGTTCTTCATCAGTTTTCCCCAGAATCTCTTCCCGTGTCACATGATAGGACGCCAGAAACGTATCATTGGCCGCCACATACCGATGGTTATTATCCTTGCAGAAAATCCCCATATCGCTGTGATAGAACAGCGTATCATACAGCCCGGCCTTCCAGTCTTCCACCTGTTTTTCCGGCTCCGCATCCAGGAAGGTAAATCCTTTATCTCCCGGAAGCTCCCGCAGCATGTTCTCCGTTATTACCTTAAGAAGCGGGACAAACCGGATATAGGCATCACATGCTTCTTCCATCAGGTTGCACACCACCAGCAGCGCCTGCACCTCTCCCTTATGCAGGAATGGCACCAGAATGGCATTATCCACCTTGCTTACCATCTCCCAGTCCCATTGGCCCTTGACATTATCGATGGCCTGATGCACGTCCTGGATAATAACCCCGCTGCCGCGATACAGCATATCCCACAACCGGGGCATCAGATTGCTTTCCGGCACATCCTGTACCAGCGGTCTGTATTCAGGAAACGCACCATGAGTGCATTCTATAGCCATATCATAAGTTCCGGAGGTATTGCGCAATATGAGTGACATATACTCGCCATGCAGGGCTGTCAATGTCCCCTCCATAAGCCGTTTAATCCGCTGTTCCGGAACGTTTTCCTTCAATGCTATGGCCGTCTGCTGCTGCAGTGCCTCCAGCATTCTGATCCCCCAGGGACCCATTCTGTTTGTTTCTCTTCCCTCAGAAGCTTCTGTCTGAAATTCTCTGTAAAGCTGCATATTCCCTCAATCCGAACTTATCTCAATTCTGTTCATAAGAAGTGCAGGAATCCAACTCCTGCTGATTTCGGCCATGCACTGTGCTGCTTATCAGACATGAAAAAAGTGCATTGCCATTCCGCAATGCACGCTAAAAGTATAATTTGCAGCTGGCTGCCATGTTAAAGGCCCTGTAGCTTTGCGTCATTGCTTTTCAACAATTTTGCCCTGAGATACATCATGTATCTCTCCCTGTAAAATTCATATTCCCACCATACCACATATTCCCCTGCCTGTAAATGAATTTTTGATAAAATTTGTCAGATTTTATTTTCCTGTTCCATCCCTTATTTCTGCGGAATACAGGTTTACATGTAATTTTGATACGTGTGTACAAAAATCTTTGGTATGTGCTATCATATATAATAAATATAAAAACATTATTACAATTATAAACCTGACTACAGGATACCTTTTCATGTCCTGTCACCTTTACGTAAGGAGGACATATCATCATGCCAGGAAATAAACGAATGCTGGGCGTAGCCATTCTGAATGTGCTGAAAGAATATTCAGATGCGGAACACCCATTGAAACGCAATGATATCATTGCGCTGGTTCAGAAACATTATAATCTCCATTGTGACCGGAAAACGGTTACAGACAATATTCATGGCCTGCAATCCATGGGATATGAAATCGTTTCCAGCCGCAATCCCAGCGGCACCTATTTTGCAGGACGCCCTTTTGAAGAGTCTGAACTCCGTATACTGATTGACGATATCTTATTCTCGCCTATGATCTCTCAGCCTCAGGCCCGGGAGCTGATTAAAAAACTCATAAGTCTGGGCGGACAGCATTTCCGGGAAAAGGTTCCCCATATCCGGAACCTGTCGGCTCTGCCCCATGGCGTAAATCAGCAGATTTTCTATACCATAGATATACTGAGTGAGGCCATTCATACACAGCACAAGGTATCATTCACCTATAACCAGTACGGCACCGATTTCCAGCTCCATCCCCGCCGGGAGGAGCCCTATCTGGTAAGTCCGTATGAAATGGTAACCTCTGCTGGGAAATATTACCTCCTCTGCAACTGCGAAAAATATGACAATATATCCCATTTCCGCCTGGACCGGATTACGGACATCCATATATCAGAAGAACCTCTGCGCCCAGTGAAGGACATTCCTGGATTTGAACAGGGGCTGCAGCTTCCTGTCCGTATGGCCGAAGATCTGTACATGTACTCCGGACATACGGTGGATGTAACTCTGGAAACCACTCCGGAAATGATGAATCAGCTGGTAGATGCCTTTGGCGATAATTTTACGGTAACCAGTGAGAAGGATGGCCTGCTGTATGCGTTCCTTCATGTGAATGAACAGGCCATGTGCTACTGGATACTCCAGCATGGCACAGAAGTAAAAGTGCTGCAGCCGGAAAGTCTGAAGCAGAAAGTCATCAACGCCATACAGCAGATGCTGACTCAGTATGAAGAACCCGGTGCGAAAGAGTCAGAACTGCAGACAGAAGAAGCCATAAAAGACAGGTGTGAGGGGGAAAAGCAAGTTCAAGAGTTGAGCTTTGACGTTTGAGAAAAACCTCGCAAGAATCCTTTCCGAATTCTCGGGCCTGTACCTTAATATCAACATGGCAGATGTTTTGTCCTGTCTTGTGAAAACAGCGAGCTTTTGCCCGCTGTTTTTTCGTTTTCGGGAAAAATATAGAAAAACTTGGTATATTGGTATAATAGATTTTTCACGGAAATTTTGGGGATGAATAATCAGCAGGTAAAAATCTGAAAGGGTGGAAATGGACATATGGCCTTTCAGTAAGTGGATGATCCACCAGGCCATTTCCCAGGTAACGCGCGTAAAAGGGCATTGATATCTTCCGTTATGGTCTCCCCGCAGGATATGCTGCGAAATCTGTGCCCTGAGAACTCTATGTACTTCTTTTCTTTGGGAAGATTTAGAAAATCCTTAATAAGTACAGAAAAAGCCCTATAACTATACATACGGGATTGGCCGTGAGAACAGAAGAAGTCCTTTGCAGTTCTTAAACTGGTAAACCTGGTATGGCAATGGGGATTCATATAGTCGGTAATATGGTCTACGCGGAAATATTGATAATTAGAAGTGATTTTATTATGGTAGTAAAAGAGCATTGTTATTCCTCCTTGTGTGGTTTTGGTCAACTTACATTGGAGTAAACAATGCTCTTTTTCAATGCCTGTTTTCTACATTATTATTTTTATTTCATAAAAAAGCGTGAAGAGCCACTTTTTCCTGTATCCCAACAAAGCAAAACAACTGTCCCCCTAGGCAGACTGCAGTGTTCGCCTGCAGATTTCAAACGGTCAGACTTCAGGCAGGTAGTGGATAATCCGTATAGCTTATTGTATAAACCCATAACATAAAAAAACGATTTCCCTGAATTGGGAAATCGTTTTTTATTTCCTGAGTTTACCCGCGGCAAAGCAGGATGCCCTGCAGCGCCCCCAGGAACCTCGGCTCATACAGGCATGAGAATGGCCAGGCTATCCTCACAGCCCTGCAAATCCTATGATCCGCCCCACCTTGAGCTTTAGTGCATCTATCTCATCTGTCCAATCCCCTCATCAGATTGAGTCCCTTCCAGAACAGATCATGTACTGGCTGATTGTATCCGTGGGTATCATCCATGTAGAATGGGCGCCAGTTTTTCCCCTGGTCATAGGATACGTAGGATACCTGATCATTTACATAGGGCGGAACATCAATTTCCTTATCCCCGGCCAGCAGGGCACTGTACCCGTGAAATCCTTTATTGAGCGGGCAATAGAACCATATGGTGGTTCTTGGGGTGACTGACTGAATCTGGAAACGGTCGGCCTCCGGATTATAGGATATGTCTTTAACATCAACAGAGAAAATATACCCTGTATCCCGGTCCTCTGCCACCATCCGGGCCGAATTTTTATACATATACACAGCAGACCCCATATGATCATACATGTTCACTATCCCGGAATTTCCATACAAATGAATCGGAGCCTCTGCTCCATGCACCGCCAGCGGCAGTGACAGAAGGGTTGCCAGCCCCATAACCAGAATTGATTTTTTCATGATCAACCTCCTGGCCCTTTATTTATTCAGACCATTGAAATAAGCCACGGCTTCCCTGTTGAGCGGAATCGTCATGGTTCCTGCCGCATACGGTCCCAAACCATAAGGGCCATATACCAGGTCAATATTTCCATTCTTGCGAAGCACATAAGAATCTGTCAGTTCCGACACACCAAACATGTCATCCTTGTAGAAAGTCTGCACATCTCCTGCTTCATCCAGCTCCTGCACTTTCCCTTCTTCCAGTGCTTTCTGAAGCTGTGCTGCATCCTTTATGCGGACATAGTGGGAAAGCGGAATACGGCTTCCGGTGCGCTTGTTGTATACCAAACCATAGGTTTCATTCCAGTTATGCGCCGCCTTATCGGGATAACGGGAAACATGAATCAGCAGGGAAATGACATCGTCATCCTCATAAGTTACCTCATAGTCCATATAAGCGGAGACAAACTCCTTGTCCGCATAGGAATCAAACGTGTCCTTTACCAGCCTGTACAGGTCGTCATTGATGCGCCTCTGCGCATACGGGCGCTGAGTAAATACAATTGGATAAGTGATATCCAGATCATTTCCTTTCATGGTCCCCTGCCCGGTATAAGCTGAGGCAGTGGAAACGCCAGCCATCAGACCAACCCCCAGAACCGCCGCAAGCAGATAAGATTTGTATTTCATAAACATACTCCTTTCACAGAAAAATATGTATAATTACCTGTCTATATTATAAGATATCCCTGCAAGTGAGGATTGAACTGATGATGGAAGATCACGGTCGGAAGAAATCCTTACCGTATTTACAGAACGACAAAAATTTCTGTAAAATTTTTGAGTATGTGCATTCTGTAAATAGCCTCTTTATCAAAAGGGCAGAACATTAGCTTACTTTCCTTCATACAAACATACATATATCAACTATCCACCATCCGCCTAACGGATGGATTCGAGACAATGGATTGTCTCGAATGCCTGCAAATCCTTGATATCTTAATATATGGCAGGCGGGCGTGGTAACAATGTCTTGTTGCCACGGGATACAAGTCTTCTATCTAAGAAATTCATTGAATTTCCATAAAAATGGTATCCAGGTCCGTATTAAAGCCTGATAACGGTAAGAACGCAGATTTCTGACTAAAACAAACCTGGAGATTGGATATTGTGCACCATGATTGGCTATCGTATTCCAGAGAGGAAAACGTGCTGCGTGCTTTCATTAATCAGCTTTTGCATTCTTGCCCTTTGCAAGAAGAGGACATTTGGTATCTAGGTCCGTATTAAAGCTTGCTAACGAACAGAAAGATAAAATACAAGACGGTATTCCTGTTTCTTCCTTGCGTT
The DNA here is from genome assembly GCF_900103425.1 of Dialister histaminiformans. Lineage (GTDB taxonomy): Bacteria > Bacillota > Negativicutes > Veillonellales > Dialisteraceae > Allisonella > Allisonella histaminiformans. The sequence continues at coordinate 1,118 of NZ_FMXA01000012.1, read as the reverse complement.
AAGAATGCGAAAGCTATTTAACAGGAAGAACACAGTGCGTTTCCCTCTCTAAACTGACTCCCAAAGTTTTGCCTCATCTTGTCTGTTAAATTTCTCGTCACTTGCACACTCAATTCCCGCATCTGTCTTTGGTTTTTTACCTGCCCTTTCTGTATATTTATACTATAATAAAGAAAAGTATATCTGTTTTTCATAGAGAGGAGAATCCCTATGCATATGAAAAAAATATTTTCTCTGGCCCTTCTGTTGACCACATTGACTGCTTCCATGGTATCTGCCAGTGTACAGACCGGATCTATCCAGAAGGTCAACCTGGATTTAAAATACCCTCTGGTATACACACAGAATCAGACGGCGCAGAAGAAAATCAATCAGGATATTGCCACCTGGGTATATGATTCCAAAAAGGGATATGATACAGGAGAATTTTATTCTGTAGAGACCCAATATGAGGTGACATACGAGGACGATTCTGTCATCTCCCTTGAACTTATTAACCTGTCCTATCCTGCAGGAGCAGCCCATGAATGGGTATCCTACGATTGTATTGTCTATAACAAGAAAACCGGAAACCGGATTCCTCTGTACAACTATGTACGCATCCGAAATGCAGACCAGCTGGAAAACGGAATATTATCCATGGTACTCCCCTTGTACAACGAGTCTGATGAAGAAGTGGAATATGATTCCGAAAACTGGCCGGTCGAACGGGTATCCCAGGATTATCTCCTCCGTGGGGGCGGAACCATCGACCTGGTTTATCAGCCATATGAACTGGGGCCATTCTCCGATGGCGCTATCAGCATCCGTTTTAGCCCTGAGGCTATCAACTACTTTAACCGTATGAACAGTTGAAACAGAGATACGAAGATTGAGCAGGCGAGATCTGAGAAAACTGGCAGGCATACTGCAAATAGCCATCATCTGGAAAGCTTGATGGCTTCCTATCAGACTAAAAGAACTCAGAACATTTTCATGCTTTCCTTCGGTATAGCTTCTACCTGTTAACGATTCGGCGAGGTATAGCATAAAATAGTAGATATACATTTTTTGATGAAGATATAAGTATCGAGGAGAAAATAAACAACGCAATCTCACAGAATGAATTTGAATTGATA